>NZ_CP083239.1:3731288-4391718 GCF_022836935.1 Ancylobacter polymorphus | reverse complement strand
GAATGAAGTGATCGACGTGGCCTCTCGGCCGTCGGGCGGGGGATGTCTTTAGACGACCCGCATCAGCGCCTCAACAGGCCAAAAGGCCAAGGCATGAGGCTCATGCAGAACGCACCTTATCCGAGGGATGGATATATCGTCGTCGCAGACGCCTTCCGCCGTGGAAGCGGCGGGGCGAACGGAACACGCACCCTCTTGTGCGTTCTTTCGCGTAGTCATAGCAGCCCCTTCACGGCAAGATCATTGCCGTCGTCAAATGTTAAATTGTTATGATTCAACTAAAATCGCCAACACTACGCATTACGCGGACAAGATCTTCCCTCTTGGAAGACCTGTCGATCAACGCCGGGCGACAACATTGTTGTGTAGGCAGGGTCATGAATACAGCACACGCCACCCTCCCCACGTCGCAAAGGACCGCTCCAAAACTCAACATTTCGCTGAGGTGCCCGGCCCAACCGGATGAAGACAACATACACAGCCCCCCCCTGCGGTGCAACGCCGTCAGTGCCGCAGGGGCTGTATCGGGGTGCCGCAGGGCGGTGATTCGAGCGCCCAAAAAAGAGCCATCAGTCGGCAAATCTCTGAGTCACTTGCAAGATTCAATGGGGGTCATTGGCGGGTCTTTCCGCAGCTAAATTTGTGCCGCGAGGGGTGTGGAGGGGGCATGAAGTGCCGATTCGGGGGGTGATGGTCGGCGTGGGTCATAAATAATTGAAATAACAGACAAATCTCTGCGCGGCGACGTCTCTTTTTGCTGTCGCTTTGGCAGGTTTTGCCGCTGCTTGGGAGTGGCGGCAGAGTCAAGAAACAACTGGTTCGTCGGAGCCTGATTTCAGCTGGCGCGTCCTTCCGTGACACTTTTGCAACGCGGTCCTGATGGCCACGGGGAACGGGTGCGGGACGGGGCGGAGCTCTGGCGAGGCCGCGCTCGCAAACGCAAAAAGCCCGGCGCGAGGCCGGGCTTTTACGTTGTTTTGTCTTTGGCGATCTGGTCGATCGTGCCGCCTGTTCAGGCGCCGAGCTTGGCCAGACGCTGCGCCAGACGCGAAACCTTGCGCGAGGCGGTGTTCTTGGGCAGGACGCCCTTCTGGGCGGCGCGCATGATCTCCGGCTCGGCGGACTTGAAGGCGGCGCCAGCCGCGTCCTTGTCGCCCGAGGCCAGCGCCTCTTCGACCTTGCGCACGAAAGTGCGCATCCGGGAACGGCGGTTCCGGTTGACTTCAGTCCGGCGCTCAATCTTGCGAGCCGCCTTTTTGGCGGAGGGCGTATTGGCCATCGGCCATCCTCTTCATCGTCGCAAGGACGCCACGTACCGCGCCTTGCCGAAATGTCGGTTGCAAATGTTGAAGCAGAGCCAACCCCGAAGGAGCTCCGCGCGAGTGGCGGGCTTATAGTCGGCGGGCGCCGCCGCGTCAACATCCATGGCACGGGCGCCCGCCCGCACAATGGTTAATTGTTGGTGAATGAGGCGCCGCGCTTGGCCGCGAAGGCGGCCATGCCTTCCTTCTGATCGGCCGTCGCAAACAGCGCCTGGAAGAGGCGGCGTTCGAATCGGATGCCTTCGGCCAGTGAGGATTCGAAGGCGCGATTCACGCTCTCCTTGGTCATCATCACGGAGGCCAGCGACAGGCCGGCGATGGTGTCGGCGACCTTCATCGCCTCCTCCTTCAGCGACGCCAGCGGCACCACCCGCGACACCAGCCCGTAGCGGTCGGCCTCCTCCGCCGTGAGGGTGCGGCCGGTGAGGCACATCTCCATCGCCTTCGCCTTGCCGACCGCGCGGGTCAGCCGCTGCGATCCGCCGGCGCCCGGCATGATGCCGAGCTGGATCTCCGGCTGGCCGAAACGGGCATTGTCGGCGGCTAGGATGATGTCGCACATCATGGCGATCTCGCAGCCGCCGCCGAGCGCGTAGCCGGCCACCGCCGCGACCACCGGCTTGCGGCAGCGCGAGAGCCGCTCCCAGGAGGTGATGAAGTCGTCGACATAGGTGGCGGGGAAGTTAAGTGCCTGCATCTCCTTGATATCCGCCCCCGCCGCGAAGGCGCGCTCGGAGCCGGTGAGGACGATGCAGCCAATGCCGGGGTCGCTCTCGAACCCGTCCAGCGCCTGGCTGAGCTCGTCGATCAGCGCGGCGTTGAGGGCGTTTAGGGCTTGGGGACGGTTCAGGGTGATGACGCCGACGCGTCCATTGGTTTCGACGAGGATGGTCTCGTAGGACATGCGCGTCTCCTATCGCTGGCAGGCGGCACAGTAGAAGGTGGAGCGCCCGCTTTGCACAAGCCGGGCGATGGTGCCGCGGCAGCCAAGTGTCTGGCAGGGCTCGCCTTCGCGATCATAGACGCGGAAGGTGTGCTGGAAATAACCCAGCGTGCCGTCGACCTTAGCATGGTCGCGCAGGGTCGAGCCGCCCGCCGCGATGGCCTCCTGCAGCACCTCGCGGATGGTCTCGACCAGGCGGACGGTGAGTTCGATGGGACCGCCAGTGAGACCGGCGAGCGTGAAGGCGCCGCGTTCCGGCGACAGGCCGGCGCGGTGCAGGGCCTCGCACACATAGATATTGCCGAGCCCGGCGACGACCTTCTGGTCGAGCAGCGCCGCCTTCAGCGGGGTGCGCCGCCCGGCGAGCGCGCGGGCCAGAGCCTCCGGGGTGAAGTCCTCCCCCAGCGGCTCCGGGCCGATGGCATTGAACAGCGGGTGCGTCGCCAGCTCCGCGCGCGGCAGCAGCAGCATGAAGCCGAAGCGGCGCGGGTCGTTATAGACCACCTCCGCCGCGCCCGTCGTCCCGTCGCCTTCCATCCGCAGCACGACATGATCGTGCGCGGCGAGGCGCGAGCGCGGCAGGTGGAAATCGCCGGGCATTTCCGGCGGGCCGGCGTCGGGCTCGATGCGGAAGGAGCCGGACATGCCGAGATGCATCACCAGCACCTCGTCCCTGCCGTCGGCGTCGGGGCCCATATCGGCCATGAGGTATTTCGCCCGCCGCTCCAGCCGGCGCAGCGTGCGCCCGGTCAGCCGCTCGGCGAAGCGCTCGGGCAGCGGCCAGCGCAGATCCGGCCGGCGGGCGACGGCGGCGAGGATGCGCCGGCCCTCCATGACCGGCGCGAGGCCGCGCCTTACGGTTTCGACTTCCGGCAGTTCGGGCATGAGGGCTTATTCCGAGGGGCGACGGCCGCCACCCGCCCACAGGGGCAGAAGCGACTTTCGCGCGGCGGCGAGCTCGCGGTCGAGCGACTGGGCCCAGGCGGTGCGGCTCGCCGCCATATCCGCGAAGAAAAACCAGCCAAGGCCCGACTGGGCCAGCAGGCTCGGGACAGAGGCGACGGCTTCGCCGCCGGAGAGAAAGCTGAGGTTCTCCGGCAGCGGATGATAGATGCGGTGCTCAAACGCCATGGAACGCGGCGCCTTCTCGACAAGGAACGCCCAGCTGCGGCCGGGCAGGGGCGAGGCCGTGAGCCCGACCGGCGCGGCAAGCCGCGCCATCGCCTCGACGGTCCAGATGGTGATGTGGCCGCGCCCCAGCGGGTCCAGATAGGCCGGGTCCTCGTTTTCCACGAAGGGCGTGAGGCCGGTGTTGAACAGGAAGCAACTGCCCTCGCTCGCCACCGAGGCGAGCGCCCGCAGCAGAGTCGCGACCATGCGCGGCGTCAGGTGCTCGATCACTTCCATGCACAGGCCGGCCTCGAACGTCATCGGGGCAAGGGAATCGAGCGTGCCGATATGGTAGTTGGGCGAGGTCGTCCGCCAGCGCTCCGGCGGCGGGAAAAGCTCCACGCCGTGAAGGGCGGGGGCGGCATGGGGCATCAGCCGCGCCATGTGATCGAGCAGCACGCCGGGGCCGGTGCCGATGTCCAGCACGGCGCGCACCGGGGTGGAGGCGAGAAAGATCGCCTCGCACAGCCGGGCCATGCCGGGCCCGGCCGCCCTTTGCCCGGCGGCGTGCATTTCCGCGTCCCAATACTCCACCTCATAGGTGCGGAGCGGTTTGCCGGCGTCGATGTCGCGCAGAATGTCGGGCGGCAAATGCAGGATGCCGCAGCCCGAGCACTTGAAATAGGCGAATCCCTCGACCACCCGGAAGGGAGCGGAAGCGGCCTCGCAGACGGGACACAGCATCAGAGGGTCTCCCCCAGCCCGGCCTCCGCCAGAAACGCCGCGAGAGCGCCCGCGCGGGTGAAACAATGGGCGCGCAGGCCGGCCTCTCTGGCGCCGGCGACGTTGACCGGCTTGTCGTCGATCATCACCGCCTCCTGCGGGGCGACGCCGTAGCGGGCCGCCACACCTTTATATACGGAGGGTGTCGGCTTCTTGGCGCCGAACTCGCAGGCGACATGCATGGCCGGGCCGAACAGGGCCCGCAATTCCGGCACCAGCGCGTCGAAATGCTCGCGCATGATGTGGCCGTTATTGGTGAGCAGGGCGATGGGAACGCGGGCGCTGACCTGAGGCACCAGCGCCAGCATGTCCGGGTCCAGCGTCATGGCGAGCGCGCGGGTGCGCAGCCATTCCGGCCGGCCGAACGGCGTGCCGAGCGCTTCAGCCACCGCGGCGAGATAGGCGTCTGGGGTCAGATGGCCGAGATCGGAGGCGTCCTCGATGCCGCTGTGCCAGACGCGGCGCTCGACCTCGGCGGCGGAAAGGCCGGCGGGGGCGCCCATGGCGGCGCGGCGGGCCTCGACATCATAGCGCAGCAGCACGTCATCCATATCGAAGATGACGAGGCGGGGAGGGGGGGCGACGGGGGTGGGGGGGCTCACGGTCCGCGCCTTCAGGGAAGCGCGTCGTAGCCCTGGCCGAACCCGTTGAGATTGAGCGGGATGCCGATGCCCTCATCCGGCTCGGGCGTCTCGCGAATGACGAAGATGGCCTTCTTGCCGTTGCGCAGCTTGTCCATCAGCGTCGCGTCCATCTCCACCTCGGCGACGCAGCCATTGGGCACGCAGCGGACGAAGCCGACGCTGCCAATCGGCTGGTCGTCGATGATGAGGCCGAGGCCGGAGGGCAGCAGCACGCCGAGCGGGGCCAGCACGCGCAGCAGGGTCTTGCCGTTGTCGCGCATCTTCAGCACGATTGCGGTGAGGCCGACATTGGGGCGGTCGTCGGCCTGCACGCTCTGCAGCAGCACGCATTGCTCGGATTGCGCCCCGGGCGGGGTGTCGCACCGGATCTGCCATTCGCCATGGACCGAGCGCACGACGCCCTGCGCCGAGGCCCCCCCGAGGGAGGCGAGCAGCGCCGCGCCGGCAAGCGCCGCGACTATGGCTGAACGGAGGGCCGCGAAGCCGGGCATGGCTGTCTCCCGAAAAGTGTCGTTCGCTATGTCTTCTAAAGAATCGGCGGCGGGGGACAAGGCGAATCGTGCGGCGTCCCCTTTTCGGCCGCTCCCCAGTGCAGGATGCGGTAGAAGCCCGAGGGTGATGTCAAGAATGCGGCAATCCATCGCTGCATGGAGATAGAACGCTTCCAGGCACCCGACGTCATGTCGCAGGAGCGGGATGCCCCAGGCGCGTTGCCCGCGTGTCCTTTTTGTGTTTGATGAAGATCAAATGCCGCTGTCCCGGAGAGCGATCATTATCGCTTGGGCTGGGCCGTGGGGAAGCTGATGGGAGTGACGTTCGCGATGAAATCGTGGATCCGCAATGCTGCGCGCACGGTCGCGGGCCTGGCCGGCGGGATGTTCGGCATGCTGGCGCTGGCTGGGGCCGCCCTGGCGGGGACCGGGCAGCCTTCGCCCTGGCAGATCAATCTTCAGGGGGCGGCTTCTCCGGTCATGGAGAGCATGCACTCCTTCCACTTCTTCCTTCTGGTGATCATCGTCGCCGTGGTGCTGCTGGTGCTGGCGCTGCTGGTCGTGGTGATGGTGAAGTTCAACGAGAAGGCCAATCCGGTCCCCTCGCGCACCACGCATCACACGATGATCGAGGTGGTGTGGACCGTGGTTCCGGTCCTCATCCTGGTGGCGATCGCCATTCCCTCCTTCCGCCTGCTGTTCCACCAGCTGGACCTGCCGCAGGCCGACCTCACCGTGAAGGTGACGGGGCACCAGTGGTACTGGTCCTATGAATACCCGGACAATGGCGCGTTCAGCTTCGACAGCCTGATGGTGCCGGAAGCCGACCTGAAGCCCGGCCAGCCCCGCCTGCTGGCGGTGGACAACGACGTGGTCGTGCCGGTGAACAAGATCGTCCGTATCCAGGTGACGGCGGCGGACGTGATCCATTCCTTCGCTCTTCCGTCCTTCGGCGTGAAGATCGACGCCCTGCCGGGCCGCCTGAACGAGAGCTGGTTCCAGGCGACCAAGGAAGGCATCTATTACGGCCAGTGCTCCGAGCTGTGCGGCAAGGACCACGCCTTCATGCCGATCGCCATCCGGGTGGTGAGCGAGCAGGAATTCGCGGCGTGGGTCGAGAAGGCCAAGCAGGAATTCGCGGCGGCCCCGGCGCCGGCGCGTGTCGCGCAGGGCGAAGTGGCGGGCGTCGCCGCCCGCTGAGAGTGCCGGTTCGGCGCATTGAAGTTTCTAAGTGCCCCTAAAGGGCGCGCATGAGGGACGGTTCCATGGCATACGCAGCCGGTCACGCGGGCGATCCGACGGGTTGGAAGCGCTGGGTCTATTCGACCAACAACAAGGACATCGGGCTGATGTACCTGATCTTCGCGATCGTCGCGGGGATCGTGGGCGGCGCCCTCTCCATCGGCATCCGCATGGAGCTGCAGGAGCCGGGGATGCAGATCTTCTCCGATCCGCAGACCTTCAACGTGTTCACCACCGGCCACGGCCTCATCATGATCTTCTTCATGGTGATGCCGGCGATGATCGGCGGCTATGGCAACTATTTCGTGCCGCTGATGATCGGCGCGCCCGACACCGCCTTCCCGCGCATCAACAACGTCGCCTTCTGGCTGCTGCCGCCCGCCTTCGCGCTGGCGCTGCTGTCGCTGTTCGTGGAAGGCGCGCCGGGCACCAACGGCTTCGGCGGCGGCTGGACCATCTATCCCCCGCTCTCCTCCAAGCTCGGCCATCCCGGCCCGGCGATGGACCTGCTGATCCTCTCGCTGCACATTGCGGGCGCTTCGTCGATCCTCGGCGCGATCAACCTGATCACGACGATCCTCAACATGCGCGCCCCGGGCATGACGCTGCACAAGATGCCGCTGTTCGCCTGGTCGCAGCTGGTGACCGCGTTCCTGCTGCTGCTGTCGCTGCCGGTGCTCGCCGGCGCCATCACCATGCTGCTGACGGACCGCAATTTCGGCACCACCTTCTTCGATCCCTCGGGCGGCGGTGACCCGATCCTGTTCCAGCACCTGTTCTGGTTCTTCGGCCACCCCGAAGTGTACATCCTGATCCTGCCGGGCTTCGGCATCATCTCGCACATCGTCTCCACCTTCTCGCGCAAGCCCGTGTTCGGCTATCTCGGCATGGCCTATGCGATGGTGGCGATCGGCGTGGTCGGCTTCGTGGTGTGGGCGCACCACATGTACACGGTCGGCCTGTCCTCCTCGACCCAGGCCTATTTCGTCGCCGCGACCATGATCATCGCGGTGCCGACGGGCGTGAAGATCTTCTCCTGGATCGCCACCATGTGGGGCGGTTCGATCTCCATGCGCGTGCCGATGCTGTGGGCGATCGGGTTCATCTTCCTGTTCACCGTCGGCGGCGTCACCGGCGTCGTGCTCTCCAATGCCGGCATCGACCGCGCGCTGCACGACACCTATTACGTGGTGGCCCACTTCCACTACGTGCTGTCGCTGGGCGCCGTGTTCGCCATCTTCGCCGGCTGGTACTACTGGGCCCCGAAGATGTTCGGCTACATGTACAGCGAAGGCATCGCCAAGGTGCACTTCTGGCTGACCTTCATCGGCGTCAACCTGGTGTTCTTTCCGCAGCACTTCCTCGGCCTCGCCGGCATGCCGCGCCGCTACGCGGACTATCCAGACGCGTTCGCCGGCTGGAACTTCGTCTCCTCGATCGGTTCCTACATCTCCGGCTTCGCGGTGCTGGTGTTCCTGTTCGGCATCTACCGGATGTTCGCCGCCAAGGTGCCGGCCGGCGCCAACCCCTGGGGCGAAGGCGCCACCACGCTGGAATGGACGCTGAGCTCGCCGCCGCCCTACCACCACTTCGACGTTCTGCCGAAGATCAAGTGAGCGGCCCGGCCGTTTGAGAGACGACCCGGCGCGGTTCTCCGCGCCGGTTCCACAAGAGGGGCGGCGCCCTGCGCGGCCCGACCCGAAGACAAGCGCCGCCCCCGGGCGCGCCGGAGTGAAGTGATGAGCGACGTCGCCTCGCGCGAATACGACCTGACCCCGAGCGAGCCCCGCGCGCTCGACATGCCGTCGCCCGCCTCGGTGGCCGACTATGTCGCGCTGCTGAAGCCCCGTGTCATGTCGCTGGTGATCTTCACCGCGCTGGTCGGCCTCGTGCGCGCGCCGGGCGAGGTCCACCCGGTGATCGCCTTCACCGCGCTGCTGTGCATCGCGATCGGTGCCGGCGCCTCCGGTGCGCTCAACATGTGGTGGGACGCCGACATCGACGCGGTGATGAGCCGCACCCGCCGCCGGCCCATTCCCGCCGGCCGCGTCACCCCGGGCGAGGCGCTCGCCTTCGGCATGACGCTCTCGGTCGGCTCGGTGATCGTGCTCGGCCTTCTCGTGAACATGGTCGCGGCGGCGCTGCTCGCCTTCACCATCTTCTTCTATGTCGTCATCTACACGATGTGGCTGAAGCGCTGGACGCCGCAGAACATCGTCATCGGCGGCGCTGCCGGCGCCTTCCCGCCCATGGTCGGCTGGGCGGCGGCCTCCGGCGGCATCGGGCTGGAAAGCCTGCTGCTGTTCCTCATCATCTTCTTCTGGACCCCGCCTCATTTCTGGGCGCTGGCGCTGTACAAGTCGGGTGACTATGCCCGCGCCGGCGTGCCGATGCTGCCCGTGGTCGCCGGACCGTCCGAGACCCGCCGCCAGATCCTGCTCTACACGCTGCTGCTGGTTCCGCTCGCCATGTCGCCCTTCTTCCTCGGCATGGCCGGCCTCGCCTATGGCGTCGTTTCCGGCGTCACCGGGGCGCTGATGCTGCTGCTGGCGGTGCAGGTCTATCGCCGGCGCGAGGGCGCCCCGGCGGAGATCGCGGCGCGGCGCCTGTTCGGCTTCTCGATCCTGTATCTTTTCCTGCTCTTCGCGGTCCTCCTCGTCGAGGCGGTCGCGCCGGCCGGTTTCGGGCTGTGAGCGCATGGCGGCGAGGGCTGGAATGAGCAACGACACGAAGCGACCCGGCGGCGAGCCCGAAGGCGTGGTGCTGACCGAGGAGCAGAAGCGGCGCCGGCGCGCCCGTTCCATCGCCATCGCGGCGGTGCTCGCGGCGCTCTGCGTGCTGTTCTATGTGGTGACCATCGTCAAGCTCGGCCCGGCCGTGCTGATCCGTCCGCTGTGAGGGTGCCATGGCATCAGACCGCGAAGACAACACTGCCACCGCCCCGGCCGCCCCGCGCCGGAAGGTGAGTCATCGCGGCGTGGCGCTGAGCTGCGTCGCTTTCGTCGTCGCCATGACCGGTGCCGCCTATGCCGCTGTGCCGCTCTACCAGATGTTCTGCCAGGTCACCGGCTTTGGCGGGGCCACCCGTGTCGCCGCCTCGGCACCGGGCGCGGCGCTGGAGCGGGTGGTGGAAGTGCGCTTCGACGCCAACACCGCGCCGGGCCTCGACTGGGAATTCGCTCCCGAGCAGCGCTCGGTGCAGGTGCGGGTGGGCGAGACCAAGCTCGCCTATTACCGGGTGAAGAACCGCAGCGACAAGCCGGTGACCGCCGCCGCGACCTATAATGTGACGCCGGCCCAGTCCGGTTACCACTTCGCCAAGATGCAGTGCTTCTGCTTCACCGACCAGACGCTGCAGCCGGGCGAGAGCCTCGACATGCCCGTGGTCTTCTTCGTCGATCCCGCCTTTGCCGAGGATCCGGAGATGCGCGGCGTCAAGACCATCACCCTTTCCTACACCTTCTTCCCCAAGGCGACGCCGCTGGCGGCCGGGGCGACGAAGGACGGAAAGGCGCCGCTCTAACAGGGCGGCAGGGAAAGTTGCGGCCGCACCTGCGGCATGCCCGTGCCTTTTCCGCGAGGGTCGAACGACCCTGGCGTCGAGAGGGGCGGGCGCAGTGAATACGGTGCCGTTTCCCGTCGCTTCGGTGGTTCCACCGGCGCGGAAAGGGCTCTAGAGAAGCAGACGGAACGGAGAGCGCGACCCATGGCCGAGGCCCACGCCAAACATCACGACTACCACCTCGTTGACCCGAGCCCGTGGCCGTTCGTCATTTCCATCTTCGCCTTCATCATGGCCGTGGGCGCGGTGTTCTGGATGCACGGCCAGCTGACCTCGCTGGTGTTCATCGCCGGCCTGCTCGGCGTGATCTACACCATGGTGGTGTGGTGGCGGGACGTGATCCGCGAAGGCGAGCACGAGCACGCCCACACGCCGGTGGTGCAGCTTCACCTGCGCTACGGCATGATCCTGTTCATCGCCTCCGAGGTGATGTTCTTCGTCGCCTGGTTCTGGGCCTTCTTCGACGCCTCGCTCTTCGTCGGCGAGGAGATCAACTATGCCCGCGCCACCGCGACCGGCGGCGTCTGGCCGCCGACGGGCATCGAGACCTTCGATCCCTGGCACCTGCCGCTGCTCAACACGCTGATCCTGCTGACCTCCGGCACCACGCTGACCTGGGCGCACCATGCGCTGGTGCATGGCGACCGCCAGAGCGCCAAATGGGGCCTCTGGCTCACCGTCGGCCTCGGCTTCATCTTCTCGCTGCTGCAGGGCTTCGAATACAGCCACGCCGAATTCGCCTTCTCCGGCAACATTTACGGCGCCACCTTCTTCATGGCGACCGGCTTCCACGGCTTCCACGTCATCGTCGGCACCATCTTCCTCGCCGTGTGCCTCGGGCGTATCTATGCTGGCCATTTCACCCCGACCCATCATTTCGGGTTCGAGGCGGCGGCCTGGTACTGGCACTTCGTCGACGTGGTGTGGCTGTTCCTCTTCACCTTCATCTATGTCTGGGGCAGCGCGGGCGCACCGCACTGAACCGGCGACAGCTTTCGGCAAGGGGCGGCTTCGGGCCGCCCCTTTTTCGTTTATGTGGCGAAATGCCCGTGCCACCCCGGCCCGGAATGGGAGTAGAAACCGGCCATGGACCTGCAACCTTACGATAGCGGGGTCTCGCCCTATACGGCCGGCCTCACCTGCCGCTGCCCGCGCTGCGGCCGTGGCAAGCTGTTCAACGGCTTCCTCACCGTGGCGCCGTCCTGCACAGCCTGCGGGCTCGACTACAGCTTCGACGATTCCGGCGACGGGCCGGTCGTGTTCATCATCCTCGCCGCTGGCGCGCTGGTGGTGGGGCTGGCGCTGTGGGTGGAACTCACCTGGCAGCCGCCCTTCTGGGTGCATGCGCTGCTGTGGACCCCGCTGGTGCTGATCGCCACGCTCGGCCTGTTGCGGCCGCTCAAAGCGACACTGATCGCCCTGCAATATGCCAAGCGCGCGCAGGAAGGCCGTCTCGACAAGGGGGATAAGTGAGCGCTCCGGCCGCCTCGCGGCACCGGCTGCTGCCGGTCGCGGCCGCCGCGCTGCTGGCCTTCGCCGTGCTGGTGGGGCTCGGCCTGTGGCAGTTGCAGCGGCTTGCCTGGAAGGAAACGCTGATCGCCCAGGTGGAGGCCCGCATCCATGAGGCGCCGGTGCCGCTGCCGCCGGAAGCTGAGTGGGGCAAGATCGACTTCGCCAATGACGAGTATCGCCGCGTCACCGTGCAGGGGCGCTTCCTCAACGATCTCGAAGTGCAGGTCTATGCGCTGATCGACCAGGCGCCGGATGGCTCCGGCGGGCCGGGCTATTGGGTGGTGACGCCGCTCAACCTGCCCGATGGTGCCGTCGTTCTGGTCAATCGCGGCTTCGTGCCGCTGGCGCAGAAGGCGCCGGCGACGCGGGCCGAGGGGCAGGTGGAAGGCCCGGTCACGGTCACCGGCCTGCTGCGCCTGCCGGAAGAGGCCGGGCCGTTCACCCCCGCCAACGACGCCGCCAAGGACCGCTGGTATGTGCGCGACCCCGAGGCGATCGCCAGCGCCAAGGGGCTGGTGCGGGTGGCGCCCTTCCTCATCGACGCGGATGCGACGGCGAACCCCGGCGGCCTGCCGCGCGGCGGGCTGACGCGGATCGTGTTCCCGAACCGGCATCTCGAATATGCGCTGACCTGGTTCGGCCTCGCCGCCTCGCTGCTCGGCGTGTTCGTCGCCTATGTCTGGAGCCGCCGGCGGCGGGTGTGAGCGCGGGAGGTGAGCGTTTGCTTGCCTCATCGGCTCCCCGCCACTAGGTTGCGGCCACTTTCTCCAGCGGAGGCGCGCGTGCGCTACATCTCGACCCGCGGCGAGGCTCCCGTGCTCGCCTTCTCCGACGCCCTGCTCGCCGGCCTTGCGCGCGACGGCGGGCTGTATGTGCCCGAGGTCTTCCCCGCGCTGGCCCCACCGGCGATTTCCAGCCTCGCCGGCCATTCCTATGCCGAGGTCGCCGGGCGGGTGATCGCGCCCTTCGTCGACTCCGCCTTCACGCCCGAGGTGCTGCGGCCGATGCTGGAGGAGGCCTATGCCAGCTTCCGGCATCCCGCCACAACGCCGCTGGTGCAGATCGCCCCCAACCGCTTCGTGCTGGAGCTGTTCCACGGCCCGACGCTCGCCTTCAAGGATGTGGCGATGCAGCTTCTCGGCCGGATGATGGACCATGTGCTGAGCGCGCGCGACCAGCACGCCACCATTGTCGGCGCCACCTCGGGTGACACGGGCAGCGCGGCGATCGAGGCGTTTCGCGGCTCCAAGCGCACCGATGTGTTCATCCTCTACCCCGCCGGCCGCGTCTCCGAGGTGCAGCGCCGGCAGATGACCACGGTGCCGGACGCCAATGTCCACGCCATCGCCATCGAGGGCACGTTCGACGACTGCCAGGCGCATGTGAAGGCGATGTTCAACCATCACGCCTTCCGCGACCGCCAGCGCCTCGCCGGGGTGAACTCGATCAACTGGGCGCGCATCGTCGCGCAGGTGGTGTATTATTTCGTCGCCGGCGTCGCGCTGGGGGCGCCGCAGCGCAAGACCTCCTTCGTGGTGCCGACCGGCAATTTCGGCGACGTGCTCGCCGGCTATGTCGCCAAGCGCATGGGCCTGCCGATCGAGCGGCTGGTGGTGGCGACCAATGTCAACGACATCCTCGCCCGCACGCTGGCGACCGGGCGCTATGAGGTGACCGGCGTGCACCCGTCCTCCTCGCCGTCGATGGACATCGAGGTGTCGTCGAATTTCGAGCGCGTGCTGTTCGAGGCGATGGACCGCGACGCCGGCGCGCTGCGCGGGCTGATGGCCTCGCTGGCGCAGTCCGGCGCCTTCGCGCCCTCCAGCGCCGCCATGGCGGCGCTACGCGCCGATTTCGACGCCGGCCGGGCGGACGAGGCGCAGACGCTGGACACCATCGCCCGGGTGCGGGCGGAGACGGGCTATCTGCTCGACCCGCACACGGCGGTAGCGGTGTCGGTGGCCGAGCGCGTGGCGCAGGATCCGCATGTGCCGCAGGTGGTGCTCGCCACCGCGCATCCCGCCAAATTCCCCGACGCGGTGGAGCGGGCCTGCGGCGAGCGCCCGGCGCTGCCGCCGCATCTCGCCGACCTCTTGGAGCGGCCCGAGCGCACGCCGACCCTGCCCAATGATGTCGCGGCGATCGAAGCCTATATCACCCGCCATGCGCGGGCCTCGGAGACCGCCGCGTGAGCAACCCCACCGCCCCGGGCCCCCGCATCACCACGCTCGCCAACGGTGTCACCGTCGTTTCCGAATCCATGCCGCATCTGGCCACGACTTCGCTCGGCATCTGGGTCGGGGCCGGGGCGCGCGACGAGGAGGCGGACGAGCACGGCATCTCGCATCTGCTCGAACATATGGCGTTCAAAGGCACCCGCCGCCGCTCCGCGCGCGGCATCGCCGAGGAGATCGAGGCGGTCGGCGGCGACATCAACGCCGCCACCAGCGTCGAGCACACCTCCTACAATGCGCGGGTGCTGGCCGAGGACATGCCGCTGGCGCTCGACGTGCTCTCCGACATTCTCGCCGAGCCGGCCTTCGACCCGGAGGAACTGGCGCGCGAGCACAATGTGATCGAGCAGGAGATCGGCGCGGCGCTGGATACGCCGGACGATCTGGTGTTCGACCTGTTCCAGGAGCGGGCCTTTCCCGGCCAACCCATCGGCCGCTCCATCCTCGGCACGCCGGACAGCGTGCGCTCCTTCGGGCCGGAAAAGCTGCGCACCTATCTCGGTCGCACCTACCGCGCGCCGAAGATGATCGTCTCCGCCGCCGGCGCGGTGTCGCATGAGGCGCTGGTGGCGGAAGCGGAAAAGCGCGTGGCGGGCTTTGCCGGCGCCGACAAGCCGGCGGTCGTTCCCGCCCGCTATGAGGGTGGGGTGGAGATCGGCGGCGGGCGCGAGCTGGAGCAGGCGCATCTCTTGATCGGCCTGCCCGGCCTTTCCTACCGCGACCCCGGCATCCATGCGCTGCAGGTGTTCACCAATGTGCTCGGCGGGGGCATGTCCTCGCGCCTGTTCCAGGAAGTGCGCGAGGCGCGCGGCCTGTGCTACGCGGTCTATTCCTTCCACTGGGGCTATGCCGATACCGGGCTGTTCGGCGTCTATGCCGGCACGGATGGCGGCGATGTCGGCGAATTGGTCGATGTGGCCGTCGACCAGATCCTCGCCACCATCGACAGCATGACCGAGGCGGAGCTGGCGCGTTCCAAGGCGCAGGCCAAGGTGGGGCTGCTGGCGGCGCTGGAGAGTTCCGGCGCGCGGGCGGACCAGCTGGCGCGGCAGATGCTGGCCTTCGGCCGGCCGATCCCGCTGGAAGAGATCGTCGCCAAGGTGGAAGCGGTGACGCTGGACGACGCCCGCGCCGCCGGCAAGGCGCTGATCGGGCGCGGCCGGCCGACCTTCACCGCGCTGGGGCCGGGAAAATCGCTTGAATCGGCGGCGCGCATCGCGGAACGTCTTAGCGCAGCATAACGCCCGCCGGCAGCGCACATGGCCCTGTTTCGCACCGTGTCCTGGTCTGAGCCCCCGATGCTCGTCGAGGGGGCGAGCGTGCTGCTGCGCCTGCCGAACATGTCGGACTTCGCCGCCTGGGCGGCCCTGCGCGAGCAGAGCCGGGAGTTCCTTTCCCCGTGGGAGCCGACCTGGCCGGCCTATGACCTCACGCGCGGCTCGTTCCGGCGACGCATGCGCCGCTATGCCCGCGATGTGCGCGAGGACGCGGCCTATCCCTTCCTGGTGATCCGCCGCGCCGACCGTGTGCTGCTGGGCGGGCTCTCGCTGTCCAATGTGCGGCGGGGCGTGACCCAGACCGCCAGCCTCGGCTACTGGATGGGCGCCCCTTTCGCCGGGCAGGGCTATATGAGCGCGGCGGTGCGCACCCTGCTGCCCTTCGCCCATGGCACGCTGGGCCTGCGCCGGATTGAGGCCGCCTGTCTGCCCAGCAACACCCCCTCCATGCGGCTGCTGGAGGGTGCCGGCTTCCGGCGTGAGGGCTATGGGCGCGAATATCTCTGCATCGACGGCCGGTGGCAGGACCATGTGCTCTATGCCCGGCTGGCCGGCGACCCGATCGCGCGCGTGCCGGGGTTCGAGGGCGCCAGTTTGGTGCCATTCAAAAGTGCAGATGAGTTGAGCTCCGACGCTTAATCTGGAACTTCTAAAATCTAAGCCTGCGAAGACTAGTCGATCACCTCACATGATCGGCAGATTGGCATTTGCCGATTGACGCTTGGCCGGAATAGCGCGAAAAGAGAAGAGAAAGGCGATATTTAGAATAATTCTAAACGCCTGAAAACTTCGGTTTCGCGTCGCGATGATCGTGTGTTCCTGCAATGTGCTTTCCGATCGTCAGATCCGCAGTGCGGTGTCGGAGACGACGGCGCCCGTGCGAACGGTGGGGCAGGTGTATCGCTGCCTCGGCTGCAGCGCGCAGTGCGGCCGCTGTGCCCGCACCATCCGCAAGCTGCTCGACGATGTGAACGCCAGCGCCTGTTCGGTGTGCCCGCGCGAGTGCCCGGCCGCTCTGCAGGGGGAGGGGGCGCCCGCCCCGCACGCGCACCCCGCGGCGCCGCACTACCACGCGCCCCATGGCCATGCGGCTCACACGCATGCGCCTCACGCACATGATCACAGCCATGCCCACGGCCATTCTCACGGCCACGCGCATCACGAGCCTGCGCTGGCTCTGCCGGCCATCGCGGCCGAGTGAAGCGCCGCGCGGACTCTCGCGCGTGACCTGTGGAAGAGTGGTTGCCTTCTCCTTAGAAGTTTTCTAAAAAGATGCCGCTACTCGCAACAGGAGAGGCGGCGCCATGAAGGGCGATTCAAAGGTCATCGAATATCTCAACCGCGGCGTCCGCTCGGAGCTTACCGCGATCAACCAATACTGGCTGCATTACCGCATGCTGGACAATTGGGGGTTCAAGAAGCTCGCCGCCAAGTGGCGCGCCGAGTCGATCGAGGAGATGCAGCACGCGGATCGCTTCATCGACCGCATCCTGTTCCTCGAAGGTCTGCCGAACCTGCAGGTGCTGGACCCGCTGCGCATCGGCCAGGACATCAAGGAAGTGATCGAGTGCGATCTCGCCGCCGAGATCGAGGCGCGCGCGCTCTACCAGGAAGCCGCGACCTATTGCGAGAGCGTGCAGGACTACCCCAGCCGCGATCTGTTCAAGGCGCTGATGACGGACGAGGAAGGCCATATCGACTTCCTCGAAACCCAGCTCGACCTGATCAAGACCCTGGGCCTGCAACTCTACGCCCAGCACCATATCGGCGAGCTGGAGTGAGCGTTTCGCCGCTCGTGCCAGAGGTTTAGCGGAGGGCCGGTCGCGAGACCGGCCCTTTTCGTTGGGCGTGGCCGCTGCAACCGGCGCGACCTCCGCCGGCTCCGCGCCGGCCCCGGAGGGCCGGCTTCCGCGCGTTCCTTTTGATTAGACTTATTCTAAGCTATTGACTTCACTTTGCTTTTCGTTGACCGGCGGGGCCACGTCGGCTACCGCCTCGGACAGACGTACCGTCCACCATGCAACCGCCCCTTGACGGTGGTGCGCACACAGGAGACGCCCATGCCTGCCCGCAGCTCGCTTTCCCGCTACGCGCTTTCCGGCTTCATTGCCGCGACGCTCGCCCTCGCGCCCTTCGCCGCTTCGGCGGAAGAGGTGGTGAACATCTACACCACCCGCGAGCCGGGTCTCGCCAAGCCGCTGTTCGACGCCTTCAGCGAGAAGACCGGGATCAAGGTCAACAGCGTGTTCGTCAAGGAAGGCCTCGCCGAGCGCGTGAAGGCCGAGGGCGACGCCTCCCCCGCCGACGTGCTGATGACGGTGGATGTCGGCGCGCTGCTCGACCTGGTGGATCAGGGCGTGACCCAGAAGGTCAGCTCCGACACGCTGGAAAAGGCCATTCCCGCGAACCTCCGCGGCAAGGAAGGCGAGTGGTTCGCCCTTTCCGCCCGCGCCCGCGTTGCCTACACCGCCAAGGACCGGGTGAAGGACACGGCCATCACCTATGAGAGCTTCGCCGACCCGAAGTGGAAGGGCGAGGTCTGCATCCGTTCGGGCAAGCACCCCTACAACACTGCGCTGATCGCCGCCTACATCGTCCATCACGGCGAGGCGAAGGCCGAGGAGTGGCTCAAGGGCGTGAAGGCGAACCTGGCCCGCAAGGCCGCCGGCGGCGACCGTGAAGTGGCGCGCGACATTCTCGGCGACATCTGCGACATCGGCCTCGCCAATTCCTACTATGTGGGCCTGATGCGCTCCGGCAAGGGCGGCCCCGAGCAGGAGGAATGGGGCAAGGCGATCAATGTCGTGCTGCCCACCTTCGAGAATGGCGGCACCCATGTGAACATTTCCGGCGCCAGCGTCGCCAAGAACGCCCCGAACAAGGGCAATGCGGTCAAGCTGCTGGAATATCTCGTCTCGCCGGAGGCGCAGGAAATCTACGCCAAGGCGAATTTCGAATATCCCGTGGTGCCCGGCGTGCCGGCGGACCCGATCATCGCCGCCTTCGGCCCGCTGAAGGTCGACAATATCGATCTCGTCCAGGTCGCCAAGGCGCGCAAGGCGGCGACCGATCTCGCCGACAAGGTCGGCTTCGACAACTGAACCGACCCGGCGGCGCCACCCGCGCCGCCCTTTTCCTCCTGACATGAACGGGTCCCGGGGTGGTTCGCCGCTCCGGGACATTTGCCGAGATGAGCCTGGTCCTCTCCCCCAGCCCGCGCCGCGCCCCCTTGACCGGCTCCCGCCTCGTGCGGGCGGCGGCGGGGGCGGTCGTGCTTCTGGTGCTGCTGCCGCTGCTGGCGCTGGCCTGGACCGCGCTGCAGGGCGCGCCCGATCTGTGGCCGCACCTCATCGCCAATGTGATTCCGCACGCGCTGTATGAGACCACGGTGCTGGTGCTCGGCGTCGGCCTGTTCGTCGCCATTATCGGCACCGGCACCGCCTGGCTGGTGGCGGTGTGCCGCTTTCCCGGGCGCGGCGTGTTCGAATGGGCGCTGCTGCTGCCGCTCGCCATCCCGACCTATATCCAGGCCTTCGTCTATGTCGACGCGGTGCACCCGCTGGGGCCGATCCCGACGCTGATCCGCACCAGCTTCGGCCTGCGGCCGCGCGATCTGTGGCTGCCGGAGGTGCGCACCCTGCCGGGCTGCATCATCCTGCTCGGGCTGGTGCTCTACCCCTATGTCTATCTCTCCGCCCGCGCCGCCTTCCTCGTCCAGACCGCTTCCGTGCTCGATGCCGCCCGCACGCTGGGGGCGGGAGCGGGGGAGGCGTTCTTCCGCATCGCCCTGCCGCTCGCCCGCCCGGCGATCGCGGTGGGGGTGACGCTGGCGCTGATGGAGACGGTGAACGACATCGGCGCCTCGGAATTCCTCGGCGTGCAGACGCTGACGCTCTCCATCTATTCCACCTGGCTCAACCGCTCCAGCCTGCCGGGCGCGGCGCAGATCGCGCTGTGCATGCTGGCGCTGATGTTCGCGCTGGTGCTGCTGGAGCGCTGGGGCCGGCGCCACCAGCGGACCGGCAGCATCGGCGACCGCGCCCGTCCGCCGGCGCGGCGCACGCTCTCCCCGGGGGCGTCGGTGCTCGCCTTCCTCGCCTGCCTCATTCCCATCCTGCTGGGCTTCGTGCTGCCGGCGGGGCATCTGGCGCTGGCGGCGTGGAAGCGCGTGGCGTTCCATGGCGTTTCGGAGACCATCCTGCACGAGGCGGCCAATACCGCGCTGTTCGCCGCGCTCGGCACCGCGCTGGCTCTGCTGCTCGGCTTTGCCGTGGTGGTGGCGCTGCGTACCGGGGCGCTGCGCTCCGGGCTGGCGCTGCGGCTCGCGAGTCTGGGCTATGCCGTGCCGGGCACGGTGCTGGCGGTGGGGCTTCTGGTGCCGCTGGCCGGCTTCGACAATCTGGTCTCGCACATGTCCGAGCGCCTGACCGGCGTTTCCACCGGCCTGCTGCTGTCGGGCTCCGGCGCGGCGCTGATCATCGCCTATGTCATCCGCTTTCTCGCCATCCCCATCGGCGGGGTGGAGGCGGGCTATGGCAAGGTGGGCGTCACGCTCGACATGGCGGCGCGCAGCCTCGGCGAGAAGCCCGGCGGCGTGGTGCGGCTGATCCATCTGCCGATGCTGCGGCCGGCGCTGGCCACCGCCGCGCTGCTGGTGTTCGTCGACTGCATGAAGGAACTGCCGGCGACGCTGATGCTGCGCCCGCTGAACTTCGAGACGCTGGCGAGCCATGTCTATTCCGAGGCGGCGCGTGGCACCTATGAGGACGGCGCGCTGGCGGCGCTGCTCATCGTGCTGGTCGGGCTGGTGCCGGTGATCCTGCTGGCGCGGCTCTCCCGCCCCCGGCAGGGTTGAGGGCACCGTCTCCTTAACCGATCCGAAGACGGCAGGGTTTCCGAAAACGGAATGCGGCGGCGGACCTTTCGTCCTTCGAGGCCCGGCTTTGCCGGTCACCTCGGGATGACCGGCGTTGCCGGTCACCTCAGTGTGACGACGGATGAGCTTTGCACCGACCCACCCGTGTGGCCGCGGTCCATACGGGCGCTAAGATATTCCGGGTCCCGTCCCAGCGGAGGAGCAGGGGGAGGCCGCGCCGGGACCCAGCGCAAAACGCGTCTTGGCCTTGCTGCGCGCGAATGGACCCGGCGCGCCCGGTCCCCCTAGGCCCCGGATCGGCGCCGCGCAGGCGCGGCTTGTCCGGGGAACGGCGCTCGGCTCTTGACCTCAATGGGTAGAGAACCAGCAAAAAGGGCGCTGCTCGCGCCGCGCCCTTCATGCATATCAGGAGCGTTCGGACTTCCTCAGAAGTCCATACCGCCCATGCCGCCGCCGCCCGGCATGGCGGGCGCGGCGGCGGCCGGCTTCGGCGCGTCGGCGATCATGGCTTCGGTGGTGATGAGCAGGCCGGCGACCGAGCCGGCGTCCTGCAGCGCGGTGCGCACGACCTTGGCCGGGTCGACGATGCCGGAGGCGATCATGTCGACGAACTGCTCGGTCTGGGCGTTGAAGCCGAAGTTCTGGTCCTTCGTTTCCAGCACCTTGCCGACCACGATCGAGCCTTCCACGCCAGCATTCTCGGCGATCTGGCGGATCGGGGCTTCAAGCGCGCGCAGCACGATCTTGATGCCGGCCTGGATGTCCGGGTTGTCGGAGGAGAGCTTCTCGACCGCCTTCTTGGCGCGCAGCAGGGCGATGCCGCCGCCGGGGACGATGCCTTCCTGCACCGCGGCGCGGGTGGCGTTCAGCGCGTCGTCGATGCGGTCCTTCTTTTCCTTCACTTCCACTTCGGTCGCGCCGCCGACGCGGATCACCGCGACGCCGCCGGCGAGCTTGGCCAGGCGCTCCTGCAGCTTCTCGCGGTCGTAGTCCGAGGTGGTTTCCTCGATCTGCGCCTTGATCTGCGCGACGCGGCCCTCGATGTCCTTCTTCTTGCCGACGCCGTCGACAATCGTGGTCTTTTCCTTCTCGATCACCACCTTCTTGGCGCGGCCGAGCATGGAGAGGTTGACGCTCTCAAGCTTGATGCCGAGCTCTTCGGAGATGACCTGGCCGCCGGTGAGGACGGCGATGTCTTCCAGCATGGCCTTGCGGCGGTCGCCGAAGCCGGGGGCCTTCACCGCCGCGACCTTGAGGCCGCCGCGCAGCTTGTTGACCACCAGCGTGGCCAGCGCCTCGCCTTCCACGTCCTCGGCGATGATGAGCAGCGGCTTGCCCGACTGCACCACGGCTTCGAGCACGGGCAGGATCGCCTGCAGGCCGGAGAGCTTCTTGTCGAAGATGAGCATGTAGGGATCTTCGAGATCCACCGTCATCTTCTCGGCATTGGTGATGAAATAGGGGGAGAGATAGCCACGGTCGAACTGCATGCCTTCGACCACGTCGAGCTCGGTCTCGGCGGTCTTGGCTTCCTCGACGGTGATGACACCCTCATTGCCCACGCGCTGCATGGCGCCGGCGATCATCTCGCCGATGGAGGCATCGCCATTGGCGGAGATGGTGCCGACCTGAGCGACTTCGTCGCTGTTCTTCACCTTCTTGGCGCGCTTCTCGATGTCCTTGATCGCCTCGGCGACGGCGATGTCGACGCCGCGCTTGAGGTCCATCGGGTTCATGCCGGCGGCGACGAACTTGGCGCCTTCGCGGACGATGGCCTGGGCGAGCACGGTGGCGGTGGTGGTGCCGTCGCCGGCGAGGTCGTTGGTCTTGGAGGCGACCTCACGCACCAGCTGGGCGCCGAGATTCTCGAACTTGTCTTCGAGCTCGATCTCCTTGGCGACGGTGACGCCGTCCTTGGTGATGCGCGGAGCGCCGAAGCTCTTCTCGATGACGACATTGCGGCCCTTGGGGCCGAGCGTGACCTTCACCGCATTGGCGAGGATGTCGACGCCGCGCAGCATCCGCTCGCGGGCATCGCCGGCAAATTTAACGTCCTTGGCAGCCATCTGGCCTACTCCTGAAAATCAGTGTGTCCGGGGAGCGAAAGTCGGCTCAGCCGACATTGCTCATCGCGTCGGCTCAGCCGACGATGCCCATCACGTCGGATTCCTTCATGATCAGGAGGTCCTGACCGTCGATCTTGACCTCGGTGCCCGACCACTTGCCGAACAGCACCTTGTCGCCCGCCTTCACGTCGAGCGGGACGAGCTTGCCGGCTTCGTCGCGGGCGCCCGGGCCCACGGAGAGGACTTCGCCCTGCGAGGGCTTTTCCTTGGCGCTGTCGGGGATGATGATGCCGCCCGCCGTCTTCTCTTCGGCGTCGAGGCGCTTCACCACGATGCGGTCATGCAGGGGGCGGAACTTCAGCTGGGCCATCGGTAGATCCTCGGTCTTCCTGTCGCGCGCCGGTGCGGCGCTGGTGAGAAGCGTATTAGCACTCTTCATAAGTGAGTGCCAAACCGTCGCCGAGATAGGAATGGTACCGGATTGAGTCAAGCGCGCGGCAAGGGCCGGCGCTGTCATAAATCGTCATGCGCGGGTGGCGGGGACGTGATGGCGCGCCAGACATGAAAAAACCCGGCCCGCGCGGGGCGCGGACCGGGTTTGATTTCTAAGGCGAAGCGACGATCAGGACGCCTTCTTGATCGTCTTCTCGACCGAGGCCTTGATCGGCTCGGCGGTGTCGGCGGCGACCTTCTGCGCCAGGGTGGAGAGTTCCTTGGCCTGGCTGGAAAGCACGTCGAACTGCTTGCGCAGATGGCCGGTGGAGAGTTCCACCGCTTCCGACACGCTCTTGGCGCCGAACAGCGCGCCCATATAGTCGAAGGCGGCGTTCACATTGGTGCGCAGGGATTCCAGCGCCGCCGTATTGTACTCGGCAAGGCCGCGCGACGCGGTGGAATAGGTGTCTTCCAGCAGGTCGGTTGTCTCTTCGGCGTTGGCCTTGAACTTCTCATAGGTCTCGCGCGCGTTCTGCACGCTCTTCTCGGCCATCTCGCGCACCACGGCGGGCACTTCGACGGCGGAAGCGACATCGAACTTCGGGACTTCGAACTTCGGCATCTCGAACTTCGGCATGGCAGACTCGAAAGCGGCAGTGGCCGCCTTGGCGGTCTTCTTCGGGGTGGGGGTGACGGGGGCAGCGTCGACCATGGGGGTTCTCCTCGCAGTCGCGGTGGATTGGGAACTGGCGACAACCGCTCCGCGCCTGCGGCCGCGCCCTGACCGGCAAAGGCCTGTCCGAGTGAAACCCGACCCTCTGCCTTGTCTTGTCCCCTAATATTGTGCAATGCAGCATCATATTGCAATGCACAATTTGCCCTGACGAGCGATTTTTTTGACTTTTTTCAGCCGGCGGGGCTCTGCCGTCGCGATTGGCGCGGCGGGAAGGCCTATTTGTCGGCCTTGCCGAAGGGCGAGGCGGCGCTGGCGTGCTGGCCGAGCGCCTTGGCCTGCTCGGCGAGGCGGGCGGCCTGTTCCTTCACATATTCGGCGTGCAGGCGCGCCCATTCGTCCACCGTGGTGGCGCTGGCGAGGCGGGAGGCAAAATCGAAGCCGGCGGCAATGTTGGCCTCGACGAAATCCAGCGTGGTGCGGCCGAACTCGCGGGCATTGCCCTGCGCCGTGTCGACATGGCGGCTGGCGTCGTCGAGCGCCTTGTGCGCGGCGCCCAGCAGGCCATCAATGGCCGCGCGCGCCTGCCCCACGCCCTGCTCGGCAATGGCGCGCAGTTCGGGGGGAACGTCGAGTTTCGGATTGTCGGCCATGGCGAAAACTCCTCCGGATGACGATGTGGGAGTGTAGACGCAACGTAAGGCACTGCTATCCGGCCGGATGCCTACATCTAAAGTAGTAGGGTGCAAGCAAAAGGCAATCGAATTCGCGCCGCTGCGGGCCGGCCGGTTGCACTTGGTTAACCGGGATCGGTGGCAACCAATTAACCGGAAAAGGTGAAGCTGGCGCGACAGGGCAGGCGGCGCATGGCAAGCGGCGCCGGCCCGCATTATTGTTGGATGCGGCGGCAGGTCCTTGCGGGGCCTCCGTTTGCGGCATCCGGTTCTCACCGGCGGGATCATTCGGGCGCACATGACCACCGACGACATCGGCACATTGGCGACGCAGGCCCTGCGTGCTCAGGCGGCGACCGCGCTCGCCGGGGCGGCGCCGGCGGTGCTCGCCCTCGCCGATGGCCGCGTGCTCGACGCCAATGACGCCGGCCGTGCCCTGCTCGACCCCGCGACGCTGGCCACGCTGGCGCCGCGCCTTGCCCCCACGCTGCGCCCGTCGCGTCCGGCGCGGCTGGAACGGCTGCGCGTGCCGGGCACGCTCACCCCCGTCACCTTCGCCTGCTCGCTCATTGCGGCCGGCGGTGTCCGCGCGCTGCTCCTCGTCGGGCTCGACGCCAAGCCCGCCCGTGCCCCGGCCGCGCCCGCCCCGGCAGGCGCATCGCCCGAAGCGCCGGCCGTGGCGGCGCCCGCCCGCTTCACCTGGAGCACCGGCCCGGATGCGCGGCTGAACCGTATCGACCCGCGCCTCGCCGCCGCATTGGAGCGCGCGCCGGACGAGCTCGCCGGCCGCGACTGGCGCGCGCTCGGTGCGCCGGACGCCCACCGCGCGGTGCTGGAGGGGCGCAGCTTCACCCATTTGTCGCTGCTTCTGCCGACGGCGCGCGGCGAGGGGCTCGCCATCGAGCTTGGCGGCGCCCCCATTCGCGGCGACGGCATGCGCGGCTTTGGCGTGATAAAGGGCCGCCGGAAGCTGGACGCGCGGGCCGAGATGCCCGCCCGCCCGGACCTTTCCCCGCCGGTGAGCCCGCCGGCGCCGCGCGTCCCCGAAATTGCGCCCCCGGCGCCCGAGCCCACCCCGCCGGTGCGGGTGACGCTGAGCCTGGTGCCGTCGCCGGCCAATGTCGTGCCGCTGCGCGCCGGGAGCGAACCCGGCCGTGACGCCGCCCGCTCCTCCTGGGAGGGGCTGTCGACCGGCGAGCGCAACGCGTTCCGCGATATCGCCCGCGCCCTCGGTGCGCGGCTGGAAGGCGTCGACGACCTTGGCGAGGCGCCCGCCGACCCCGTCATTGAGCCGCCCGCGCCGCCCCGCGCGACGCCGCCCGAAGCCCCGCGCCCTGTCGAGCCCGCTGCCGCCGAGGCGTCCCCGGAAAGCACCGGCCTGCGCCGCGTGCTCGCCGAGGGCGAGCGCCCGGTGCTGGACCGCCTGCCGCTCGGCCTGCTCGCCTTTCGCGGCGACCGGCTGCTCTATGCCAATCGCGCGCTGCTCGACTGGACCGGCCATGAAGACCTCGCCGCGCTGGAAGCGGCCGGCGGTCTCTCCGGCCTGTTCGACACCGCCCCGGCGGCGGGCGGCGGCGACGTGCCGCTGACCATCGTCGGCGCCGAGGGCGAGCCGATCCGAGTCGAGGCGCGGCTGATGTCCTCTCCCTGGGAGGGCGGGCCGGCGATGCTCTATGTGCTGCACCGCGCCACCGCGCCCGTTGCCGCGCCGGCCGACACCTCCGCCGAAACGGCGGCGGCCGAGGCGCTGGCCGATGAGCGCCTGCGCCAGGCCGAACTCGCGCTGCGCGAGGCGGAGCGTTCCAGCCGCGAATTGCGCGCCATTCTCGACACCGCCACCGATGGCGTGGTGCTGATCGACGCCGCCGGCACCATCCTGTCGATGAACCACCCGGCGGAGGCGCTGTTCGGCTTCCCGGCCGGCGAGGTGAAGGGCGAATCCTTCACCCTGCTGCTGGCGCCGGAAAGCCATCGCGCGGCGGTCGACTATCTCGACGGCCTCGCCGCCAATGGCGTCGCCAGCGTGCTCAATGACGGGCGCGAGGTCATCGGCCGCGTGCGCGAGGGCGGGCTGATCCCGCTGTTCATGACGGTCGGCCGGGTCGGCGA
Source organism: Ancylobacter polymorphus (assembly GCF_022836935.1). Taxonomy (NCBI): domain Bacteria; kingdom Pseudomonadati; phylum Pseudomonadota; class Alphaproteobacteria; order Hyphomicrobiales; family Xanthobacteraceae; genus Ancylobacter; species Ancylobacter polymorphus. Next base: position 4,365,765 of record NZ_CP083239.1, on the reverse strand, counting down.
CGACCCGACCAAGTTCTGCGCCGTGCTGCGCGACATCACCCAGTGGAAGCGCGCCGAGGAGGAACTGATCGAGGCCAAGCGGCTCGCCGAGCGCGCCAACCTCGCCAAATCCGACTTCCTCGCCAAGATCAGCCACGAGATCCGCACCCCGCTCAACGCCATTATCGGCTTCTCCGAAGTCATGATGGAGGAGCGTTTCGGGCAGGTGGAGAACCAGCGCTACCGCGACTATCTGCGCGATATCCACGCCTCCGGCGAGCACCTCGTCTCGCTGATCAACGATCTGCTCGATCTCTCCAAGATCGAGGCCGGCAAGCTCGACCTCGCCTTCACCAGCGTGTCGCTGAACGAGGTGGTGCAGCAGTGCATGGGCATCATGCAGCCGCAGGCCAATCGTGAGCGCATCATCATTCGCTCCTCGCTCGCCACCGACCTGCCGCCCGTGGTGGCCGATACGCGCTCCATCCGCCAGATCGTGCTCAACCTCGTGTCCAACTCGATCAAGTTCACCCAGCCAGGCGGGCAGGTGATCCTGTCGACGACGCTGACCGAGGAGGGCGAGGTGGTGCTGCGGGTGCGCGACACCGGGGTCGGCATGTCGGAATCCGACGTGATGGTGGCGATGGAACCGTTCCGCCAGATCACCACCTCGGCCCGCGCCGGTTCCGGTGGCACCGGCCTCGGCCTGCCGCTGACCAAGGCGCTGGCGGAAGCCAACCGCGCGTCGTTCAACATCCGCAGCGCGGTGGATGTGGGCACCATCGTCGAGATCATCTTCCCCTCGACAAGGGTGCTGGCGGAGTAGAGCCTTCAGGGCGCGGGGGCGGAGACTTCGAGCTTTTCCGAGGGGGCGAGCAACGCGCGGCCGGCGCCGGAGCGGCGGATCAGCGCCTGCGGGTCGGGCAGAAGGATCGGCCTCACCCAGTCGCCGCGCACGATGAAGGGTAGCTCGAACGCCACCGTGACCGCCGGCGCCGCAGCGCTCGCGGGGAGGGTCGACGTGTCGGCGGCGAGGCTCGCCGCCACGCCGGCCACGGGAGGGGGGGCGCTTTCCGCATTTGCCACGCTCGCGGCGGGCACGGGGCCCGACGCCGGCGCGGCATTCGGCACCGGCGCCGGATCTGGCGCGGGCGCTGCGGCCTTGGCCAGCTTGCCGGCCGGGGTGGCACGCACCAGCTGGGCGACGCCGGAAAGATCGAGGCCGCGCGAGGCGACCGCACTCTCGCCGGTGAGCGCCACATGCAGCGTGCTGCTCGACAGATCGAGCCGGTCGAGCTTGACGATGCCGTCGGCGATGCGGGCATCGACCACGATATCGGTGAAGGGCGTGCGCCCGCCGCGCAGATCGCCGCCGGACAGCGGCCGCTTTTCCAGACGGGTCAGGATGCGGCCGACATCGAGGCCCACCAGCGCGCCCTCGCTGCCGCTGAGGGTGAAGGCACCGCCGAGCCCCTCGGCGATCTCCATGATGCTGGCGCCGCCGCCAATGGCCGAGAGCCGGAACGAGCCGGTGCCCTCCAGACGCTGGACGCGGAACAGGTCGCTCAGCGCTGGGCCCAGCGCCACTTCGTCGGCGGAAAGATCGAGGCGCACATTCATTCCCGGACCCGACGGGCGAGGGGAAAGCTGGACGGCGGCGCGGAACAGGCCGCCCCAGGCCTCGGCCTCGCCGATGGTGAGCGACAGCCGCCCACCCTTGGCGGTGGCCGCGGCCGCCATGCGCTGGAAACGGGCGCCGCCGAGGTGCACCTGACCGGCGGAAAGCCGCAATTCCACGTCCAGTCCCCGGGCGGGGCCGAGATCGAGCGCCTCGCGGCTCCAGCTACCCTCATGCGGGTTGGACAGGCTGAGTTCGCCATAGGGCGAGAGGTCCATCGTCTCGCAGGCCAGCGAGCCCTGCAGCATCGGCCGGGGACCGTCGATGCGCAGATTGAAGGCGCCGATGCCGGTATTGCCGTCGAGATCGAGCTTGGCCTGGCTGAGCTGGACGCCCTGCGCCGAGAGCAGCGCCATGCCGCGCAGCGCGAACGGGCCGAAGCCGCGTTCGGTCGGCGCATCCATGCCGAGCCAGGCCAGCGCCTCACGCAGCTCTCCGGCGCCGATCTTGAGATCGCCCGACACCACCGGCCCGCCCGCCAGCCGGGCGCCGCCGGTGAAACTGGCCGTGGCCAGCGGCGCGGCGAGCGACAGGTTGAGCCCGCCGACCTCGCCCGCCGCCAGCGCGCGCAGATTGCTGAGCTTGCCGTCGATCGCCACCCGCTCGCCGCGCCAGACGGCGTTGCCGGCCACCGTGACATTCGCCCCGCCGCGCCAGCCAATGGCGAGGTTCGCGTCGGGAACCAGCATGTCCGTGCCGTCGCCACGGGCGAGGGCGACGCTGCCATTGGTGACAATGAGATCACCGCGCGAATCGGCCGTGCCGAGCGAGGCGATGAAACCGCCAAGCGCCGCCAGCCCATCGCCGGGATCGGCGAGAACCAGCCGGGCCTCGGGGAGTTCGATGGAATCGGCCCGCACATGGCCGGCAAGCAGCGGCAGCAGGTCCAGCACCACCCGCACGGCGGGGGCGTCGAGCCGGGCGCGGGGATCGTCAAGGCTCACCCGGTCAAGGGTGAAGGCGGGGCGGGGCAGGACGGTGAAGGAAACCGGGCCATCGATTCGCGGCGCGACGCCGGTGGCGGCGGCGATCATCGCTGCCGCCTGCGCCCGCAGCGTTTCCTCGGAGGCGAGCTTGGGCGCGAACAGGCCCGCCACCATCGCCAGTGCCACTGGCACGAGCAGGAATGGAATGTATTTCTTCATTGCGTCGTCAGGCTCCACGCCCTCGCTACCCCATCGCAGCCAGGCCGCGCAAGCAAGGGCGGCGCTCGGAGAGGTACGGGTCGCGCGCAGTGGCGTACCGAAAGTTGCCGCACCATGTCGGCGCTCTGTGTCTGTTTGATGGCCTGACAGGCGGCGTGGCCGGCGCTATGAGTGTTGCAGTGCAAAACGCCGAGCAAACGGCGCCTGAAACGGGAGGAAGGCCATGGGGGCAGACGGCAACGCAGGCATGGTGCAGGACGGGGTGGGGAGCGCGCCCTTGTGGACGCCGAGCCCGGAACGGGTGGCGCGCACGCAGATCGCCGCCTTCCTCGCGCGGGTGAATGCCCGTCACGGTACCGCGCTCACCTGTTATCGCGGGCTGCACGCCTGGTCGATCGCCCATCCCGCCGCCTTCTGGGAAGAAATCTGGGACCTCGGCGGGGTGATCGGCAGCCGCAGCGGGCCGTCGCTGGTCGATGGCGACCGCATGCCCGGCGCCCGCTTCTTTCCCGAGGCGCGGCTGAACTATGCTGAGAACCTCCTGCGCCCGCGCGCCCGCGACAGCATTGCGCTGGTGTTTCGCGGCGAGGACAAGGTGGAGCGCCACATCAGCTTCGGCGAACTCTCCGACCTCGTCTCGCGCCTGCAGCAGGCGCTGCGCGCGGCCGGGGTCGGCGTCGGCGACCGGGTGGCGGCAACGCTGCCGAACCTGCCGGAGACGATCGCGGTGATGCTGGCCGCGTCCTCGCTCGGCGCGGTGTTCTCCTCCTGCTCGCCGGATTTCGGCGAGCGCGGCATTCTCGACCGCTTCGGCCAGATCGAGCCGAAGGTCTATGTCGCCTGCGACGGCTATTGGTACAATGGTAAGCCGGTCTCCATCGCCGAGAAACTGAAAGCCGCGGTGCCGCAACTGCCGAGCGTGGTGGCGACAGTGATCGTGCCCTATCTCGGCCAGGCCGAGGAGGTGGCGGGCGCGCTGCCGAACGGGGTGACGCTCGACGCCTTCATCGCCCCCTTTGCGCCGGCGCCGCTGAGCTTCGAGCGGCTGCCCTTCAACCACCCGCTGTTCATCCTGTTCTCCTCCGGCACGACCGGCGCGCCGAAATGCATCGTGCACGGCGCCGGCGGCACGCTGCTCCAGCACATAAAGGAGCACCGGCTGCAGTGTGATCTCGCGCCGGGCGACCGGCTGTTCTACTTCACCACCTGCGGCTGGATGATGTGGAACTGGCTGGTGAGCGGCCTCGCCAGCGATCTCACCCTGTGCCTGTATGATGGCTCGCCCTTCGCGCCGAATGCTGCGGTGCTGTGGGACTATGCGGCACAGGAGCGTTTCGCCCTGTTCGGCACCTCGGCCAAATATATCGACCAGCTACGCAAGGAAGGCGTGCGGCCGGGCGCGACCCATGACCTCTCCGCGCTGAAGGCGGTGACCTCCACCGGCTCGCCGCTGGCGCCGGAAAGCTTCGCCTTCGTCTATGAGGCGATCAAGCCGGACTTGCACCTCGCCTCGATTTCCGGTGGCACCGACATCGTCTCCTGCTTCGTGCTCGGCGATCCCACCGCGCCGGTCTACCGGGGCGAAATACAGGCGCCCGGCCTCGGCATGGCGATCGAGGTGTGGTCGGACGAGGGGCGCCCCGTCACCGGCGAACGCGGCGAACTGGTCTGCGTGAAGCCCTTCCCCTGCATGCCGGTCATGTTCTGGAACGACCCGGAGGGCGCGAAGTACCACGCCGCCTATTTCGAGCGTTTCCCCAATGTGTGGTGCCATGGCGACTTCGCGGAATGGACGGCGCATGGCGGGCTGATCATCCATGGCCGCTCCGACGCGACGCTGAACCCGCAGGGCGTGCGCATCGGCACGGCGGAAATCTACGCCCAGGCCGAGCAGATCCCGGAAATCGTCGAGGCCATCGCCATCGGCCAGGAATGGGACAATGATGTGCGCGTGGTGCTGTTCGTGCGGCTGCGCGAGGGGGCGGTGCTCGACGCCGAACTCGACAAGCGCATCCGCACCCAGATCCGCACCGGCGCCAGCCCGCGCCATGTGCCGGCCCGCATTCTCGCGGTGGCGGACATTCCGCGCACCCGTTCCGGCAAGATCACCGAGCTGGCGGTGCGCGACGTGGTGCATGGCCGGCCGGTGAAGAACACCGAGGCGCTCGCCAATCCGGAATCGCTGGAACTGTTCCGCGACCGGCCCGAACTGGCGCAATAGGCCGGTGTAAAGGCGTGCGGCTCCCGGGGCGCGGCCCCGGGGGCGGCTTCGTCAGATCGGCGGCAGGTTCAGCCACTTCGCCGCCGCGCTGAGGATGAGGTCCACCGCCATCGCCGCGAGGATCATGCCCATCACCCGGCTGATGATGGAGGCGCCGCCACGGCCGATGAGGTTCACCAGCCGGCCCGCCGCCAGCATGATGCCGAGCGTCGCCAGCAGCACGAGGCTGAAGGTGGCGATGGTCATCATCCGGTCGGGGAAGTCGTGCCGGGCATTGTCGGAAAGCACCACGGCGGCCAGCATGGCCCCGGGGCTGGCGATGGAGGGGATGGCGAGCGGATAGACCGCGATCTCCATCGGGTTCAATTCCGCCGGCGCGTGCGGGTCGCCATGCGCCTTGCCCTGAATCATGGTGAGGGCGAACAGGAACAGCACGATGCCGCCGGCGATCTGGAAGGAGTCGATCGACACATCCATCGCCCGCAGCAGCCAGCTTCCGGCCAAGGCGAAGAACACCAGCACGCCGAAGGAGATGAGGGTCGCGAGGACCGCCGCCTTCTTGCGCTGGGCGGCGCTGAAGCCGGTGGTGACGGCGAGGAAGACGGGCAGCGTGCCCAGCGGATCGATCACCACCCACAGGGTGACGAACTCCTGAATGCGTTCCGCCCAATTCATGATCCGCCCACCCGTTCGCCGCCGCCTTATAGCGGGATCTGCGACGGCGCCAAGTTGCATCGCGGTCGGGCCGTGGGCATGGTGCCGGCCGGCGCGCCGGCGCCGACGAATCGTATGAGAGACCCTGCATCATGGCGGAGCCGCGACAGAAACCAGACTTTTCGCGGGAGCTCGACGCCCATCGCGCCGGCGAGGTGCCGGTGGCCGGTGTCGACGAAGTGGGACGCGGTCCCTGGGCCGGGCCGGTGGTGGCCTGCGCCGTCGTGCTCGATCCCGCGCGGGTGCCGGTGGGCCTCGACGATTCCAAGCGGCTGTCGGCGGGCCAGCGCGAGAAGCTGTTCGAGGAAATCTGCGCCACCGCCGATGTGTCGCTGGCCTTCGCGCCGCCGACGCGGATCGACGGCCACAATATCCGCCAGGCGACGCTGTGGGCGCTGGCCCGCGCGGTGGCCGGCCTTGCCTGCACCCCGCGCCTCGTGCTGGTGGACGGCAACGACCTGCCGCCCGTGCCCTGCGCCGCGCGCACCATCATCGGCGGCGACGGGCTGGTGGCGTCCATCGCCGCCGCCTCCATCGTCGCCAAGGTAACGCGCGACCGGCTGATGGGGGCGCTCGGCGCCGCCCATCCCGGCTATGGGTTCGAGCGGCATATGGGCTATGGCACGCCGGAGCATCAGCAGGCGCTGGCGGCGCTCGGCGTGTGCCGCCACCACCGCACCTCCTTCGCGCCGATCCGCCTGCGCCTCGGCGAAACCCCGGCGGCCTGAGCCGCGCGGCAAGAGGCGTCGGGGAGGGACTGCGGGCAAGGGCGTCGGGGCGGGCGGCGGGCCGGACCAGCCGCCCGCCGCGCGGGCGTTGGAGTGCGATCCGATCAGATTGAACCAATCTGATCGGTAAATCGCCCTCTAACTCTAAGATAGAGAACGCGTTATCCGATCAGCTTGCGATGCAAGCTGATCGGCGCGTGCTTTAGTGGTAACCCTCGCCCTCGCGCACCTTGCCGCGGAACAGCCAGTAGACGAAGGCGATGTAGCCGAGGATCACCGGCAGCATGAAGATGGTGCCGATGAGCATGAACACCTGGCTCGCCGGGGCGGCGGCGGTTTCCCACACGGTGAGCGAGGGCGGCACCAGATAGGGGAAGATCGACACGCCGATGCCGACATAGCCAAGAAGGAACAGGCCGATGACGCCGAAGAAGGGCAGATTGTCATGGCCCTTCTCCAGCCAGCGCCACACCGCATAGGCCAGCACCAGCGTGAGCAGCGGCACCGGTGCGAGGTAGAACAGGTTCGGCGTTGTGAACCAGCGCTCGGCGATGCGCGGGAAGGCGAGCGGCGTCCACAGGCTGACAATGCCCATGAAGACGAGCACCGCCGGCAGCAGCAGCTTGGCCCGGGCGCGCGCGCGGGCCGCGGCGGCGCCGTCGGTCTTCATGACCAGCCACACGCAGCCGATCAGCGCATAGCCGGCCACCACGCCGACGCCGCAGAGCAGGGCGAAGGGGGTGAGCCAGTCCAGCGGCCCGCCGGCGAAGGCGTTGTTCTCCACCTTGATGCCCTGCACGAAGCCGCCCAGCAGCACCCCCTGGAAGAAGGCGGCGAGCGTCGAGCCGCCGGCGAAGGCGATGTTCCAGAGGAAGCGGCTGGTGTCCGCGACATGGCGGAACTCGAAGGCGACGCCGCGAAACACCAGCGCCAGCAGCATGAAGATGACCGGCAGATACAGCGCCGGCATGACGATGGAATAGGCGAGGGGGAAGGCGACAAGCAGGCCGCCGCCGCCGAGGATGAGCCAGGTCTCGTTGCCGTCCCAGAACGGGGCGACGGAGCTCATCATCTGGTCCTTCTCGGTCTCGCTGGCCGCGAAGGGGAAGAGAATGCCCATGCCGAGGTCGAAGCCATCAAGCACCACATACATGGCGATGGCGACGGCCAGCAGCAGCGACCAGATCACGGGCAGATACCATTCCATACCAACGCCGGTCATGTTCATTCCCCCGGATGGTTGATGGCGGCGCGCGTCGCCTTGTGCGCCGAGGTGAGCGGACGGCTCGGCACGCCCTCGGGCGTCTCGACGGCGGAACCCTGCGGGCCGCGGGCGATCAGGCGGTTGATGTAGTAGATGCCGCCGGAGAACACGATGCCGTAGACGAAGACGAACAGCGCCAGCGTGGTGGCCACCGCCCAGCCCTCGACCGGCGAGATCGCGTCCGCCGTGCGCAGGATGCCATAGGCGACCCAGGGCTGGCGGCCGACCTCGGTGACGAACCAGCCGGACAGGATGGTGACGAAGCCGATGGGCCAGATGTGCTGCAGCGGGGCGAGATACCAGTCGGTTTCGAACAGCCGGTGCCGCCAGAGCAGGAACACGCCGAGCCAGCCGACGAGGATCATGACGATGCCGAGCCCGACCATGACGCGGAAGGCGAAGAACGGCACGGCGACCGGCGGGCGCTCGTCGCGCGGGTATTCCTTCAGCCCCTTGAAGGTGTCGTCCCAGCTATGGGTGAGGATGAGGCTGCCCAGATGCGGGATGGCGATCTGGTAGTCGTTGCGCTCTTCCGCCTCATTGGGCCAGGCGAACAGCACCAGCGGCACGCCGCTGGCGCCGGGCTCGTTCTGCCAGTGCGCCTCGATGGCGGCGATCTTGGCCGGCTGGTGCTTCAGCGTGTTCAGCCCGTGCGCATCGCCGATGAAGGCCTGCAGCGGCGCGAGAATGGCGATGAGGCCGAGCGCCATGCGCATCATGGTGCGCCCGTCCTCGGGGTAGCGGCCGGAATAGACATAGCGCGCGCCCACCGCCAGCACCACGAAGGCGGTGGTGAGGTAGCAGGCCGTGACCATATGGGCGAGGCGGTAGGGGAAGCTCGGGTTGAAGATCACCGCCAGCCAGTCCACGGGATGGGCGACGCCGTCGATGATCTCGTGCCCGGCCGGGGTCTGCATCCAGCTATTGGCGGAGAGAATCCAGAAGGCGGAAAGCGTGGTACCGACCGCCACCATGACGCAGGAGAACACGTGCAGGCCGCGCGGCACCCGGTTCCAGCCGAACAGCATGATGCCGAGGAAGGTCGCCTCCAGGAAGAAGGCGGTCAGCACCTCATAGCCGATGAGCGGGCCGATGACATTGCCGACCACGCGGGAGAAATGGCTCCAATTCGTGCCGAACTGGTAGGACAGCACGATGCCGGACACCACGCCCATGGCGAAGGAGACGGCGAAGATCTTGGTGAAGAAGCGGGCGATGCGGTGATAGCGCTCATGCCCGGTGCCGATCCACAGCAGCTCCAGCGTCGCGATATAGGCGGCGAGGCCGATGGTGAAGCTGGGAAAGATGATGTGGAAGGAGACAGTGAAGGCGAACTGAATGCGCGCCAACATTGTGGGATCTAGTTCCATCGCTCACACTCCGCCGTCACCACCAGCGAGGGTGACGGCGGCAGGGTAAGCCCCCGGGCGCGTCAATGGAATGACTCAAATCAGCCGCACTGTGGTCAAATTGTCTGGGGTGCACGCCCGAGCGGCCGCGAAACCTATGGTGCGCCTGGCTTTTCCGCCAGCTTCGCCTCGATGGCGAGCAGGTCGCGCCAGGCCATGCGCTTGCCCAGCGGCGTGCGCAGGAGATAGGCGGGGTGGAAGGTGGCGAGCGCGGGGATGACCCGGCTGCCGGTGTCGTACTCCATCCAGCGCCCCCGCGCCTTGGTGATTCCTTCGCGTATGCCGAGCAGGGTCTGCGCCGACGGGCCGCCGAGACAGACGAGGATGTCCGGCTTCGCCAGCTCGATCTGCCGGCGGATGAAGGGCAGGCAGATGGCGGTTTCCTGCGGGGTCGGCGTGCGGTTGCCCGGCGGGCGCCAGGGCACGACATTGGCGATATAGGCGCTCGTCCGGTCGATGCCGATCGCCGCCAGCATGCGGTCGAGCAGCTTGCCGGAGCGGCCGACAAAGGGCTTGCCCTCGATATCCTCCTCGCGCCCCGGCGCCTCACCCACCAGCATCAGCCGCGCCGCCGGGTTGCCATCGGCGAAGACGAGGCGGGTGGCGGTGTGCTTGAGCGGGCAGCCGTCGAAGCGCTCCAGCAGCGCCCGCAGCGCGTCGAGGTCCGGGGCGGAGGCGGCGGCTTCGCGGGCTTCCAGCGCGGCGACATCCGGCGGCGGCGGGGCGGCAGGGCTGAGCAAAGCAGGGGTGGGCGCGGCGGGGCGGCGCGCGGCCGGCTCGCCCACCGGGGGGGAGGCGGGCGCGCGGGCCAGCGCCGGGCGCGCGGCCTCGCGTGCCGGGGCGGTGGATGGGGCGGCGCGGCTCGCCTCGCTCTCGGCGAAGCGGTTCACCGGCTCTTCGCCCAGCGCGACATCGACCCCCGCCTCCAGATGGAAGGCGAGAATGTCGGCGAGGGCGTCGCGGTCGCCCGCCCAGTCGTCGCTAAGTGTCGAACTCATCAGGTGCATTCTATCCCGTCGGAAGGGTGATCCTATCCGTCGCGGGGAGAGTTGTCAGGCCGGGGCAAGCGTGGAAGAAGTCCAATCAGCACCCGGCGGGAGCGGAGAGACGGAATGAATGCGGCGGAACTGCCCGAACGCGAGGCGATGGAGTTCGACGTGGTGGTCGTCGGCGCGGGGCCGGCGGGGCTCGCGGCGGCGATCCGGCTCAAGCAGCTGGACGAAAACCTCTCGGTGGTGGTGGTCGAGAAGGGCTCGGAGGTCGGCGCGCACATCCTCTCCGGCGCGGTGGTGGATCCTTCCGGTCTCGACATGCTGTTCCCGCACTGGCGCGACGAGGCCGACGCGCCGCTGAAGACGCCGGTCACGGATGACCGCTTCTATTTCCTCGGCCCCGCCGGATCGCTGCGCCTGCCCAATGCGCTGATGCCGCCGCTGATGAACAATCACGGCGCCTATATCGGCTCGCTCGGCAATGTCTGCCGCTGGCTTGCGGCCAAGGCGGAGGGGCTGGGCGTCGAGATCTATCCCGGCTTCGCCGCCGCCGAGGTGCTTTATGAGGATGGCGCGGTCGTCGGCATCGCCACCGGCGACATGGGAATCGGCCGCGACGGCGCGATCACCGACCGCTTCACCCGCGGCATGGAGCTGCGGGCGAAATACACGCTGTTCGCGGAAGGCGCGCGCGGCCAGCTCTCCAAGCAGCTCATCGCCCATTACGGGCTCGATGCCGGGCGCGAGCCGCAGAAATACGGCATCGGCCTCAAGGAATTGTGGACCGTGCCGGCGGACAAGCACCGGCCGGGGCTGGTGCAGCATTCCTTCGGCTGGCCGCTCGACAACGCCACCGGCGGCGGCTCCTTCCTCTACCATATGGAGGACCGGCAGGTGATGGTGGGCTTCGTCGTCCACCTCAACTACGCCAACCCTTATCTGTCGCCCTTCGAGGAGTTCCAGCGCTTCAAGACGCATCCGCTGGTGCGCGAGACGCTGGAGGGCGGCAAGCGGATTTCCTATGGCGCCCGCGCCATCACCGAGGGCGGCTATCAGTCGGTGCCGAAGCTGGTGTTTCCCGGCGGGGCGCTGATCGGCTGCGCCGCCGGTTTCGTCAATGTGCCGCGCATCAAGGGCAGCCACAACGCGGTGCATTCCGGCATGCTCGCCGCCGCCGAGGTGGCGAAGGCGCTCGACGAGGGGCGCCAGCATGACGAACTCGCGGGCTATGAGGCCGGCTGGCGCCAATCCGCCATCGGGCGCGATCTGTGGAAGGTGCGCAACGCCAAGCCGCTGTGGTCGAAGCTCGGCACCGCCATCGGCATCGCGCTGGGCGGGGTCGATATGTGGCTGAACACGCTGCTGGGCGTCTCGCCCTTCGGCACGCTCGGCCATGGCAAGCCGGATTCGGCGACGCTGGTGCCGGCCGCGCAGGCCAAGCGGATCGACTACCCCAAGCCGGACGGCGTGGTTTCCTTCGACCGGCTGTCCTCGGTGTTCCTGTCCAACACCAATCATGAGGAAGACCAGCCGATCCACCTCAAAGTCGCCGACATGGCGGTGCAGAAGGCCTCCGAGCACGATGTCTATGCCGGGCCGTCGGCGCGCTACTGCCCGGCGGGCGTCTATGAATGGGTGGAGGAGGGCGCGGGGGCGCGCTACGTCATCAACGCGCAGAACTGCGTCCACTGCAAGACCTGCGATATCAAGGACCCGAACCGCAACATCACCTGGGTGGCGCCGGAAGGCGGTGGCGGGCCGAACTATCCCAATATGTGAGGAACGACCATGCGGAGCCGTGTTCTCGCCGCCCTGGCGATCGGGGCCAGCCTGTTGATGGGGGCCGGCCTGCCGGCGCGGGCGCAGGAGAAGCCCGACTACGCGCCCTACCGCGAAGGGCTGTTCCTGCGTTACCTCAACGCCGAGCCGGGCGAGATCGACGGTGTGCCGCGCATCGGCCTCTCCTTCGGCGGGCGGCCGCTGCGGGCGGTGATCGATTCCGGCTCCACCGGCATCGTGGTGGCGGCCGAATTCGTGCCCGGCTTCGAGACCATGCCCTCGCTGGGGCCGGCCAAGCTCACCTATTCCAGCTCCGGCCGGGTGATGCTGGGCCAGTGGGTGGTGATGCCGGTCACGCTTTCCGGCCGCGAGGGGGCGAGCGTCACCACCGATCCGCTACCGGTGCTCGTCGTCACCGAGGTGCAGTGCCTCGACTATGCCCGGGTCTGCCAGCCCACCACCTCGCCGCGCAACATCGCCATGGTCGGCGTCGGCTTCGCGCGCGAGGGCGACAGCCAGAGTCAGAGCACGCCGGACAAGAACCCGCTGCTGCATGTGACCGGGGCTGAGCGGCGGCAGGGCTATATTCTCTCGCCCGAGGGCGTGCATGTGGGGCTCACCGCCGCCAATACGCGCGGCGCCTTCCGCTATGTGAAGCTCGCCCGCCGGCCCGATGGCACGGACTGGGCGCCGCTGCCCGCCTGCATCTCGCTGAACGGCACCACGCCGCCGGCCTGCGGCACGGTGCTGGTCGATACCGGCGTCTCGGTGATGTACATGACCGTGCCGGAAGCGCAGGCGCAGGGCGCGCAAGGCACGCTGCCCCCGGGCACGCAGGTCGCCATCAGCATCGGCACGGAAGAGAGCGCCTTCCCGCTCTACAGCTTCAGCGCTGGCGATGGCGGGCCGGTGACGCCGAGCGCCATCCATCTGCGGGTGGCGGCGGACCGCACCTTCGTCAACACCAGCTACCACCTCCTGAACGGCTTCGACGTGCTGTTCGACGGCGAGGGCGGCTATGTCGGGTTCCGGCCGCGCTGAGGCGCGGCCTTTGTTGGCTTTTCCCGCGCTGAGGCGCGGCCTTGGTTCGCTCTTGCCGCGCGCAGGCGCGGCCTGCTTCAAAACAGGCTGAACAGGAACACGGCGAGCAGGATGGCGGCGGCCCAGAGGTCGGTCACCATGGCGACGTTCTCGTGCATGGTGCGGTGCGGGCGCATCAGGTGATTGATGCCGGCGAGGCCGAGGAACAGCCCGCCGATGAAGGCCACCGGCAGCGCCCAGATCGAGAACAGGATCGACAGCAGACCGGCGAGACCGAGCGAGACATTGGCGAAGCCGAGTTCCTGCACCACCACATGCGCGGCCGGCGCGTCGACGCCGAGAATGCCCTTGAGGGTGAAGCCGGGCTTGAGAATCTGCGACAGGCCCGCCAGCAGCAGCCGCACGCCCACCGCCCAGAAGGCGAACCATTTGGTGGCGATGACGATGAAGGCGCCGAGCCCGGTGATGTTGGGGTACTCGGCCGCGATGCTCATCAGCGGCGCCACAACCATCGTCACCGCGACCAACACGTAATACATGCGCCCATTCCCCCGTGCGGCGGAAGAGCCTTCTCCCGCATCCCCGTTCCCCGGCGGCAGTTGGAGCCGGGGAACGGGGCGCTGTCAATCGCGGGCGGCGTTCACGGCGTGCCGAGCGGCAGCACCGCGCCGGCGCGCGTGACGGCGGGCGGATTCCAGCGCCCGGTCAGCGCGTCGGTGCGCGGGGCGTAGAGGCGCATGGTGAGGTTGAACGGGCCCTTCGGCGCCGGCAGCCAGTTCGATTCGCGGTCCGCACCGGGGCTGTCGGGCTGGATGTAGAGCACCAGCGTGCCATCCGGCTCGGTCTTCAGCGGCATCCAGCTCGACAGGGCGAAACGGTCGAGCGGGTTGGCGACCTGATAGCCGGCCGCGTCATAGAGCGTGACCGACCAGAACGCATCCGCCGGCGGCTGCTGGCCGGGCGGGAAGCGCAGCGTGTAGCGGTGCGTTCCGTCGAGCGGGTGCCCGCCGGCATCGACGAAGTTGAGGGGATAGATGGCGTCTTCCGGCAGATTCGCGCCGAGGCCCTGCTGCGCGACGATGGCGCGCTTGAGGTAGTAATTGCCATACACGCCCATCGTGTCGACATTCATGCTCCAGCCGTTCACCACATCGGCGAGCGTCGGCACTTTCCACGCCATCAGTTCCTGCGCGCGGGCAGGGGCGGCGTCGATGGCGGCCTTCACCGAAGGCGACTGCGCACTCGCGTCGAAGGACGCGCCGGGCACGAGGCCGAGACGCCTCATCTGGGCGACGATCGGCTCATCGGTGAGGTGCGGCGGGTGCAGCTTCAAGAGTTCGGCCGCCTTGGCGAAGAAGACGGGGCCGCTCATGCCGTCCACCTGCAGCTTCGGCGGGGTCTTCACATCGATGGCGGGGTCGATCTTCTGCACCGGCGGCGGCTCCGGCGCGCGGCCCCAGGCGGCGAGCGGGGTGACGCGAAAGCCGGCCTGCACCTTGTGAACGGCGGCGTAGTCGGCCGGCCCGTCGGTCTTGGTGCGGCCGATGATCCAGACAATGGGCGTCGGCGCGGCGATGCGGGTGAGGCCGGCGGGCACGTTGCCGGTCCAGCCGGGCGGGGTGACGAGATAATCGGCCGCCGCCGTGCCGGTGGTGCGCCAGCCCGGCGAGGCAAACACGTCGGTCCACATGTCCAGCATCGGCAGCAGGTAATAGCGGCCCTGCGTGTCGGGGGCGGAGATCACCAGCGGCCCGGCGGAGAGGTCGAGCCAGGCGGAGGAATAGAGCGTGTCGAAATTCGGCCGCACCACCGTCTTCATCTCGGCGGTGGGAAAGCCCGGCACATTGACGAACACGTTCATCGGCCCGCCGAGGCCGGAGGACGGCGGCAGGTTGATGAGCTGCTGGCGCGTCACTTCCATGGTGACGAGGGGATAGAGATAGATATAGGCGTCGCGCGCTATCGTCGCTTCATCCGGGCCCTCGCTGGCGCGGGCCGGGGTGCCGGCCGCCAGAGCCACCGCCATCAGGGCGGCGGCGAGCCTTCCAATCGCTTTCATGCCTTCCTCCTCGCAGCGCCTTGCCGGCGCTTGGCGGCCTCATTGTACCGCAGAGGCTGCCCCTCGTTTTGAGGCGGCGCAAGGCCCTGCCGCAACGGGATGGGGGCTGTCATGAAACTGTAACCCCGGCTTCATCCACCCGTCACCGGGGGCGACTACCCCAAGCCGGTCTTCAACAGGCCGGCGGAGCTCCGATGGCGGCAGCCCTTCAACTCGACCGAGTGAGCAAGACCTACGGGCAGATGCGTGCGGTGGAGAATGTCTCGCTCACCATTCAGCCCGGCGAGCGCGTCGCCCTCATCGGCGCCTCGGGCTCCGGTAAGTCGACGCTGATCCGTCTCGCGTCCGGCCTCATCCTGGCCGACCGCAACGGCGCCGGTTCCGGTGCCGTGCACTCCTTCGGCGTCAAGGTGCAGGAAGGCGGCAAGCTCAGCAGCGAGGTGCGCAGCGCCCGCCGTCATATCGGCCTCGTCTTCCAGCAATTCGCGCTGTCCGGCCGGCTTTCCGTGCTGACCAATGTTCTGGTCGGCGCGCTCGGGCGGATGAGCGCGCTGCGCGGCACGCTCGGCCTGTTCAATGCCGATGAGCGCCGCACCGCCTATGCCGCGCTCGCCGAGGTTGGCATCGCCCAGCACGCCGCCAAGCGGGCCCGCGAGCTTTCCGGCGGCCAGCAGCAGCGCGTCGCCATCGCCCGCGCGCTGGTGCAGGGCGCCAGGCTGGTGCTCGCCGACGAGCCCATCGCCTCGCTCGACCCCAAGAGCGCCAAGCGGGTGATGGACACGCTGGTGACCATGAGCCGCGACCACGGCATCGCGCTGGTCGTCTCGCTGCATCAGGTGGATTACGCCACCGCCTATTTCGACCGCGTCGTGGCGATGAACGCCGGCAAGGTCGTGTTCGATGGGCCCGCCTCGCAGATCAACGCGGCCTTTTTGACCGAGCTCTACGGCGCCAGCGCCGAGGAGCTGATCCTGCCCAGCCAGTTCGTGGTGCCGGCGCCCGCCGACGCCGCCCCCCAAACCCAGACCGTTTCCTGACAGGAGCACCCCCCATGAAACGTCTCATCGCCGCCGGCCTCGCGCTGGCCGCTCTCGCGAGCACCCCGGTTCGCGCCGAAGAGATCAAGGAGCTGAACTTCGGCTTCATCTCCACCGAGTCCTCGGCCAACCTTGCCAAGAGCTTCGAGCCCCTGCTCAAGGACATGGAAAAGGCCATCGGCATTCCGGTGAAGCCCTTCTTCGTCGGTGACTATGCCGGCGTGATCGAGGGCATGCGCTTCAAGAAGGTGGATATCGGCTGGTTCGGCAACAAGTCGGCGATGGAAGCGGTGGACCGCGCCAATGGCGAAGTGTTCGTCAAGACCGCCAAGCCGGACGGTTCCTCGGGCTACTACTCGCTGATCGTCACCAATGTCGACCGCAACGACATCAACGATCTGAAGGACGTGATCGACTGCTCGAAGGGCTTCAACTTCGGCAATGGCGACCCGAACTCCACCTCGGGCTTCCTGGTCCCCAGCTACTACGTCTTCGCGCTCAACAATATCGACCCGAACAAGTGCTACAAGCGCGTCGTCGCCTCGAACCATGAGGGCAACCTGCTGGCGGTCGCCAACAAGCAGGTCGACTTCGCCACCAACAACACCGAAAACGTCTCGCGCCTGCAGCAGACCCGCCCGGCCGAAGCCGCCAAGATCAAGGAAATCTGGCGCTCGCCGCTGATCGCCGGCGACCCGATCGTGTGGCGCAAGGACCTGCCGGCCGATCTCAAGGCGAAGATCTACTACTTCTTCATGAGCTATGGCCGCCTCGGCACCGACGAGGAAGTCGCCCACGCCCGCGAAGTCCTCGCCAAGACCTCCGACGGCTGGGGCCCGTTCCTCGCCTCCTCCGACGCCCAGCTGCTGCCGATCCGCCAGCTTGAGCTGTTCAAGGCCAAGGTGAAGCTGCAGAACGACGACAAGCTCTCGGCCGACGAGAAGGCGAAGAAGATCAGCGAGATCGACGCCAAGCTCGCCGCGCTGGTGGAAGAGCAGAAGAAGTTCCCCGCCATGTGAGACGTGCGGGGCCGCTCGTCCGGTCCCGCCTTCTTGCCACGCATGCACGTATCCCGGACGGCCGAAAGGCCGATCCGGGATCGCTGTGACAGAGCCCGCCGATAATGCAGGCCGCACGACGTTCACGGGGATAGCCAATGTTTGCCGCCGCCGACGCCGCCCACCGCACCGCCACGCGCACCATGCCCGCCCCGCCGGTGACCCCGCTGGCCACCCGCCTGTTCCGTCTCGCGGTCGCGGCGCTCACCATCGTGGTGCTGGTCGCCGCCTGGTATGAGGCGGAGATGAACCCGGCGCAGCTCGTCCGCGACGCCGGCAACATGGCGACGCTCGGCGCCGACTTCCTGCGCCCCGATTTCACCGACTGGGATGTCTACGCCAACGCCATGCTGGAAACGCTGGCGATCGCCATCTGGGGCACGCTGCTCGCCGTCATCGCCGGCATTCCGCTCGGCATTCTCTCGGCGGAGAATGTCGCCCCGCACTGGCTGGCCTTCGTCATCCGCCGGCTGATGGACGCCTGCCGCGCCATCAACGAACTCGTCTTCGCGCTGATCTTCATCGCCGCCGTCGGCCTCGGCCCCTTCGCCGGCGTGCTGGCGCTGTTCATCCACACCACGGGCGTCGTCGCCAAGCTGTTCTCCGAGGCGGTGGAGGCCATCGACCCCGCGCCGGTGGAGGGCATTCGCGGCACGGGCGGCACCTGGCTGCAGGAGATCATCTATGGCGTGCTGCCGCAGGTGCTGCCGCTGTGGATTTCCTATGCGCTGTACCGCTTCGAATCCAATGTCCGCTCCGCCACCGTGCTCGGCATTGTCGGCGGCGGCGGCATCGGCATGACCTTCAACGAGACCATGCGCGGCTTTCTCTATTCGCAGGCCTCGGCGATCCTGATCATCGTCATCATCACCGTGACGGTGCTCGACATGGTGAGCCAGCGCATCCGCAAGAAATTCATCTGACCCCGCGCCTCCCGGTACTGGCACCCATCAGAAGCGCGGGCGCCCGGCGTCCGCGCTTTTGCCGTTTCGCACGCGAGAGTGCGATCCGATCAGACTGAATCGATCTGCTCGGTAAATCGCCCTCTAACTCCAAGATAGAGCACGCGTTATCCGATCAGCTTGCGATGCAAGCTGATCGGCGCGTGCTCTAGGGGCGGCGGTACCCCTGCATGGTGCGCAAGCTCTCCAATCGGTAATGTGGCGGACACGGTCCCGCCAGCTTCGCCCGGCGTAGATGAGCGGATCGCGACCTCTGCCCGGAGTAGCCCCCTTGCACGCCCTTCGTTCCCTGCTCGCCGATGTCTGGCGGCTGTCCATTCCCTATTTCCGCGGTGAGGATCGCTGGCGCGGCGGCGCGCTGCTGGCGGCGATCATCGCGCTGGAGGTCGGCTGGGTCTATGTGATCGTGCTGATCAACGAGTGGAACGCGGTGTTCTACAACGCGATCCAGGAAAAAAACTACCCCGCCTTCGTCCACCAGCTCTGGATCTTCGCGCTCTATGCGGCGGTGGCCATCGCGGTGGCGGTGTACCAGATCTATCTGCGCCAGTGGCTGCAAATACGCTGGCGTACCTGGATGACGGAGAAATACCTCACCGCCTGGCTGGCGGACGAGACCCATTACCGCATGCGGCTGAAGGGCGACGAGGCGGACAACCCCGACCAGCGTATCGCCGAAGACATCAGCTCCTATGTCACCCAGACGCTCAGCCTGTTCCTCGGCGTGCTGAACGCGGTGATGACGCTCGCCTCCTTCGCCGTCATCCTGTGGGGGCTGTCGGGCGATTTCAGCTTCAACCTGTTCGGCACCGACTGGAGAATCCCCGGCTATCTCGTCTGGGCCGCCTTTGCCTATGCGGCGCTCGGCACCTATCTCACCCATCTCATCGGCCGGGTGCTGATCAAGCTGAACTACGACCAGCAGCGTTTCGAGGCGAATTACCGTGTCGATCTGGTGCGGGTGCGCGAGAATGGCGAGCAGATCGCGCTGATGCAGGGCGGCCCGGTGGAGCGCACCCGCCTGCTCTCGCGCTTCGGCCATGTCGTGCACAATTATTGGGGCATCATGATCGCGCAGAAGCGGCTGACCTGGTTCACGGCCGGCTATGGCCAACTCTCGGTCATCTTCCCCTTCATCGTCGTCGCCCCGGCCTATTTCACCGGCGCGATCCAGCTCGGCCAGCTGATGCAGACCTCCTCGGCCTTCGGCCAGGTGCAGGGCGCGTTCTCCTTCTTCATCAACGCCTATACGACGCTGGCGGAGTGGAAATCGGTGGTCGACCGTCTGGTCGGCTTCGAGCGCTCGGTGCAGGAGACGCAGGCCGAGGCGCTGCGCAGCGAGTTCCGCCGCGTGCCGGCGCACGGGCCGGCGCCGCTGTCGGCACATTCCATGGAGGTGCGGCTGCCGGATGGGCGGGCGCTTTTGGAAGTGGCGGCGCTGGATCTCGCGCGTGGCGAGCGTGTGCTGCTCACCGGCCCTTCGGGCAGCGGCAAGAGCACGCTCTTGCGCGCCATCGCCGGCATCTGGCCGCATGGCCATGGCGAGGTGGGGATAGCGCCCGGCGCGCGGGTGCTGACCCTGCCGCAGCGGCCCTATCTGCCCTTCGGCACGCTGCGCGGCGCGCTCGCCTATCCCGACCCGCTGGAGAACTATGACGACGAGCGCCTGCGCGAGGCGCTGGAAGCGGTGGGCCTGCCGGCACTCGCCGCGCGGCTGGACGAGAGCGGGCCGTGGGCCTCCATCCTCTCCGGCGGCGAACAGCAGCGCCTCGCCGTGGCGCGCGCGCTGCTGGTGGAACCCGATGTGCTGCTGCTCGACGAGGCGACCTCCGCGCTCGACGAAGCAAGCGAGGCGGCGCTCTACCGCCTGCTGCGCGCACGGCTGCCGCAGACCGCGCTGCTCTCCATCGGCCATCGCTCGACGCTGATCGAGCAGCATGAGCGCCAGCTGGTGCTGACCCGCGAGGGCGAGGGGCCGGCGCGGCTGACCGATCTGCCGCCGGCGCCAGCGCCGGCGGCAGCGTGAGCGATCAGCGCGAGGCGGCGGCGCGGGCCTCCGCCTCGATGGCCAGCGTCCGCTCCAGCAGGATCTCGTAGATCGGCCGCCCGCCCAGTGACAGAAACACCATATGGGCGAAGATGGCGGTGATCATGACCGGCACCAGCACCGCATAGGCGCTGGTGAGTTCCAGCACAAGCACCATGCCGACCAGCGGCGCGCCGATGGTGGCGGCGAACAGCCCGCCCATGGCGGCGATAGCGAAGGTGGTGTGCGCGAGGTCCGGCAGGGTGAAAAACAGGTCCAGCGTGGTGCCGTAGCACAGGCCGATCGTGGTCGCGAGCGCGAGGATCGGCGCGAAGATGCCGCCGGCGACGCCGGTGGAATAGCTCGCCATGGTCATGACGAAGCGCAGCAGCACCACGAACACCAGCATGGCCAACGGCAGGTTCTCGCGCGTCAGCTGCACCGCCAGCAGCTCGCCGCCCTGCGTCGCCTCCGGCCGCACAAACATCAGCACGCCGACGGTGAGGCCGACAAAGGCCGGAAAGATGTAGAAGGAGCTGCGCTGGCCGAACCGGCGCACATGGTCGAGCGACCACACCAGCGTACGGTTGAACACGAAGCCGGCGCCGCCGAGGATCACGCCCAAGACGGCGAAGGCCGGTAGCCAGACATAGGGAATGGTGGCGGCTTCCAGCAGCATATAGGGCCGGCTGCCGGTGAGATATTCGGTGACGATGGCGCTGGCGATGGATGCCAGCACCACGGCGATATAGGTGCGCGAGGAATAGGGGAACTGCCGGCGCGTTTCCTCGATGACGAACAGCACGGCGGCGAGCGGGGCGTTGAAGGCGGCGGCAAGGCCAGCCGCGCCGCCGGCGGCGAGCAGGCCGCGCATGTCCTCGCCCGACCATTTCATTAGGTCGGAGGCCGCCTTGGCCACGGAGGCGCCGATATGGATGGTCGGTCCCTCGCGCCCCAGCACCATGCCGGAAGAAAGCGAGAGCAGGCCGGCGACGAACTTCACCGGCAGCACGCGATGCCAGCGCACCTCGCGCAGCCCCTCCATCGCGCCTTCGATCTCCGGCACGCCGGAGCCGCTGGCTTCCGGCGCGAAGGTGCGCACCAGCCAGAGCGAGACCAGCGTCATGGCGGCGGCGACCAGCGCGGCGGCGGCGTAGAGCGGGAGCCCGTCCAACCCCAGCCCGGTGTCGAGATAGGCCGGCCAGGCGGCGGTGAGTTTTTCGACGCCGACATGAAAGGCCGAGCCGAGAACGCCGACGACGGCGCCCACGCCGACCGCCACGAGGTGATACGCCAGATTGCCCATGCCTGCCCTTCCGCGTCCCAACGGCCCCCGCATCGGTTAGCACCCTCGGGCAGGGATCGGAAGGCATGATGCGACCGTCATGGCCGTGGCGCGCCCGGCCATGACGGCGTGACGCCTCCGGCTCAGGGCAGGGCGGGCGTATAGACGCTGGCCGGCTCGACCGTGTCGATCAGGCCATGGCTCTTCATGAATTCGCCGAAGCGGACATAGCGGCCCTCGTCCCGCGCCGCCGGAGCATGGGCGAAGCGGCGCAGCGTGTCGGTCCAGGCGGTGCGGTTCAGTTCGTCGTCGAGCTTCGGGTTGGCCTTGACGAACACGCCCCAGGCCTCCTCGGGGTGGTTGAGGATGTAGATCGTCGCTTCTTCCACGGCCGCCAGGAAGCGCGTGAGGCGCGGATCGGCGAGCTTGTCCTTGTGGGTGACATAGATCAGCTCGTCGAAGACCGGCACGCCGTGCTCCTCGGGGAAGAAGGCGACGCCTTCCTTGCCTTCCAGCCGGATCTGGGTGAGTTCGAAATTGCGGTAGGCGCCGATCACCGCGTCGACCTTGCCGGCGACCAGTGCGGGGGAGAGGGCGAAATTGACGTTGATCATGGTCACGTCGGTCGGCTTCAGCCCGGCGCTCGCCAGCATGGTGCCGAGCAGCGCGTCTTCCAGCCCGGCGACGGAATAGCCGACCGTCTTGCCCTTGAGATCGGCGAGCGACTTCACCGGGCCGTCCTTCAGCGCCACCAGCGCGGTGAGCGGGGTGGAGATGAGCGTGCCGAAGCGCACCAGCGGCAGGCCTTCCTTCACCTGCAGATAAAGGCTCGGCTGGTAGCTCACCGCGATATCCGCCTGACCGGCGGCGACGAGGCGCGGCGGGGCGGCGGGATCGGCCGGGGCGACCAGCTCGACATCGAGATCATGGGCTTTGAACAGCCCCTTTTCCTGCGCGATGATCAGCGGCGCATGGTCGGGGTTCACATACCAGTCGAGCAGCACGGTGAGCTTGTCCGCCGCCGCGGCCGGGGCCAGCGAGAGCGACAGGGCGAGGATGAGGCCGCCGGTGCGGGCGGCGAGGTTCTTGAACATGGATCTCCTCCCAGTTGGAGACCCGGCGCGAGCTTTCGGGGGAAATCCGGCGCGGGAGTCACGCGCCGCGTGAGGCCCCGCCGTCGCTCCGTCCCTTCGCCGGCATGACCCGGATCAGGTTCAAAGGGTCTGGCTTCTGCCATCTCAGCCCCTTGATCGGTGAGGATCGCGGGACACCCCTCGGACGCGCGCAGGCTAACAGAGCCGCCGGGCAGGGGCAAATGGGGGCTCTAACCGCGATCGTGTGTGGCCTTGGTATCAAACGCACACCGTCATCCTGAGGTGCCCGGCCGCAGGCCGGGCCTCGAAGGATGCCCATTGCGTGGGGGCATAACGAACCATCCTTCGAGGCTCGCTGCGCTCGCACCTCAGGATGACGGTGCGCTTGATTGTGTCCGGGAAAGAGGAGGGCTCCTCACTCCCCCCGCCAGCCCTCGGCATAGACGATGCGTTCCACCCCGGCGAAGCGGGCGTGGCGGGTGAGCTCGGTGTCGAGCGCGTCGAGCCGCCCCTTGGTGGCGCGCACGCCGGGCTCCAGCCACAGCCGGCGCACATCCAGCGTGCCGGCCTTGCGGTCCGCCTTCATGTCGAGGCGCCCGACCATGCGGTCGCCTTCCAGGATCGGGAAAACGTAATAGCCATAGACGCGCTTTTCCGCCGGCACGAACACCTCGATGCGGTAGGAGAAGCCGAACAGCCGCTCCGCCCGGGCGCGGTCGCGCAGCAGCGGGTCGAACGGGCTCAGCACCCGCAGTCGCGCCGGCGGGGCGGGCAGCGCGGCGAACAGGGCGGCGCTACCGGCGAAGGCGTGCGAGGCGCGGGGCTTTCCACTTTGTCCCTTGCCGTCCACCCCCTCGATCAGCACCGGCTCCAGCCGGTCGCGGTTGGCCTCCACCCATTCTTTCGCCTCGGTCGGGGTGACGAGGTCCCAGAAGGCGGCGATCTCGCCATGAGTGGCGAAGCCGAGCCGCTGCAGCGCCGACGCGCAGGCCCAGTCGATGAAGGCGGCCTCATCGACCTCGGCGTCGCGATGCCGGGCGGGAATGACCCGCTCGGTGAGGTCATAGACCTTCTGGAAGCCCTCGCGGCCGGCGATCGCCAGCGCGCCGGTGCGCCAGTGATATTCCAGCGCGGTCTTTTCCGGGTGCCAGTTCCACCAGCCGCCGGGCGGGCGCTTCTCGGCCTCGAAGTGCCGCGCCATCAGCGGCCCTTCGCGGCGCACCCGTTCCAGCACATGGTCGACATAGGTTTCGAAGCCGTTCTCGTGCCAGGAGCGCCAGCGTTCGGCGAGCGTTGCTTTCGCGCGGGCGAAGCGGTGCTTCCAATAGGGGAAGAAGGTCGAGGGGATGATCGCCGCGTCATGCGTCCAGTGCTCGAACAGCGCGTGGTCCTTTTCCAGCAGCGCAGTAAGATGCTCGCGCCTGTAGCTCGGGTTGCGGGCGAACAGGATGTGGTGATGCGCCCGCTCCACCGTGGCGATGCTGTCCACCTGCACGAAGCCGATGGCCTCGATCAGTTCCAGCAGCCCGGCCTTGCTCAGCGCCCCGCGCGGGCGGCTGAGCCCCTGGGTGGCGAGGAAGACGCGGCGGGCGTCGCTATTGGAGAGGCGAATCGTCATGGCCCGATCTTAGGACGCGGCGGGCGACGGGAACAGATGGAGTACGAAACGCGCGACCTCGTGAGCCGGCGGCCGTTGCGGGAGGCGGAGAAGGAAACTAGAAAGAAGGCACTGCACGCGGAGCGCGGTGCAGGCCGGGAGTGCCGACGGGCATCTCCGGTGAACCGCGCGCGTGCACGTAAGCGTTAACGTCACTCAACGCGCATGATCGAACGGCCTTCGGGACGTGATCGGCGCGGCTTTGTCCTACCGGTGCGTTCATGGCCGGAGAGGACCCGAAATGAACGTTGCCAGCCCTGTTTTTCCCGCCGCCCCCGCGCTGAACCGCCTGCGCTTCGAGCCGAAGCGGCGCCGCCTCACCGTGCTCTCGACCGAGCATGTCACACCCTCCATGCTGCGCCTTGTGCTCGGCGGCGAGGACCTCGCCGATTTCGTCAGCGCCGCGCCGGACGACCATGTGAAACTCGCCATCACCCGGCCGGATGGGACGGAGGAGCGGCGCGACTACACACCCCGGCGCTTCGATGCGGCGCGGCGCGCGCTCACCCTCGATTTCGCGCTGCACGAGGCCGGGCCCGCCACCCTCTGGGCGATGGCGGCCCGGCCGGGCGACCGGCTCGACGTGCTCGGCCCGCGCGGCTCTGCCGTGATCGAGGACGCCACGGTGGCGCACTGGCTCCTCATCGGCGATGAGACGGCGCTGCCGGCCATTGGCCGGCGCATCGAGGAGGCAGCTGCGGGCACGCGCCTCACCAGCCTTGTCGCGGTGACGGGCGCCGGCGAGGAGCAGCGTTTCGCCACGGCGGCGACGCTCGACTCGCGCTGGATCCATCGCCCGGCCAGCGCGCTCACCGAGGCCGCACCGTTCATCGCCGCACTTGAGACGATGGAACTGGCGCCGGCCACCTATGTCTGGCTCGCGGCCGAGGCGGCCGTGGCGCGGGCGGTGCGGGCCTATCTGACCGAGCGGCGCGGCGTCCCGCTCGGCTGGATCAAGGCCGCCGGCTACTGGGTGCTGGGCCAGGCCGACGCGCATGAGAAGATGGGGTGAAGTCGAAGGTGCGGGGAGGCGCCCGCTCAGGCGGGCGCGTTCGCCCCGGTGGTCTCCGGCGCCCAGGGCAGCAGTCGCGTGAGCCCGCGATCCACCAGCGTGAACAGGATCAGCGCCATGGCGAGCAGCACGGCGAGCGCAGCGAACACCATGTCGGTCTGCATGCGGGCATTGGAATAGATCATGAGATAGCCGAGCCCGGCGGAGGCGCCGACCCATTCGCCCACCACCGCGCCGATGGGGGCGACGGCGGTGGCGACCTTCAGCCCGGAGGCCAGCGCCGGCAGCGCGGCGGGAATGCGGATGAAGCGCAGCGTGGTGAGGATGCCGGCGCCGTTCAGCCGGGCGAGATCGACCAGCCCCGCCTCGGTTCGGGCCAGCCCGTCGTGAAAGGCCGAGGCGACGGGAAAGAAGATGATGAGGCTTGCCATCACGATCTTGGAGGCAAGGCCGAAGCCGAACCAGATGACCAGCAGCGGGGCGATGGCGAAGACCGGCAGCGCCTGCGCCACCAAGAGAACCGGGCGCATGGCGCGGCGGGCGAGCGGCGAGGCCGCCATGGCGAGCGCGCAGGCGATGCCGAGCAGCGAGCCGCAAATCAGGCCGAGCAGCATCTCGCCCAGCGTGATGCCGGCATTATGGGCGAGGATGCCGGCATTTTCCCACGCCGTCATGCCGATGCGAAGCGGGCCGGGCAGGATATAGGCGGGCACCGCGAGAAGACGCACCGCACCTTCCCACAGGCCCAGCAGAACGAGAGTGACGGCGAGCGCGCGCCCGATGGCGGCCATGAGGCAATTTCCTGCATTCGTTGCAGCCCTTATAGCCGCCGACGGCCAAATGCGCGACGTTTGCGCTTGCGGGGAGAACGCAAGCAGCGCCGGCCGGCGCGGAAAGACTTGACGGCCGTCAATGCGACGTCACTTCTTTGAATGCAAAAAAGTCATCACCGAAAGCGTGGAGGAAAGCAGATGATCAAGGATATTCTCGTCAGCCTGCGGGTGGCCGACGTTGGGGAAGATGTCGCCGGCGATTATGCGGTGTCTGCCGCCGCCGCGCTCGATGCCCATCTGACGGGCGTGGCCGTGAGCTACGAGATCGACGTGCCGCCGGTCTATACGGAAGCCTTCTCCACCGATTTCATCGAAGCGCAGCGGGCGGAAGCCCAGCGTCTGGCGCGCACCTCCGTGGAACGCTTCGGCGAGGCGGCGCGCTCGCTCGGCCTCACCGGCGAGGTCCGGCTGGTCGACGGCACGCCCGGCGGCGCGGCCGAGCAGATCGGCGTCATGGCGCGCCTCTATGACCTCACCATCGTCAATCAGGCCGACCCGGATAAGCTCGGCCCGGAAGACGTGGTGACCGAGGCGGTGCTGTTCGATTCCGGTCGGCCGGTGCTGGTGGTGCCGCGCAAGCAGCAGAAGCCGTTCTCGGCCAAGCGCATCATGGTCGCCTGGGACGGCAGCCGCACCTCGGCGCGCGCCGTGGCGGAGGCGAGGGCGCTGCTCGGCCATGCCCATCTGGTCGAGGCGGTGGTGGTCGATACCGGCAAGCCGCTGCGCAAGAAGGGCGTCGACCTGCCCGGCGCCGACCTCGCCCGCCATCTCGCGCGCCACGACAAGACGGTGGAACTGCGCACGCTGGTACCGAGCGGGGATGAGAGCATCGCCGACGTGCTGCTCAAGGAAGTGGCGGCGCGCGACATCGACATCGTGGTCATGGGTGGCTATGGCCATTCGCGGCTGCGCGAATTCGTGCTCGGCGGCGTCACCCGCGACATGCTGGAACGGATGACGGTGCCGCTGTTCCTCGCCCATTGAGGCCGGCTAGCGCCCCCGCGACATCAAGGCCCGGCGTCCGCGCCGGGCTTTTTGTTTCAGGGCCGTTCGCATGCCGTTTTCAACATGTGAAGGGACACGCCTGACGGATGACGTTACCTGTGCGCCATGGGGCCGACGAAACAGAGCCCGGAGGAAACACCATGAAAAGGCTGCTCGCGACCACGCTGGCATTGCTCGCCACTGTCAACCTGTCTCTCGCCTGCACGGCGGTCGATATCGTCGCCAAGGACGGCACGGTCATTGCCGGGCGCACCATGGAATGGGCGTTCGACATGAAATGGCAGCTGGTGAGCCAGCCCAAGGGCACCGAACTGACGCTGGTCGCCCCCGCCGCGCTCAATCTGCCCGCCCACAAGGTCGCGACCAAATATGCGGTGGTCGGGGTGAATGCCGGCATCATCCCTGGCGGGGCGCTGCTCGACGGGCAGAATTCGGAAGGCCTGTCGATGAGCGGCAATTTCCTGCCGGGCTTCACCCAGTACCAGACGGTGACGAAGGACGACACGCAGTACCAGACCGTGTTGACCTTCGGCTCCTGGGCGCTGGGCAGCTTCGCCAAGGTCGCCGAACTGCGCGCGGCGCTGCCGCAGATGAAGGTGTGGGCCGACGACACGCTGCCGAGCGGCCCGACGCCCCCGACCATCCATTTCGTCTTTGTCGACCGCAGCGGCGCGGGCATGGTGGTGGAATATGTCGGCGGCGAGCTGCGCATCCACGACAATGTCGCGCATGTGCTGACCAATGCGCCGACCTATGACTGGCACCTGACCAATGTCCGCAACTATCTCAACCTCTCGACCGTCGGCGTGCCGAGCCGGATGATCGGCAACGTCAACGTGACCGAAATCGGCCAGGGCGGCGGTCTGATCGGCCTTCCCGGCGACTACACCCCGCCCTCGCGTTTTGTCCGCGCCGCTCTGCTGCGCCACGGCGTGGTGCCGCCGCAGGATGCCGGCGAGGCGGCGCAGGCGGTCGCCCATATTCTCAACAATGTCGATATCCCGATCGGCATCGCCCAGTCCCGGCTTCCGGACGGGTCGACGGTCTCCGACTACACCCAGTGGGTGGTGGTGAAGGACCTGACCCATAACCGGCTGATGATCGCCGATTACGCCAACCGGCTGAACTATCTCACCATCGACCTCGCGCCGCTGTTCGCGCAGACGACGCCGGCGGCGCGGCTGGTGACCGAACTGCCCTATCCGAAGACGAGCGCCGGCGCCGAGGTGCTGACGCCCTGAGACCGGGGCGGCCGGTTCCCGCCCGGCTGGCCGGCGGCTTGCATGGCGCTTGTCCCCCGTGAGGAGACTGCGCCGATGCTCTCCATGCCGCCGCCCACGCCGTCGCGCCCGATTCCGTCGCCCCAGCCGCTGACCGCCGAGCGGGTGCGCGCTGCCGAAGCGTTCGCCCTCGCCTATGCCCGCAAAAGGGGCGGGCGGGTGCGGGTGCGCCCCGATGTGTGGCTGGAATTGCGGGCGGCCGGGGCGGACATGTCGCTCTATATCTGCGACACGCGCTGAACCGCCGGCGGGCGGCGCGCGCCGTTCAGCTGCGCCCGAGCGCGGCCTTGAACTCGTCCGGCAGAAGCACGTTTTCGGACGCCTGCGCAAACATCGGCGCGATGTCGGCCGGGGTGTAGCCGGCATGGCCGCAGCCGATGGGCGTAAGCTGAAAGCTGAGATCCGGCCGCGCGGCGGCGAATTTCAGAAAGCGGCGGACATATTTCTGGATGTCGGCCAGCGGCAGCGTCTCGATGTCCCAGTCCTTGGTGGGAATGGCAAAGGCGGTGCCGGTGAGCCCGAAGCCGACGCCCCATTCCGCGCCCCGGTTGTCATGCGCCCAGCGCGCCGCCCCGCCCGCATGGATGCCAGCGAGATTCGAGCCGAAGACGAAGATCGGGTTGCGCTCCATGAAGCCCTTCCTTGCCCTTGCCGCTGCTGCCGAGCGCAGGCCCGGCGCGCCAGGGCACCGGCGATAAGCGACGAAAATGACCGGGGCAAGGATGATTCTGGTACAGCTGGGTGGGCTCGAACCACCGACCTCCGGTTCCACAGACCGGCGCTCTAACCAACTGAGCTACAGCTGCGTGCCAGAACGGCGCGGAACCTACTTTGGTGGCCGGCGCTTTGCAAGGCCGCCGCGCATGCTTCCGCAAAGGAGGTGGACAACCTTTTTGCACCGCCCTTCCGCGACGCGCGCCAAAGGCCGTCGCGTGGCACGCTTCCTGTATCATCGGCGGCAGAAAACAGCGTGGAGGCAACGATGCGGACAGAGGCGGACGGTGAGGGCGGGACAGCCTGCGGGGCGCTGCTCGATGCGGGGCTCGCCGTGGCGCGCCTGCCGCTGGAGCCGGAATTGCGGCCGCGCGTGCTGATGCATCTGGAAACCGCCACGGCGATGGCGGCGCTGGTGATGGATTTCGCCCTGCCTGATGAGGCCGAGCCCGCGCCGGTGTACCGGCCATGAGCGCGTCCGTGACCGCCGACGCCACGACGCTTCTCGCCGGCCCCGCCACCGACCTCGCCGCCGCCGTGCGCGAGGGGCGGGTGAGCGCGCGCGCCGTCACCGAGGCGGCGCTGGCGCGGATCGACGCGGTCGATCCCGTGCTGAACGCCTTCACCGATGTGACGCGCGAGCGCGCGCTTGCCGAGGCCGACGCGCTCGACGCGGCTCGTGCCGCCGGGCAGGCGCTGGGGCCACTCGCCGGCGTGCCGTTCGCGGCGAAGAATCTGTTCGATCTCAAGGGCCTGCCGACGCGGGCGGGGGCGAAGATCAACCGCGACCGGGAGCCCGCCGCGCGCGACGCGACGCTGGTGGAGCGGATGAACGCCGCCGGGGCGGTGTGCCTCGGCGGGCTCAATATGGGCGAATATGCCTATGACTTCACCGGCGAGAATGTGCATGACGGGCGCTCCGCCAACCCGCACGACCCGGCGCATATGTCCGGCGGCTCCTCCGGCGGCTCGGGTTCGGCGGTGGGCGGCAAGCTGGTGCCGCTGGCGCTCGGCTCCGACACCAACGGCTCGATCCGGGTGCCGTCCTCCTTCTGCGGCATTTTCGGACTGAAGCCGACCTATGGGCGGCTGTCGCGGGCGCGCAGCTTTCCCTTTGTCGCCAGCCTCGACCATCTCGGCCCCTTCGCCCGCCATGTCGGCGATCTCGCCGCGACCTATGACGCGCTGCAGGGCCCGGATGCCGATGATCCAGCGCTGGCCGACGCGCCCGTCGCGCCGACGCTTGCCGCCCTCGATTCGCCCGGCGATCTCAAGGTGGCGGTGCTCGGGGGCTGGTTCGCCCGGCAGGGAACGCCGCAGGCCTATGCGGCGGTGGCCCGCGCGGCGAAGGCGCTGGGCGCGACGCGGACGGTGGAACTGCCGGAGGTGGAGCGGGCGCGGGCGGCGGCCTATCTCATCTCCATGGCGGAAGGGGCGGCGCTGCATGAGGGGCGGCTGCGCGAACGACCACTGGATTTCGACCCGGCCGTGCGCGAGCGCCTGCTGGCCGGGGCGGTGCTGCCGGCGATATGGATCGCCCGGGCGCAGATCTTCCGCCGCTGGTTCCGCGAGCGGGCGCTGGAACTGTTCGCCGATTGCGACGTGCTGATCGCGCCCTCGACCCCTGTGCCCGCGCCGCGCGGGGGGCAGACGACCTTCGTGCTCGACGGGCGGGAAATGCTGGTGCGGCCGAATATCGGCATCTACACCCAGCCCATCTCCTTCATCGGCCTGCCGGTGGCCGCCGCGCCGATCCCGACCGACGACCCGCTTCCCATCGGCGTGCAGCTCATCGCCGCCCCCTGGCGGGAGGACAAGGCGCTGAAGGCGGCGCGGGTGCTGGAGCGGGCGGGCGTCGCCGTCGCCCCGGAGCCGGTGCTGTGAAGCTCAATCCCGGCGGAAGGCGATATTGGCGATGAAGCCGACGGTGAGCGCCATCAGCGCGGTGGCGAGGCCGTAGAGCCAGGGATGATCCTGCGCGGTGGTGGCCACGGTCTGCTCGAAATCGACCTTCGCCACCTCCAGCGGCAGCGTCCCCTGACCAGTGAGGGCACCGCCGCTGAACGTCTTCACCACCACCTCATAGGCGCCGATGGGGGCGGTGCCGGGAATGGGGATGGTGGCGCGAAACACGTTCGGGGCGATGAACTCCACCCCGGCCGGGCGCTCGAAATACAGGCCCTGCGCCTGTTTCACCCGCAGAAACGCCTGCCGAAACGGGTCCTGCGGCACGACATCGGCATAGTCCGAACCGATGCGCTGCAGCAGCCGGTTATTGTCCAGCCCCGCCTGTTCCCAGCGCAGCGTCTCCGCATCGGCCATGTCCGCCGGCGGGCGGCTGGCGAGCACGGCGAGATAGGAAGGTGCGGCGAGGAAGCTGCGGCCGTCCACATTCACCCACAGGCCGAAGCGGCGCTCCTTGCGCCAGGTGGTGAAGCTCTCGCGGGGGCCGCGCACGGTGACGACGACATCGGGCGAAGCGGACGGCGCCACCGTGCCGGGGTCGATGACGCCGAACAGCACCAGCGTGTCGCCGGTGAAGTTCGAGGTGATGGTGACGCGGGCTTTCGACAGCGACAGCACCAGCTCCGCCCGCGCCGGCGTGCCGGCGACGAGCAGGAGGAGGGCGAGAAGCGCTGCGGCCACCCCCCTCATCGCGCCGCCTCGTCGATGGAGACGGCGTAGAGGTCCGCCGGGGTGACGATCTGGTCCACCGCCACGCGCAGGCCGACGGCGAGCACCAGCAGGCCGAGCAGCAGGCGCAGCTTTTCCGCCCGCATCGCCTGCCCGGCGCGGGCGCCGAACTGCGCGCCGATGGTGCCGCCGACCATCAGCACCAGCCCCAGCACCGCATCGACCGTCTGGTTCAGCACGGCGTGCATGAGGATGGCGGCGGTCATCGTCACCAGCGTCAGCATCAGCGCGGTGGCGATGGAGGTTAGCGTCGGCACGCGCAGGAGATAGATCAGCGCCGGCACGAGCAGGAAGCCGCCGCCAATGCCCATCAGCGCGCCGAGAAAGCCGATGGCGAAGCCGATCGTCACCACGGGAATGACCGAGACATAGATGCGCGACTGGCGGAAGCGCATTTTCAGCGGCATGCGCAAAAACCAGGGATGCGCCCCCGGCCGCTTCACCTGCGCCTTCTCGCCCCGCCATTCGCGCAGCAAGGCGCGCAGGCTTTCCGCCACCATGAGCGAGCCGATGGTGCCGAGCAGGACGATATAGGTGACGGCGATGACGAGATCGAGCTGGCCGAGCCGGCGCAGCAGCATGAAGCTGACGACGCCGGCGAGCGTGCCGGTGAGGCCGCCGGCCAGCAGCACAAGCCCCAGGCGGACATCCACCAGCCCCCGTCGCAAATAGGTGAGCGTGCCGG
The DNA here is from genome assembly GCF_022836935.1 of Ancylobacter polymorphus. Taxonomy (NCBI): domain Bacteria; kingdom Pseudomonadati; phylum Pseudomonadota; class Alphaproteobacteria; order Hyphomicrobiales; family Xanthobacteraceae; genus Ancylobacter; species Ancylobacter polymorphus. Next base: position 4,333,414 of record NZ_CP083239.1, on the reverse strand, counting down.
AAAAGGACGAGGCGGCCATGTGGGTGGACACGCTCGCCACCGCCACGGCCGGCGGCACGCCGAGGAAGATGAGCAGCGGCGTCATCAGGAAGCCGCCGCCGACGCCGAACATGCCGGAGATGAAGCCGACCGCGATCCCCAGCGCCAGAAGCGTGAAGATGTTCACCGGCAGTTCCGCTATCGGCAGATAGATCGTCACGGGCAGATCCGGCAGCGTCGGGGGCTCACCGAGCCCATGGACAGCCCATAGCAGGATTCGGCCGGCAAGGGTTTAACGCCCGTGCAAATCGGGCGGGCGGTCATGGGGGCGGGCGGGCGGCTCTGTAATACATTATGCGCGATAATGCTGGGTTTATTCTTGACGCAACTGTAGTAGCGGGCTGTTGAACTGGCTTGCTTGGTAAAAATTTTTGGCCGCGAAGTTCATTTCAGGCCAGATGAGCCAGTATTGCTGACTTAACGTTCAGGGAGGTCGTGCTAGCGTGCCGTCGCAACGGACCCGAACGAGGTCCGGCATCCTAGGAGGAACCCCATGTCTCTTTTCCGGCGCGGTTCGCGGACCGCGGCGCTGCTCGCCACCACCATGTTCGCGGGCGCGGTGATGCTGTCGGCTTCGGCTCAGGCCCAGTCGACCGACAACATGCAGAAGCTCTCGAATTTCCAGCAGACCGGCGCCTCCATGGAAATGGAGACGGTGCCGCAGACCGGCCCGCGCGTCGATGCGTTCAACAAGACGCTGGCCGGCATCAAGCTGCCGGACGGCTTCAAGATCGCGCTTTACGCCATCGTGCCGGACGCGCGCGAAATGGCGGTGGGGCCGACCACCGGCGCCGTCTTCGTCGGCACCCGCAAATCGAAAGTATGGGCGGTGACCGACCGCGACAAGGACCGTGTCGCCGACGAGGTGAAGGTCTTCGCGCCCTCCATCCAGTTCAAGTTGCCGAACGGCGTGTGCTTCTCCAAGGACGGCTTCCTGTTCGTCGCCGAGCAGAACCGCGTGCTGCTCTTCCCCGCCGCCGAGTTCTTCTATGAGGGGCCGGATGTCGCCGCCTTCGAGGTGGTGAAGCAGGGCGACCTCATTCCGGCCGCCGAGGAATCCTACAACCACACCGCCCGCGTCTGCCGCATCGGGCCGGACGACAAGCTGTACATCACGCTCGGCCAGCCCTTCAACGTCTTCGCGCCGGAGAAATACGACCTGTACAAGAAGACGGGCATTGGCGGCATCGTGCGGATGGACCGCGACGGCAAGAACCGTGAAGTCTATGCGTGGGGTATCCGCAATTCGGTGGGCATGGACTTCAACCCGAAGGACAAGACCCTCTGGTTCACCGACAACCAGGTCGACGGCATGGGTGATACCATTCCGCCGGGCGAACTGAACCGCGCCACCAAGCCCGGGCAGACCTTCGGCTTCCCCTATTTCGGCGGCGGCAGTGTCCGCACCGTCGAATATAAGGACCAGACGCCGCCGGCCGATTCCGTGCCGCCCCAAGTCGAGATGGAAGCGCATGCCGCCGATCTCGGCATGACCTTCTACACCGGCAAGCAGTTCCCGGCGAAGTACAGGGGCGGAATCTTCTCGGTGCAGCACGGCTCGTGGAACCGCACCGATCCGGTCGGTGCGCGGGTGATGTTCACCACGCTGAACGACGACGGCACCGCCGCCAAGACCGAGCCCTTCGCCGAGGGCTGGCTGGTCGATGGCGAATATCTCGGCCGTCCGGCCTCCGTGGCTCAGCTGAATGACGGCTCGCTGCTGGTGGCGGACGATACGTCGGGGGCGATCTACCGCATCTCCTACGAGAAGTAAGCGAGCCGCAGCCTCGCCCCTGCGCCTTCGGGCGCGGGGGCCCTTTCTCTTGCCGGGAATCGTCAATGAAACGCATGTTCTACGTGCCGCTGCTGATGGCGGCGGCACTCGGCGTCACCCCCACCTTCGCGCAGGACGCCAAAGCGGGGCGCGCCAAGGCTTCGGCCCAATGCGCCGTCTGCCACGGCACCGACGGCATTGCCCAATTGCCGACGGCGGCCAATCTGGCCGGCCAGCAGGAAGTCTATCTCGCCAAGGCGCTGGAGGATTTCCGCGCCGGCCGCCGCGTCAACGAGATGATGACGGTGGTGTCCAAGGACCTGACCGACGCCGACATCGCCAATCTCGCGGCGTGGTACGCCTCGATCAAGATCACCGTGCAGGTGCCGGCACGCTGAGCGCCGGGGTCGACCCGAGGGCGGATGCCGCGCGGGAGCGTTTTCGAGCGAAGTGGATACCGGTTCGCGTGAAGAAAACGCGAAGAACAAGAAATTCGATCATCTCACTGTTCCCGTGAAACAGTGAGATGATCTGAGCGGTGTCCGCCCTTTCTTTGCCCGTCGCTCAGGCGCGCAGCCGGCTCTGCCGGAACTGCGCCAGCAGCGCGGCCAGCAGTGCTTCCAGCCCTCGGGCCAGCTGCGGCAGAGCGAGCCGGCCGGGACGCGGCAGCGGCACATGTACCAACACCGCAAGCCGCGGTCCGCCATCGGTGCGACGGCCGGCGCGCGCCCAGCCATAGGCGCGGAAGGCCAGCGCGTTGCAGACATAGCGGCCGGCATGGCGGGAGAGATGGGCGGGGACACCGGCGGCGCGCAGCGCCGCCAGCAGCGGCGCCGGGCGGGCAGCCAGCGCCCGCTGCGCCGGTGCGCCGGGCTCCAGCACGCCCGAGGCCGGACGGTAGCCGGCGGCATCGGGAAACGCGCCGGTCGCATTGCGGCCGACGATTTCGATCGAGACACGCCGGCGCCGGGCGGCGACGCCCAGCATCAGCACGATGTCCGGCTGGGTTTGCGCGAGCAAAGCGGGGAAGCCGGCGGCCTCGTCCCAGCGCGTGGCGAGCAGGCGCTCTTCGGTCCGTGCGCCCCCGGCCGGGCGGCGGCGCGCGAGCTGGCGGGCAAGCTGGGCGGACGGATTGGCCGGCATACCGGGAAAATGGCCGAAGCCCGTGATGAGCAGGCGCGGCAGAGCCGATGCCTTTGCCGGCCCGGCGCGCATCAGGCCGCGCGCGCCTCCAGCGCCCGCGCCAGAGCGCCCTCGAGATCGGCCAGCTGAAACGGCTTGTTCAGCACCGGGCAGGTGCGCCAGGCCGCGTCGATGGCGCTGTCATTATAGCCGGTGGAGAAAACGATCGGGATGCCGTGACGGGCGATCGCCTCGGCGATGTCGTAGCTGTGGCGCGTGCCGAGATTGAGGTCGAGCATGGCGACATCGATCTCCTCATGACGGGTGGCGACGAAGTTCAGCGCGTCGTCGAAGCGCGATTCATTGCCGACGACGGTGGCGCCCAGTTCCTCAAGCATGCCCTCGATCATCATCGCGACGAGCGTCTCGTCCTCGACCACGAAGACGCGCTGGCCCGACAGCGTGGGCTGATCCTGCATGATGATGTGTCGCTCCCTCTGGTCGGGCTTGCCTGTCCGGTGCCGACCAGCAACCGTCGCCAATTTGGATATTCTTCCCTCATTTCGGCTTTTTTGCGAGTCCGGCCTCACAAATCTGGCCAGCCGAACAGATTGGCGATCTTCGCGGCGCCGAGCGTGGGGGAAAGCGCGCCCGCCGCCACCGCCTGCTCGATCGCCGGCAGTTGCGCCCGCAGCGCCGGGGCGCGGCGCAGCGCATCGCGCACCCGCTCGTCGAACAGGGTCCACATCCATTTCACCTGCTGGCCGCTGCGGCGCGCAGAAAAGGCCCCCGCCTGCGTCGCGCGGTCGCGATGCGACACCGCCGTCGCCCACAGGGCATCGATCCCCTCGCCGGTCAGGCCGGAATAGGTGAGCACCGGCACCGACCAGAATGGCTCGCGCCCGCCGAGCACATGCAGCGCGGCGCGGTACTCCCCCGCCGCCGCCTTGGCACGGGCGAGATTGGCGCCGTCCGCCTTGTTCACCGCGACGATGTCGGCCAGCTCGATGATGCCCTTCTTGATGCCCTGCAACTCGTCGCCGGCGCCGGGCAGCATGAGCACGAGGAAGGTGTCGGTCATGTCCGCCACCGCGGTTTCCGACTGGCCGACGCCGACCGTCTCCACCAGCACCACGTCATAACCCGCCGCCTCGCACAGCAGCAGGGTCTCGCGGGTACGCGCCGCGACCCCGCCAAGCGTGCCGCCGGCCGGGGAGGGGCGGATGAAAGCGCGCTCCTCCAGCGACAGGCGGGCCATGCGCGTCTTGTCGCCGAGAATCGAGCCGCCGGTGCGGGTGGAGGAGGGGTCGACCGCCAGCACCGCCACCCGGTGCCCCTGGGCGATGAGGTGGCTACCGAGCGCGTCGATGGTGGTCGACTTGCCCACTCCCGGCACGCCGGTGATGCCGAGGCGCAAGGCGCGCCCGGTCTGCGGCAGCAGCGCCTGCAATAGCTCGCCCGCCAGCGCGCGATGCGCCAGCTTGCGCGATTCCACAAGCGTGATCGCCCGGGCGAGCGTGGCGCGGTGGCCGGAGCGGACACCCTCGATGAGCGCGTCGAGGGCGGGCAGCGGGGCGGCGTGCGTCACTTCAGGAATGGGCGAACTCCCAGTAGAGGTCGCGCGCGCGGCGATAGACCGGGCCGGGCTGGAGATCGCGCTCTTCGATGCGCGTCACCGGCGTGACCTTGGAGTAATTGCCGGTGGAGAAGATCTCGTCCGCCTCCAGGAAGTCGCGCCAGGTGAGCGCACCCTCCACCACCTCGATGCCGGCCTCCCGCAGCAGGTTTGCCGTGCGGGTGCGGGTGATGCCGGCGAGGAAGGTGCCGTTCGGCGCCGGGGTGAAGGCGACGCCGTCCTTGGCGAGGAAGACATTGGCGGTGGCGAGCTCGGCGACATTGCCCAGCATGTCGCACAGCACCGCATTGTCGAAGCCGCGCGCATGCGCCTCGACGAGCGCCCGGGCGTTGTTGGGGTAGAGGCAGCCGGCCTTGGCGTCGGTGACGGCGCATTCGATCGTCGGCCGGCGGTAGCGCGACAGGGTGATCGCCGTGCCGTGGTCCGGGCTCGGCATGCCGGCCTCGTAGAGGCTGAGGCACCAGCGGGTGGATTCCGGGTCGGCGTCCACCGTGCGCGCGCCGGGATATTCCGCCCAGTACATCGGCCGGATATAGAGCGCAGCGCCGGGCGCGAAGCGCTTCACGCCCTGATGCGCCAGCTCTACCCATTTCTCCACCGAGACCAGCGGCTTCAGCCCCATTGCCAGCGCCGAGCGGTTCACCCGCGCGCAGTGCAGGTCGAGGTCCGGCGTCACCCCCTCAAAGGCGCGGGCGCCGTCGAACACCGAGGTGCCGAGCCAGGTGGCATGGCTGCGCACGCCGAGGATCGGGATGTTGCCCTCCTGCCAACTGCCGTTGAAGAAGGTCCAGGTCTGCGTCCAGTGATGCGACATGACAGCTACTCCGCCAGAGCCGCGAGGATGCGGACCCAGCTGCGAATGCCCTTGTGGAAGGAGGTGAGGTCGTATTTCTCGTTGGGCGAATGGATGCGGTCATCGTCCAGCGCGAAGCCGACCAGCAGCGTGTCCTGTCCCAGCACCTTCTTGAACTGGCCGACCACGGGGATGGAGCCGCCCTCGCCATAGGTGACGGCCGGCGCGCCCCATTCCTCGCTGAGCGCGCTCGCGGCCTTGGCGAGCAGCGGGTTGTCATGGGCGACGGCGACCGCGCGGTTGCCCTCGCCACCGAGGAATTCCACCGTGCAGTCCGCCGGCAGCTTGGAGCGGATATAAGCGCGCACGCAGTCGCGCACATGGACCGGGTCCTGGTCCGCCACCAGCCGGCAGGTAATCTTGGCCGTGGCGATGGAGGGGATGACGGTCTTGCCGCCCTCGCCGGTATAGCCGCCCCAGAGCCCGTTGACCTCGAAGGTCGGGCGGGTCGAGACCATCTCGATCAGCAGCCGGTCCTTCTCGCCGATGGGATGGGAGAGGCCGATGGGGCCGAGGAAATTCTCCGTCGTCAGGTCGAGCTTCGACCAAGCCTCGCGCATGTGCTCGGAGGGCTCGACCACGCCGTTATAGAAGCCGGGAATCGTGATGCGCCCGTCCTCGCCATGCACGCCGCCGATGATCTTTGCGATGACATGCAGCGGGTTGGCGGCGGCGCCGCCATAATAGCCGGAATGCAGGTCGCGATCGGCGGCGCGGACGACGAACTCGTCATGCATCAGCCCGCGCAGCGAGAGGATGATGGCGGGGGTGTTCGCATCCCACATGCCGGTGTCGCAGACGAGGGCAAGGTCGGCTTTCAGCTCGCTCTTATGCGCTTCCAGGAACGGGCCGATATTGGCCGAGCCGCTCTCCTCCTCGCCCTCGACCACGATGGCCACATCGACCGGCAGGCGGCCGATGGTGCTGACATAGGCGCGGCAGGCCTCGACGAAGGTCATCACCTGGCCCTTGTCGTCGGACGAACCACGGGCGACGATCCGCTTCACCCCGTCCGCCGCTTCGACGATGCGCGGCTCGAAGGGCGGGCTATCCCACAGTTCCAGCGGATCGACCGGCTGCACATCGTAATGGCCGTAGAACAGCACCCGACGTTCCGCACCCCCGGCCGAGGTGCCGGTGACGATGGGATGGCCGGGCGTGTCGTTCAGCTTGGCCGTGAGGCCGAGCGTGGCGAGGTCGTCCGCCAGCCACTGGCCGGCGCGGCGGCAATCGGCGGCATAGGCGCGGTCGGTGGAAATGGAGGGGATGCGCAGGAAGTCGAACAGACGCGCGAGCGATGCATCGAGATCGGCATCGACGGCCGCGAGCACGCGGTCGAGGTCTGTCCTGGAATGAGCGGCCATGGCCGGGAGTCCTTGTCGTTTCAAAGAGGCCTTTCCGCCTCATCTCCGGGCTTGACCCGGGGACCCAGACACCTTGCGCCTCCGTCAAGGACTGGGTGGCCGGGTCAAGCCCGGCCATGAGGGTCTCATTGCTGTCTACCGCCGGCGGGCGCCGCCGAGCACGTTGCGCAGAATGGCCTTGGTCACTTCATTGGTGACCTGCCGCGTCACCTGGTTGACCACCCGCTCGCCCATGCTCATGCCGCCGCGCGGGCCGCGCCGGAACAGGCCGCCAAGCGTGTCCGCCAGCCAGCCGCCGCTCTGCGCCTCCGCCTCGGCCGGCGTGGCTTCGGGCGCGGTGGCCTGCTCGGCGCGCTTGGCGAGGATTTCATAGGCGGATTCACGGTCGAGCGTTTCGTCATAGGCGTGGCGCACCGGGCTTTGCGCCATCGCGACCTTGCGAAGTTCCGGGGTGATGGGCCCGACGCGGGCGGCGGGCGGGGCGATGAGCGTGCGCTCGACCATGGACGGGGTGCCATTGCCCTCCAGCATCGAGACCAGCGCCTCGCCCTTGCCAAGCTGGGTGATGACCTCGGCGGTGTTCAGCGTCGGGTTGGGGCGAAAGGTGTCGGCCGCCGCCTTCACCGCCTTCTGGTCGCGCGGGGTGAAGGCGCGCAGCGCGTGCTGCACCCGGTTGCCGAGCTGGGCGAGCACGCTGTCGGGGATGTCGAGCGGGTTCTGGGTGACGAAATACACGCCCACCCCCTTGGAGCGGATGAGCCGCACCACCTGCTCCACCTTCTGCAGCAGCGCCTTGGGCGCTCCGTCGAACAGAAGATGCGCTTCATCGAAGAAGAACACCACGCGCGGCTTTTCGGGATCGCCGATCTCGGGCAGCTCCTCGAACAGTTCGGACAGCAGCCACAAAAGGAAGGAGGCGTAGAGCCGGGGCGAGGCCATCAGCTTGTCGGCGGCGAGCAGCGAGATGGTGCCGTAGCCCGAGCGCGGCTCGACCCGCATCAGATCGGTGATCTTCAGCGCCGGCTCGCCGAAGAATTTGTCGGCGCCCTGATTTTCCAGCACCAGCAGCGCCCGCTGGATGGCGCCGACGGTGGCGGGCGAGACATTGCCATAGGTGGTGGTGAGCTTGCCCGCATTCTCCGCGACGAAGGCCAGCATCGCCCGCAGATCCTTGAGGTCGAGCAGCAGCAGGCCCTGCTCGTCAGCGATGCGGAACACGACGTTCAGCACGCCTTCCTGCACCTCGTTGAGGTCCAGCAGCCGCGCCAGCAGCAGCGGCCCCATTTCCGAGACCGTGGCGCGGACCGGGTGGCCCTGCTCGCCGAACAGGTCCCAGAAGAGGACGGGAAATTCGTCCGGCACATAGTCGATGCCGATTTCGGCGCAGCGCTTGACGATCCAGTCCTGCCCCTCGCCGGGCATGCCGATGCCGGAGAGGTCGCCCTTGATGTCGGCGGCGAAGACCGGGACGCCGGCGCGGGAAAAGCCCTCCGCCAGCGTCTGCAGCGTTACCGTCTTGCCGGTGCCGGTGGCGCCGGTGGCGAGGCCGTGGCGGTTGGCGAGCTTCAGCGCGAGATATTCGGCCTTGCGGCCCGTTCCGCCGGTCGAGCTTCGCCCGACGAAGATCTGGCCCTCGGTGTCACCGGACATGGCTGCCTCCTGCGCACGCTCGCGTCCCCTCCTTTAGAGCGCAGCCGGGGGCGGTTCGGCAAGCCGGGCGAAAGCTCGGCGCGCGCGAATGAGGCGACCCTGCCGCGTCGGCGCTTGCCTTCGCGGCCCGCTCGCGCGATGTGAAAGCCAAACGCCAACCCTTGGGATGCCATGGCCGCTCTTGTTCCGCCCACCCAACGCCTGCTCGATGCGCGCGGCCGCCGGCTGGACTATGCCGGCCGCACGCTGGTGATGGGTATCCTCAATGTGACCCCCGATTCCTTCTCCGATGGCGGGCGCAGCGCGGCGCTCGACGACGCGGTGGCCAATGCCCGCCGGCTGGTGGCGGAGGGAGCGGATATTCTCGACATTGGCGGGGAATCGACCCGTCCCGGCCATACGCCGGTGCAGGCGGAGGAAGAGCTGCGCCGCGTGCTGCCGGCGGTTGAGGCGCTGGCCGGCCTGCCGGTGCCGCTCTCCATCGACACGCAGAAGGCGGCGGTCGCCGAAGCGGCGCTGAAGGCCGGCGCCAGCCTTCTCAACGACATTTGGGGACTGATGGGCGACCCGGACATGGCCCGTGTCGCCGCCGCCTATGATGCCGGCGTGGTGGCGATGCACAACCGCGCCACTGTCGACCCGGAAGTCGACATCGTCGCCGACATTCTCGGCTTTTTCGAACAGGCGCTGGAGCGGGCGGCACGCGCCGGCATCCGCCCGGACCGCATCGCCCTCGATCCCGGCATCGGCTTCGGCAAGACCTTCGAGCAGAACCTGAAGGCGCTCGCCTCGCTGGAGACGTTCGGCCGGCTCGGCTTTCCGCTGCTGCTCGGCACCTCGCGCAAGTCGCTGATCGGCAAGGTGATCGAAACCACGCCGGCCGAGCGCCTGCCGGGGACCATCGCCTCCAATGTGCTTGGCATCCGCGCTGGCTGCGCCATCATCCGCGTGCATGACGTGGCCGCGCATGTGCAGGCGGCGCGGGTGACGGAGGCGATCCTCCATGCCCGCTAAACCGACGCCCGATTTTTTCGTCCGCCGGCCGCGCAAGGTGGAGAAGGCGGTTGCCTATCTCTGCCTCGGCTCCAATCTCGGCGACCGCGCCGGCACCATGGCGAAGGCGGTCGGGCTCATCGCCCGCGCGGGGTTGAAGATCATCGCCCGCTCCTCGCTCTACGAGACCCCGCCCTGGGGGCCGGTGCCGCAGGGGCCTTATCTCAACATGGTGGTGGCGGTGGAGACAGAGCTTTCCGCGCGCGAGCTGCTCAACCTGCTGCTCGGTGTCGAGCACGCCTTCGGGCGCGACCGCACGCGCGAGGTGCGCTTCGGCCCGCGCAAGATCGACATCGACATCTTGCTCTATGGCGACGAGGTGATCGCCGAGCCCGACCTCGAAATTCCGCATCCGCGCATGATGGAGCGGGCCTTCGCGCTGATCCCGCTCAGCGAACTGGCGCCGGAGCTGAAGGTCGGCGGCGCGTCGGTGGCTGCGGCGCTTGCCGGGCTCGACCGCAGCGGCATCGTCAAGGTCGAGCCGCAGCCGGCGAGCGACTGACTGACCGCAGGGCCAGAACACGCGAAAGGCGGCGGATCGCTCCGCCGCCCGCTCGTCCGTCGCGCCTTGGGAAGAGAGGGCGCCGCTCAGCGGCAGACCTCGACATCGCGGTAATAGGGCTGGCCCCAGCTGTTGTAGAGCGTGCGGGTCTCGGTCCAGCAGCTCGGGCGGTAATAGTTGTTGGCGGCGCCGGCCGCGATGGCGCCGACGGCAAGGCCACCGATGATGCCGGCGGCAATGGCGGCACCGTTATTGTTGCGGCGCGGGCCATAGTAATAGCCGGGCGCACCCCAGCCGGGACCGCGCCAGCCGGGACCCGGACGGCCCCAGCCATGGCCGCCATGGCCGTGGCCACCCCAGCCCGGGCCGCGCCAGCCATCGGCGGCGGCGGGAACGGTGGCGAGGAGGGTGGTGCCGGCGAGGGCGAGGGCAACGAGCTTGCTTGTCTTGGTGATGCCAGTCTTGGTGATGCCGGTCATGGCGGTATCCTCGGGTGCTCAGCGGGCCGGTTCGGCCCTTGATGAACACACCCTAGCCAGTGTCGGCCGAACCCAAGCTGAACCCGCTGTTGCAATAGGTTCATCAAACTGAACGCATTCCACTGCGGGCGTTCATCTGCCATTCATTCGGGAAACGCAGGAGCCAGCATTGCCCGATTACGACAAGGAAGGCCTCGTTTCCGCCTGGACCTTCGACGGCAATGGCGGCGCGCGGCGCATCGGCTGGGAGGAGATCGCGCAGGGCGTTCCGTCCGGCGAACGCTTCCAGTGGATCAATCTCCAGCTTCTGGAGCATCGCCACGGCCGCAGCACCTGGCTCGACCTGCACAGCGGCGTCGATCCCTCCATCGTCGAATCCCTGGTGGCGGCGGAAACGCGGCCGCGCTGCGCCCTGTTCGACAATGGCGCCTTCCTCAACCTGCGCGGCATCAACCTGATGCCCTACTCACTGCCGGATGAGATGCACTCGATCCGCTTCTGGGTGGAGCCTCACCGCATCGTCTCGGTGCGGCGGCGGGCGCTGTCGGCGGTGGGCGATTTCGAGGACGCCATCCAGCGCGGGCGGGCTCCGCGCACCCCGGGCGAGTTCGTCGCCGATCTCTCCATGCGCCTCGTCGACCGCATGGACACGGTGATCACCGCGCTGGCCGAGCAGGCGGACGAGCTGGAAGAGCAGGTGCTGAGCGCGACGCTCTCCAATCTCAGCCCCAAGGTCTCCGAGGTGCGGCGCGTCGCCATCATCCTGCGCCGCTACATCGCCCCGCAACGCGAGGCGCTGAACCATTTCTCGCTGGAAGACGCCGAATGGCTCTCGCCGCGCGACCGCAACCGGCTGCGCGAGGCCGCCGACCGGGTGACGCGCTTCGCCGAGGAGCTGGATTCGGTGCGCGACCGTGCCGCCGTCATCTACGACCAGATGGTGGAACGGCGGGCCGAGCAGATGAACCGTTCCATGCTGGTGCTGGCGGCGGTGACGGTGATCTTCGCGCCGCTGACGCTGATCACCGGCCTGATGGGCATGAATGTGGAAGGCATTCCCGGCGCGCAGGACCCCAACGGCTTCTGGGCCGTGACCGTGCTGGCCGCCGGCCTCGGCGTCGGTCTGGTGGCGTGGCTGCGCACGATCCGCTGGCTGTAGCCCCTTCCCGTGGACCGGCGGGGGCATAGAATGATGAGAAGCGGGCCGCGATCGTCTGCGGCCGGGAGGAAAGTGCCATGAGCGGGAAATGGATTGCCTCGGTCGCGGTCGTCGCCGGGCTGACGTTGGGGGCGGCCGGCGGGCCGGCGGCGGCCTATGAATTCACCGGGACCTTTCCCGGCGGCGACTGCCGCAAGATGGCGGCCTCGACCCCCGCGGCGCAGCTCTGGTACGGCCATTTCACCGGCCGTCGGCAGGCGCCGTGGAATTTCGACTTCATCGAGGGCCGCACGGTCGATGGCTGCTTCCGCACCAAGGCGGAATGCGACAACTGGCTGTACCAGTGGCGTTCGGCCTGGCAGTTCAATTTCTGGAACGACTATTGCGTGAAGGGCTGGCCGCCCAAGGCGCGTCCGGCGGGCCCACGCACGGAAATTCCCTTCGGCCAGTGAGCGGCGCCAAGCCATGAAAAAGGGCGCCGTCGACCCGCGACGGCGCCCGATTTCGAGGTGAGGACCGCTCAGACGGCCTTGGAATACAGCTCGGCGACGTAGTCCCAGTTCACCAGGTTCTCGACGAACGCCTTGAGATAGTCGGGGCGGCGGTTGCGATAGTCGATGTAGTAGGAGTGCTCCCACACGTCGCAGCCGAGGATCGGGGTGGCGCCGTGGACCAGCGGGCTCTCGCCATTGGCGGTCTTCATCACGACGATCTTGCCGTCCTTGACCGCCAGCCAGTTCCAGCCCGAGCCGAACTGGGTCACGCCGGCCTGGATGAAGTCTTCCTTCATCTTGTCGACCGAACCGAGGTCCTCGACGATCTTCTTCTCAAGCTCGCCGGGGATCGCGCCGCCGCCATTCGGCTTCATCCAGTTCCAGAAGTGCAAGTGGTTGAAGTGCTGGCCGGCATTGTTGAACAGGCCGGCATTCTTGCCGAAGGAGCCCTTGACGATCTCTTCCAGCGACTTGCCTTCCCACTCGGTGCCCTTCAGCAGGTTGTTGCCGTTGTTCACATAGGCGAGGTGGTGCTTGTCGTGGTGATATTCGAGCGTCTCGCGCGACATATAGGGGGCGAGGGCGTCGTAGGAGTAGGGAAGCTCGGGAAGCGTGAAGGACATGGAATCTGTCTCCGCAGAAATGAAATCCGGCCGCGCCGCCTCGGCGCCCCTTGCGGGTGCGCAGGCACCGTGAAAGATCGGCACCGACTAGATAGGGCGCCGCAGGGCGGGCGACAACCAAAAGCATCGCGCGCGGCCGAATTCTTCCCCGTCGAAGCACCGCGACGCCGTAGCGGCGGACAAGTGTGCTCCCGGCTTTCGTTAAAGCTGTACTGGACGTAAGGTCTCGTACAAGAAGGGCCGACGGCGAATCGGTCCGGCGGAGTTTCTTCATGGGTGCAGCAGTCATCGGAATCGGCGCGGCTCTGTCCGTGCTCGGCCTCGTCTTCGGCCTAATCGGGTTCGGTTCGGCAGAGACGACTTCCGGCGCGGGCCTGATGATGGTCGGCAGCTCGGTTTTTGTCGGCGGTCTTCTGATGGTCGCCCTCGGCTTCATTCTGCGGATCTTGATCGACATCGCCAACAAGCTGGAAGGGGCGGTGCATTTCGAGGCGCTCGAAGACGAGCACCCGGCCGTCGCGGTCGAGACGGCGGCCGTCGCATTCGCCGCGGAGGCAATCGCCCCGCCCGCGCCGGCCTTTGATGAGGTGACGCCCGTGCGGGCGCCGGAGGATCTCGCGCCGCTCGACGAGACCCCCGCGCCGCCGGCCTGGTTCGGCCGCAAGCGTCCGACCGCACCACCGCGCGCGGAAGAGCCGGCGTTCGTGCCGGAGCCGGATTATGCGCCCGAGCCGGCCCTGGCGCCGCCGCGCGAGCCGGAATTCGAGCGCGAGGCCGAGCCCCTGCCGCCCTTCCGCTCGCCGCTGACCGCCGCCGCACGTCCGGAACCCTTCCATGCCGAGCCGGTTCGCCATGAACCTGCCCGCCACGAGCCTCCCCGCCACGAGCCGGCCGCGCATGAGCCGGTTCGGGTCGAGACGCCACGCGTCGAGGCTGCGCGTTCCACGCCGGTTCGCCCGGAGCCCCTGCGGACCGAGCCGCGCATCGAGCCCGTTCGGGCGGAGCTTCACCGTTCCGAACCTCATCGGTCCGAGCCTCACCGTTCCGAGCCGGAAGCGCCGGAGTCTGCGCCGGCGGAACCGCGCCGCGAACTTCCGGGCTTCCTGCGCGGCTCGGCCGGCGCGGCGCCGGTACCGGAGCGTCCGTCGCCCGCTCCCGCCATCGAGGAGCCCTTGCCCGCACCCGCGCCTGAGGCTTTCCCCGCCGAGCCGGCAGCGGCGCCGCCTGCCTTCCTCAGCGACACGGATCTGCTCACCGAGGAGCCCGCGCCGACGGAGCCTTCCGTCACCGTGCTGAAATCCGGCACGATCGGCGGCATGAGCTACACGCTTTATTCCGACGGTTCGATCGAGGCGGACCTGCCGGATGGCGTGCTGCGTTTCGCCTCGCTGCAGGATCTGCGCGACCACGTGTCCGGCAGCATCGCCCGCGAGTAAGCCGCCGCAGCGTCTTGAATGCGCAAAGGGCGCCCGCGGGCGCCCTTTCTATTTCCGCTATCGAGGACCGCGTCAGCGCCCGGCGGTAGCCAGGGCGAAGGCGTAGATCATCGCCGTTTCCTCCAGCCGGTCGAAGCGGCCGGCGGCGCCGCCATGGCCGGCTTCCATATTGGTGCGCAGCAGCAGCGGGCGCCGGTCGGTCTTGGTCGCCCGCAGCTTCGCCACCCATTTCGCCGGTTCCCAATAGGTCACGCGCGGGTCGGTGAGGCCGGCCAGGGCGAACAGGGCGGGGTAGTCCTGCGCCGTCACATTGTCATAGGGCGAATAGGCGCGGATGGTGGCGAAAGCCTCGGCATCCGTGATCGGGTTGCCCCATTCCGGCCATTCCGGCGGGGTGAGCGGCAGGGTGTCGTCGAGCATGGTGTTGAGCACGTCGACGAAAGGCACCTCGGCCACGATGCCGGCGAACAGGTCCGGCCGCCTATTCGCCACCGCCCCCATCAGCATGCCGCCGGCCGAGCCGCCATGGGCGACGATGCGGTCGGGCGCCACGATCTTCTCGGCGACCAGGTGTTCGCCGGCGGCGATGAAATCGGTGAAGCTGTTGGTCTTCTTCGCCAGCTTGCCCTCGCGGTACCAGCGCCAGCCCTTCTCCGTGCCGCCCCGTATATGGGCGATGGCGAAGACGAAGCCGCGATCCACCAGCGACAGCCGCGAGACGGAGAAGCTGGCGGGCATGGAGACGCCGTAAGCGCCATAGCCATAGAGCAGGCACGGGGCGCTGCCGTCGAGCGGCGTGTCGGCGGCGTAGAGCAGCGACACCGGCACAAGCTCGCCATCCGCCGCCGGCGCCATCAGCCGCCTTGTGACATAGCGCTTGGGATCGTGGCCGGAGGGCACCTCCTGGCGCTTGCGCAGCAAGCGGGCGTGGGTCGCCACATCGTAATCCCACACCTCGGAAGGGGTGGTCATGGAGGAATAGGTGAAGCGGATTTCGGTCTTGTCGAAGCCGAAGCCGGGATCGAAGCCGAGCGAATAGGCCTCCTCGGCGAAGGCGACGGCATGTTCGGCGCCGTCCGCCAGCGCGCGGATGACGAGGCGCGGCAGCCCGTCCTCCCGCTCCAGCCGGATGAGATGGCCGCGCAGCACGCACACCGACAGCAGCAGGCGGCCGGGCTTGTGCGGCACCAGATCGCGCCAGTGGGCGCGGCCGGGCGTGCCGAGCGGCGCGGCGACGATCTTGAAATCCTCGGCGCCGTCGGCATTGGTCTCGATGATCAGGCTCTCGACCCCATCGAGCGCGGGATGGTGCTCGACCCCATAGCGCAGGCCGGCTTCGCGCGGCTCGACAAGGACGGGGGCCTCAAGCGGGGCGTCGAGGTCGAGGAGCCAGACTTCGCTGGTGTCGTGGTCGCCGCAGGAAATGAGGCCGAAGCGGCGCGACTGGGTGTGGCCGAGCGAGACGAAGAAGCCCTTGTCCGGTTCCTCATAGACCAGCACGTCTTCGGCAGGGTCGGTGCCGAGCCGGTGGCGGTAGACGAAGCTCGGGCGATGCTCGGCGTCGCGGCGGATATAGAAGAGATAGGCGCCATCCGCGCTCCACAGCACGTCGCCGGTGGTCTCGGCGACAAGATCGGGCAGGTCGGTGCCGGCGTCGATGTCGCGGATGCGCAGCGTGTAATATTCCGAGCCCGCCTCGTCGGCGGTCCAGGCATAGAGGCGGTGGTCGGGCGACTGGCGCGCATCACCAAACTGGAAATAGGCCTTGCCTTCCGCCAGCGCGTCGCCGTCGAGCAGCACGGTTTCCCCGGCAATGGCGCCGGCCGGGCGGCGGCAGATGAGCGGATGCTGGCCGCCCTCGCGGAAGCGGGTGAAATAGGCGAAGGGACCATCGGTGGACGGCACCGAGGCGTCGTCCTCCTTGATGCGGCCGCGCATTTCCGCCACCAGCTGGCGCCGCAGCTCGGCATGGGGTGCGAGCCACGCCTCGGCGGCGGCGTTCTCGGCCTCCAGCCACTCGCGAATGTCGGGGGCGAGCAGAGCGGGGTCGCGCATCACCTCGCGCCAGTTCTCGGCCCGGAGCCAGGCATAGGGATCGCTCAGCGTCTGCCCGTGGAAGGAGCGGACCAGCGGCGCGTGGGTGGAAGCGGGCCGTGCGGCGGTGTCGGTGTTCACGCCTGCGTTCCCTCGCTCGCCGTGTCGTCGGCCTCGAAGGCAAGGGCGACACCGTTGATGCAGAAGCGCTGGCGGGTCGGGGGTGGGCCGTCGGGGAACACGTGGCCGAGATGGGCGTCGCAGCTGGCGCAGCGCACCTCGACCCGGTGCATGCCATAGGAATGGTCGTGATAGGCGCTGACCGCTTCGGCATCGACCGGCTGGAAGAAGCTCGGCCAGCCCGTGTCCGATTCGAACTTGGCGTTGGAGCGGAACAGTGGCGCCTCGCAGCACACGCAGCGGTAGAGGCCCGGCTCCTTCTGGGAGAGGTGCGGGCCGCTGAAAGCGCACTCGGTGCCGTGGCCGCGCGTGACGCGATACTGCTCCGGCGTGAGCTGGGCACGCCACTCCGCGTCCGACTTCACCACGCGGGGACGGCGAGAGATCTGGTCCATGGGAAAATCCTTGAGGTTTTCCGATGAGATAATCGCTGTGGCGAGCAGCGGCAAGTGTTCTCGCCGTTCACGAAGTTTTGCCCGCCCGAACGCCGGCGGGGTGGGCGCGTCGCCACGCGCTTACGCTTTGGCTGAGCTTGCGACAGGCGGGTGACAGCCTCCGTGGTGTTCCTTATTGCACGCGGCATTGCGCCCCGGCTGCTCGAAAAACCTTGTCGGCGAGCGTTTTCAAGTTTATCTGTGTCCTTGTGGTTGCCTTTCGCGCGAATACGTCAAAAAATGACGTATTTTGACGTACAACTATCGTCGGTGCGCTGCGATCGGGGACTGCACGAGAATTCTGCAACTTGTATTGAAGAATGTATCATGAGCGATATCAACGACGCCGACAGCTATATCGAACTCGCCGCCGATATCGTCTCGGCGTATGTGAGCAATAATGCGGTCTCGGCCAATGAACTTGTCACCCTCCTTGCGGAAGTGCACGGCGCTCTGCAGCGCGTGAACAAGGGCGAGGTGGAGACGGTGGTTGAGCCGCTGAAGCCCGCCGTGCCGCCGAAGAAGTCCGTGATGCCCGATTACATCGTGTGTCTGGAGGACGGCAAGAAGTTCAAGTCGCTCAAGCGGCATCTGCGCACGCAGTACAACCTCACCCCCGAGGCGTATCGCGAGAAGTGGGGCCTGCCGGCCGACTACCCCATGGTTGCACCCAATTACGCCGCCGCCCGTTCGGCGCTGGCGAAGGAAATGGGCCTCGGCCAGCAGCGCCGGCGTAGCACGGCGGGCTGACCCCCGCCGTCCGAGTCCGAATCGAAGCGAAAGGCCGTCACTCCGGGTGGCGGCCTTTTTCGTTGCGGGCGACGGCGGTGGGGCGGGGCGGCGTCTCCAGCTCCGCGAGCAACCGCGCCAAGGCGGCGTGGCGGGCGGCATCATAGCCGAGGCCCGAGCCAGCGGCGCGGCGCTCGGCGCGCAGCAGGCGCCGCAGCACCGTGCGGCATTCCTCGGTGGCACGCCCGATAAAGGGCCCCAGCGCGGCAGCCCGGCGGGCGATGACGACGTCGCGCTCCTCGCTGCGCACGGCGCGGATGCGGCGGCCAGCGGCGGGGCGGTTCGATTCAAGGGGCTGGGACGGTTGCGATCGCATGGTGAACCTCGCTCTACCAGGGCGAGTATGGCCGGCGGCGGAAGAGTGCGGATAAGAATCCTATTACCTTCCGCCGGGATCATGCGTGCATAACCGAGGTTTCACGGCGTGTCGCTGTCGCTGTGTTCATCTTTTGTTCTTGTCAGGCAGCGAGTCCGATAATAGGCTTTAATTCCTTTATCGGAGATGAACCATGCCTGTGCCCCCTGCCTCCCCGCCATCCCTGCGGCCGACCGCCGAGCCGTGCCTGCTCGCGGCCCGGCTCGCTGCGGATGCCACCGCCATTCCGCTGCCGCTCGTGCTGCATCCGCGCCGGCTGGATCGTCGCTGCGCCTCCGCTCGCGCGCTGGCCATGTATCTCGCCCATGTCGGGCTCGGCCTGTCGATGAGTCGCGTGGCGTCCGGCTTCGGCCGGCACCGCTCCACCGTCGCCCATGCCTGCCGCCGCATCGAGGAGCGGCGCGAGAGCGCCGGCTGGGACCGCTGGGTCGCAGCGCTGGAAGAGGATGCGCGCCGCCTGTCGTCCCCGGCCAGCGCCGGCGCGCAACCGGCGGGAGGCGCCCATGGCTGAGCGTCATATCGACCATATCGAGGTGGAGATTGAGGGCGTACGCCGCGCCGTCGCCGTCGATCTCGACGAAAGCCCGCTCGGCTGGCTGGCGCGGCGGCGCGGGCGCGACGGCCGCAGCTTCATCGCGCCGGTCCAGCTCATTGCCGGGGAGCGGCTGCGCGCCGACTTCACCCGTGCCGGCATGGCGCCGCGCCTCACCGCCAATTGGGACGCGGTGACGCGCACTGACCGCGCCGGCGGTGGCGCCGGGCTCAACGCCTCCGAGGCCATGCTCGCCGCCCGCCAGCGCGTGGGACGGGCGATGGAGGCGGTGGGGCCGGAATTCGCCGGCCTGCTGGTCGATGTCTGCTGCTTCCTGAAAGGTCTGGAACAGGTGGAACAAGAACGCCTATGGCCGGCGCGGACCGCCAAAGTGGTGCTGGCGCTGGGGCTCGACCGGCTGGCCCGGCACTATGGGCTCAGCGCGGCGGCGCAGGGGCCGGCGCGCGCCCGCACCCGCGCCTGGAAGGCACCGGAGCCACCGGCCGGCAAGGATTAGGCGACCGCGCCTTCCAGCGCCGCGCGGGCGTCGGCGCGGATTCGTTCGACCATGGAGCGCAGCCCGTTGGAGCGCTGGGGCGTCAGATGCTCCTTGAGGCCGATGCGCGCGAACACGGCACCGGGGTCCGCCGCGAGAATGTCGCGGGCCGTGCGGTCCGAATAGAAGGCGAGCAGGATGGCGACGAGGCCGCGCACGATATGGGCATCGGAATCGCCGTGAAAGGCGAGGCGGAGATCGTCCGCGCCGCCGGCGGGCTCGCTCACCAGCCACACCTGGCTGGCACAGCCCTGAACCTTGAACGTGTCGCTGCGCTGTTCCTCCGGAAAGGGCGGCAGAGCGCGCCCCAGCTCGATGAGGTAGCGGTAGCGGTCGTCCCAATTATCGAGGAGCTCGAAGTCCTCGATGATGCTGTCGATCTTGGATGTCATCACGCGCCTCTCCGGCCGCATATAGGAGCGCGGGGCGGCCGAGCGCAATGCGCACGGGACCTCTTTGCCGCTCAGGCGGGGCGTTTCGGCGGCAGCGGCACCCCGCCGGATGTCCCGCCAGATGCCGCAGGGGCGGCGGGGGCCGCGCTCGGCGGGGGCGCCCCTGGGGCCGGGCTGGCGGCGCCGGTCCGCTCCGCCGGGGCCATGCCGGCCGGGGGACGCGGGCCCTGCCAGGCGGGGCTGAGATCGTGGGTTGTCAGCGTATCGCCGGCCCGTCCGCCATTGGCGCGGGCCGCCGCCTTGCGCTTCTCCTCCACGATCTGGTCGGACAGATAGCTCAGGGCAAAGCGGGCGCCGGCCTCGGCCCGCTCGCCGATCAGCTCGATCAGGCTGGCGCCGATGGCGCAGGCCTGCGGCTGGCGGGCGCAGAAGCCGCCGGCATCCGCCGCCGCCGCGCTGGCCGCCGAGAGCGCGTCGAAGGCGTTGACCTTCGGGTCACCCGTGGTCGCCGCGCCACTTGCCGCCGGTCCATTGGCCGGCGTGTGCGAGGACGGCCCGCCGACCACGGCGGGCAGCAGCAGGAAAACGACGGTGAGCCAGAAACCGATGCGCAGCAGAAAAAACATGGGCGGTCTCGCGGGAGTCTCGTGCGGGAGGATAAAGGCTCCGGGTTGCCCAAGCTGTGTCGAAAAACCGCGAAATTGCGGCTTCGTGGAAAGCCGATGTTAAGCACGTGGCGGGCTTTTAGGGTTCGCTTAAGCCCCGCATGGCACTGTCTGCCGACAGCGCCGCGTGTCCTTCGATTCGGTTCTCACGATCACGGTTCCATGCCCCGTTCCTATGCCAGCGATCTTCTGGTGGACGATATCGACCTCCACGGCGAGCGCGTCGCGGGGCGCCCCTACCGGCAGGGGCGGCGGCGTTCCGACCTGTTCATGCTCGTTCTTGCCGCCGGTGCCAGTGCCGCCGTGCTGTTCAACGCGCTGGCGCTGCAGCAGGGCCGGCCGGGCACGGCCGCGCGAAGCGCCGCGCCCGCCGCGCCCGATATCCGACAGGTCAACACGCCGCGCGCGACCTCGACCTCGCCGGCCGTGACACCGGCCGCGCCGCCCGCCACCTCCGTCGCCGCTCCCGCCACGCCGTTGCCGCTTGACGCCGCGTCCGCCCCGGTGGCGACGCCGGTGCCTCCGGCCAAGCCGGCCGCCCCGCGCGCCGCACCGGCCGCCGCCCCCGCGGCGCCGGTGGCGGAGAAGGCAGCCGCATCCCCCGCCGACCTGCTGCCGCCGGGCGACGTGCCGGTATCGCCGCGCGTGATGGACATTCAGAAGGCGCTGGCGCGTCTTGGCTACGGCCCGATCCGCATTGACGGCATTTTCGGCGCCGCCACCGAGGAGGCGATCCAGCGCTTCGAGCGCGATCGCCGCCTGCCGGTGACGGGCCAGATGTCCGACCGGGTGATCCGCGAACTGACCGCCGTCTCCGGCTTCACCATCCGGTAAGGCGCCATGCGGCTGAAAAGCGGGATCTTCGTGTCCGCCCTGCTGCGCCGGGCCAATGGGGCCGGCGCCTTCGCCGCCGTGCGCCGGCGCGGGGCGGAAGAGGCGGGCGCTGTTTTCGTCATCGTCGCGACGCAGGACGGCAAGGCCGCGCTCTACGGCCCGGCGCTGCCCTCGCTCGACGCCGCGCCGTCCGAGGAGGGCGTGCGGCTTTTCACCCCGCTCGTGCCGCCCGGCAGCCCCGAGAGCGAGGCCGAGGCGCGGATGGCGCGCGAGGCGCGCTATGATTCGGATTTATGGCTGGTGGAGATCGAGGACCGCGCCGGGCGCTGCTTCCTCGATCTGGCTGCTGACTGAGCCGTTCAACTCTTGCGCTGGCGGCTTTCGGTCGAGGCGGTGGCCGCCGCCACGGCGTAAGGCGCGTTGAAGCTGCGCATGGACGGCGCCTCTTCCGACCTCTCGCGTAGCGGGCGCCTGCCGGGGCGCCAGGAGGCGACGAGATGCTGGGCGCTGGCGAGAGGCAGCTCGTCGAACATTTCCGCTAGCCGCGCCATCTCGCCGGCCGAGCGGCCGGCCACCGGGTGCAGCCGGAACAGCACGCGCGAGAGGATGGCGAAGGACAGGCCGAGAGCGCGCGCCACTACCGCCAGCGCCTGCCCGGTCTCGTCGGCGATGATGCGCGCGGCATTCTCCGGCGTGACATGGAGCGCGCGCTCCATGAGCGACGCGAGGGCGCGCGCATCCTTGGCCTTGGCAGCGTCGAGCAACTCGTCGATGAAGCCGGCCGCCGCCGGCGCCGGCCGTTCGGACAGGGCCAGCGGCGGCAGGGTGACGAGACGGGCGATGAGGCTGGCGCGCTCCTCCGGCCCGGCGAGGAAGAACTCCGGCACCGGCAGCGGGGCCGGCTCCGTGGCGGGCGCTTCCGCCGGCGCGGCCTGTGGGGGCATAGCGGGGCGTTCCTCGGCCAAGGGGGTGGGCATTTCCGCCGCCGCGGCTTCGGGGGCGCCCTCAGAACCGGAGACGTGGCTGCGGCGATGGGTCAGCTCGGCGAGGCGCTTGGCGAGGGCCGGCGTCACTTCGCGCCGCGCGGCCATGGCGGCGAGATGGGCGGGGCCGAGCTGCTCGGCCAGTTCGCTGAGGTCCTTTTCCCCCAGCACCGGCGACAGGCGCAGGATCGGCCCGGCCAGCGACAGCGGCCCGGCCGCGAGGTGGCGGGCGAGCGCGCGCGGCAGCGCGGGATGGGCAGCGAGTTCGCGCAAATGGCGCGCCGCCACCGCGAGATCGACGCCGTCGATCAGGCGGATGGCGAGGGTGGTGAAGCGGGCTTCCGCCGCTTCGCCGGGCACGGGCTGCCGCAGGAATTCGCGCACCAGCAGCCGCAACATCGCCGGCCGCGTGTCCTGGAACGGGCGGCGCGCCGTGTCGTGCGCAGGTGTGGGGCCGGAACCGGAAGGAGAGGGCATGGCAGGCGGACAGCTCGTATGTGGCACGTCGCGCCGCCCGAACGGCGGCGCGAAACCAAATTAGCCCGCGAACGTTAGAAAGCCGTTAACCATGCTTGTTCCGTACTGGGCCCATGCCGTTTGGCGGGACAGGGGAGGGCGCGATGGGTGCCTTAGTGCCGTTTCCGACAGTGCAGGCGCAGGGCGGACCGGTGGGGGCGAGACCGCCTTCCGACACCCCGGCCAAGGTGATCATTCTTCCCGTGGTGCAATATGTCCGGCCGCCCGCGCAGACGGCCGTCACCGCCGCCGGCGAGAAGCGCTGAAGCCACCCGCTTCAGGCCGCTGGCGCGCAATTGGCCAGCTGCATGCGCGCGCGCACCTCATCGCGGGCGCTGCGCTCGCGCACCATTGCCCGGATCAGCACGATGCCCTCTTCGCTCGGCGATTCGACGATCAGCCGGTCGGCGGCGGTCACTTCGTCGTCTTCCGGCAGCGCCGCGCGCTGCTTGGCGTTCATCAGATTCAGCTCGATGATGGAACGGCCCGCCGAGCGGTCATTGATGGCGTAAAAGGGCAGGCCGTGGCGGGTGTAGAACGACACCGAGGTGTAGTCCTCCGTGGTCGGCACCTGTACTTTCAGCGGTCCCCCGGCGAGATCATAAAGGCAGACCGCCGAGATGAAGGCGGGGTCGGTGGATGGCAGCACCGCGCCGAGATCGGAGGGATCCTCGATCGGCACCACCTCATTCGGCCCCGCGATCGCCGCCAGCCGGGCATAGGCGTCGCGCTCGGCGAGATAGGGCAGCACCAGCACGGCGCCGAGATGCACGATGAGGCCGAGCACGAGGCCGGCCAGGGCGGCGAGAATGAAACGGCTCATCGGCGCGGGCTCATGAGCTGCGCTCCCAGGGGCAGTGCTCGGTGACGATGCGGGGCATTTCGGGAGCGTCGCTGGTGCGGTTGGCGAGGCCCACCGCTGTGTCGTAGAGGCGGAAGGCGAGGGTGACGCGGTCGCGGGCGCCGGTGGGAAGCCAGTTGCCGGCGCGCGCCCGTGGCCCGAGCACCACATCGAGCGTGCCGTCGCGGTTCCACACCACTTCCGCGCTGGTGAAGCCGCTGCGCTCGGCGGCATTGTCGATCAGCCTTCCCTGCGCGTCGGTGAGCGTGAGAGTCCAGAACCGCGCCTGCGGCAGGCTGCCCGAGATGCGGATATCGCAGCGCCCGTCGAGCGCGCGGCCAGCGGAATCGGTGGCGGCGACAAAGGCGATGCCGTCCGCCAGTTCCAGCGGCAACTCGCCGGCGCGGGCGAGGGCGGCGCGGGCGTAGGGGTCGGCGGTCTCGGTGCCGGCGCGCGGCCAGGTCTCCCAGGGGCCCGAGCGCACCAGCCCCGGCCCATAGCCATTGACCGTGGTAACCCAGGTCAGGCCGAGCCCGACGACGGCACCGATGGCCAGGATCAGGAGGAACAGCAGGGAGCGCACAGGCGGAAGCTCTCCGGTGGAGCGGGGCGCCCATGGATGGGCGTTTGCGGCGGGAAGGTCAATCGCGACGGGTCAGTTGCTTCCCACCAGGCTGGTGCCGGGCGCGACGGCGGCGCTCGGCCGGGGCGGGGGCGCGGCCGCCGCCTCGCCGAGACGGGCCGAGAGGTCCATCAGCCGCGCCGCCGAGGCGGGCGACAGCGTCACCGGACGCTGCACGCCGTCGATCTGCAGCGCGGAGGCCTGCGCCGCGGCGCCATCGAGCACCGGCGCCGGCTGGTTGCCGAGGCCGGGCGTCGGTTTGAGCTCGATACCCTGATGGGCGAAGGCCATCACCTTCTGCCAGGTCATCGCCGGGAGCGAGCCGCCGGTCATTTTGCGGGTGGACTGATAGTCGTCATTGCCGAACCAGATGGCGCCGACATAATTGCCGGTGAAACCGACGAACCAGGCGTCGCGATAGGCATTGGTGGTGCCGGTCTTGCCCGAGACCTTGGTGCCGGGGATCATGGCGCGCCGGCCGGTGCCGTTCTCCACCACGCTGTTCAGCATCGGGTTGATCATGGCGATGATCTCCGGCGGGATCAGTTCCTTCGGCGCGGGGCCGTTCTGGGCGAAGCTCCAGACCGGATCGCCATTGGGCGTGCGCATCTCGACCACGGCATGGGCGTCGACGGAATAGCCGCCATTGGCGAAGACGGAATAGGCGGTCGCCATGTCCACCACCGTCACCTCGGCGGCGCCGAGCGGCAGGGCGCGCGTGACCTTGAGTTCGGTCTTGAGGCCCATGGAATGGGCGAGATCGACGATGCGCCCGCGGCCGATATTTTCGGCGAGCTTCACCGCCACCGTGTTCAGCGAGCGGGTGAGCGCGTTGATGAGGGTAATGGAGCCGGCATAGGAACGGCCGTAATTCTGCGGGCACCAATTGCCGATGCAGATCGGCCCGTCGACGACGATGGTGCTGGGCTTGTACTTCCCCGTCATCAGCGCCGCCGTGTAGACGAAGGGCTTGAAGGACGAACCGGGCTGGCGCAGCGCGTCGGTGGCGCGGTTGAACTGGCTTTCGCCATAGTCCCGCCCGCCGACCATCGCCCGCACCGCCCCGTTCGGCTCCATCACCACCATGGCCGACTGCTTGGCGCCATAGTCCTTGCCGAACTGGCGCAGGCTGTCGCGGATGGCGGTGTCGGCCGCCTTCTGGATGTTGGGATCGAGTGCCGTGCGGACGATGAAGGAGCGCTCGGCATAGGTCTTGGGCAGAGTCTCGACGATCTGCTTCACCTGGTCGAAGGCGTAGTCGAGGTAATATTCCGGCAGGTCGTCCTGCTTGCGGTCGACGGGCGTCGCCGGGTTGCGGCGGGCGCCGAACACCTGGCCCTCGGTCATGAAGCCGGCATCGACAAGATTGTCCAGCACCACGCTGGCGCGCCCGCGCGCCGCCGGCAGATTGATGTGGGGGGCGAATTTCGACGGCGCCTTGAACAGGCCGGCGAGCATCGCCGCCTCGGCCAAGTTCACGTCGCGCGCCGATTTGCCGAAGTAATACTGCGCCGCCGCGTCCACGCCGAAGGCGCCGCCGCCCATATAGGCGCGGTCGAGATAGAGCTTGAGGATCTGGTTCTTGGTGAGGTGGAACTCCAGCCACAGCGCCAGGAAGGCTTCCTTGATCTTGCGCTCCAGCGTGCGCTCGTTCGACAGGAACAGGTTCTTGGCCAGCTGCTGGGTCAGCGAGGAGCCGCCCTGCACCACGCCGCCGGCGCGCGCATTGGAGAGCACGGCGCGGAACGTGCCGGGAATGTCGATGCCGAAATGCTCGTAGAAGCGCCGGTCCTCGGTGGCGAGCACCGCCTTGATGAGGTGATCGGGGAATTCTTCCAGCGGCACCGTGTCGTTGTGGCGGATGCCGCGCTCGCCGATCGTGTTGCCGTAGCGGTCGAGGAAGGTGACGGACAGCTCGGCGCGCTTGAGCCAGTCGTCCGAGGTTTCCTGGAAGGCCGGCACCGCCAGCGCCAGCATCAGCACCGCGCCCACCGCGCCCCAGGTCATCGCCTCGGAGCCGAGCGAGATGGCGTAGCGGGCTGGGCCCTGCACATTGAAGCGTTCGGTGAAGGCGACAAAGCTGTCCCAGCCAGAGCGCAGATTCACGCCGCCGGAATAGATCGACGAATCGATCCAGGAATCGATGGCCAGCAGCACATGGCGCAACCGCCGGCGGAACGCCGAGGGCGGGCGCTGGCCGGAGGCGGGCGCCCGGGGCGTTTCCTGCGGGGGATGGTCGGACGGCGTGTCGTTCAAGCCCATGCTCCAGGGGGCCTGCGAGCCCCGCCTGCTCTTATAACCGACCCCATGCCGCGCGACGAGGGCAGCATCAAGGCTCGCCACGGCGCGGCCGCGAGGATATCTAAGGAGTGATTGCCGGTTCGTGAAGTGTGCCGGCGCCCGAGGCTGCGGGACCTTTCCGACCGATGCACGACGATCCGACCACCCTCGCGGCGGCCCCGTTCTGGCGCCGCAAGACCCTTGAGGAAATGACCGCCGAGGAGTGGGAAAGCCTGTGCGACGGCTGCGGCCGCTGCTGCCTCGTCAAGCTGCAGGACGAGGATACCGAGGCGATCGCCTATACCGATATTGGCTGCCAGCTCCTCGACGACTTCAACTGCCGCTGCCGCAATTATCCGGAGCGGCAGCAGCATGTGCCCGACTGCGTGCGGCTGACGCCGGAGACGGTGCGCGCGCTCGACTGGCTGCCGCCTTCCTGCGGCTATCGGCTGGTGGAGGAGGGGCGCGATCTCTACTGGTGGCACCATCTCGTTTCCGGCGACCGCGAGACGGTGCATGCGGCGGGTGTCTCCGTGCGCGGCAAGGTGGCGGCGCTGGAGGACGAATTGCCGCTGGAAGACTATGTCGACCACATGGTGCGCTGGCCGCTGCGCCTGCCGCGTGGCGCCGTGCGGCGCAAGGCGAAGGGGTAGGGCGCCCGGCAAGGCGCCCTCTCGCTTCCCTCACAGAGCGAGCACGCTCCGGTCGACCTGCTCGATGTCCTTGACGCCGGTGAGCGCCATCGACACGTCGAGTTCCTTGCGGATGATCTCGATCGCCTTGGCGACGCCCGCCTGGCCGCCGGCCGCCAGCGACCACAGGAAGGCCTTGCCCATCATGCAGCCCTGCGCGCCGAGCGCCCGGGCCTTGAGAATGTCCTGGCCAGACTGCACGCCGCCGTCGAACCAGATTTCGCTCCGGCCGCCGCCAATGGCGTCGACGATCTTCGGCAGCGCCTTGATCGAGGAGACGGCGCCGTCGAGCTGGCGCCCGCCATGGTTCGACACCACGATGGCGTCGGCCCCCGTGGCGGCGGCGATCTTTGCGTCCTCGACATCCAGCACGCCCTTGAGGATGAGCTTGCCCGGCCAGATGGAGCGCACCCATTCCACATCCTTCCACGACAGGGAGGGGTCGAACTGGCCGGCGATCCACTGCGAGAGGGTGGAAAGGCTGTCGCTTTCCTGCCGCACGGCGAGATTGCCGAAGGAATGGCGCTTGCCCATCAGCACGCTGGCGATCCAGCGCGGCTTGGTGGCGATGTCGAGCGCATTGGCCAGCGTCAGCTTCGGGGGAACGGCGAGGCCGTTCTTGATATCCATATGGCGCTGGCCCTGAATCTGCAGATCGAGGGTCAGCACCAGCGCCGAGCACTTCGCCGCCTTGGCGCGCTCGATCAGCGATTCCGAGAATTTGCGGTCGCGCATCACATAGAGCTGGAACCAGAATGGCTTGTCGACCGCGCCCGCCACATCCTCGATCGAGCAGATCGACATGGTGGAGAGAGTGAAGGGAATGCCCGCCGCCTGCGCCGCGCGGCAGCCATGGATTTCGCCGTCGCCATGGAACAGGCCGGTGAGGCCCGTGGGCGCGATGGCCAGCGGCAGCGCCACCTTCTCGCCGATCATGGTGGTGGCGGTGGAGCGGTCGGACACGTCGATCATCACCCGCTGGCGCAGCGGGATGGCGGCGAGGTCTGCCTTGTTGGCGCGCAGCGTCGTCTCGTCATAGGAGCCGCGGTCGGCATAGTGGAAGATGGCGCGGGGCACCTTGCGCATCGCGATGGCGCGCAGATCCTGGATGTTGGTCACGGTCGCCATGCGCGCGCTCCTTCTGCCCTTAGGTCATGATGTGAGGGGAGGCTGATACGCCTCCCCCCGCCGGCGTCAATGGTGAATGACGAGGTTGCTGAACGGCCAGACATAGGCCTGCAACGTCACCAGCATGCCGACCAGCACCGCCAGCGCGATGGAATGGAAGAACACATAGCGCAGGATCACGCCTTCCTTGTTCACCCAGCCGGTGGCGGTGGAGGCGACGACGATGGACTGCGCGTCGATCATCTTGCCCATGACGCCGCCCGAGGAATTCGCCGCCGCCATCAGGGTCGGCGACAGGCCGAGCTGCTCGGAGGTGATCTTCTGCAGGCCGCCGAACAGCACATTCGAGGCGGTGTCCGACCCCGTCAGCGCGACGCCCAGCCAGCCGAGCAGCGTGCCGAACAGCGGGTAGAACGGCCCGGTCGTGGCGAAGGCGAGGCCGAGCGTGGCGTCGAGGCCGGAGTAGCGGGTGAGGAAGCCCAGCGCCAGCATGATGGCGATGGTGGCGAGCGAGAAGCGCACCTTCCACAGCGTGCGGCCATAGATGCGCACCAGCCCCAGCGGCGAGAAGCCCATCAGCAGCCCGGCGATCACCGCCGACACGAAGATGCCGGAGCCGGTCATCGACAGGATGTTGAAGGTGAACACCGCCGCTTCGGGATGCGCGGTCGCCACCACCGGCGGCACCTTGAAGACGAGGTTGTGCAGGCCCTCGAACGGAATCTTCTGGATGAACATCCCGTCGAGCCAGCCCTTCATCTGCGGGACGCCCCAGGCGAAGACGAACACGGTGAGGATGGCCCAGGGCAGCCACGCCTTGACGAGATCGCCGGTCGAGGGGCGCTGGCTAAGGGTGGGGTCGATCTTGGCCTTGGCCGCCACCTCGTCCGAACCGTCATTGCCCTGCCGGCCCTTCAGCGCGGTCGAGGTCCAGATCGTCTTCGGCCGCCAGACACGCAGGAACAGCACGAGACTCACCATGGAGACGATGGCGGCGACCACGTCCACCAGCCACGGGCCGTGGAAGTTCGAGACCAGGAACTGCGGCACGGCGAAGGTGATGCCGCACACCAGGATCGCCGGCCATATTTCCAGCATGCCGCGCCAGCCCGCGAACGCCCAGATGAGCCAGAACGGCACGATGAGCGAGAAGAAGGGCAACTGGCGACCGATCATCGCCGAGAGATCGAGCAGGTCGAGCCCCGTCACCGCCGCCAGCGCGATGACCGGCGTGCCCAGCGCGCCATAGGCGACCGGCGCGGTGTTGGCGATGAGGGAGAGGCCGGAAGCGGCGAGCGGCGAGAAGCCGAGCCCGATCAGCAGCGCCGCCGTCACCGCCACCGGCGTGCCGAAGCCTGCCGCGCCCTCGAAAAAGGCGCCGAAGGAAAAGGCGATGAGCAGCAGCTGCAGGCGACGGTCGCCGGTGATGCCGGCAATGGAATGCTGCAGCGTGGTGAAGGAGCCATTGGCTTCGGTCAGCTGGTGCAGGAAGATGATGTTGAGCACGATCCAGCCGATCGGCATCAGCCCATAGGCTGCGCCGTAACCGGCGGCGAGCCCCGCCTTTTCGGCGGGCATGCCGAAGAAGAACACGGCGATGACGAAGGCGGCAACCAGCCCGGCAAAGGCAGCGACATGCGCCTTCATATGCAGGAAGCCGAGGCCGACGAGCATGACGACGATAGGCACAGCGGCGAACAGCGTCGACAGCGCCATGCTGCCGAACGGGTCGTAGACTTGATTCCAGGTCACGGGCGTTTCTCCGGGGATACGAGTGTGCGGTTTGGTCCGCTTTTTCCCGATTGGGCCCGGTCTTTGCCGTGCCGCCCTCCTTTGGTAAGGAGATTATCATGAAGTGTTGTTTGGTAAGTTTTATTTACCGAGCAAGTCAATTGGACAACGATTCGACTTTCGTGGCATTTACCGAAGGTCAAGCCGAAAGATCGTCGGCGACATGAGGGGGGACGCGCGCGTGGAGCGCCTGCACACACCGAAGCTGGCGGAGGCGATTGCCGAGCATATCGAGCGGCTGATCCTCGAAGGCGTGCTGCGCCCCGGCGAGAAGCTGGCCAGCGAGCGCGACCTCGCCGAGCGGCTGGAAGTCTCCCGTCCGTCCTTGCGGGACGCCCTCGCCCTGCTGGAACAGCGTGGCCTGCTGGCCACCAGCCGCGAGGGCACGCGCGTCACCGAGTTTCTTTCCGGCCTAACCGATCCGCTGGCGGGGTTGCTGCAATCCAACGAGCAGGTGACGGCGGATTACTTTGAATACCGCACGGCGGTGGAGCGCATGGCGGCCGGGCTGGCGGCGGTGCGTGCCACCGCGCCCGAGCGGCAGGCGATCCGCGAGTGCCTGGCCGAAATGCAGGCCGCGCACGCCGCCGGCGATCCCGACCGCGAGGCGGAGGCGGATATCGTGCTGCACCGGCTGATCTATGCCGCCTCGCACAATCTCGTCATCCTGCACGTCATGCGCGCCTTCTCGGAGATGCTGCGCCGGGACATTTTCTTCAACCGCACGAGCCTGTTCGCCGAAGCCACCTTCCGCGAGGCGCTGCTCGCCCAGCACAAGGCGATCGGCGAGGCGGTGGTGGCCGCCGACCCGGAGGCGGCGGAGAAGGCGATCCACCACCATCTCACCTTCACCGGCGATGCGGTTGCCCGCACACGGCGCGACGCGGCGCGGGTCGACCTCGCGGTCCGTCGGCTCAATCGGTCGACGCTGCTGTCGGGCTGAGCGCGGGGAAAGCGCGGGAAGGGCGGAACGGCCCGGTTGCCGTAACGTTAGTCTCCGACAAGGGGCGACGGCGCGCGGCCGCGGGCTGAAAGGCCGGGTGCGATGGCAAGCCGGCCCGGGCGCTCGTGCCGAAGTGATATTCTAACCCGCACGGTTCGGCACTGATGATCCATTCCGGCCCGGACGACTATTCGAGCCAGCCCGGCGGCAAGGCCGGCGACCGCGTCGCCTGCGGAGTGATCGAGCGTCCCTGACGCCGGCCCGGGGACGGTGGAGATCTCCAGACGGCGCCGCGTGGCGGGCCGGTCACGGTGCGGCACAAGATGGGGCCGAACGGTACGTCCGTGTTGATCGGTTTCCCTGTGTGTCTATGGTGTTTCCAAACTGCGCCGACGCGGAGTGGCCGGCCTTCGGAAGCTGCCGCGCCGCGCAGGAGTGTTCTGCCGGACCTCACGGGCTCAGCGTGGCGCATCCGGCAGGGCAGGATGTTGTTTGTGACCCTGCGGGCGAGTTGCATGACGGTTCGGGTTTCGCGTTCCCCGCGTTCGGTAGTGTCGCTCCGTGCCGCCCTGATGGCCTCCGCCGCCCTCCTCGTCGCCTCGCCGGCGCTCGGTCAATCCATGAATGGCGCCACCAACCCCACGGGTCCTGGCGGCAACGGCACGCCCTATCTCGAAGTGCCGCCCGGCGGCGGCGGCGGTGGCGGCGGTGGTGGTGTGACCGGCGGTTTTGGCGCGGCGGGCAATTCACCCGAATTCGTTGCCATCAATGGCGATGCCGGGATCGGCGGGTTCATTCCGGGCATGCCGGGTACCGATGGCGGCGAGGGTGATCTCGGCGGCAGCGGTGGCGGTGGCGGTGGCGGGGCGCACGGCTATTTCGGTACCGAGGCGCCGAGTGGGGACGCGATCGGCGGCCAAGGCGGCGACGGCGGCGAGGGCGGCGAGTTCAACGCCAAAGATATCCAGGGTATCGCCGGCGGTGGCGGCGGCCCGGGTGCTGGCGGTTATGGCGCCTCAATTCAAATCCAAGGGACCGGAACGACGCTGAACCTGCCGAACGCGATGATGGGCGGCGACGGCGGCGACGGTGGCAGCGGCGCTTCCATCATTTGGGAAAATGACGGTATTTTCTATCCGCTCCAGGGCGGCGCCGGGAATGGCGGCGATGGCGGCACCGGCCTTTACCTCTATGGCTCCGGCGGCGGCGCCGGCATTCTCGGTGAAGCCAAGGGCGGCGACGGCGGCATTGGCGGGCATGGACATCTCCCGACCTTCGGGGGCATCGGCGGCAGCGGGCTCGAAGTTGCCGGCACGGCCGCCAATGTGATCATCGAGGCCGGTGCGCAGGTCACCGGTGGTGATGGCGGCATCTCGCTGTCCGGTACCGGCGGGTCCGGCGGGGCCGGTATCCTCATTTCCGGCGATAACAACGTCGTCACACTCGCCGGCAGCGCCACCGGCGGCACGCAGGGCGGCAATCCTTCCGGCCAGGCGCTGGCGGTCTACATCACCGGGCAGGGCAACTGGCTCGTCCTCACCTCGACCTACAACCAGAGCGGCGGTATTTACGCCCAGGGTGGCGGCGCGCTGGCGCTTGGCGGCTCCTCGCCGGGAATCTTCGACGTCAGCGCGATCGGCTCTGCGATCACCAATTTCTCCTTCTACACCGTCATCGATGGGGCCTCCTGGACGCTGCTCAATGAGCCGGAAAGCCTGGTCAGCTGGGACATCCAGGACGGCGCCCTGTCGATCGCCGACCCGCTGTCGCTTGGCGGCTATGGCACGCTGACCATCAGCAATTCCGGCCAACTGACCACGACCGCCTCCATGTCGATAAACCAGCCGATCCAGTTGAGCGGCGGCAGCGGCCCGGGCGCGACCTTCGACGTCGAAAATGGCACGGTGCTCATCCTCGGCGGGGAAATCCAGGGGCCCGGCAATCTGATCCTCACCGGCGGCGGCATGCTCGCCCTGGGCGCCAGCAACACATACACGGGGACCACCACGGTCCAGCAGGGCACGCTCTCTGTCGGTGGCACCTTCCCATTGGGTGTGGTGCCGGGCACGCTGAACCTCGAAGATGGCACCACGCTCGAATTCGCTGTTGACGGGGATGGGCCGCCAACAAATCTCACGGGCGCTGTCACCCTCGCGGGCAGTGTGACCATTTTCTCCCCTTATGGCGTGAGCGGCACGATCAGCGGCAACATCAGCGATGGCAGCAGCAGCGGTGGTCTCACCCTTGCCGGGCCGGGCGCGGTGCTGTTGAGCGGCGCCAACAGCTTCACCGGCCCGGTGACGATCGCCGCCGGCACGCTGATCGCCGGTTCCGCCACGGCGCTGGGCTCCAACGGGACGGTGACGGTCCAGGAGGGCGCGACCCTCCAGATCAACACCTCCATTACGACCGGGAGCCTCGCGGGCACGGGCGCCATCATTATCGGCACCAATACGCTCACGGTCGGCGCTAACAACGCCTCGTCCACCTTCTACGGGAGTTTCGCCGGCACGGGCAACCTCACCAAGACCGGCTCGGGCACCTTGACCCTGCAAGGTGTCAATGCGGATGTGAGCGCGCTGACGATCGAGGGCGGCACGCTGGTGCTCGATTCCCAGTCGGTGCTTGGTTCGGGCACCATCGTCGCCTTCTCCGGCGGTGCGGGCTCCACCCTGCAACTCGGTTCGAACCAGACCGTGGCGGGCCTCAGCGGCGACGGCAGTCTGGTCCTCGGCAGTGCGTCCTTCACTGTCAACTCGTCTAGTGACTTCACCTTTTCCGGCGGTATTTCCGGCGTCGGTGGCAGCCTGGTGAAGGCGGGAACCGGCACGCTGACGCTCTCTGGTAGCAACAGCTTCACCGGGCCGACCTTCGTTACCGGGGGCGCGTTGGTTCTGGCCGGCGGCGCGGCGCTCAGCGATCAGACGGAGGTGACGGTGGCCGGCGGCGCGCAACTGCAGCTGCAGGCCAGCGAGACCATTGGCGGATTGGCGGGCAGCGGCGTGGTCTTGCTCGCGGGCAGCACGCTCAGCTTCGGTGGCAACGGCGCCAATACGGGCTTTGGCGGCTCGATCAGCAATGGCAGCCTCGTCAAGCAGGGCGCGGGCACGACGGTTCTCACCGGCAGCTACAACCTCTCGGCCCTTACCATCGCCGCCGGGACGCTGCAGATCGGCGACGGCGCCTCCGCCACCAGCTTCCAGGCCGCGCCCATCGAGAATAACGGCACGCTTGTTCTGAAGCCGGAGCAAGACCTCTTAATGTCGGAGGTGATCTCCGGCACGGGCGGGGTGACGGTCAATGCCGGCAACGCGCCGGTCACCTTCACCGCCGCCAACACCTATACCGGCGGCACCACCATCACGGCGGGCACGCTGAACCTCGGCAGCGGGGTTCTTGTGGGCTCGGTGGCCGGCGATGTGTTCAATAATGGCACGCTCGCCTTCAATGCCAGCACGTCGCAGAGCTTCGGCGGAGCGATCTCGGGCACGGGCGGCGTGAGCGCCGTGGGCGGCGCCACGGTGACCCTGTCCGGCGCCAACACCTATGCCGGCGGCACCGCGATCAGCAATGGCTCGATGGTGTCGGTCGGCAGCGACGGCAATCTCGGCGCGGCGAGTGGCGGCATCAGCCTCGCGAACGGCACGCTGGCCGTCACCGGCTCCTTCAGCAGTGTGCGCCAGGTCGTGCTCGCCGGAGCCGGCGGCATTGCGGTCTCGGCCGGCCAGACGCTGACCCTGACGGGCGCCATCAGCGAAAGTTCGCCCTCGCAACTGGTCAAGTCCGGCGATGGTGTGCTCGTTCTGGGCGGCGCCAACAGTTACACCGGCGGCACGCTTGTGTCCGCCGGCACGCTGCTGGTGTCGGCCGACAGCAATCTCGGCGCAGCCATCGGCGGGGTGACGCTCGACGGCGGCACGCTGGCGATTACGGCCAGCTTCACCTCCGCGCGGAATGTGACGCTGGGGGCCGGCAACGGCACGGTCGATGTCGCCACCGGCAGCGTGCTGACGCTGCAAGGCGTCATCGGCGGCAGCGGCAACCTGACCAAAAGCGGCGACGGCGAACTCGCCCTGTCGGGCGCCAGCAGCTTCGCCGGCAGCACGTCGGTGGCGGCCGGCACGCTGGGGCTCTATGGCGCCACTTTGGCGACCGGTTCGGTTAGTGTCGCCGATGGCGCGACGCTGCAAGGCTTCGGCACCATTGCCGGCACCGTGTCGGTTCTGGCCGGCGGCACGCTGGCCGGCGGGGTGATGGGACAACCCAACCCGCAGCATATCGCGCTCGTCACGGGCTCGCTCACCCTTGCCAACACGGCCAATGTGGCGCTGGCGCTGGGCGTTGGCGGGAATACCGGCGTGGCCGAGGTGAGCGGCGATCTCGCGCTTGGCGGCACGCTGAGCGTGTCCGGCGAGGCGGTGCATGGCGCCGGCATCTACCGCGTCTTCACCTATACCGGCAGCACTAGCGGCAGCTTCGCTTCGGTCGATCTCTCGGGTCTTGTCGATTCCGGTTCCTATACCGGCACGATCGAGACCGGCAATCCCGGCCATGTTAACCTGCTGCTGCGCGATACCAGCCCCCTGCAGATCTGGACCACGGACGGTGGAACCAGCTTCGGCGGCTCCGGCACCTGGTCGTCGACAGGGGACACCTGGTATCTCGCCTCGTCCGGCCAGACCATTCCGTGGGGTGGAGAGACCGGCATCTTCACCGGCACCGCCGGCACCGTCACCGTGCGTGGCGAACAGACCTTCCAGAAGCTGGAATTCGTTAGCGACGGCTATGTTCTGCAAGCCGATGGCACGGAGCCGACATCGAGCCTGCATGTGAATGGCGGCGGCGTGCTGTGGGTGGAGGGGCATGATGTCACCGCGACGATCAGCGCGCCCATCACCGGCACGGGCGGCATCGAGAAGGTCGGCACCGGCACGCTCGTCCTTACGGGCAGCAACAGCTATGTCGGCGGCACCAGGATTTCCGGCGGCTTTATCAGCGTCGCCAGCGCGGCGTCCCTCGGCGACGCCGGCAATGTACTGACCCTCTCCAGCGGCGGGTTGGAAACGACCGGCTCCTTCACCCTTGGCAGCGCGGTGGTAATCGAGGGCTTCGGCAGCCTGAAGCCGGGGGCGGGCGAAACGCTCGGTCTTTCCGGCACCGTCAGCGGCACGGGTGGCCTGCGCAAGGAAGGGCTCGGCACGCTGGTGCTGAGCGGCACCAACACCTATGCCGGGGAGACGGTAATCGCCGAGGGCACGCTGCAAGTGCAGGGTGGCGCCGCGATCTCCGACACATCCGCCGTGCGCATCGAGGCGGCCGGCACGCTGCAGCTGGGCGCCAATGAGGGCATCGGCTCGCTCGCGGGCAGCGGCACGGTCGACCTGCAGAACTACACGCTGCAACTGAACTACAGCGCCGCCAGCACCGTGTTTTCCGGAACCATCAGCGGAGCCGGTGGCGTGGTGATGCAGGGTCTGGGCACGCTGGTCCTCACCGGCGCCAACAGCTATTCCGGTGGCACCACTCTTTCCGGTGGCGGGCTCATCATCGGCAATGGCGGCACCTCGGGGAGCCTTGCCGGCAATGTCGTCAATAACGGCTTGCTCGCCTTCCATCGCTCGGACGCCATCACCTTTTCCGGCACCATCAGCGGCGCGGGCGGGGTCACGCAGATCGGCAGCGGCACGCTGACGCTCACCGGTACCAACAGCTATGCCGGCGGCACGCTGGTCTCGGCCGGCACGGTGCAGGTGAGCGCCGATGCCAATCTGGGCCAGGTCGACGGGGCGGTGACGCTGGAGGCGGGCACGCTCTCCACCACGGGCAGCTTCACCACCGCGCGCAGCCTTCTTGTGGTCGGCGGCGGCACGCTGCAGGTGGCCACCGGCACCACGCTGGCGCTCACCTCGGCGGTCGCCGGCACCGGCGGGCTGACGAAGCAGGGCGACGGCACGCTGATTCTCGCCGCCGACAACAGCTATACCGGCACGACGACCATCCGCGCCGGCGTGCTGCAGCTCGGCAATGGTGGCACCACGGGCTCGGTCGGCGGTGCCATCGTCAATGACGCGACGCTGGCCTTCAACCGCAGCGACAGCTTCATCTTCGCCAACAACGTCTCCGGCCAGGGCACCGTGGTGCAGGCCGGCACCGGCGCGCTGATCGTCACCGGCGACATTGACAGCCTGGGCGGCCTGCAAATCCAGCAGGGCGCGGTGCAGATCGGCAATGGCGGGACCACGGGGCAGGTGGCCGGTCCCATCGTCAATAACGGCATACTTGCCTTTGCACGCTCGGATCAGACGGTGGTCGCAAACACGATTTCCGGCAGCGGTGCCGTCGTGCAGATCGGCGCCGGCGACCTGTTCCTGACTGGAAGCAACAGCTATTCCGGCGGCACCGGCATCGGTCCCGGCAGCACGCTGCATGTAACCGCCGACGCGGCACTCGGCGCATCGACGGGCGGGCTCATCTTCGGCGGCGGTACGCTCTCCGCCGATCTCGGCTTCGCCAGCGCGCGCACGGTGACATTGATCGGCGGCGGCACGATCAGCGTCGCCAATGCGGCGGTGCTCACCTTGTCCGGTGCGATCAACGGCGCGGGGAGCTTCACCAAGAGCGGCCTTGGCACGCTGGTGCTGACGGGCAACAACAGCTACGCCGGCAACACAGTGGTGGAAGCCGGCACGTTGCAGATCGGCGACGGCGGCACCTCGGGAACGCTCGCCGGCAATGTCGCGACCGCCGGCACGCTGGCCTTCAACCGCTCCGACAACATCCTCTATGTCGGTGCCATTTCCGGAACCGGAGAACTCGTGCAGGCGGGTACGGGTGCGCTGGTGCTGACCGGCACCGGCAGTTACACCGGCGGCACGCGCATCACCGCCGGCACGCTGGTGCTCGGCAATGGCGGCACCTCAGGCGCCATCGCGGGCAATGTCGCCAATGACGGAACGCTTGTCTTTAACCGCAGCGACGCCGTGACCTTTGCCGGCGTCATCTCCGGCAGCGGCGCGGTGACGCAAATTGGTGCCGGCACGCTCGCCCTCGCCGGCGCCAATAGCTATGCCGGCGGCACGACCATCGGCGCCGGCGCCAGCTTGCAGGTCGCTTCCGACGCCAATCTCGGCGCGGCTGCCGGTTCGCTGACGCTGAGCGGCGGTATTCTGGCGCCGACCGCCTCCTTCACGAGCGCGCGTACGGTGACGCTCAACGCCAGCGGCGGGTTCAGCGTCGGCACGGGCGTCACGCTGACGCTCACCGGCACGGTCGGGGGCAATGGCGCGCTCTACGTCGCCGGTGGCGGAGCGCTCGAACTGGCCGGGATCAACAGCTATGCCGGCGGCACCTCCGTCTCCGGCGCGACCCTGGCGGTGCACGCGGATCACAGCCTTGGCAAGGCGGGCAGCGCGTTGGCGCTGAATGGTGCCACGCTCCAGGTGCTGCACAGCTTCTCCTCCGAGCGCGACGTGACCTTGAGCAGCGCGGGTGCGTCGATCGACGTGGGCGCGGACCTCTTCCTCAGCCTTTCCGGCACCGTCTCGGGACCGGGCGTGCTGGCCAAGACCGGCGCCGGCCGCCTGACCCTGACCGGCGACAACAGCTATGGCGCACTGGCCATTCTCGGCGGGACGGTGGTGGGCAATACCGCTTCGCTTAAGGGCAACATCCTCAACAATGGCGCCCTCGTTTTCGATCAGGCATCCACCGGCACCTTCGCCAATATCATCGGCGGCACGGGCACTTTGACGGTCAAGGGCGAGGGAACGCTGGTTCTGACCGGCAGCGCCGCGCCGGGGGGCGGCACCACCATCGATGGCGGCACGTTGCAGATCGGCGATGGCGGTACGGCTGGCTGGCTCAGTGGCCCCATCGTCAACAAGGGCACGCTGATCTACGATCTTGCCGGGCGCTACACCTTCCCGGTCGCGCTCAGCGGCACCGGCCGGGTCAAACTGGAAGGCGGCGGCACGGTCGATTTCACCGGTTCGGATTACAAGGGCGTCGTCGAGACCGACGATGCGCGTGTGCTGGTGCGGCGCGGAACCGACTCGCAGGTGAGCTTCCGCGTCGGCGCGCACGGCGTTCTCGGCGGCGTCGGCACGATCGGCTCGGTGGATGTGCTCGACGGCGGTGTCATCTCGCCCGGCTTCTCACCGGGCACTCTCAACATCAATGGCACGCTGACGCTGGCGGCAGGCACCACCTATCGGGTGGATATCTCGCCGGGTCGGGGCAGCGACCTGCTCGCCGTCACCGGCGCCGTCGGCATCAATCTCGACAGCACCCTGGAGCTGCATGCCGAGCGTGGCACCTATGCCAACTACAAGACCTATACCGTGCTGACCGGCAGCGACGGCGTGCATGGCCTCTTCGGAACGGTGACGAGCAATTTCGCCTTCCTCGACCCCCTGCTGTCCTACACCGACACGGAGGTGATCCTGAACCTCGTGCGGCGGGACATTCCGTTCTGGCGTGAGGCACACACGTGGAACCAGGTCGCCACCGCCAATGGCGTCGAGTCGCTCGGCGCGGGCAACGAGATTTACGACGCGGTCGCCTCGCAGCTTAAGTCCGAGGCCTACATCGCCTTCGATGCCCTCTCCGGCGAGATCTACGCCTCCACCGCATCGGTGATCCAGCAGCAATCCGTGTTCACCCGCGACGCGGTGGGCGCGCGGCTGCGGCAGGCCTCTTTCGAGGGCGCCGGTGCGCCGCTGGCCTATGCCGGCGACGGGCCGCAGACGGCGCGGCTCGGGGCCGATGGCGCGACGGTCATGTGGATGCAGGGCTTCGGCGCGCAGGGCTCCATCGGCTCCGACGGCAATGCGGCAGCGGTTGCCGATTCGATCGGCGGCTTTGTCGGCGGCTTCGACGCGGCCTTTGCCGCCGACTGGCGGCTCGGCGCCTATGGCAGCTATAGCCGCTCCTGGCTCGACGTGTCGGGCCGTGCCTCCTCCGGCTCCATGGACAATTACGAACTCGGCCTCTACGGCGCGACCCAGCAGGGCCCGTGGGCCCTGCGGCTCGGTGGCGGCTATGCCTGGCACGACATGTCGTTCTCCCGCAGCGTGGCCTTCCCTGGCTATCAGGCGTCCAACAGCAGCGACGCCAATACCGGCTCGGCCCAGCTCTTCGGCGAACTCGGCTATGACCTGCCGCTGGGGCCGGTCGATCTGGAGCCTTTCCTCGGCCTCGCCTATCTGCATGTCGAGGGCTGGAACACGGTCGAGCGCGGTTCCAACTCGGCGCTGAGTGTGAATGCCGGCGCCATGGACACGTTCTATTCGACCCTTGGCCTGCGCGGCGGGCAGGAGATCGACGTGAACGGTGTGCCGATCACCGCCAGCTTCACGCTGGGCTGGCAGCATGCCTTCGGCGACACCGTGCCGGCGGCGGTAATGAGCTTCGCCACCGGCTCGGCGCCGTTCAGCATCGAAGGAGCGCCCATCGCCACGGATACGTTCATCTTCGGCGGCGGGCTGGCCTATGAGCTGAACCCGAACACGCGGCTCAGCCTGCGCTATGACGGGCAGATCGCCACCAGCGCCCAGCAGAACGCCGTGAGCGGCGCGCTGCAGATCCGCTTCTGAGCGGGGCTGCAATGCGACCGACGCTCAGGCGCCGGGATGTTCCACCACCGCCTCGGCCCGGCCGAGGCGGATGACGCCGAGCACCAGCGCGCAGCCGATGCCGATCACCACGCCGCCGGCGACCTGCGGCAGGGTGAGCGGTTCGTCGAGCAGCAGCGTGCCGATGGTCACGGCGACGCCGGTGACGCCGAATTCCACGCTGATGGCTCGGGTGGGGCCGATGGAGGCGATCAGCCGGTAGAAGATCACATAGGTGATGGCGCTCATCAGCACGCCGGCGACCAGCAGGGAGGCGATATCCAGCAGCCCCGGCACGCCCGGCAGCGGCACGAAGGCGATCAGCGGCAGGATGAGCACGCCGCCGAAGAAGAACGCGCCGATGGTGATCTCCCATGAGCCGGTCTTCGCCAGTCGCCGCCCGGCATAGACACTGCCGAAGGCGGCGGAGAGGGTGGAGCCGAGCGTCGCGGCGCAGCCGATGATGAAGGATGGCGTCACCGGCTGGGCCGGAAAGCCCACCAGCAGCACAATTCCCGCCGCGCCGAGCCCGATGCCGACCAGCCCGCTGAGCCGGAAACGCTCGACCCCCCACGCCGCCGCGATCAGCATGGTGAAGAGCGGGATGGTGGCGACGAGGATCGCCGACATGGCGGTGCCGATGCGTGGCAGGCCATACGATATCAGCCCGAGCTGCAGGGCGACGGTGGCGAGACCGACCACGAACAGCGGAAACGCGCCGCAGGAGAAATCCAGCTTCCGCCCGGAGGCGCGGGCGGCGAGGTAGAGTGTTCCGGCCGCGAAGAAGGAGCGGAACGCCACCGAGCCAGCCCAGCCGAAGGCGTGAATATTGTGGTCCATGACCACGAAGGACGATCCCCAGACGAGCGCCAGGAACAGGTAGGAGGCCAGGTCTCTGGAACTCATCACGCGCACACCGCCCGCCAAGCGAGGCGGCTCGCATGGCCGGATCGCGCGCGGAAACTAGTTGCTCGCAGGCGGCTGTCAATTGGCGCAAAAAAGAGATAAGGGAAGCGGCATGAAATCAGTCGATTCCTTCAAAGACCGCCAGAAGAATGCCGCCGAAGCCCGCGCCCGGCTGGTGTCCCGCCTTGCCGAACGCCCGAGCCCGGACGACCCGGCGATGATCGCCCGCGCGGCCGAGCGCAAGGCGGCGGCTGAGGCGCGGCAGGCGGCGCAGGCGGCGAAGGCCGCCGAGAAGGCCGCCCGCAAGGAGGCCGAGGCCGAAGCCGCGCGGCTCGCCGCCGAAGCCGCGGCTGCCGAGGCTGCCGCCGCTGCGGAAGCCGAGATCGCGGCCAAGGCGGCCGCCATCGAGGAAGCCGCCGCCGCTGCCGCCGCCGCCAAGGCCCGTCGCGACGAGCGCTACGCCGCCCGCAAGCAGCGCGTCGGCCGCCGCTGAAGCCGTTCAGCCGGCCGCACGCTGGCCGGCGAACTGCCCGCCATAGCCGCGCTGGGGCACACCCAGCGTCTGCTCCAGGATCAGCTGGCACACCTTCATCCCCGCCCGCAGCCGGATGGGGCGCGGCCCGAGATTGATGATCTCGAGCTGGATCTGACCCGTCGATCCCGCGTGGATGGTGGGTGCGGTGAGGTGGACGATGAGGCCGATGCGGGCGAGCGAGCTCTTGCCCTCCACCCGCGCCGCCAGCCGCGCCCCCGGGCGCAGGTCGACCCGCTCCAGCGTCCAGCCCAGCACCAGTCGGCCGGGATCGAGCACGAAACCCTCCGTGCCGATGTCGATGTCGTCCGCCATGCGGGTGATCGCCTCGCGGAAGCTGTAGCCCGGCCCGGCGGGGTCGATGACCGGGTCTTCGCCCGGCGCGGGGTCGCGATACAGGGTGAGCCTTGCGTCGAGCCGCAGGTCGACGCCGTTGGGCGCGTAGAATTCCGGCGGCGGCGGCGGCTCGATCAGCACCGAGCCTTCGGCCATGGCGTCGAGAATGTCGCGGTCGGTCAGGATCACGGGCAAAGCTCTCGAAAGGGGGCCCTCACAAGGAGGTCCTGGAAGACGGGCGGTCTCCCGCACTGCGGGAGTGCTAACATGGCCTCACCCACCGGCAAATGCCATGCCTGATGCGGCTTCCCCGGCACCCTCACCACGGATTGCGCGGCGGCAGGACGGGTTTTGCACCGCATCGCAATAAAGAGCTTGAGCGCGGGCGCGCGCCGCCACAAGTTGGGCGCCCCGACCCAACCCTTCCCGTGGAGTTCCCCTGCAATGACCGACCGTCCGAAGCTTCTCGGCATTTCCGGCAGCCTGCGCTCCGGCGCCTATTCCACCGCCGTGCTGGAAGCGCTGAAAGCCGCGCTCGCCCCGACGGCGGACCTCACCGTGCTGACGCTGAACGACGTGCCGCTCTACAATCAGGACGAGGACGGCGCCACCCAGCCGGCGGGCGCGGCGGCGCTGCGCGCGGCGATCGCGGCGGCGGACGGGGTGATCTTCGCCTCGCCGGAATATAATTACGGCCCCTCGGGCGCGATGAAGAACGCGGTGGACTGGGGTTCGCGCCCCTATGCCAAGGGTTCGCTGCTCGGCAAGCCGGTGCTGGTGCTCACCTCCTCGCCCGGCTCCACCGGTGGCATCCGCGCCCAGGCCTCGCTGCGCGAATCGCTGAGCGCGGCGGGCGCGCGGGTGGTGGCCTATCCGCACCTCGCCATTCCCAATGTCGGCGACAAGCTCAAGGACGGCGCCTTCACCGACGAGAAGACGGTGAAGTTCCTGACCGGCGGCGTCGAGGCGCTGGTGAAGGAAATCCACCTGCTGGCGGCCCACGCCAAGGGCTGAGGCGGCTGACGCGACCTGCGGGCTCCCGGGTGGCCGGGCTTGACCCGGCCACCCAGGCTTTCCGCCATGTGCCGTTGGGAAGGCTGGATCCCCGGGTCAAGCCCGGGGATGAGGGGAGCATGGAGCCGGGCTTCGGCCGAAGAGCATCTCCTCGGTGCCGGATCGGCGCGGCGCTGTCCGCCGATCCGGGACACCGCCGCCGCTCGCGCGCCCTCATGGCCGGGCTTGACCCGGCCACCCAGGCTTTCCGCCATGTGCCGTTGCAAAGGCTGGGTCCCCGGGTCAAGCCCGGGGATGAGGGGGGGGAGGTTTCGACTGAAGAGTCTCCCTCGCGTTCCGATCGGCGCGGCGCGGTGCGCCGATCCGGGACACCGCCGCCGCTTGCACGCCCTCATGGCCGGGCTTGACCCGGCCACCCAGACGTTCCCCCATGTGCCGTTGCAAAGGCTGGGTCCCCGGGTCACGCCCGGGGATGAGGGGGGCGTGGGGGCGGTTGGACTGGCGTTAGACCGAAGACTCCCCCGTACGTCGCAGCCGGCGCGGCGCTGTCCGCCGCTGGTCCGGGACATCAGGAGTTCAATCCACCGCGATCATCACGTCGGAGGCCTTGACCACGGCATAGGCCTTGCCGCCCTCCTTCAGGCCCAGCTCGTCCACCGCCTCATTGGTGATGGAGGAGGTGAGCACCTGCCCGCCGCCAATATCGATGCGCACATGCGAGGTGGTGGCGCCCTTGGTGACCTTGACCACGGTGCCGGGGACGACGTTGCGCGCGCTGAGCTTCATGGGGTGTTCTCCTGTGTCGAAGCGGGTGGGGAAGGGGGCGCGTCGAGCACGCGGACCTCGATCCGCGCGACATCGAACATCTGCCGCGCGCCGCGCCGG
Source organism: Ancylobacter polymorphus (assembly GCF_022836935.1). Taxonomy (NCBI): domain Bacteria; kingdom Pseudomonadati; phylum Pseudomonadota; class Alphaproteobacteria; order Hyphomicrobiales; family Xanthobacteraceae; genus Ancylobacter; species Ancylobacter polymorphus. Next base: position 4,289,358 of record NZ_CP083239.1, on the reverse strand, counting down.
TCTCCCGGCACCACGAGGCGCGGCGCACGGGCGGTGGCGAGCGGCTCGCCCTCACGCGTATGGGCGAGAAGAATGGGCGCATCGCCGAGATCGGGCGCCAGATCCGCCGCCGCCAGCACCAGCCTGTAGCCATCCCCCGCCGTGACGACGATGACGCTACGCAGCAGGGCGCGGTGGGGATCGGTGTCGACCAGGCCCCGCGCGACGAGCAGGTCCCACAGGCGCGGACCGGTGAAGCGCGCCCGCTCCGGCCCCTTGGCGGTGGCGTAGGTGACGGTGAGCGTTTCCGCCGGCAGCGCGCGCAGGGCCGCGACCGACAGCGCCTCCTCCTTGCCCGCGCCAGCCAGCGTCACCGGATCGGCCGCGTTGGCGGGCGAGGCACCGAGCAGCAGCAGAACAAGGCCGAGACGCAGAGGGCGTGGGAGCATGGGGAGAACCGGTGTGATATATTCTTATGGATATAGCACGGCTCCGCCCGGCGCAATCGCGGGCGGGCCTGAGCCCGCCACCCAGACGTTCCCCCATGTGCCGTTGGAAATGCTGGTCCCCGGGTCAAGCCCGGGGATGAGGGGGTGTGGAGCCGGGTCGGCCGAAGAGCTTCCCTCTCGTCCCGGATCGGCGCAAGCGCCGGCACCTCAGCATGACGGGGCCTTGGTGATGATGAGCCACGTCATCCTGAGGTGCGAGCACAGCGAGCCTCGAAGGATGTTGAGCCCGGGGGCGCGCTATCGTGCGGCCGGATGTGGCCGAAGAGCTTCCACTGGGTCCCGGATCGGCGCGGCAGGCTGTGCCGCTGGTCTGGGACACCGCTGCCGCTCGCGCGTCCTCAGGACCAGGCGTGACCCGGCCACCCAGACGTTCCCCGAAGTGCCGTTGGAAAGGCTGGGTCCCGGGGTCAAGCACGGGGATGAGGGGGCGTGGGGGCGGGTTTCGGCCGAAGAGCTGCCCCTTTTCCAGGATCGGCGGGGCACGCTGTGCCGCTGGTCCTGGACACGATCATTGGTCTCATAATTCCTAAACTAGGAAATTAATCCTTGACAGCGTCGCGCTGGCGGGGTAGCTTTCGCTCATGCTCCACAACTGCGTCGGAAGCGGCGGGGGTGAAACCCCAAGCCCCCGTGCGGTGTGCCTTTTCAGCCGGCCTTCGGGCCGGCTTTTTCGTTTCCGTGCTCAAGCGGCGGAGGTGGCATGTCGGTTCCCGGGCGGTCGGTTTCGCCGGAAGCGCTGGAAGAGGCGCGACGGCTCTATGAACGCACGAATGTGCCGGTGCAGCAGGTGGCGGACCTGCTCGGCATTTCCAAATCCACCTTCAATCTCCGCCGGCAGCGCTGGGGCTGGACGCCGCGCATGGCGCGCATTCCCGGCGCGCCCGCGCTGCTTGCCGACACGACCCCGCAAGACCCGACCTCGCAAGACCTTCTCACCGACGACCCGCCGGTCGCCGGCCCGCCTCCCGTCCCCGGGACTTTGGGCGCTGCGGCGCCGGCGGAAGCCGCGCCGGCCTCGCGCAGCGAGCTCATCAACCGGCTGGTGCGGCGCATCGAGCGCGAGATCGCCGCGCTGGAGCGGCTGGTCGCGCTGGCCGGTCTCGCCGTCGCGGCGCGGCCGGAGGCGAGCCAGGCCGACAGCGAACGCGCCGCGCGCACGCTGGCCATTCTCGTGCGCGCGCTGCGCGAACTCGCGGCACTGGACAGAGAACAGCCCGACGGGAGCGACGATGACGCCGACCGCGACGCCGACGCCTTCCGACGCGAGCTTGGCCGCACGCTTGAGCGCGTGCTGGCGGGCGGGCAGGCTGCCTGAGGCGCTGGAAGCGCTCGACGCGCCGACCCTCGACTGGCTGCGCCATCACTGGCCGCTGATCGGCCGGGCCTCGCAGCGCCCGCCCGACCGTGCGCAGGGCGGCGGCGACTGGCTGACCTGGCTGATGCTGGGCGGGCGCGGCGCCGGCAAGACACGGGCGGGGGCGGAATGGGTGCGCGCCCTCGTGCACGGCGGCGCCGGGCCGAAGGCCGGGCGGCTCGCTCTGGTGGCGGAAAGCCATGCCGATCTGCGCGATGTGATGGTGGAGGGTGTCTCCGGCCTGCTCGCTATCCATCCGCGCCATGAGCGCCCGAGCTGGGAGCCGACGCGCCGCCGGCTCGTCTGGCCGAACGGGGCGGTGGCGCAGGGCTTTTCCGCCGACGACCCCGAGAGTTTGCGCGGGCCGCAATTCGACGCCGCCTGGTGCGACGAGCTGGCGAAATGGCGCTACGCCCAAGCCGCTTTCGACATGCTGCAATTCGGCCTGCGGCTGGGGGAGCGGCCGCGCCAGATGGTGACAACCACGCCGCGCCCGACCGCGCTGATCCGCGCCCTGCTCGCCGACCCGCGCACGGCGGTGACGCGCATGGGGACAGCGGAGAACGCCGCGCATCTGGCGCCGGGCTTTCTCGACACCGTGGTTGGCCGCTATGCCGGCACGCGGCTCGGCCGGCAGGAACTCGGCGGCGAGCTGATCGAGGACCGGCCGGACGCGCTGTGGAACCGCGCAGGCCTGGAGGCGGGGCGGCTGGAGGCGGCACCGGCGCTGGCCCGTATCGTGGTGGCGGTCGACCCGCCGGCCTCGTCGGGCAGGCGGGCCGATGCCTGCGGCATTCTCGCGGCGGGGATCGACGCGGCGGGTGTCGTGCATGTGCTGGCGGATGAGAGCGCGCAGGGCCTCTCGCCGAATGGCTGGGGCGGGCGCGCCATCGGCCTGTTCCAGAAGCTGGAGGCCGACCGGGTGGTGGTGGAGGTCAACCAGGGCGGGGAGATGGTGCGGACCATCCTCGCCGGCATCGACCCCACCGTGCCGGTGAGCGAAGTGCGCGCCACGCGCGGAAAATGGCTGCGCGCCGAGCCGGTGGCCGCGCTCTACGAGCAGGGACGGGTGCGCCATGTCGGCCCGTTTCCGGCGCTGGAAGACGAGATGTGTGATTTCGGCCCGGACGGCCTCTCGAACGGCCGTTCGCCCGACCGGCTCGACGCGCTGGTCTGGGCGATCACCGCGCTGGCGCTCGGCCCCCGCGCGACGGAGCCCCGGGTGCGGCGGGTGTGAGGGGCCGGACCTGCGTGCCGGACCTGCGCGAAACTGAACCGATGACCGGAGCCCTTCGATGAAGCTCTTTCCCTTTTCCCTCGGCCGCCGGGCGGTGCCGCCCGAGGCGAAAGCCTCGCGCACCCAGGCGCTGGTGGCGCTGCTCGCCGGCCACCGGCCGCAATGGACGCCGCGCGACTATGGCGCGCTCGCCCGCGAGGGCTATCAGCGCAACGCCATCGCCTATCGCTGCGTGCGGCTGATCGCGCAGGGAATGGGCGAATTGCGCCCGCTGCTGAGCGAGGACGGGCGCGAGAGCGCGAGCCATCCGCTGCTCGACCTGCTGGCGCAGCCGAATGCGCGCCTTGCCGGGCCGGGGCTGATGGAGGCGCTCGCCGCGCATCTGCTGCTGGCCGGCAATGCCTATGTCGAGGCGGTGAGCCTCGGCGGCGCGCCGCGCGAACTCCATGTGCTGCGCCCGGACCGCATGCGCGTCGTGCCCGGTCCGGATGGCTGGGCGCAGGCCTATGACTACACGGCGGGCGGGCGCTCCGTGCGCTTCGTACAGGAGGGGGTGCCGCCGCCCATCCTGCATGTGGCGCTGTTCAACCCGCTCGACGACCATTATGGCGCCCCGCCGCTGGAGGCGGCGCAGATGGCGCTCGACCTGCACAACGCCGCCGGCGCCTGGAACAAGGCGCTGCTCGACAATGCCGCGCGCCCTTCCGGCGCGCTGATCTATGGCGGGGCGGGCAATCTCTCCGACGAGCAGTTCGACCGGCTGAAGGAGGAGCTGGAGGCGAATTTCGCCGGCAGCGGCAATGCCGGAAGGCCGCTGCTGCTGGAAGGCGGGCTCGACTGGCGCCCGCTCTCGCTCTCGCCGCACGACATGGATTTCCTGGAGGCGAAGAACGCCGCCGCGCGCGAGATCGCGCTCGCCTTCGGCGTGCCGCCGATGCTGCTCGGCATTCCCGGCGACGCCACCTATGCCAATTACGCCGAGGCCAGCCGGTTGCTGTGGCGCCAGACCATCCTGCCGCTCGGCCGCCGGCTGCTGCACGAGATCAGCCTCTGGCTCGGCCCCGCCTATGGGCCGGGCCGGCTGGTGCTGGAGCCCGACCTCGACGCCATCGAGGTGCTGCATGGCGAGCGCGAGGCGCTGTGGCGCCGGGTGAACGAGGCCACTTTCCTCACCGACGACGAAAAGCGCCAGGCGGTGGGCTACGGGGTGCGGGAGTGAGGGCCTCACCCTCTGCCCGCCACACCGCCCTCATGGCCGGGCTTGATCCGGCCACCCAGACTTTGGCCGCGCACCAGCGGAAGGGCTGGGTCCCCGGGTCAAGCCCGGGGATGAGGGGGCGCGCGGGGCGATCTTCGATGGCGCGCCTGCTGTGGCGCGCGATCCCGGCTCTGCGCTTCGCTTCGGCCGGGATGACGGCGCTCGGGCCGCATGACCGCGCTGGGCGCCAACGTGCCGAGGAGGACACCCCATGCAGCCGCTCATCACAGCTTTCGCTGCCAAGGCCGACATCGCCCATCTCGCCTTGCTGATGTGGGCGCTGGGAGCCTCGGCGCTGGCTGCCGTCGCGCTGCGCGAATTGGGCCGCGCGGTGCGCCGGTTCGATGATTTCGTGCGCGAGATCGCGCGCTTCAACGCCCAGTTCGGAGACGAGACATGAGTTCGACCCCGCGCATCCGGGCCTTCCTGCCCGGCCGCTTCAACGGGCTCGGCCCGCTTCTGCCAGCGCCGGACCGGGCCGGGCAGGCGCCGCAGGTGTTTCGCCAGTTCGGCCGCACGCTCGGCCGGCTGGAACGCGCAGCTGCCACCCGCCGGCCGGGCACGGGGGAGGCGGCATGAGCCTCGACGCCCGCGCCTTCCCCCGGCGCGAGACCAAGGCCGGGGCCGCGCCCTTTGCCGGCGCGCTCGCCCGCATCGCGCCCGATGGCCGCTTCGAGGGCTATGCGGCGCTGTTCGGCCGCGTCGATCTCGGCCGCGACCTGATCCTGCCCGGCGCCTTCGCCCACTCGCTGGCCGAGCGTGGCGCCGGCGGGGTGCGGCTGCTGTTCCAGCACGATCCGGCCGAGCCGATCGGTACCTGGCTCGGTCTCCACGAGGATTCCCTTGGGCTTTATGTGAAAGGCCAGCTCACCCTCGATGTCGCCCGCGCCCGCGAGGTGCTGGCGCTGATGCGCGCCGGGGCGATTGACGGGCTGTCCATCGGCTTTCGCGCGGTGGAAGGCCGCACCGACCCGCGCACACGGGTCCGCCGGCTCTCGCGCATCGATCTGTGGGAGGTGTCGGTCGTCACCTTTCCGATGCAGCCGGATGCGCGCATCGCGGCGGTGAAGCGGGCCGGCGACACGCTGGCCGGCGCGATCCGCCGCGGCGCCCGCCGCCTGCGCGCCTTGCCGGGGCGGCGGCCGGTTCTCGCCTGAGGGGCTGCGTGGCTCAATACCGGCGCGTGGCGCCGGCACCTCAGCATGACGGCAATCCCCCTTGGGCCCTCATGGCCGGGCTTGACCCGGCCACCCAGACTTTCGGCCGACAACTGGCGGAAAGACTGGGTCCCCGGGTCAAGCCCGGGGATGAGGAAGGGGGAGGGGCCCCGGATCGGCGCCGCCTGCGCGCTCTGCCGGGGCTGCGGCCGGTGCTGTGAGGGCCCACGTGGCTCAATGCCGGCGCGTGGCGCCGGCACCTCAGCATGACTGCAATCCCCTTGGGCTCTCATGGCCGGGCTTGACCCGGCCACCCAGACTTTGGCCGGCAGCTGGCGGAAGGGCTGGGTCCCCGGGTCAAGCCCGGGGATGAGGGGCGCGCGCCCGTGCCCCGGCCAGGCGACGCCGCCGCGCAGCGTTTTTCCTTCGCCGTCATCCCGGACGGTCCGCCCCACCGGTCCGGCATCGCGCATTCCGTCTCACTATCCCGGCTCTCCGGCGGCGCCGGCCGCCGGGATGACCTCACTTCTTGCAAACAGGACATCAACTCCATGCAGCCGAGCTCCATCGCCCCCGAATGCAAATCCGCCGGCCCGGAAGTCTCGGCCGCCTTCGAGGAGTTCATGAGCGCCTTCGAGGCGTTCAAGGACGCCAATGACCAGCGGCTCGGCGCGCTGGAGCGGCGCGGCGGCGATGTCGTCGCCGACGACAAGGTGACGCGGATCAATGCCGCGCTCGACGCGCAGAAGGCGCTGATCGACGAGCTGGTGCTGAAAGCCCGCCGGCCCCTGCTTGGCGGCGGCGATGCCGTCAGCGACCTCGCCGCGCGCGAGCACAAGGCGGCGTTCGACGCCTATGTCCGCACCGGCGAGGCGGCGGGCCTCAAGCGGCTGGAGGCCAAGGCGCTTTCGGCCGGGGTGGGCGCGGATGGCGGCTATACCGTGCCGAACGAGACCGAGCGCGAGATCGGCCGCCGGCTCACGGCGCTGTCGCCGATCCGCGCCCTCGCCGATGTCAGGGTGATCTCGGCCGGCACCTATAAGAAGCCGTTCATGACCTCCGGCCCGGCGGTCGGCTGGGTGGCGGAAACCGGCGCGCGCGGCCAGACCGCCAGCCCGGTGCTGGATGAGATCGCCTTTCCGGCGATGGAACTCTACGCCATGCCGGCGGCGACGCAGACGCTGCTGGACGATTCGGCGGTGAATATCGACGAATGGCTCGCCATCGAGGTGGAAGCCGCCTTCGCGAGCCAGGAAGGCACGGCGTTCGTCACCGGCGACGGGGTGGGCAAGCCCAAGGGCTTCCTCGCCTATGACACGGTGGCGGAAAGCGCCTGGGCGTGGGGCAAGCTCGGCTTCCTCGCCACTGGCGCCGCCGGCGATTTCCCCGCCGCCAGCCCCTCCGACCCGCTGGTCGACCTCGTCTACGCCGTGAAGGCCGGCTACCGGCAGAATGGCAGCTTCCTGATGAGCCGGCGCACGCAGGGCGCGGTGCGCAAGCTCAAAGACGAGAACGGCCAGTATCTGTGGGCGCCGCCCAGCGCGCCGGGCACGCCGCCGAGCCTGATGGGCTTTCCCGTGCATGAGGCGGAGGAGATGCCGGGCATCGCCGCGAACAGCCTCTCCATCGCCTTTGGCGATTTCCGCCGCGGCTATCTCGTGGTCGACCGCGCCGGGGTGCGGGTGCTGCGCGACCCCTATTCCGCCAAGCCCTATGTGCTGTTCTACACCACCAAGCGCGTCGGCGGCGGGGTGCAGGATTTCGACGCCATCAAGCTGCTGAAATTCGCCGCCTGAGGCGTCGGCCTCGCGAAAAAAATGGGGCGCCCGGTAAGGGGCGCCCCAGAAGACGGTCAGGTCTCGAAAGGTCCGTTCGGCTCAGTTGGCCGAGCGGGTCACTTGGTCGAGCGGGCATTCGCCTCGACGGCCTGGTTGATATAGGCGTCGGAGGTGCCGGGCACGGTCACGGTGGCGTTGCGGCCTTCCACGACCGGCTGCGCGGTCTGGCTCTGCACCTGCGGGGCCGGGTGGGTGCCATAGACGGTGGTGTCACGGCCGGCGGCCTGGGCGCCCACGGCGCCGAGGGTGGCGAAAGCGACAGCGGCGATGAGGATCTTGTTCATGGTCGATACTCCTTGAAAAGCGGCCGGCGCGCGCTCACCTGGGGGCGCCGGCCTTGGGGGGAAGTGGGAGATCAGTTGGTCGAGCGGGCGTTCGCCTCGACCGCCTGCTTGATGTAGGCGTCGGAGGTGGCGGGCACCGCGACCGCGGCGTTGCGGCCCTCGACGACGGGGGCGGCAGCTTCCGCCTGCACCGAAGCGGCGCGCTCATAGGTGCTGGCGTCGCGGCCATCGGCAGCCTGGGCGGCAACCGAACCGAAGGTGGCGAGGGCGACGGCGGCGATGAGGATCTTGTTCATTTTGATCTTCTCCGAAGAGTGGGTGGGCGGCCCGTGTCGGCCGCGCCGTTCATGAGGAGAAGCTAGTTCCGGCACCGGCGCATGGCCAGTTGCGAAATGGCGCCGATAGGATTGCGTAAATGCAATAACAACTGCGTGTTTGGCTCTGGCGCAGGCGCGTGGGCGTGCCTAAGGGCGTAAGCGATAAGGTCGTGCACGCTTTAAAATCGGGCCGAGACCGGCACTGCACCCGCGCAGGTGACGATTGCACGCGCCGCTTCTGGCCGCTACAGGGCAGGACCACTTGCGGAGCCGCCTTTGACACGTCTTCTGTTCGTGTGCAGCCGCAACAGGCTGCGCAGCCCGACTGCCGAGCAGGTCTTCGCCGGGCGGGAGGGGCTTGAGGTCGCGTCCGCCGGCACCAATCGCGATGCCGACACCCCCGTGACGGCCGACCTCGTGGCCTGGGCCGACATCATCTTCGTGATGGAGAAGGCGCAGCGGGAAAAGCTGCAGGCGCGCTACCGCGCCGCGCTCAAGGACAAGCGGCTGGTGTGCCTCGACATACCGGACCGCTTCGCCTTCATGGACCCGGCGCTGGTGGCGCTGCTGGAGCGCAAGGTGAGGCCGTTCCTGCGCTGAGGCTTCGCTCCAGAGCGTTTTCGAGCGAAGTGGATACCGGTTCGCGTGAAGAAAACGCGACAAAACAAAGAGTTAGATCATTTCTCTGTTTCTGTGAAACAGTGAAATGATCTAACGCCCGATCCCCCGCAGGGTGGCGTCGATCCAGGCGCGCTGCGGGCCGATGAGCGTGGCGCCGGTGACGCCGCCGCAGCCGCGCGCCCCGCCCGCCGCCGTCGACCAGCCGATGATGCCGGCGACCACGCCGTCGATCAGCACCGGGCCGCCGCTGTCGCCGGTGCAGCCGCCCTTGGCGGCGCCGTCGGACAGGCGGACCATGATGCCGCCCGTCGTGCCGATGCTGGGCAGGGTGACGGCACGCAGCGTGCCGGCGCTTTTGCCATCGCCGTCCTTGGTCACGCCATAGCCGGCGACGGTGAAGGCGGTGCGCTTGGGCGGCAGCGCCACCTCGCGGGTGAGCGCGGCGGGGCGGAAGCTGGCGGGCAGCGGCTCGCTGAGCCGCACGAGCGCCAGATCCGGCGTCGGGCGGCGCGTTTCGAACGAGTTCGGGTCGAAGGACGGATGCACCGCCTTCCGGTCGATCGGGATCAGCCGGGGCGTGCCCGCGTCGAACACCACCACCGCATAGTCCGCCGCCGGCTCGACGCAATGGGCGGCGGTGAGCAGCACGTTTGGCCCCAGCACCACGCCGGTGCAGGTGGCGCCGCGCGTCGACACGATCATCGTCGTCTCCGCCGCCAGCTCCGGCGCCGCCGGCCCTCCGCCGACAATGGCGCGGGCGGGAGTGGCGAGCGCGAGGGTGGTGAGGACGGCGGAGAGGAGGAGGCGCATCGGCTCGTTCCAGACAAGGGCGCGCCGTTGTGGCCGCGCCCGGCCGCAAGGTCAATCGCGAACCCCTTCACACAGAGAGGCACCATGCCCGCGATCCTTCTCGCCGGGCCTCTAGTCGAGCCGCTGACGCTCGCCGAGGCCAAGACCTATCTGCGCGTCGATCACGGCGCCGAGGACGCGCTGATCGCCTCGCTTATCACCGCCGCGCGGGCAACCGTGGAGGCGCTGACGCGCCGCGTGCTGATCGAGCAGAGCTGGCGGCTCGTGCGCGATGCCTGGCCCGCTTCCGGCCTGATCGCGGTGCCGGCGAACCCGCTGAAAGCGCTCACCGCCGCCCGCCTCATCGCCGCCGATGGCACGGAAACCGCGCTGCCGCTCGACGCCTTCACGCTCGACACGGCGCGGCTGCCGGGGCTGATCCGGGTTGCGCGGGGCGCCGTGCCCAACCCGACGCGCCCGCTCGCCGGCATCGCGCTCGACATCACCGCCGGCCATGGGCCGAACGCCGACCATGTGCCCTCGCCGCTGGTGGAGGCGGTGCGGGTGGTTCTTGCCCATTTCTACGAGCACCGCGATGTCGCCGGGGCCGGTGCGGCCTTCCCCGCCCGGCTCGACGCGCTGGTGGCGCCGTTCCGGGTGGCGCGGCTATGAGCGGCATCGGGGCCTTGAGGCACCGGCTGGTGCAGGAAACGCCGGTGGAGATGCCGGACGGCATGGGCGGCGTCACCCGCAGCTTCCTCGCCGTCGACAGCCTGTGGGGGGCGATCGCGACGCGCGGCGCGGCGGGGGACATCGCCGACCGGCCCGGCGCGGTGCTCGCCCACACCATCACGCTGCGCGCGCCCGCCACGGTGCAGCCGGGCGACCGGCTGCGGCTCGGCACCCGGCGCTTCCTCGTCGAGGCGGTGAGCGACCCGGACGGGCGCGGGCGCTTTCTCATCTGCGATTGCCGGGAGGAGACGCCATGAAATTCGCAACTCGTCTGCGCGGGCTGGAGGCGCTGCGTCGCCGGCTGGCGCAGCTGATGCCCGCCGCTGCGGTCGGGAGGCGGCGATGAGCGCCGCGACCGCGCCGGCGGTGGCGCTGCGCCGGGCAATCCACGCCGCACTCTCTACCGACGCGGCGCTGACCGCCGCGCTCGGCGAAGGCCGCATCCACGACCTGCCACCGATGAGCCCGGCCTTTCCCTATGTGACGCTGGGCGAGGCGCAGGTGAACGACTGGTCCACCGCCACCGAGGCGGGGGCCGAGCACCGGCTGAGCCTCGCCTGCTGGTCGCGCCAGGGCGGGCATGCCGAGGCGCACCAGCTGGCGCATCTGGTGCAGCAGGCGCTGCACGACGCGCCGCTTGCCCTCGACAGCCATCGGCTCATCAATCTGCGCTTCACCTCGGCGGAGATCCGCCGCGAGCCGGGCGGGCGCACCTATCGCGCCCTGCTGCGCTTCCGCGCGGTGACCGAGCCGGCGTGACGGCGCGCCGGCAGCATTTGTATGCAAGTGATTCTGCCGACTCAGGAATCTGCGCGGAGTTGAATCGGGATGTGAGCGGGCGTGCGGCATGGGCGCCGTCCCGGCCGCGCCCGGCGGGCAAAGCGGATTGTGGTTTTGGCAAAACCGCGAAGAAAGCCGCGCAAGCGATTCAGGCGACTCACGAATCCGCCTGAAGTTGATTCAGAACATGAAGTCACTTGGCGGCGTTTGCGGACTCGGAATGTGAAGTCGTCACGACTTCATCCGCTGTCCTGCGTGGGAGTGATTGTAATTCCCAAGGGTTAACCATCTCTGAATACCGTCAAAGACATATAATCGCAAGCAAAGGAGCGGCCGATGGCGGCGCAGAAGGGCAAGGACCTTCTCCTGAAGATCCATGACGGCACGGCCTTCGTCACCGTGGCGGGGCTGCGGTCGCGGCAGATCGCCTTCAATGCCGAGGCGGTGGACGTGACCCATGCCGAGAGCGCCGGGCGCTGGCGCGAGCTGCTCGCCGGCGCCGGGGTGAAGCGGGCCTCGGTGGTGGGCTCCGGCGTGTTCAAGGATGGCGCGTCGGATGCGCTGATCCGCCAGAGCTTCTTCGACGGCACGCTGCGCAACGCCCAGATCGTGGTGCCGGATTTCGGCACGCTGGCCGGGCCGTTCCAGATCACGAGCCTGGAATTCGCCGGCGAGCACGACCGCGAGGTGACGTTCGACATTGCGCTGGAAAGCGCAGGCGAGATCACCTTTGCCGCGCTGTGAGGGGGCGCGGTGCGGGGACGCCGGGTGAGGAACATGCCCCCAGGACCGGGCGTGACCCGGCCACCCCGTACATCGCCGGGCCAGCGGTGGGGAGGCTGGGTCCCCGGGTCAAGCCCGGGGATGAGGGGTTGCAGGTGGTACGAGCCGCGCTCCTGCACCAGCAAACCATCCATTCCTCCCTCATGCCCGGGCTTGACCCGGGCACCCAGAGACGGCTCCGCGTGCCAAGCCCTCGACCAAGCCATGCGGATGCGGAAGGCTGGGTCCCCGGGTCAAGCCCGGGGATGAGGGGCGGGTATTCGCGTCAGCTTCAGCCCTCGGGAAGGAACACATCATGGCCAACCGCCATCGCGGCGAGATTTCCGCCGAACTCGACGGGCGCCGGCGCACGCTGGTGCTCACCCTCGGCGCGCTGGCGGAGCTTGAGGACGCGTTCGGCGCCGAGGATCTGGTGGCGCTCACCGGGCGCTTCGCCCAGGGGCGGCTCGCGGCGCGCGACGCCATCCGCCTCATCGCCGCCGGGCTGCGCGGGGCGGGGGAGAGCGTCACCGAGGCGGAGGTGGCGCGCATGACCACGCCGGGCGGGGCGGCCGGTTTCGCGCGGATCGTCGGCGCGCTGATCGCCGCCACGTTTGGCGGGGAAGAGGCGGGCGAGGGCGCGGCCCGCCCTTTGCCCGATCCTCCGGAGGCGGCGGGATAGGCGGGCCGGCGCAGCTTGGCGGGGAGGGCGTTCCGCCCTTTCCCGGGGAGGGCGCTCCGCCCTTCCCCTGGCAGGCGGCGATGGCGTTCGGCTTCGGCCGGCTGCGCCTGTCGTCGCCTGCCTTCTGGCGGATGACGCCGCGCGAACTCGCCGCCGCGCTGCGCGCCTTTGCCGGGCCGGCGCGGGCGCCGCTCGACCGCGCCGGCCTCGCCGCGCTGATGGCGCGGTTCCCGGACTGAGGGAGCGCCGTCTCGCCCGCGCGTGCCTCATCCCCGGGCGTGACCCGGGGACCCAGCGCCGCCGCCTGCGCCTCCGCTGGGCCGGAACGCGGAACCAATTCAATCAGGAGAGCACGATGGCTGCGGACGACACGGATGCGTTCGACGAGGGGCTGACGGTCGATATCCGCGCCGACACCAGCGCTTTCCAGCGCGAGATCGCGGAAGCGGAGCGGCTGGCGCGCGGCTTCGGCCGGGCGGTGGGCGATGCGCTCACCGGGGCGACGCTGAAGGGCCGCGAGGCGGACGACGTGCTGCGCAGCCTGGCGGGCCGGCTGTCCTCGCTGGCGCTCGACATCGCCTTCAAGCCGCTGGAGCAGGGCGTTTCCGGCCTACTCCAGGGCGCCTTGGGCGGGCTCTCCGGCTTCGCCAAAGGCGGGGCGTTCGAGCACGGCCGCGTCACCCCCTTCGCGCGCGGCGGGGTGGTGGCGGCGCCGACCTATTTCCCCATGGCAGGGGCGCAACTCGGCCTGATGGGCGAGCGCGGGGCGGAGGCGATCCTGCCGCTGGCGCGCGGGGCCGATGGCCGGCTCGGCGTTGCCGCACAGGGCGGGGGACGCGCCACGCAGGTGACGGTGAATGTCGCCACCCCCGATCCGGGCGCCTTCCGCCGCTCCGACGCCTATCTCGCCGGCCTCATCGCCCGCGCCGTGGCGCGCGGGGAAAGGAGCCTGTAGATGCCCGGCTTTCACGAAGCGCTGTTTCCGCTCGACATCGCGCTCGGCGCGGCGGGCGGGCCGGAGCGGGCGACGGAGATCGTCACCACACTCACCGGCCGTGAGGAGCGCAACACGCGGCTCGCCCATTCGCGCCGGCGCTGGGATGCCGGCTATGGCGTCACCTCGCTGGCGCAGCTCTCCAGCGTCGTCGCCTTTTTCGAGGAGCGGCGCGGGCGGCTGTTCGGCTTTCGCTGGCGCGACCGGCTCGACCACGCCTCCGGCGCGCCGGGGGTGGCGGTGACGCCGCTCGACCAGGTGCTGGGCAGCGGCACCGGGGCGCGGGCACAATTTCCGCTGGTGAAGACCTATGGCGGCGCGCACGCGCCCTATTCTCGCCCCATCGCCAAGCCGGTCGCCGGCTCGGTGCGGGTGGCGGTGAACGGGGCGGAGCGGGTGGCGGGCACGCATTTCACCCTCGACGCGGCGACCGGGCTCATCACCTTCATGCCCGGCCATGTGCCGGCGCTGGGGGCCAGTGTCACCGCCGGCTTCCTGTTCGACGTGCCGGTGCGCTTCGACACCGACTTTCTCGAAGTGAACCTCTCCGCCTTCGAGGCGGGGGCGATCCCGCGCATTCCCATTGTGGAGATACGGCCGTGAGGGAACTGCCCGAAGGCCTCGCCGCGTCGCTCGCGGGCGGGGTGACGACCCTGGCGCGCTGCTGGCGGATCACCCGCCGCGACGGTGTGGTGATCGCGCTCACCGAACATGACGAGGACCTTGCCGTGGACGGCACGCTGTTCCGCGCCGCCGCCGGCGTTTCCGGCAGCGAGGACGCGGCGGCGCAGGGTTTCGCGGTCGGCGGCGGCGAGATGGCGGCGGCGCTGACCTCGGAGCTGATCGACGACGGCGATCTCGATGCCGGGCGCTATGACGGGGCGGGGATCGAGCTGATCCTCGCCGACTGGTCGGCGCCGGCGAACTTCGTGCTGCTGCGGCGGGCGACGCTCGGCGAGGTGCGGCGCAGCGAGGGTAGCTTCACCGCCGAACTGCGCGGCCTCTCATCCGCGCTGAATGTGGTGCGCGGGCGGCTGTTCACCGCCGGCTGCGATGCCGATCTCGGCGATGGCCGCTGCGGGATCGCGCTGGCCGCGCCGGCCTTCACCGGCCATGGCACGGTGGGCGCGGCGGAGGCGCCGGGGCTGATCGTGGCGGAAGGGCTCGGCGCCTATGCGGCGGGCTGGTTCACGCAGGGGCGGCTCGTCGTCACCAGCGGCGTCAATGAAGGCTTCGCTACCGAGGTGAAGGCGCACAGCGTGAGCGCCGGCACGGTGCGGCTGGAACTGTGGCAGCGGCCGCCGGCCGCGCTGGCGCCCGGGGATGCGTTCACCGTCACCGCCGGCTGCGACAAGAGCTTCGCCACCTGCCGCGACCGCTTTACCAACACGCTGAATTTTCGCGGCTTTCCGCACATGCCGGGCAATGACGCGGTGCTGCGGGTGGCGACGCCGGGGAGGCCGTGATGGGCGAGCGGGATCTGCGCGCGCAGGCGATCGCCGAGGCGCGGGAATGGATCGGCACGCCTTATCTCCACCGCGCCTCGCTGAAAGGCGAGGGCGCGGACTGCCTCGGCCTCATCCGTGGGGTGTGGCGGGCGGTTGTGGGGCCGGAGCCGCAGGACCTGCCGGCCTATGCGCCGGACTGGGCCGAGGCGACCAAGGCCGAACAGATGGCGCAGGCGGCGGGGCGCCACATGCGCGCCGTGGAAGTGGAGGCCATCGCCCCCGGCGATGTGCTGCTGTTCCGCTGGCGCGAGGGCTTTCCCGCCAAGCACGCGGCGCTGCTGGTGACGCCCGACCGCATGGTGCACGCCCATGACGGCGCGGCGGTGGCGGAAGTGTTCCTCGCCCCCTGGTGGCGCCGCCGCCTCGCCTTCGCCTTCGCCTTTCCCGGCGCGTGAGGGGCGAGCGATTAAGCGCTTCGTGTCCCGGCCCAGTGACGCCGCAGGCGGAGCGCCGCGCCGGGACCCAGCACAAAGCGCTTCGGCCGAAAAGTCTCCCCTGGGCCCCGGATCGGCGCCGCGCGGCGCGCGGCTGGTCCGGGGAGCAGGCCTTCCCCATGGCAGATGACGAGCGAAAAACATGGCCACACTCATTCTCGGCGCGCTGGGTGGGACGATTGGCGGGGCGCTGTTCGGGCCGGTGGGCGCGCTGGCCGGGCGGGCGCTGGGCGCGCTCGGCGGCTCGGCCATCGACAGCCTGGTGCTGAACCCCGGCCAGCGCACGGAAGGGCCGCGCCTCGCCGAGTTCGGCACCATGACCTCCACCGAGGGCGCGGCGCTGCCCCGGCTCTATGGGCGGGCGCGGCTTTCCGGCCAGGTGATCTGGGCGGCGCCGGTGCAGGAGGTGGTGTCCACCCAGACGCAGGCTTCCGGCGGCAAGGGGGGAATGGCCGGCGGCGCCAGCACCACGACCTACAGCTATTTCGGCAGCTTCGCCGTCGGCCTGTGCGAAGGCCCGGTGACGCGGATCGGCCGCATCTGGGCCGATGGAAGGCTGCTCGACACCCGCGCGCTGAATGTGCGGCTGCATCGCGGCGGCGAGGACCAGCTGCCCGATCCGCTGATCGAGGCGCGCGTGCCGGGGGCGCCGGCCTATCGCGGCCTCGCCTATCTGGTCTTCGAGCGCCTGCCGCTCGCCCGCTTCGGCAACCGGCTGCCGCAGATTTCCGTCGAGGTCGAGCGGGCGGTGGGGGCGCTGGAGAAGGCAGTGCGGGCGGTGACGCTGATCCCCGGCGCCACCGAGTTCGGCTATGAGCCGCGCGAGGTGCTGCGGGTGGACCGGCCGGGCGTCTACCAGCTGGAAAACCGGCATGTGAGCACCCATGCCAGCGATTTTGCCGCGAGCCTCGACCAGCTGCTTGCCGCCTGCCCGAATCTCGAACGGGTGGCGCTGGTCGTCACCTGGTTCGGCACCGATCTGCGCGCCGGTTCGTGCCAGATCCGCCCGGCGGTGGAGCGGCGCAGCAAGCCGACGCAGATCGGCGTCTTTCCCGTAAGCTGGCAGGTGGCGGGGCAGACCCGCAGCACGGCGGCGCTGGTGAGCCAGTTTGACGGCAAGCCCGCCTATGGCGGCACGCCTTCCGATTCCAGCGTGATCGCCGCGCTTCAGGCGCTAAAGGCGCGCGGGCTCAAGGTCACGCTGAACCCGTTCGTGATGATGGACATTCCCGCCGGCAACACGCTGCCGGACCCCTATGCGCCGGGGGCGATGCAGAAGGCGCATCCCTGGCGCGGGCGCATCACCTGCCATCCCGCCCCCGGTGTCGCCGGCTCGCCCGACGGCACGGCGGCGGCGGGGGCGCAGGTGGCGGCGCTGTTCGGCACCGCCACCGCCGCGCAGTTCGGCGCCGCCTCCGGCCAGGTCACCTATGCCGGCCCGGCCGAGTGGACGCTGCGCCGCATGGTGCTGCACTACGCCAAGCTGGCGCAGATCGCCGGCGGGGTGGAGGCGATCCTCATCGGTTCGGAAATGGCGGCGCTGACCCGCGTGCGCGCCGCGCCGGGCGTCTACCCCGCCGCTGGCGCCTTCGCCGCGCTGGCGGGCGAGGTGCGGGCGATGCTGGGGCCCGGCACGCAGATCGGCTATGCCGCCGACTGGACGGAATATGGCGCGCATGTGCGCGACGGCGGGGCGGAGGTGCGTTTTCCGCTCGACCCGCTCTGGGCCTCGTCGGCACTCGATTTCATCGGCATCGACTGGTACCCGCCGCTCGCCGACTGGCGCGAGGGCGACGCGCATCTCGACGCGGACGCGTATGAGAGTGGGCATGACCGCGCCTATCTCGCCGGCAACCTCACGGGCGGCGAAGCCTTCGACTGGTATTACCCGGATGAGGCCGCCCGTGCGGCGCAGATGCGGGCGCCGATCACCGATGGCGCCTATGGCGAGCCGTGGGTGTTTCGCCAGAAGGACCTCGCCGGCTGGTGGAGCCACGCGCATCACGAGCGCGTCGGCGGCGTGCGGCAGGCGAGCGCGACGGCCTGGGTGCCGGGTTCGAAGCCCGTGCGGCTGATGGAAATCGGCTGCCCGGCGGTGGACAAGGGCGCCAACCGGCCGAGCGCCTTTCCCGACCCGAAATCGACCGAGGGCGGGCTGCCGCCCTTTTCCTCCGGCGCGCGTGATGACCTGATCCAGCGCCGGCATCTGGAGGTGAGCCTCGCCGGCTTTTCCGGCTCCACCGCGCTGAACCCGCCGGCCCCGGCGCTGCCGGGCGGGCGGATGATCGACCCGGCGGCGATCCATCTCTGGACCTGGGACGCGCGGCCCTTCCCGGTGTTTCCTAACGCCACCCATGTGTGGGCGGACGGGGCCAACTGGCAGACCGGGCACTGGCTCACCGGCCGGCTCGGCGCCGCGCCGCTGGCCGAGCTGACGCAGGCGCTGGCGGCGGATTTCGGCGTGCCGGACCTTGCGACCGGCGAGCTGCGCGGCATCATCGACGGCTATGTCGTCGACCGGCCGATGACGGCGCGGGCGGCGCTGGAACCGCTGGCCCGGGCCTTCGCCTTCGACCTTGTCGAGCGCGGCGGCGCGCTCACCCTCGCCCCGCGCGGCGGGCGGGTGCGCGTGGTGCTGACCGATGATGACATCGCCACCGGCGAGGGTATCGCCGCCCCGTCGCTGGTGCGGGCGGCGGAAGGCGAATTGCCGCTCTCGGCCACGCTCGGTTTCATCGACGGCACGACGGACTACCGCCGCGCCACCGCCGCCTCGCGCCGGCTGGCGGGCGCGGCGCGGGCGGAAACCGGCATGGACACCGCCATGGTGGCGGATCCCGGTCTTGCCGCCGGCCTCGCCGACCAATGGCTGCAGGATGCGTGGGCCGGGCGCGACACTTTGAGCCTGACGCTGCCGCCCTCTCACCTCGCGCTGGAGCCGGGCGATTTGGTGCGGCTGGAGCGCGACGGACGGGCGCGGCTGATGGAGATCGTCTCCATCGAGGAGCGCGGCACCCGCCGTGTCGAGGCGCGCAGCATCGACCCGGCCGTGTTCGCCCTCGCGCTGCGCGAGGGGCGGGCGGGCGAGGTCGAACTGCCGGGCGGCGAGGGGCCGGCGCTGGTGCATCTCCTCAGCGTGCCGCTGGCGGGCAGCGAGGGCGCGCCGGTGCTGGCCTGGCTCGGTGCCTTCGTCACGCCGTGGCCGGGCAGCCTCACCGTCTGGCGGGCGGTGGACGGCGGCAGCTTCGAGCCGGTGGCGACACTTTCGGCGGCGGCGGTGACGGGGGAGACGCTGGAAGCGCTGCCCGCCGGCCCGCTCTGGCGCTGGCAGCGGGCGAGCCTTGAGGTCGAACTCGATGGCGGGCTGCTCGCCGGGGCCAGCGCGGAGGCGGTGCTCGGCGGGGCCAATGCGCTGGCGCTGATCGACCCCTCGGGCGCCGTCGAGGTGATCCAGTTCACCGAGGCCGAACTGATCGGCGCCACCCGCTGGCGGCTCTCCGGCCTGCTGCGCGGCCAGCTCGGCACCGAGGCGCGGGCGGCGCAGGACTGGCCGGCGGGAACGCGGTTGATGAAGATCGACGCCAATTTGGTGCCGGTAGCGAGCGGGCTCGACATGATCGGCCGCGCCGTCACCTACCGCATCGGCGGCGCTGACCGCGACCATGGCGACGACGCCGTGACCGAGATCGCCGCCACGCTCGGGCCGCAGGCGCTGCGCCCCTTCGCGCCGGTGCATGCCCGCGCCCGGCGCGGCCCCGCCGGGGTGACACTGAGCTGGACGCGACGCACGCGGGCGGGCGGCGATTCTTGGGATCTGGTCGAGGTGCCGCTCGGCGAGACCAGCGAGGCCTATGCGGTGGAGATTCTGAGCGGCGACGCCGTGAAGCGCCGCTTCACCGTTTCCGTGCCGGCCGTCCTCTATGCCAGCGCCGACGAGATCGCCGATTTCGGCGCCGCCCAGCCCTTTCTCGATGTCCGCATCGCCCAGCTCTCGGCCGAGGTCGGCGCGGGCGCGGCGCTGACCGCGCGGCTGCGCAGCTGATTTCGTTCTCCCGACAGGAGCCCTTCATGAGCGAGACGACGCCGCTCCTCGCGCTGCCGCTGCTGGCGGCGGCGCAGGCGCAGAAGCATGTGACCCATAACGAGGCGCTGATGCTGCTCGACGCGGCGACGCAGCTCGCCGTGCTCGACCGCACCCGCACCGCCCCGCCCGCCAGCCCGCTGCCGGGCGACCGGCATCTGGTGGCGCCCGGTGCCAGCGGCGCTTTCGCCGGCCATGAGGGCGAGATCGCGCTCTACGATTCCGGCTGGCGCTTCCTCGCCCCGCGTGCGGGCTGGCGCGCCTATGTGGTGGGCGAGGCGCGCAGCCTGCTGTTCGACGGCACCGCCTGGCGCGAGGCGCTGGCCTTCACCGTTTCCGGCGCCACCGCCACCCTGCGCATGGCGGAAGAGGAGGTGACGCTCGCTGGCGCTTTCGTTGCCTCCACCCTCCTCATTCACAGCCGGACGATCGTCCTTGCCGTGGCCAGCCGCACCGTGGCGGCGGTGACGGGAGCGACCGCCTATGAGGTCGGCGTCGCCGGCGAAACCGCGAAATTCGGCGGGCTGCTCGGCATCGCCGCCGGTGCCGGCAATATCGGCGTAATCGGCCCGCAGGCCTTCTATGCCGACACGCCGCTGCGCATCACCGCGCTGGGCGGCAGCTTTACCGGCGGGCGGGTGCGCCTCGTCCTCTCCTATCTCGCCTTCACCCTCTGATCTCCGGGAGCGACCCATGCCCTATGATTCCGCCAGGGACCCCTGGCACCGCCGCGCCCTCTCCCCCGCCGCGCTCGGCCGTGCCGGCGCGCTGGTGACGCCCAATGACGCCACCGACCTGTCGCGCTATGGGCGGCTGCGTGTGTTCGTGCCGGCGACGCTGGCGAGCGCGGACATCCGCATCCTGCCGGTCGATGCGGCGGATGATGCGCCGCTGACCCTGCCGCTGTCGCCGGGCCAGGTGAGCGTGCTGGAGTTTCTGGTGCGCCGCGTGCTGGCCTCCGGCACCACGGCCGGCCTCGTCATTCACCGGGTGGATTGAGATGGGGAGCCTTGGACTTGGCCTCGATCTGCGGCGGCGCGTGCTCGGCCGCGCGGCAGGCGCGCCGCTGGACCCGTTCGCCGGATCGCTCTACGCGGCTTTCGGGCTGTCCCGGCTGCTGCGGACCTATGCCGGCCCCTGCCTGCGGGTGCGGCGCAGCAGCGACGGTGGCGAGGCGGATATCGGCCTCACCCCCGCCGGTGGGCTCGATATGGCGGCGCTGCTGGGTTTTACCGGCACCAGCAGCGCCTATGCCACGCGGTGGTACGACCAGACTGGCAATGGTCGCCACGCGGCGCAGGCCACAGGTGCCGCGCAGCCACGGCTGGTGAATGCCGGCGCGCCGGACCTCGGGCCCACCGGACGACCGATGATGGTGTTCTCCGGCGCCCAATATCTCGACGTGCAGAATTCGCTCGGTTTTCTGCGCAATGCGGAGGCGGTGACGCTGGCCTCCCTCGCGCGATCGTCATCGAACGCGGTGCAGGTCGTCACCCAGCCCGCGCTGCCGGTGTCGCCGGTCGTGCATACGGTGCTGTACTACCCGAACGCGACGGCGCTAAGCATGCAGGCGCGTGGGAGCGCGAGCAATCCGGTCAATACAACCGCCACGGTCACCATCGCCGCAGGAGCCTGGGTGAGACATATCGGGCGGGCCCGGTTCCTCGCCGGGGCCGTCGATGTTTCCGCCAATGGTGTGACCGCAACCACGGCAATGACGCCGGCGCAGAACACGCCGGATATCGACGCGACGACCCTGCTCCGTTTCGGCACCAATTCCACCCTGTCGAGCTTCCTGACGGGGGTGGCGGGCGGCTTCGTCTGCGCCCGCGCGGCGCTCGACATCGCGTCGCTCGACACCGCGCTCGCACAGGTGATGCCATGAGCTATCTGGTCTTTCCCAGCGCCGCCGACGCGCAGGCGCGCAGCGCGGCGGCGTGGCAGGCGCTGGCCTATCCCACGGGAGCGACCACGTATTTGTGGGCATGGCAGCTTCACCCGACCGACGGGCGGGCAGCGCTGCGGATTCCACCGACGCCGCAGGACGCGCAGATCGACGTGCCGCAGGCGGAGTATGAGCGCTTGCTCACGGCGGAGGAGCACGCGGCAAAGGTCGAGACGCTGCCCGGCGAGGGCTGGCCTGCCGCGGAACTCTGAACGCTATTCGGCCGCCGGCGTGAAGCGATGGCCCAGCGCTTTCGGCGTGGCCGCCGGGGCGGGGGCCGGTGGGCCGAAGGGCACGCCCGCGGGGACGGGGCCGGCCTCGCCCAGGGCCGAAGCGCCGGCGGCGGCCTTCACCGCGGCGGTCGCGGTCGGCTTGGTGACGATGGTCGGCCGCGCGGTGATTCGGCGCTTGGCGCTCTCGACCACGCCGGCGATCTTCTCGAATCGCTTCAGCCGGTCGATCTCGGCATTGAGTCGGTCGAGCTCGTCGCCAATGGCGCGGCAGATGGCGCGGTAGCTCTCGGGGGTCAGCCGGTCGCGCATATAGGCGACGCCGCGCTCGGAATCGCTGGCCTTCAGCACCACCGGCGCGACCGCCAGCAACGCTTCCGCCTGCACCTGACCGGAGCTCCGGCGGGCTTCATCGAAAATGCCCCGCAGGTCTTCAACGAGTCGATCTTCTGTTGCCATGCCGTGCGGTGCCCCTTGCCGGTAGCCAGCCATTCTCAAAAAGGGTCTTGGAATCCGGGTATTTTTGCAACCGTGCTCCGGTAGTGAGATCGTTAACATAACGTTAATCCCCAGAAATCACCCCTAAAATTTTGCAGTGGAGTCATGCATGACCGCGTCGGGCTTCGACGGGGCGCTGAAACGCGTGCTCGTTCATGAGGATGGCTACGCCGACCACCCCGCCGATCCCGGCGGGGCGACCATGCAGGGCATCACCCAGCGCGTCTATGATGGCTGGCGTCGTCGCCATCAGCAGCCCGTGCGCCCTGTGCGGCGCATCGCGCCGGACGAGGTGGCGGCGATCTACCGGCGCCAGTACTGGGACGCGGTGCGCGCCGACGACCTGCCGGCCGGGCTCGACTATGCGCTGTTCGACGCGGCGGTGAATTCCGGGCCGGCGCAGGCGGCAAAATGGCTGCAGCGCACGCTCGGTGTCACGGCGGACGGTCAGGTGGGCGAGGCGACGCTGGCGGCGCTGGACGGCCGGCCACCCGCCCCGCTGATCGACGCGCTGTGCGACCGGCGGCTCGCCATGCTGCGCGGCCTGCGCACCTTCCCGACCTTCGGCGCTGGCTGGACCCGCCGCGTTGCCGAGGTGCGGGCGGCGGCCAAGGCGCTGGCCGGCGCGGCGACACCGAAGCCGGCGCGCGAGACCGGCGGCGCCGCCCGCGCCCGCCCCACCGATACGCGGCTCGCGCGCACCGCCGATGGCGCCGGCGGGCTCATCAGCGGTGCCGGCGTGCTCGGCGCCGTGGTGGCGGAGCAGGCGGACCGCCTCGCCCCGCTGGCTAGCTTCGCCGAACCGCTGAAATGGCTGTTCGCGGCACTGATGCTGGCCGGGGTGGCGCTGACGCTGCGTGGGGCGCTCACGCGCATCCGCGCCGGCGAGGTGACGCCGTGACGGCGCTCATCGGCCTGCTGGCGAGCCCGCTCGGGCGCGGCGCCGCGCTGCTGTTGGCCGCGCTCGCGCTGGCGGGCGCAATCTATCTCAAGGGCCACCGGGAAGGCCGGGCGGCCTGTCTCGCGCAAGGAGAACGGGATGTGCTGGAGACGATCGCGCGCGCGAATGGCGCGCGGGCTGCTGCTGATCGCCGCAACGCTGACGACGGCCGGCTGCGCGACGACGACACCTTCCGCCGCGACGAGGGGCGCGTGCGGGGCCTTCCGGCCGATCAGCTGGGCGATGGAGGACACTGACCCCACCCTCCGCCAGGTGAAGGCGCATAATGCGGTGGGCCGGGAACGGTGCGGCTGGCGGGGGAAGGGGTGACGCAACCCCACCCCTGACATCCGCCCCGCACGGTGGCATGCTCAGGCCGCCGCGTGCCCCCGCGCGGTGTGCGTGAGGAAATGCCGTGCGCCTGCTTGTCGTCGAGGACGATCCCGATCTGAACCGCCAGATGCATGAGGCGCTGGTCGAGGCCGGCTATGCCGTCGACCGTGCCTTTGACGGCGAGGAAGGCCATTTCCTTGGCGATACCGAGCCTTATGACGCCGTGGTGCTCGATATCGGCCTGCCGAAGATGGACGGGCTCTCGGTGCTGGAAGCCTGGCGGCGGGCGGGGCGGAAAATGCCGGTGCTGATTCTCACCGCGCGCGACCGCTGGAGCGACAAGGTGCAGGGCTTCGATGCCGGCGCCGACGATTACGTCGCCAAGCCCTTCCACATGGAGGAGGTGCTGGCACGCATCCGCGCGCTTCTGCGCCGTTCCGCCGGCCATGCCGCTAGCGAACTCACCTGCGGGCCGGTCATGCTCGACACGCGCTCCGGCCGCGTGACGGTGAATGGCCGTCAGGTGAAGCTGACCTCGCATGAGCACCGGCTGCTCGCCTATCTCATGCACCATACCGGTCGCGTCGTGTCGCGCACCGAACTGGTGGAGCATCTCTACGACCAGGATTTCGACCGTGATTCCAACACGATCGAGGTCTTCGTCGGCCGCCTGCGCAAGAAGCTGGAGGTGGATGTGATCCAGACCGTGCGCGGGCTCGGCTATCTCCTCGTCGCGCCCGAGGCCATGCGCGAGGCGCCGCGCTGATGCGCACCGGCTCGCTGGCACTGCGCCTGTTCGTTTCGGCGACGGTGATCAGCGCCGCCGTGCTGGCCGTCACCGGCTTCGCGCTGCATCAGGTCTACCGCGCGGCGGTGGAACGCTCCTTCGATCAGCGGCTCGATGTCTATCTCAAGACCATCGTCGCCGACGTCGCCAATTCGCCCTCCGGCACCATGCCGGAGCCGACGACATTGGGCGACCCGCTGTTCAACTTCCCCATTTCCGGCTGGTACTGGCAGATCACCCGCACCGACGGGCCGGCGGCGCAGGTGAAGACCTCGCGCTCGCTGCCTGAGGGCAAGCTGCCGCTGCTGTTCCAGCGCGAAGGCGAGACCGATGTCTCCGGCATGCGCGAGGCCTATGCCGACGGGCCTTCCGGCCAGAGGCTGCGCATTGTCGAGCGCGTGGTCGATCTCGGCGAGGATGGGCGCTATGCGGTGGCAGTGGCGGCGGATGCCGGCGAGATCGAGGAGGAGGTCGCCGCCTTCGACCAGGCGCTGGCGGCGACGCTGGCGATTCTCGGGGGCGCCTTCCTGCTGACGCTGGTGTTTCAGGTGCTGTTCGGCCTGCGCCCGCTCAAGCGCATGCTGGGCGCGCTGCACGAGGTGCGCACCGGCCGCGCCGACCGCATCGAGGGCGACTACCCCATCGAGATCGCCCCCCTGGCGGCGGAGGTCAACGCGCTGATCGACACCAATCGCGAGATTGTCGAGCGCGCCCGCACCCATGTCGGCAATCTCGCCCATGCGCTGAAGACGCCGATTTCCGTGCTGCAGAACGAGGCGGCGCGCGGTTCTGGCGCGGAGGCCGGGCTCGCCGCCAAGGTGACCGAACAGGCGCAGATCATGAAGGACCAGGTGGCGCACCATCTGGAACGCGCCCGCATGGCGGCGCGCGCCTCCGTCGTCACCACGGTGGAGGAGGTCGAGCCCATTGTCGCGCGCATCGCCGCGACGCTGGCCAAGGTCTACCGCGCCAAGGGCGTGGCGGTGGAGGCCGAGGTGGCGGACGGGCTGCGCTTTCGCGGCGAACGGCAGGACCTTGAGGAGATCCTCGGCAATCTCGTGGACAATGGCTGCAAATGGGCGCGCACGCTGGTGGAGATCGCGGTGGCGGCGGTGCCGGGCGCGGCAGGTGAGCGGGACTATTTCGACATCACCATCGACGATGACGGGCCCGGCCTGACGCCGGAGCAGCAGACCGAGGCGCTCAAACGCGGCAAGCGGCTTGACGAGACGCAGCCCGGTTCCGGGCTCGGCCTGTCCATCGTCGCCGAGCTTGTCGGGCTCTATGGCGGGCGGCTCACGCTCGGCCGTTCGCCTTTCGGGGGTCTGCGCTGCGTGGTGCGGCTGCCGGCGGCGTGACGGGGCGAAAGGGGTGACGGGGCCGCGCTTTCGCCCTATTCCTCTCATCCTTGGTGCGACAGGCGCCGTGCCGAAGCTGGAGGATGTAATTTCATGCGCGCATACCAATTCGTCGCCGTGGGCCTTGTCGCCGGCGCCCTCGCGGGCTGCAGCACCGCGCAGGAAAACCCGAACACCGTGGGCGGCGCGGCCGTTGGCGCGGTGGCGGGCGGCATTATCGGCCAGGTGGTCGGCCACAGCACCGCCAGCACGCTGGTCGGCGCGGCGGTGGGTGGCCTGATCGGCGGCTCGATCGGCAATGCGCTCGACCAGGCGGACCGGCAGCGGGCGCAGCAGGCGGAAATGCAGGCACTGGAATATGGCAATCCCGGCGCGCCGGTGAGCTGGCGCGGCGACAGCGGCGCCTATGGCACCATCGTGCCCGGCCCCGCCTATGCGCGCGGCGGCTCGCCCAAGTGCCGCGAGTTCACCCACACCATCTATATCAACGGCCAGCCGCAGACCGCGCGCGGCACCGCCTGCCGCAACCCGGACGGCACCTGGTCGCCCGTGGCGGGCTGATCCGCGCGGCGGGGTGACGCAGGCGGGGGCCTCGGGGGTCCGCATCCTCGCGGCCAAAGCGGGCCCGCACAGGCCCGCACCCTCGCGGGACTGTGAGCCTGCGGCGATCCGACTGAGGGTGTTACGGATTGGCGCCGGGCGTCGGGTCGGCTACCTCAGCGCATTAGAGGAACGCTAATGTTGCTGTGGATCGCCTTTTCGCTGATGACCGGCGCCGCCATTCTGGCGGTGCTGTGGCCGTTGCGCACGGGCGCGGCGGGGCCCGCCGCCAGCACGGCCGAGGCCGATCTCGCGGTCTATCGCGACCAGTTGGCGGAAATCGAGCGCGACCGCGCCGCCGGCCTCATCGCCCCCGCCGAGGGCGAGGCCGCCCGCACCGAAGTCGCCCGGCGCATTCTGCGCGCCACCGCCGAGCGGGCGAGCGAGGGGGAAGCCTCGGGCGAAGGCCGCCGCCGGCGCGTCGTCGCCGTGGTGGCACTGCTCGGCGTGCCGCTGCTGGCCGGCGGGCTGTATCTTTCCCTGGGCTCGCCGCTCTACCCGCCGCAGCCGCTGGCGCAGCGGCTGGAGGCGCAGCCCAACCCTTCCGACATCGCCATTCTCATCCGCAAGGTGGAAAGCCATCTCGAAGCCAACCCGAATGACGGGCGCGGCTATGAGGTGGTGGCGCCGATCTATGCCCGCATCGGCCGGCTCGACGATGCCGCCCGCGCCTGGGCCAATGCCATCCGTCTGCTCGGTCCCAGCGCCCAGCGCGAGACCGGCCTCGGCGAGGCGCTGACCGCGCAGGCCGGCGGGGTGGTGACCGCCGAGGCCAAGGCGGCGTTCGAGGCGGCGCTGGCGGCCGATCCGCAAGACCCCAAGGCACAGTATTTCCTCGGCCTCGCCGCCGAGCAGGACGGGCAGAAAGAGCAGGCGGCGGCGCGCTGGAGCGCGCTGGTCGCCCAGTCCCCGCCCGATGCGCCGTGGCTCGGCCTGCTGCGCGAGGCGCTGGCCCGCATCGGCGCGCCGGTCCCGGTCGCCGCCGGCCCCGGCCCCGGTGCCGCCGATGTGGCGGCGGCGGAAAGCCTGACGCCGGAGCAGCGCGAGGCCATGGTGCGCGGCATGGTCGAGCGGTTGGAGGCCCGGCTGGCGCAGCAGGGCGACGATATCGAGGGCTGGCTGCGGCTGATGCGCGCCTGGACCGTGCTCGGCCAGCAGGACAAGGCGAAGACTGCCGCCGGCCAGGCCCGCACCCATTTCGCCAGCGACACGGCGGCGCTTGGCCGCATCGACGCGCTGGCGCGCGAACTGGGGCTGGAGAGCTGACGCCATGACCCGCAAGAAACGCCGCCTCCTGGTCATTTCCGGCGCCGCCGCCGTGCTTGCCTTGTCCGCCGGGCTGGTGCTGTTCGCGCTCAACGACACCATCGTGTTCTTCCGTACCCCGAGCGAGATCGCCGCCGAGGGCACGCAGCCCGGCACGCGGCTGCGGCTCGGCGGGCTGGTGAAGGATGGCAGCGTGCAGCATACGGACGGCACGCATGTGCGCTTCGTCATCACCGACCATGGCGCGGATATGAGCGTCGCCTATGTCGGCCTGCTGCCCGATCTTTTTCGCGAGGGGCAGGGGGTGATCGCCGAGGGCGTCATCGCGCCCGATGGCAGCTTTGCCGCCGACAGCGTGCTGGCCAAGCATGACGAGACCTATATGCCGAAGGAAGTCGCCGACGCGCTGAAGAAGCAGGGCGTGTGGAAGGAAGGGGAGGCGACGCAGTGAGCGAGGGCCCCCGCCGCTTCGCGATAACCATCCTTCGAGACGCGGGCCTTGCCCGAGCACCTCAGGATGACGTGGTTCTCTCTCGTTTTCGTTCTCGGTGCGCCGTCATCCTGAGGTGCCGCGACGCGGCCTCGAAGGATGCTTGTTGGGACAACCGCCCATGAACCCGGAAATCGGCCATTACGCGCTGGTGCTCTCGCTCGCCGTCGCCATCCTGATGACGGCGATCCCGATCTGGGGCGCGCGTACCGGTGACGCGGCGCTGATGCGGGTCGGTTCGACCCTCGCGCTGGTGCTGGCCGGCTTTGTCGGCCTGTCCTTCGCCACGCTTGTCGTGGCCTATGTGCAGTCCGATTTCTCGGTGCTCAACGTGGTCGAGAACTCGCACTCGGCCAAGCCGCTGCTCTACCGCATCACCGGCACATGGGGGAACCATGAGGGCTCGATGCTGCTCTGGGTGCTGGTGCTGGCGCTGTTCGCGGCGCTGGTGGCGCTGTTCGGCGGCAATCTGCCGGCGCGGCTGAAGGCCAATGTGCTGGGCGTGCAGGGCGCGGTGGCGGTGGCGTTCCTGCTGTTCATCCTGCTCACCTCCAACCCGTTCATAAGGGTGGTGCCCCCGCCGGCGGAGGGGCAGGACCTCAACCCGATCCTGCAGGATATCGGCCTCGCCATCCATCCGCCGCTGCTTTATCTCGGCTATGTCGGTTTCTCCATCACCTTCGCCTTCGCCGTCGCCGCGCTGATCGAGGGGCGGATCGACGCCGCCTGGGCGCGCTGGGTGCGGCCCTGGGCGCTGACCGCTTGGGCCTTCCTGACGCTCGGCATCGCCATGGGGTCCTACTGGGCCTATTACGAGCTCGGCTGGGGCGGCTGGTGGTTCTGGGACCCGGTGGAGAACGCCTCGCTGATGCCGTGGTTCGCCGGCACGGCGCTGATCCATTCCGCCGTGGTGATGGAAAAGCGCGACGCGCTGAAAGTGTGGACGGTGCTGCTCGCCATCCTCGCCTTCTCGCTGTCGCTGCTCGGCACCTTCCTCGTGCGCTCGGGCGTGCTGACCTCGGTGCATGCCTTCGCCACCGATCCCTCGCGCGGCGTGTTCATCCTCGCCATCCTCGTCTTCTTCATCGGCGGCTCTTTGGCGCTCTATGCGCTGCGCGCACCGATGCTGCGGCAGGGCGGGCTGTTCGCGCCGGTGTCGCGCGAGGGCGCGCTGGTGCTCAACAATCTTCTGCTCACCGCCGCTGCCGCCGCGGTGCTGGTCGGCACGCTCTACCCGCTGGCGCTGGAGGCCTATAATGGCGCCAAGATCACGGTGGGTCCGCCCTATTTCAACCTCACCGTCGGCGCGCTCATGCTCCCCGTCGCCTTCGCCATGCCGTTCGGGCCGCTGCTGGCCTGGAAGCGCGGCGATCTCGCCGGCGCCGCCCAGCGGCTGATGGCGGCGTTCGGCGCGGCCATCGTCATCGCCGCGCTGGCGGCCTATGCGCAGGGCGGCGGCCCGCTGCTGGCGCCCTTCGGCATGGGGCTCGCCGCCTTCGTGGTGATCGGCGCGGTGGCGGAAGTGACCGAGCGCGCCGGCTTCGGCCGGGTGCCGCGGGCGACCGCCTTCGCCCGGCTGCGCGGCCTGCCGCGTTCGGTGTTCGGCGCGGCGCTGGCCCATGCCGGCGTCGGCGTCTGCCTGTTCGGCATCATCGCCGAAACCAGCTGGAACGCCGAGCGCATCACCGGGGTGAAGGT
Organism: Ancylobacter polymorphus; assembly: GCF_022836935.1. Taxonomy (NCBI): domain Bacteria; kingdom Pseudomonadati; phylum Pseudomonadota; class Alphaproteobacteria; order Hyphomicrobiales; family Xanthobacteraceae; genus Ancylobacter; species Ancylobacter polymorphus. Next base: position 4,259,897 of record NZ_CP083239.1, on the reverse strand, counting down.
CGGCGGGCGGTTCGATGTCGGCGGCTATGAGCTGACCCTCGACCGGCTGGAGCCGCGCAACGGGCCGAATTACCGCGATCTCGTGGGCGTGTTCACCATCCGCCGTGGCGGGGTCGATATCGGCACCATCGAATCCTCGAAGCGCCTGTTCACCGCCCGCAACATGCCGACGACGGAATCGGGCATCCGCACCTTCGGCTTCAGCCAGCTCTATGTCAGCCTCGGGGATGAACTGCCCGGCGGCGGGGTGGGCGTGCGCGCCTATTGGAAGCCCTATGTGACGCTGATCTGGATCGGCTCCATCATCATGGCGCTGGGCGGCGCGCTCTCGCTCAGTGACCGGCGCCTGCGCGTCGGGGCGCCGAAGCCGGCGAAGAAACCGAAGCCCAAGGCGGACGGCGCGTCGCCGGTGCCGGCGGAGTGAGGGCGATGCGTGCACGCCTTTTCGGTCCCTCATCCCCGGGCCTGACCCGGGGATCCAGCCGCGTGGTGCCGGGCCTTCTGGGTGCCCGGGTCAAGCCCGGGCATGAGGGAAGCGCGCGCTGGCGGGCGATGCTCGCCGCCGCGCTGCTCTGCCTCGCCCTCGTTACCCCCGCCGCCGCCGTGCAGCCCGACGAGGTGCTGCCCGATCCGGCGCAGGAGGCGCGGGCGCGCGAGCTCTCCAAGGAGCTGCGCTGCATGGTGTGCCAGAACCAGTCGATCGACGATTCCGACGCGCCGCTGGCGCGCGACCTGCGCCTGCTCGTGCGCGAGCGCATCGCCCAGGGCGAGAGCAACCAGCAGGTTCTCGACTATCTCGTCGCCCGCTATGGCGAGTTCGTGCTGCTGCGCCCGACCTGGCACGGGGCGAATGTGATCCTCTGGCTGGCGCCCTTCGCGGTGCTGGTGTTCGGCGGGCTCGGTCTCATTGTCGCCTATCGCCGCCGCGCGGCGCAGGCGGGGGCGAGCGAGGCGCCGGCCACGGTGCCGCTGTCGGCTGAGGAGGAGGCGCGGCTGCGCGCCGCGCTGGCGGAAGCGCCCGACGACGCCGCACGCGACGTTACGAAAGTTTAACCCGCTCGCCAGACTGCGTTAAGGCGACGGTCTCTAGGTTCTCGTTCAACGCTCCCGGTGGGGAGAGTGATTTGTCGAACGAGGAACGACACATGTCGCGCACCGCGCCCAACACGACCCGCACCCCTGCCTCCACGCTGCGCAAGAGCCGTTCCCGGCTGCTCGCCGGCGTCTTCACCCTGGCTCTGGCCGGCGGCACCGTCGGCGCCTTCGTGCTGCCCGAGATCATCACCCCCGCCCAGGCGCAGCTGACCACCAACCAGCCCGCCGGCACCTTCTCCTTCGCCGACATCGTCGAGAAGGTCTCCCCCGCTGTCGTCAGCGTGAAGGTGAAGAAGGACGAGGACAAGCTCGCTTCCAATGACGAAGAGGGCATGGGCGGCCAGAACATTCCGCCGCAGATCGAGCGCTTCATGCGCCGCTTCGGCTTCGGTCCGGGTGGCCCCGGCGGCCCGGATATGGGTCCGCGTCGCGGCCCCGGCCATCGCGGCGTCGTCGGCCAGGGTTCCGGCTTCTTCATCTCCGCCGACGGCTATGCCGTGACCAACAACCATGTCGTCGACGGCGCCTCCGAGGTCGACATCACCACCACCGACGGCAAGACCTACACCGCCAAGGTGATCGGCACCGATCCCCGCACCGACGTCGCGCTGCTCAAGGTGGACGGCAAGTCCGACTTCCCCTGGGTGAAGCTCGCCGGCAAGGCGCCGCGCGTCGGCGACTGGGTGGTCGCGGTCGGCAACCCGTTCGGCCTCGGCGGCACGGTCACGGCGGGCATCGTCTCGGCGCGCGGCCGCGATATCGGCTCGGGCCCGTATGACGACTTCATCCAGATCGACGCCCCGATCAACCGCGGCAACTCCGGCGGCCCGACCTTCGGCCTCGACGGCGAGGTGATCGGCGTCAACACCGCCATCGTCTCCCCCTCGGGCGGCAATGTCGGCATCGCCTTCGCCATTCCGTCCGAGACCGTCTCCGAAGTGGTGGAGGCGCTGAAGGAAGGCGGCCAGGTGGCGCGCGGCTATGTCGGCGTGCAGATCCAGCCGGTCAGCGACGAGGTCGCCGAGGCGCTGAACCTCAAGGAAGCCGAGGGCGCCCTCATCGCCCAGGTTCAGCCCGGCACACCCGGCGAGAAGGCCGGCCTCAAGCCCGGCGACGTGGTGACCGCCATCGACGGCCAGACCGTGAAGGACTCCCGCGAAATGTCGCGCGAGATCGCCCGCAAGAAGCCGGGCGTGACCGTGAAGCTGAGCGTGCTGCGCGACGGCAAGTCGATGACCATCCCGGTCACGCTGGAGCAGCTGCCGACCGATGTCGCCTCGGCTGACAAGGGCAAGGCCGAGCAGGGCGAAGAGGACGGCAAGGGCATTCCGCGCCTCGGCCTGTCGCTCGCCCCGGCCAAGGGTGTCGCCGGCGCCGGTGACATCGGCGTGGTGGTGACCGACGTGGACCCGAACGGCCCGGCGGCCGAGCGCGGCATCAAGGCGGGCGACGTCATTCTCGATGTCGGCGGCAAGCCGGTGATGACCCCCGCCGAAGTTCGCGACGGTCTCGCCACCGCCAAGAAAGACAACCGCAAGGCCGTGCTGATGCGCGTCAAGTCCGAGCAGGGCACGCGGTTCGTGGCCATCTCTCTGGGCGACCAGAAGGGCTGAGCCTAAAGGTTCCGGTTGCGGCTCGTTCCGTCGCCCCTTGGGCTGCGGCCGGTTCGGTGGCGCGGGGAGTCCGGGAGGATTCCCCGCGTCATCTTTTTCAGGGGCCCCCCGGCGGGATGCCACGATAGGCGCGAGGCGCGAAATGACGTACATGGAGATGAATTCGAATCGTACCGTTGCCTCCGATTCCGCGCGGGGCCGAGAGGGCCCGTTCATCGAGCTCGCGGAGTTCCGGAGAGCCGCCCGCAAGAACGCCGACGAGTCCCCCATGCGCCTGCTTATCGTCGAGGACGACCGCGACGCCGCCGACTACCTGCGCAAGGCATTCCGCGAGGCCGGCCATGTCGTGGACCTCGCCGCCGACGGTGAAGAGGGGCTCATTCTCGCCCGCGACGGTGGCTATGACGTGCTCATCGTCGACCGCATGCTGCCCCGGCGCGACGGGCTCTCGGTGATCGCCGATCTGCGCGGGCGCGGCGACAAGACGCCGGCGCTCATCCTTTCCGCCCTCGGTCAGGTGGATGACCGTGTGACCGGCCTGCGCGCCGGCGGCGACGACTATCTGCCCAAGCCCTACGCCTTCACCGAACTGCTGGCCCGCGTCGAGGCGCTGGCCCGGCGCGGCGGGCCGCAGGCCGCCGACACCGTGTACCGCGTCGCCGATCTCGAACTCGATCGGCTGGCGCATCGCTGCACACGCTCCGGCCAGGAGATCGTGCTGCAGCCGCGTGAATTCCGCCTGCTGGAATATCTCATGCGCCACGCCGGGCAGGTGGTGACCCGCACCATGCTGCTGGAAAACGTGTGGGACTATCATTTCGACCCGCAGACCAACGTGATCGACGTTCACGTCTCGCGGCTGCGCGCGAAGATCGACAAGGGGTTCGATCCGCCGCTGCTCCACACGGTTCGCGGCGCGGGGTACATTATTCGTGACGGCGCTCGGTAAGCTCATCCGCACCACCGCGTTCAAGCTGCTCGCGGCCTATCTCTTCATCTTCGCGCTGTTCGCCGGATCGGTGATCGCCTATCTCGGCTGGCACACCCAGCGCCTCGTTACCCGCCAGGCGGTGGAGGCGATCGAGAACGACACCCGCTTCATGCAGGCGCAGTTCGAGCGCGGCGGCATCAACCGGCTGGTGAATCTCGTCAATCGCCGCGCCGGCGCGCCCGATGCCGGGCTGCTGCTGGTGACCAGCTTCAACGGCGACCCGCTCGCCGGCAACATGATGAATCTGCCGCTCAGTTTCCTGGACAAGCAGGGCTGGCGGGAAATCGATTATGTCCGCACCGATGATTCCGCCGCCCCGCCGAGCCGGGCGCTGGTGCATGTCATTTTCCTGCCCGGCGAGTACCGGCTGCTGATCGGCCGCGACGTGGTCGAGCGCGAGGAACTGCGCCAGATCATCATCGGCCCCGCCGTGTGGGGACTGGCGCTGCTGGTCGTGCTCGGCATGGCGGGCGGGCTTTTCATCACACGGCGCGTGCTCAAGCGCATCGACCAGATGACGGCGATCTCCGACGGCATCATGGCCGGCGATCTCTCGGGGCGGCTCGCCGTTTCCGGCACGGGCGACGAGTTCGACCGCCTGGCGCTGAGCCTCAACGCCATGCTCGACCGCATCGAGGCGCTGATGGCCGGGCTGAAGCAGGTGTCGGACAACATCGCCCATGACCTCAAGACGCCGCTGACCCGGCTGCGCAATCGCGCCGAAGACGCGCTGCGCACCGCCGCCTCCGACGACGAATGGCGCCTCGCCACCGAGCGCACCATCGAGGAATCGGACGGGCTGATCCGCACCTTCGATGCGCTGCTGATGATCGCCCGCGCCGAGGCGGGGCAGGCGAGCGCCAAGATGCTGCGCTTCGACCTCGCCGAGACGGCGGCGGGAGTGGCCGAGCTGTACGAGCCGGTGGCGGATGAGAGCGGGCTGGAGCTGAAGGTCGACATCGCCGGACCGCTGCCGATGCATGGCGTGCGCGAACTGTTCGGCCAGGCGCTCGCCAACCTTCTCGACAACGCCATCAAATACAGCGCGCCGGAAACGCCGGGGGAGCGCCGCGAGCTCGACCTCAGCGCCAGCCGCGTCGGCGACCGTCTGCGCCTCGTGGTTGCCGATCGCGGGCCGGGCATTGCGGAGGCGGATCGCCCGCGCGTGCTGGAGCGTTTCGTGCGGCTGGAAGCGAGCCGGACGCGGCCCGGCTTCGGTCTGGGCTTGTCTCTGGTGGCAGCGGTGGTACGGCTGCACGGCGGCACACTGTCGCTGGAGGGCAACGATCCGGGGCTGCGGGTCGTTATCGACCTGCCGCTCGATCTCAGCGATGAGGCGGAGGCGGCGTAGGACGGCCCGGGAGCGGACGGGCACACAGGCAAAGGGGGCGAAGACGGCATGGCGGCAGGACAGAGCGGAACGCAGACGGCCCCGGCCGGGAGCCTCATAGCGGGGCTGCGGCGTGCGGAGGGCTTTCCTGTTCCGAAGGGGATGCCACCAGCGCTTGTCGATGCGATCACTGAAGCGCCCAAGCCTGTCCTTGCCCGGCTCGACGCTCTTCTCGCCGCCCATGACGAGGCCCGTGCCGTTCTGGCGGCGGTGGTGGAGCGTTCGCCCTTCCTGACCGATCTCATCCGCGTCGATACCGCCCGGCTGCTCGCCTTGCTGGAGGCGGAGCCGGTCGCCGCGCTGGCGCAGGCCCGCGCCGCCACGCAGGCGGCGGTGGAGGCCTCCTCCGACGAGGCGGAGGTAATGGGGGCGCTGCGGCGGCTGCGGGCGCTGACCGCGCTTACCGTCGCGCTGGCGGATATTGGCGGGGTGTTCGACCTCACCACCGTCACCGCCGAACTGACCGCGACCGCCGATGCCGCCATCGCCATGGCGGTGGCGTATCTGGTGCGCGAAGGGGTCGGGAGCCGCAAGCTGCGCAAGACCGGGGTCGAGGGCCTCGGCTACACCGTGCTCGCCATGGGCAAGCATGGCGCCCGCGAGCTGAACTATTCCAGCGATGTCGACCTGATCGTGCTCTACGATCCCGAAGTCGCGCCGCTGGCGAAAGATGTGGAAGCCGGGCCGTTCTTCGTGCGGATGACCCAGCGGCTGGTGCGGCTGATCCAGGAACGGACCAGCGAGGGTTACGTCGCCCGCGTCGACCTGCGCCTGCGCCCTGACCCCGCCTCGACCCCCGCCGCTTTGTCGCTGGACGCCGCGCTTGACTATTACGAGCGCGAAGGCGCCACCTGGGAGCGTGCGGCCTATATCAAGGCGCGGCCCATCGCCGGGGATATCGCGCTTGGCCACGAGTTCCTGCGCCAGCTTGCGCCCTTCGTCTGGCGCCGGGCGCTGGACTATGCGGCGATTTCCGATGTCCACGCGATGAAGCAGGACATTCACGCCTTTCGCGGCCATGAGGCAATCGCGGTCGAGGGCCACAACGTCAAGCTGGGGCGCGGAGGCATTCGCGAGATCGAGTTCTTCGCGCAGACCCAGCAACTCATTGCCGGCGGCCGCGACCCGCGCCTGCGCACCCCCCGCACGCTGGAAGCGCTCGCCGTGCTGGCGCAGACCGGCTGGATCGGCGAGGGCGCGCGCGAAGAGCTGGACGAGGCCTATCACTTCCTGCGCCGGGTGGAGCACCGGCTGCAGATGGTGGGCGATGCGCAGACCCACAGCCTGCCGGAGAACGAGGAGGCGCTGGCCGGCTTCGCCCGCTTCATGGGCTATGCCGACCGCGAGGGCTTCGCCCAGGCGCTGACCCAGCGCCTCACCCGCGTGCAGCACCATTATTCCAAGCTGTTCGAGGATGCCCCGCCGCGCGCGGCGGTAGAGGGGCGGCTCGACTTCCCGGAAGGCGCCGACGACCGCGAGACGCTGGCGACGCTGCACCGGCTCGGCTATGCCGACCCCAAGGCCGCCAGCGCCACGGTGCGCGGCTGGCTGGCGGGCGAGCCCCGTGCCCTGCGGGTGGAGGGCGTGCGCGAGGAACTGGAAGCCATCGTGCCGCTGCTGGTCGACGCGCTGGCGCGCGGCGGCGCCCCCGATGCCGGGCTGAACGCCGCCGACCGCTTCTTCCGCGAAATGCCGACCGCGCAGCGGCTGCTGGCGGCGCTGCGCCACAATCCCGATCTCGTGCGCCTGCTCGCCACCATTCTCGGCACCGCGCCGCGCCTCGGCGAGATGCTGGCGCACCGGCCCTCGCTGCTCGACGCGCTGCTCGACCCGGCCTTTTTCGGCGCGCTGCCGGACGAGCCGGAACTCGCCGCCCGGCTCGCCGCCGATCTCGCCCAGGCCGAGAACGAGGAGGACCGGCTCGACCGTGCCCGCCGCTTCCGGCAGGAGCACCATGTGCTGATCAGCGTGCGCATCCTCTCCGGCACGCTGCCCGCCGCCCGCGCCGGGGAGGCCTTCGCCCGCCTCGCCGATGTGCTGATCCGTTCGCTGGAAGAGGACGTGATCGCCCGCTTCCGCGCCGCGCATGGCACGTTGCCGCAGGCGGAGGTGGCGGTGCTCGCCATGGGCAAGCTCGGCGGGCGCGAGATGACCGCGGGTTCCGACCTCGACCTCATCGTGCTCTATGATTTCGATGAGGAGCACCCCGACAGTGACGGGCCGCGCCCGCTCTATGGCGGTCAGTACTTCGCCCGTCTCACCCAACGCATCGTCAACGCGCTGACCACCCCGACCAATGCCGGCCAACTCTATGAGGTCGATCTGCGGCTGCGCCCGTCCGGCCGTTCCGGCCCGGTGGCGACCAGCCTGACGCGTTTCGAGCTTTATCAGGCCGAGGAGGCCTGGACCTGGGAGCATATGGCGCTGACCCGCGCCCGCGTGGTGGCGGCCTCGCCCGCCTTCCGTGCCCGGGTGGAGGCGGCGATCGGCGATGTGCTGGCGCGCGAGCGCGACCCGGCCCGGCTCGCCGCCGATATCCTCGACATGCGCGGCGCCATCGCCGACGAGAAGGGCGAGGACGAGCCCTGGGACCTCAAATATGCGCGCGGCGGGCTGGTCGATATCGAGTTCATCGCCCAGTATCTCGTGCTCGCCCATGCCGCGCATGAGCCGCGCATCATCGACACCTCGACGCTGCGGGTGATCGAGACCGCGCAGCGGGTCGGTCTCATCGACGTGCAGGACGGGCAGGTGCTGGCCGATGCCTGCCGGCTGCTGCACGATCTGACGCAGGTGCTGCGGCTCGCCATCACCGAGCCGTTCAAGCCTGCGGAAGCGAGCCCGGCACTGCGCCGCCTGCTGGCGCGGGCCGGGGCGATGCCGGACTTTTCCACGCTGGAAGCGCATCTGTTCGAGACCCAGCGGGCCGTGCGCGCCACCTTCGAACGGCTGCTGCGCGCCGAGCCCAAAAGGCGGCGCAAGCGGGCCTAACCTAGCTTTTCCGCCACCAGATCGGCGATGGCGAGGCTGGCGGTGAGGCCGGGGGATTCGATGCCGAACAGTTGCACCAGCCCAGCAACGCCGTGCGCCTCCGGCCCGTCGATGCGGAAATCCGCCGCCGGGGCGCCGGCGGGCACGATCTTCGGGCGGATGCCGGCATAGCCGGGGTTCAGGGCCCCGTCCGGCAGCGCCGGCCAGTAGCGGCGGATGGCGGCATAGAACCCCGCGCCGCGCGCGGGATCGACCGTGTAGTCCGGCGCGTCGATCCATTCGGTGTCCGGGCCGAAACGCGCCTGCCCGCCGAGATCGAGGGTGAGATGCACGCCGAGCCCGGCCTGCTCCGGCACGGGATAGATCAGCCGGGTGAACGGCGCGCGGCCGGAAAGAGTGAAATAGGAGCCCTTGCAGAAATAGGCCGGCGGGATCGCTTCGACGGGAAGGCCGGCGAGCGCGCGGGCGAGCGGCACCGCGCCATGGCCGGCGGCATTGATGAAGCGGGCACAGGAGAGGCGCATCGGCTCGTCGCCGCCAACATCGAGGCTTATCCCCTGCGCCGTAATTTCGCCGGCGAGGATCGGCGCGTTGAAGGCGATCATGCCGCCGGCGTCTTCGAGGTCGCCGCGCAAGGCCAGCATCAGCGCATGGCTGTCGATGATGCCGGTGGAGGGCGAGAGCAGGGCCGCCTCCGCCCTCAGTGCCGGTTCCAGCGCCCGCGCCTCGGAACCCGTCAGCGGCTGGAGATCCGTAACGCCGCAGGCGCGGGCATGAGCGTCGATGGCGGCGAGCTTGTCGAGTTCCGCCGCGCTGCTGGCGACGATGAGCTTGCCGGCGCGCCGGTGCGGCAGGCCGCGCGCCTCGCAATAGGCGTAGAGCGCCGCGCGCCCCTCGACGCAGAGCCGGGCCTTGAGCGTGCCGGGCGCGTAGTAGATGCCGGCATGGATCACCTCGCTGTTGCGCGCGGAGGTGTCGGAGCCGACGAGACCGGTCGCCTCCAGCACCAGGACCTCATGACCCTTCAGGGCAAGCGCGCGGGCGATGGCGAGGCCGACCACGCCGGCGCCGGCGACGACGCAGTCGACGACATGTTCCTCAGGACTGTGCATGCAAGGCTACTCGGCGACGGAAGGGCGGCCGGTACGGTATTGCAGCGCCGGGCGGCCATTCAAGGGCAGGCGGATCACCACCGTGGTGCCGACGCCCTCGGAGGAGCGGATGCGCATCGAGCCGCCATGCAGTTCCACCAGCGACTTGGCGATGGCGAGGCCGAGGCCCGAGCCCTTGTGCGTTTTGGTGAACTGGCTTTCCACCTGCTCGAAGGGGCGGCCGATCTTGGCCAGCGCGCTCTTGGCGATGCCGATGCCGCTGTCCTCGATGACCAGCAGCGCCGCATGCTTGGAGCGCCGCGTGCGCAGGCTGATGCGGCCCTGCTCGGGGGTGAACTTGATGGCGTTGGAGAGCAGGTTGAGCGTGATCTGCTTCAGCGCCCGCTTGTCGGCCTCCACCGTCACAGCCGTATCGGACTCATCGACAATGGTGAGCTGCTTCTCGCCCGCCCGCACCGACATGACGCGGATGGCGTCGGTGACCACCTCGTCGAGCTGCACGGATTGCAGGTTGAGCTGCACGCGCCCGGCCTCGATGCGCGACATGTCGAGAATGTCGTTGATCACGTCGAGCAGGTAGCGGCCGGAATCGCGGATGTCGCGGCAATATTCGTTGTACTTGTCATTGCCGAGCGGGCCGAACAAGCCGCTTTCCATCAGCTCGGAGAAGCCGATGATGGCGTTGAGCGGCGTGCGCAGCTCATGGCTCATATTGGCGAGGAATTCCGACTTGGCGCGGTTGGCGTCCTCGGCCTTGGTCTTCTCGTCGGCATAGTTCTGCGCCAGCTCGGCGAGCTGGAGCGCCTGGAGTTCCAGCGTCTGCTGCGATTTGCGCAGATCCGCGACCAGCGCCATCAGCCGCTTCTCGCTTTCCATCAGGCGCTCTTCATGGCGCTTGAGGGCGGTGATGTCGGTGCCGACGGAGACGTAGCCGCCATCCTTGGTGCGCCGCTCGGCGACCTTGAGCCAGCGTCCGCCTTCCAGCTGCGCCTCGAAGGCGCGGGCGCCTTCCTCCGGCCGGTCTTCGGTGCGCAGCGGAATGCGTACCACGGGCTGGCGGGCGAGCGAGGCGATGGTCTCGAACTCGGTGCCCTGCGTCACATGCGCGTCGCCAATGCCGTAAAGCGACTGGAAGCGCGAATTGCACAGCACCAGCCGGTTCGCCGCGTCCCACAGCACGAAGGATTCGGAAATGCTCTCGATGGCGTCGCGCAGGCGCATGTCGGCGGTGGCGGTGCGCTCGGCGAGGCGGCGCTCCTCGGTCACGTCCACGGCGATGCCGACGAGATGGGGCGGCTCGCCATTATGCTGCGGAACGACTTCAGCACGGGCGCGCAGCCACACCCAATGGCCGTCGGCATGCTTCATGCGGAACACCCGGTCGATGGTGCGGCCGGGCTTGTCGGCGATCTCGTGGGCGATGTCGTAGAGATTGGTGTCGTCGGGATGCACGAGGCTGGTGACCTCGCCGAAGGAGATCAGGTCCTCGCGCGGCTCGTGGCCGAGCATCTCGAACATCGATTCCGACCAGAACATGCGGCCCCGGCCCATATCCCAGTCCCACAGGCCGCAGCGGCCGCGCGAGAGGGCGGTGTCGATGCGCGCACGCACCGTTTCATAGATGCCGTCGGCCTCGCGGGCCCGGGTCGCCTGCCAGTGGAAGGCGAAGCCGAGGATCAGCAGCACCGCGCCTGTTGTGGAGAGCAGGGTGACGGTGAGGACGGTGTCGGAACGCCAGGTGGACAGCGCGCCGTCGAGCGGCTGCACCACCACGAGCTGGAGTGCCCCGCCCGGCAGGTTGCGCACCGTGGCGAGCGCGGCGCTGCCGTCGGGCATCACCACATCGAGCACGCCGGCATTCTCGGCGAAGATGGTCAGCGCCTGGGTGTTGGCGAGCAGCTGGGTGATCTGGTCGGCGGCGGTGGCGGTCTCGTCATGGGTGGCGAGGATCTTGCCGTTGCCGTCGATCAGGCCGTAGCGGCGGCCATCCTCGGCGGCGCGCGGCGGCAGGCTGTTTTTCAGCAGCGTGTCGGGGGTCGTGGCGCCGGGAGGCTGGCGGCTGGCCTCGCTGGAAATGGCGGCGGCGAACAGCGCCAGCTCATCCTTGGCATTGGCGATCGCGTCGGCGCGGTAGGCGTGAATCTGCACGATCGCAGCAATGGCGACCGAGGCGATGAACGCCACGATCAACGCCGGGACCGCCTTGCGCATGAAAGGCTCGGCGTCGACCAATCGCTGATAAGCAGGTCGCGCCACGCTGCGTGCAAGCCCTCGCATGGCTTGTACGCGCACGGACGCGCCTGCAGCGTTGGCGCGCGCCATCGCCGGCCTCCCCCGAAGTCCCAAAACCCGTTCCCATCACGACAGGAGCGATGTGCCGCATCTCTCCGAATCACTCCGATTTGAATCGAACCGACCCCTCCCTGTCCAGAGTCCCGGAGAGTCAAGTTAACGATTCAGCAACCTCCGGCGGTGCCAAGGGTGCCGGGGTGTGTGGCGCTGCAGGACAAGGAGGGTGACGCCTGCCGACAACCACGCCGCATGGACGGCGCGCGGGGCCTGATGCTATGCGCTTTTGCCCGGTTGGCGGGTGGCGGCAGAAATAAAGAGGTTCACATGAGCGACATCTGGTTCCGCACCGGCGAGGCGACCGTACTCGCGGCCGACGGTCAGTTCACCGACGCGATGCCCGAGGTTCTGATCGGCTCGGTGCGCGGTCCTGCCGGGCAGGCCTTCGCCTCGATGATGGGGCAGGTGCAGGGGCACACCCGCATGTTCGTGGTGCGCGACCTGAACCAGCAGGTGCGCCCGGCGACGATGATGACCACCAAGGCCACCATCCACACGCTGGAATATGTCGACCTGCTCGGCGGCGTGGTGCAGGGCGCCATTGGCGACGCCATCGTCGACGCGCTGGCCGAAGGCATCCTGCCCAAGGACCAGGCGGACGAGCTGTGCATGATCGTGATGGTGTGGCTCGACCCGCGCTGCGCCGAGGACCCGAACCTCGACAAGGCGGATCTCTACCGCACCAATTACGAGGCGATGAAGCTGGCGCTGGAACGCGCCATGACCGGCAAGCCGACGGTCGACGAACTGATCGCCAACCGCAAGACCGTCAAGCACTACGCGCTCGACGGCGTCGTCGAGTACTGAGCCTTACCTGCCCCGCGCCGCCCCGGGGACCGGGAGCGCGCGGGGCGTCCCTGCGCCTCACTCCAGCGAGCGGCCGACGATGTCGCTCGCATCGGGCGACAGGCCCGGCCTGGCGGCGACGCGCCGCAGCGCCGCCTCGGCGGAGGCCCGCCGCACCGGCTCCAGCGAGCGCCAGCTCTTGAAGGCGGCGAGCAGCCGGGCGGCGAGCTGCGGGTTGCGCCCGTCAATGTCGATCACCGCCTCGGCGAGCAGCGCGTGTCCGGCGCCGTCCGCACGGTGGAACTGCGTCGGGTTGAGCCCGGCGAAGCTGCCGATCAGCGCGCGCACACGGTTGGGGTTGGTCCAGGCAAAGGCGGGATGGCGGGTGAGGCCGCGCACCCGTTCCAGCGCCTCCGGCTCGGCGATCTGCGCCTGCAGCGCCAGCCATTTGTCGACCACCAGAGGATCGTCGCGGAACCGCTCGTGAAACGCCGCCAGCGCCGGCTCCCGCGCCTGCGGGGCCGTATGGGCCAGCACGGCGAGGGCGAAGAAGCGGTCGGTCATGTTGTCGGCCGTGTCGAAATGCGCCTGCGCCCGTGCCAGCGCGTCGGGCGTGCCGCCGGCGGCGAGAAGATCGAGGCAGCTGTTGCGCAGCGCGCGCCGACCCGCCGAGGCGGCATCCGGGGAATAGGTGCCGACGGGCGCATGGCGGTCATAGGTCGCCGCCAGTTGCGGGGCGAGTGCCGCGCTCACCGCCCGGCGCAGCCGGGTGCGGGCGAGATGGATGGCGTCGGGATCGACATCCACCCCGATCTCGCGGGCGACATCCGCTTCGGACGGGATGGAGAGCGCCTGCGCCACGAAGGCGGGGTCCAGCGCGCCGTCCGCCAGCGTCGCTCCCAGCGCTTCGACCAGTGCGTCCGGCACCGGCACATCGCCGCCGGCGCGGGCGGCGGCGCTCGCCGCCACGAGATGGCCGAGGGCGATGGTCTGGGCGGCGTCAAAGCGGTTGAACGGGTCGCTGTCATGGCGGGCGAGGAACAGCAGGTCGGCGGTGGAGAGATCGCTGGAGAGCTTCACCGGCGCGGAGAAGCCGCGATTGAGCGAGGGCACCGGCCGCTCGGCGATGTCGCGGAAGACGAAGCTCTGGCGCGGCTGGGTGACCAGCAGCACACCCCGCTCCGCGTTGCTGCCATCGTCGAGGGTGAGCGGCAGGTCGCGCCCATCCGGCCCGACCAGCCCGAGGGCGAGCGGGATGACCATGGGCTGCTTGTGGTCCTGCCCGGGTGTGGCGGGAAGGCTCTGCGCCACGTCGAGCCGGTAGCGGTGTGTCGCCGCGTCCCATGTGCCGCTGACGGCGAGCTGCGGCGTGCCGGACTGCGCGTACCACAGGGCGAACTGGGTGAGGTCGACGCCATTGGCATCGGCGAAGCAGGCGAGGAACTGCTCCACCGTCGCGGCATCGCCATCATGGCGGTCGAGATAGAGGTCCATGCCGGCGCGGAAACCCTCCTCGCCCAACAGGGTCTTCAGCATCCGCACCACTTCCGCGCCCTTCTCATAGACGGTGGCGGTGTAGAAGTTGTTGATCTCGCGATAGGTGGATGGGCGCACCGGGTGCGCCAACGGGCCGGCATCTTCCGGGAACTGGTGCGACTTCAGCAGCCGGACATCGCTGATGCGCTTGACCGGGCGCGAGCGCGCATCGGAGGAGAATTCCTGGTCGCGGAAGACGGTGAGGCCCTCCTTGAGGCACAGCTGGAACCAGTCGCGGCAGGTGATGCGGTTGCCGGTCCAGTTGTGGAAATACTCGTGGGCGATGATGGTCTCGATATTGGCATAGTCGGCATCGGTGGCGGTCTGCGGGCTGGCCAGAACATATTTGTCGTTGAAGATATTCACCCACATTCTCCAAGTAAGTCGCTGATTTCGCTGTCGTAATCGTGATATTTCGCATATAAATCATGGCGTTGACGGCTGCGAGGGGCGCGTTTCATGGATCACCTGGAGGGTGCGGGCTTGGCGCGGGGAGATCGGGTTGATTTCGACCGCCGTGTGCGTCTGGAGTTCCGTGGTGCGCAGATCAGTTCAGACGGTGGCCTGCTGGTGATGCGCGAGCTTGATGACGTGCTCGGCCTGTCCAATCTGGCGTCGGAGGCGCTGCGAGACAGCCGCACCGGGAAGAACACGCTCCATCGGCTTGACGGATTGTTCCGGCAATCGGTGTTCGGACGACTGGCCGGATACGAGGATGTGAACGATGCCGACCGCTTGGCCCTCGATCCCGTGATGCGTCAGGTCGTTGGCGGCAGGGCCGTCGAGGCGCAAGCTGCTTCGGCATCGCAGATGGGACGGTTCGAGACCGAGACGCTGGCTCTGGCCGCGAACCGGGCGGCGCTGGCCGATCTGAACGGCCAATGGATCGACCGGTTTCATGACCGCAACGGGTTGAAATACATCGTGCTGGACATGGACAGCTCGGTCAGCCCCACCCACGGCGATCAGGAAGGTGCTGCCTGGAACGGGCATTTCGACTGCACCTGCTATCACCCCATCTTCTTGTTCAACCAGTTTGGCATGCTGGAGCGCTGCGCCCTGCGTAACGGCAATGCCCACAGCGCCGATGGCTGGCGGGATGTCCTTGATCCCGTCATTGCCCGATATGCTGGCCGCGACCTTGGTGGACGCTTCTTCCGGGCCGACGCTGCCTACGCGATCCCCGCGATCTATATGCGGCTGGAAGAAGCCAGGTTCTTCTACGCCATCCGTCTGCCCGCCAACGCCGTCTTGCGCGAGAAGATCGCGCATCGGCTGACACGGCCCGTGGGACGGCCTTCGCTGACCAAGGTCAAACGGTTCTTCGAGGACTTCGAGTATCAGGCGGCGTCCTGGGACAAGCCGCGCCGCGTCATCGCCAAGATCGAATGGCATCCGGGCGAGCTGTTCCCCAAAGTCGGCTTCATCGTCACCAACCTGCCGATGGAGCCAGACTGGGTGGTGAGGTTCTACAACCAGCGCGGCACCGCAGAGCAGCACATCAAGGAAGGCAAATATGCCTTTCGCTGGACGCGGCTGTCATGCCGGAAGTTCCGGCACAACGAGGTGCGGCTGCAACTGCACGCGCTGGCCTACAACCTGGCAACCTTCCTGCGCTGCATCGAACTGCCCGAGGCCATGGCGGACTGGTCGTTGACCAGCCTGCAACTCAAGCTGATCAAGATCGGCGCCCGCGTCGTCCGCCACGCCCGCGCCATTACCTTCCAGTTGGCCGAGGTCGCCGTCACCGGCCCGATGGTGCGGGCCGTCCTTGCCGCCATCCGCCGTCTTCGAACGCCTCCGTCATGCGCATGACCACGATCCATGCCCAAGCTGAACGAAAGCGGCAGGACAGGTCCGTCTGCCGCGCGGAAAAGCGGCTCTGCCGGGCCAGAATGCTGCGGGTTCGAGGCTTGATCCACCCGACTTCGGCCGTTTGCGCGACGACAGACACCGCTCGGGGCGAAAAACGCTTGCCCAGCGAGCAAAATCAGGCGATCTTGAAGTCAAGCGGCAGGCCACTTGGGGAATGTCGGTGCATGAGCGAGTACGATCTCAAGGGTTGGACCAAGTCCGACCTGATCAATCCTTGGGATGTGAACGTTCTCAAGGCCGTCGCCAAGATGTGAGGTTAACCGCTTCTGCAGGCGCCGCCACGATCCTGCGGTAATAGCCACTCATGGATGTAATGCGGGAGTAATTCCCGACTAGGGAGGAGATTAGAATGCCCAAACTCCAAAGGCAGGACTACTACGATACAGCCAGAGACATGAACTGGGACTTAAGATATGTCACCGAGGAGGAAGCGTTCCCCGAGGTGCTTTCTAAGAGCTTTGGGACGACTAATCGCGATTGGTGGGGCTGGGATGAACCCTACAAGCTGACGTTCCGCGAATATGTCCACAACCAGGCTGGCAAGGACGCCGGAATCTACTCCATCCGTTCGACCATCGCGCGCTCGGACATGTACGAAAAGCTCGATCCGGGCTGGAAATCTGCGGTGAAGGCGCACTACGGTGCAATTCCGGTCCCTGAATACCTGGCCTCGATCGGCGAGGCACGTATGGCGCGTTTCGGTCGCGCAGCAGCTTGGCGCAACATGGCAACGTTCGGCACGCTGGATGAAGCCCGCCACGGGCAAGCCCAGATCTTCTTCCCGTACTGTCTGCTCGACAAAGACCCGCAGATGGATTGGGCACACAAGGCGGCGCATACCAAAGGATGGGTTGCGATTGCCGGGGGAAGCTTGTTTGACGACATGTTCACCGCCAACGACGCGGTGTCCACGGCGATCCAGCTGACCTTCACCTTCGAAACCGGCTTCACCAATCTGCAGTTTCTCGGCATGTCGGCCGACGCACTGCATGTGGGCGACATCGAATTCGGAGCATTGATCTCTTCCATCCAGACCGACGAGGCCCGTCACTCGCAGCAGGGCGAGCCGACGCTGAAGATCCTGCGTAACGCCGGTAAGGGTCCGGAAGCACAGAAATTGGTTGACCAGATGTTCTGGCGGGCGTGGAAGATCTTTGCTCTGCTCACCGGCTTGTCGATGGACTACTACACGCCTCTCGAAAACAGGACCATGAGCTTCAAGGAGTTTATGCAGGACTGGATCTGCCGCCAGTTCATGGACCAGTTCAAGGACCTGGGCATGGATCTTCCTTGGTACTGGGAAGAGCATTTCCTGCCGGAGCTGGAATGGTTTCACCACGCGATCCATCTCGGCGTGTGGTTTTGGCGGCCCACCGTCTGGTGGAACCCGGATGCCGGCATCTCGATGCAGGAGCGGGACTGGCTCGAGCAAAAATATCCCGGCTGGAACGACAGGTTTGGCAAATACTGGGATGTCATCGTGGACAACGTGCGCGAAGGCCGGATGGAAAAAACCTATCCCGAAACGCTGCCCGTCGTTTGCAACTGCTGCCAACTCCCGATCTGTTCCCCCACGGTGGACAAAGCCCCGAGGTTGACCACGCACAAGGGGCGCAAGCTCACGTTCTGTTCGGATATCTGCCAATGGGTCTGGCAGAGCCAGCCTGAGCGCTACGACACTCATCTGTCGATCGTCGATCGCTTCCTAGCCGGTCACATTCAGCCACCCAACCTGGAAGGCGCCCTGAAATACATGGGCATCACCCCCGACGTGGCCGGTAACGATGCCGATGGCTACGCCTGGGCAAAGCAACAGATGCCGCTGGCGGCTGAGTAAGCGCCACCCACACGAAGGAAGCGTCGATCCACGCCGACACTGTCGGCGTGGGCGGAGAGGAACTTGCCTACGGCTTGGGCGAAAGGGAGGAAATTCATGGCCATGATACCGCTTCAGACCAGCTTCCGCGGCGACTTCGTCGTTCAGCTGGTCCCCGTCGAAGACACTGACGACATGAACACCGTGGCGGAAAAGATCGCGCATCACGCGGTTGGACTGCGGGTGGCGGTCCGTGACGCGCCGAAGCGTGTCTACTTCAATGGCAGGGAACTGCCGCCCGAGATGACGGTCGCCGACAGCGGCATTGGGGTAATGGACTACGTCGAGGCAGGATATGTCGGATGATCCAGGCGTGAAATGGGTCAAGGCGGCCACGCTCGATGACCTCTGGGAAGGCGATGTGCTGGACGCCCAGGTCGAAGGTGAAGAGGTGATCCTGATCCATCGCGAAGGCGGACGGATCGTCTGCTTTCAGGGCATGTGCCCGCATCAGGAAATCCTCCTCGCAGACGGCGATATCGATTTCGAGAACGGCACGATCACCTGTTCCGCCCATGAATGGGAGTTCGACATGGAAGATGGCAGCGGGCGCAATCCGCTTGGCTGCAAGCTCTTCCAGTACGAGGTCAAGCTGGAGGGCGAGGACATCATGGTCGGCGTGCCCACCGATGGGCGCCTACGCCGCCTGCGCCACAGCGTCGAGGAACAAGCCTAGGGAGGACGAAAGGTGACAACAACAGAAGTCAAGCTGGTCGGTCCGGTGATCCGGGGGGTCGATGAAGACATTATAAATGCGGTAATCGACGCCGCTGAACAGGACAATCCTGACCGCGAGATCATCGTCGAAGATCGGGGAGGATATGTTCGCATCCAGGCGGATCACGAATTCCACCTGACCGAAAAGAGCATGGTTCAGATGCTCGGCCGTCCTTTCAGACTGACCGAGATCGAGCCGAGCCTCGTTTCCTTTGCCGGACGCCTCAGCTCGACCGACAAGGCCTGGACCTGGACGATCCACAACTAGCGAGCATTTTGGGAGGAAAGAAAAATGGCAGTCAAATCAGCCGGCCGCAAACGTAAAACGACATGGAGTCTGTGGGAAGAGCGTCGCGTTCCCTCGGAATACGAGGCCGTCACCTACAAGTTTCACAATCATTTTCGGGCAGAGCCAGCACCTTTTGAATTGTCCGAGAACTGGTCTCTCAACGTTTTCTACAAGCAGAACCGCGAGGGCTCGCCCTTTGTCTCCTCGGTGGACGATTGGGAGGGTTTCCGGGACACCCGCGCCTTCACTTATCGTCGCTACATCGAGATGCAGAAGGATCGCGAGGTCTACCTCGACAACCTCATCGACGAATTCGAGAGCCGCGACCATTATCGCTCGCTCCCGACCGCGTGGCTCGATTTCCTGCGCAACAATTACCTGCCCGTGCGCTTTCCCGGCCACGGCATGCAGATGAGCGCTGCCTATGTGGCGCAGATGGCTCCGTCGGCCTTCGTCACCAACACGTTCTATTTCCAGCTCGGGAATGAAATGCGGCGTGTGCAGCGTCAAGCCTATGTGGCGCAAGTTCTCGCGATGGATAATGAGCGCCCCGATCTGGCTGACAGTGACGCGACCCGTACGAGGTGGACCGATGGACCGCAATGGCAGGGCCTGCGTGAGCTGATCGAGAAGCAGCTCATCGCGTATGATTTCGGCGAAGCCTTCGCCTCGCGCAATCTGGTGGTGCGACCGATCTTCGACCACATCTTCAACAGCGAGATCGCGACGCTGGCTGCCGCCAACGGTGATGATCTCCTGCAGCTGATGCACGATGACTTCCGCAATCACGACCAGGTCTATGCCGAGGAAAATACCAAGGCGCTGGTCGACTACGCCGTCGGCAAGGCAGCCTCCAACGAGGAATTCTTGCGCAAGCAAACTGCCAAATGGCTGCCTCTTGGAGAGAAGGCGGCGCGCGGCTTGGCCGAGGCCTTGGCAACCGCACCTGGTGCCGAAAGTGCCGCTTCGATTCTGGATCGCACCTTGGCCGCACAGCGCCGTCTCATGGGCGAATGCGGCCTTTAAGCCGCTTCAGCACCGGGGTCGATTTCGTGGCCCCGGTCATCGCGTCGAGCCAAATGAGATCGTGCCACCAATGTCACACAAGATCCAAATCGCACCTGATGGCCCGATATTCGAGGCACGGCCCGATGAAACCATCCTTCAGGCTGCACGGCGCAACGGCCAGATCCTGCCCTATGAATGCGGCTGGGGGAGTTGCGGGACATGCAAAGTGGGGCTTGTCGAAGGTTCTGTCGACCTGATCTTCCAGGACGCCCCTGCCGTAAGTCCACGCGATGCGCGGCGCGGACGTGTTCTGGCCTGCCAGTCTCGCCCGACAAGTGACATCATCATCACTCCTCCCCCGGGACACTGGGAAGGACTGCCCTTGCCCTGCCAGGAATGCACCGGCGAACTGATCGCTGTCGAGGAACTTGCACCTGAAATCCGCCGTTTCACCTTTCGCGTTGAGGGCGGAGCCGAGTTTCTTCCTGGCCAGTACGCGATTCTTCACCTGCCGGGTGGCATCCGGCGAAGCTATTCCATGTGCAATCTGCCATGTGGCGACACGCTTCAATTCATCGCCAAACGTTACGACGGCGGAGCAGGGTCAAACGCCCTGGCCGATCTTGCTGTAGGCACCTGCATCACCATCGAAGCGCCTTTTGGCGTGTGCACCCTGCGCAAGAAGGCGGGACGCAAGGTGTTCGTGGCCGGCGGCACCGGCATCTCGCCGATCCTTTCGATGATCCGGCAGGCAGCCGAAGAGGCGGTCGATTTCAATGCGCCTGTCGATGTGATCTATGGCGCCCGCAGCGCTGTCGATCTTGCGGCGGGGAATGAGCTTGCAGCAGCGGCGGCGCGGGTCCGCCATGCACGCTATACGCCGGTCGTGGAGATGCCGCCGGAAGGCTGGGGCTACCAGCAAGGCTTTGTGACCAATGCAATCACGGCGCTAATCAACGCACCGACAGAGGCTGAATTCTACGTCGCCGGCCCGCCAGTCATGGTGAACAGTGTCAAAGCTCAGCTCAAAGAAGCTGGAGTACCGATAACACAGGTGCACTATGACAGCTTCGGCTAAGAATCTGTCGGAGATTCAGGTCTGGGAGCTGGCACCCTCACTGCGCAGTTTGCAAAAGAGGGTTGGCGCCCCCCCGCACCTAGATGCGAAATGGCCCTGTTTACAGGATGAAGATCGGGCAAGTCCCGCATTGCTGGCCGCAATCGCGGCCTTTGCGGGCACCTTGCCCGGCAGCACCTCCTGCGAGGCGCCATTCCAAACGCCCGGACATGGCTTCGCCCTTGACGAAGAACTCGCGCGGGGCCAGCCCGAGGCCTTTGTCAGCGACCCTGTCTGGCTAATCCTGCGCGCCGACGGCGCGATGCATCTCGGCTTGCGCCCGGAATGGGCACAACGGATTCTGACGCTTGGCTGGGGAACCGTTC
Organism: Ancylobacter polymorphus; assembly: GCF_022836935.1. Classification (NCBI taxonomy): domain Bacteria; kingdom Pseudomonadati; phylum Pseudomonadota; class Alphaproteobacteria; order Hyphomicrobiales; family Xanthobacteraceae; genus Ancylobacter; species Ancylobacter polymorphus. The sequence continues at coordinate 4,238,826 of NZ_CP083239.1, read as the reverse complement.
ATCCCTTCGCCCGCTACATGGCCGGTGCGGTGCCGCCGCAAAGCCTGATCGTCTTTGCCCCAAGGGACGAAGAAGAGCTGATCGCCGCGCGTTCGATCATAGAGGCTGCCTACGGATATGCTGTTGGCAGGATCGGCGACGTCATCCTGCCGGACACGCGTTGGTAGAGAACAAGGAAACAGGGAGGAAACCGCACATGAAAGCCGCTGTCTATTTCGGCCCCAAGGATATCCGCACCATCAATGTGGACGATCCGAAAATCACCGAGCCGCACCAGATTCTGGTGAAGGTGCGCGCCACCTCGATCTGCGGGTCGGATCTGCACATCTGGCGCGGCACCCTGGATCAAGCGATGGGAAAGGGTCATTCCACGCTGGGCCATGAACTCTCGGGCGAGGTGATCGAAACCGGTGCCGAGGTCGGCAGGTTTTCTAAGGGCGACCGGGTTTCGATGGGCTATTCGGCCTCGTGCGGTGACTGCTACCAGTGCCGGCATCACAACACGGCACACTGCCAAGTTACGAAATCCGCAGTCTACGGATTCGGTGTCGGCTTCGGCGATCTCAATGGGACGCAGGCGGAGTACATGTCGATCCCCCATGCCGATGCCCATACGATCAAGATCGACGATGCGCTGACGGACGCGCAGGCGCTGACGCTCTCATGCAACCTGCCCACCGCGATCCTGGCCAATAAGCTGGTGGACGTCCAGATCGGCGAAAGTCTAGCGATCGTTGGCCTTGGACCTACCGGAATGATGGCCCTCGATCTGGCGACCAAACGCGGTCCGGGCAAAGTCTTTGCCTTCGATCCGGTCGCGCACCGGCGCGAGGCCGCCAAGATGCGCTATGGCATCGAGGTCTTCGAGCCCGGTGAAGCGGGGGTAGAAGCCGTTAAGGCAGCCACCGGCGGACGGGGTGTCGACAAGGTGATCGAGATGGTAGGCACCGGCGAAAGCCTCGATCTGTCATTCTCGCTGATCCGCGCTGGTGGCACGATGGCGGGCCTCGGCATGTTCACAGACATGGCGCATCCTGTGAACCTCCTCGATGTGTTCTTCCGCGACATCACGTTGCATATGCGCGGTTTCGCAAGCGTCTGGCCGGAGATGTGGAACGCTCAGCGTCTCATCACGGAGGGCAAGATCACGTTGACTGAGATGTTCACCCACAACTTCTCGCTCGACCAAGCCGGCGAGGCCTATCGCGTGTTCGGCGAGCGGCTCGACAACGTGGAGAAGGTGCTCATCCGGCCATGAGCTGGGCATTCAGGGTCACACTGGAACGGCCGGACGGTGTCTGGTCGTTCGAGGCGCCGGACAACGAGTATCTGCTCTACTCGCTTATCGATGCGGGGTTGGAGAGCCCGATGATTTGCGAGCAGGGCTGGTGCTTGGCTTGCGCCGCGCGGCTGATCGAAGGCGAAGTCGATACCTCGGGCGCACTCACCCACTATCCGGAGGATGATGCGGCTGGCTTTGTCCTGATCTGCTCTGCGCTGCCGCGGTCGGACCTTGTGCTGCGGCAGCATGAAACGGAGACCCGCCGCGAAATGACCCAGATGCGCATCGCCCACAACCTCCTGGCCCGTGCCTTTCCCTCCGGAAAGCGATCGGGGCATCGGCGCGGTCGGGCACAGGGAGTTCAGAACGCGGAATGACGAAGCTAACATGCTTCGATATCGCCTGATGGGCGAAGATTGGCGATCGGGAGGCCATTGTGGCGACGATCCACACACACGGGGGGAATGAAGAAAATGAAGAAGATCTTATGAGCTCTTGCGATATTGACCATGTCTTCGACCGCACAAGCACAAGACGCATCGAAGGAGGGTTGGTTCGTTCGTACCGGCCCACTTGGCGTCCTGTTTGACTCGAAGGCAGACATCTCGGTTGGCGGCGGTGTCATCCCCGGGGCGAGTGCTGACACTAAGGACAATCTCACACTGGGGTTTGACGTGGGATATCGCTTCGACAACAACGTGAGCCTGATGTTGACGGGAGGCATTCCGCCCAAGACGACGCTGACAGGTACGGGTCCGCTCGGCGGCGTGACACTTGGGAAGACGTACTACGCACCCGCCGTCCTCGCAGCGCAGTACCATTTCACCAACTTCGGTCCGAGATTTCAGCCCTATGTCGGCGCAGGGGTGAACTATACACTCTTCTTCGGCACCTCCGATGGCGCCGTCGCCGATCTCAAAGTCAACAACGCCTTCGCTCCGGTTCTTCAGGCGGGCTTCGAATATGATATCGACAGCAAATGGGGGGTTTACATGGACGTGAAGAAGATCTTCCTTTCCACCACGGCGACTGGCACCGTCGGCGGAAATCCAGCTCGGGCAGAAGTGACAGCCAACCCAACTCTGTTGAGCGCCGGCATCGTCTACAGATTCTGAAGATTCTGACAGGACTAATCGGCGGGGGGCGATGTGCGCTCCGCTGGCTTCACGGATGGGCCTGCAGTCGGCGTTTTGCAGTTTGGTCTCCACCTCTGGAATCCAAGAAACGGTGCTGACAATTCCCAAAGGTATCGACGGATACCCGAAACGTCATTGAATGGCTACCGGCGCCATCACATTGGCGAACAATCAACTGACGCCAAGGATGCCAAATGATCAGCCCGAAGATCCAAACTAAATTCAAGGCAATGCAGGCCGCACATAACTCCCGCACGCACCTTCTGCGTCTGGGAGCTCTCTTCAGTGAAACAGTGCTGATCGAGGTAGATGGGGAAGAAACCTATCTGCATTTCGAAAAAGGCCGTCTCATCCAGGTTCAATCCGGCCCCAGCCGCAAGACACCCTGGCGGTTTGGACTGCGCTGTGATCGCGATGCGCTCGAGCGCTTCTGGCAGCCTCTGCCGTCACCCGGTTTCCACGACATTTTCGGTCTGGTGAAGATCGGCCGCGGCCGTATCGATGGCGATATCCTCACACTGGTGAAGAACTTGCGCTTCTTCAAGGAATTTATGGCGCTCGGACGCGGGGCGCTCAAGGCGGAGGAAGCAGCATGAGCATCGAACCGATCACCGGTCGCTATGTTGCCATCGAGCAGGGCGGCGAGAGATACCGGATCTATTTCGAGGAAGCAGGCCAGGGGCGCCCCGTGCTGTGCCTGCATACCGCTGGTGCCGATACCCGGCAATGGCGCCATGTGATGAACGACCGGCGCTTCATCGCCCACAATCGGTTCGTCGCCTTTGACATGCCCTGGCACGGCAAGTCGCTGCCACCGGAAGGGTTCGAGACCCGCGAATACCTGCTGACCACCGAGGCCTATGTAGAAACCATCCTGGCGCTCATGGTGGCGCTGGGTCTCGACCGGCCGGTACTGGCCGGCTGCTCAATGGGCGGGCGCATCGCGCTGCAATTGGCCGCGCTGCATCCCGATCGGTTCGCCGGTTTCATTGCCATCGAGGCCAGCGACTACCAGCCCGCCTGGTACGACATCGACTGGTTCCACCGTCCCGATGCCCATGGCGGGGAAATGGGCGCAGCGCTGGTTTCGGCCAATATCAGCCCTCATGCGCCCAATGCCGAATGACGCCCTCGCCGAGCTGCTCGCCCGCGAGCACGGCAAGACGGTCCCCGACGCCCGCGGCGACATCCAGCGCGGCCTCGAGGTGATCGAGTTCGCCATCGGCATCCCGCACCTCTTGAAGGGCGAGTATACCGACGGCGCCGGCCCGGGCATCGACATCTATTCCATGCGCCAGCCGCTCGGCGTCGTGGCCGGCATCACGCCGTTCAACTTCCCGGCCATGATCCCCATGTGGAAGTTCGGCCCGGCCATCGCCTGCGGCAACGCCTTCATCCTGAAGCCGTCCGAGCGTGATCCCGGCGTGCCGATGCACCTCGCCGAACTGATGCTCGAGGCGGGCCTGCCCCCCGGCATCCTCAATGTGGTCAACGGCGACAAGGAGGCGGTGGACGCCATCCTGGACGACCCGGACATCCATGCGGTTGGCTTCGTGGGCTCGTCCAACATCGCCCAGTACATCTATGCCCGCGGCACCGCCAACGGAAAGCGCATCCAGGGCTTCGGCGGCGCCAAGAACCACATGATCATCATGCCCGACGCGGACATGGACCAGGCCGTGGATGCCCTGATCGGCGCCGGCTACGGCTCCGCCGGCGAGCGCTGCATGGCGATCTCGGTGGCGGTGCCCGTGGGCGAGGACGCCGCCGACCGGCTCATGGAGAAGCTGGTCCCGCGCGTCGAGAGCCTGAAGATCGGCCCGTCCACGGACGTCACCGCCGATTTCGGCCCCCTCGTCACCCGCGAGGCGCTGGAGCGCGTGAGGAATTACGTGGACATCGGCGTCGCCGAGGGCGCGAAGCTGGTCGTGGACGGCCGCGGCTTCAAGATGCAGGGCTACGAGAACGGCTTCTACATGGGCGGCTGCCTGTTCGACAACGTGACCGCCGACATGCGCATCTACAAGGAGGAAATCTTCGGACCCGTCCTCTCCGTGGTGCGCGCGCCCGACTACAAGGAGGCCCTGCGCCTTCCCACCGAGCACGAGTACGGCAACGGCGTCGCCATCTTCACCCGCGACGGCGACGCGGCCCGCGACTTCGCCTCCAAGGTGAACGTGGGCATGGTGGGCATCAACGTGCCAATCCCGGTGCCGCTCGCCTACCACACCTTCGGCGGCTGGAAGCGCTCCGGCTTCGGCGACCTGAACCAGCACGGCCCGGACGGCGTGCGCTTCTACACCAAGACCAAGACCGTCACCTCCCGCTGGCCCTCGGGCATCAAGGACGGCGCGGACTTCGTCATCCCGACCATGGGCTGACCCGGCTCGGTTGCGCCATCCTTGAGGTGGCGCAGCCCCGGCTTTCGCATGTCCGCCACGGCCCGGCCGTGGTGGAGTGATGACGGCTCGCACGAGGGCGCCCGGCATGTTCACGCTCACCGAGGACCAGCAGGCCATCCGCGAGATGGCGCGCGATTTCGCCAATGTCGAGATCGCGCCCTATGCCGCAGAGTGGGACGAGAAGAAGCACTTCCCGAAGGACCAGCTGCGCGCCGCAGCGGCGCTCGGCATGGGCGGCATCTATGTGAAGGAGGACGTGGGCGGCTCCGGTCTCTCGCGGCTCGACGCGGCGCTCATCTTCGAGCAGCTCGCCACCGCCTGCCCCGGCACCTCGGCCTATCTCTCCATCCACAACATGGCGACCTGGATGAGAAGCGAGTGTGACCGAAGCCCAGAGAAACTGTGCGGGCGGCCCAGATATTCGACTTCTTTGCCGGGGAGGCGTTGCGCCTCACGGGCGAGATCCTGCCGTCGATCCGCCCCAGCTTCACCGTCGAGATAACACGCGAGCCGGTCGGCGTCGTCGGCATTATCACGCCGTGGAATTTCCCGATCGCCATTCCAGCATGGAAGATCGCGCCTGCGATTTGCTATGGCAACACGGTCGTCTTCAAGCCCGCGGACCTGGTCCCCGGTTCGGCTTGGGCGATTGCCGATTCAGCCCCTTGTTCTCCATCGCCCCCATGTTGAAATCGGCCACGGCGACGATGTTGAACACGTCGAGGTCGTATTCGCAGCCGAACACTTCCTCGTCCCAGCGCATGGAGCGCTTGAGCGCGTCCATGGCGTAGCCCGCGCGCTCGGTTTTGCCGGGCTCGACATAGATGGCGAGTTCGACCTTCTTGCCGGTGGCGGTGACGAAGTCGTCGGCGATGCGGTCGAGCCGCCCGCCGACCAGCGCGAAGAGGTAGCAGGGCTTCGGCCAGGGATCATGCCACACCGCGTAGTGCCGGCTTGTGCCCTCCACCGGCCCGCTTTCCACCGGATTGCCATTGCCGAGCAGAACCGGCGCCTCCTCGCGCTCGGCCTCGATGCGGGTGGTGTAGACGGCGAGAACGTCCGGCCGGTCCGGGAAATAGGTGATGCGGCGGAAGCCCTCCGCCTCGCACTGGGTGCAATAGGTGCCGCTGGAGCGGTAGAGGCCCATCAGCTTGGTGTTGGCGGTGGGGTTCACCACCGTCTCGATCTCCAGCGTCAGCGCGCGCTGGGGCGGGGCAAGCAGGGTCAGCGCCGTCGGGGTGACGACATAGGCGGTGCCGGCGAGCGGCACGCCGTCCAGCGTGAGCGATTTCAGGCTGAGCTCGTCGCCGTCGAGAACGATGGGCGAACCCTCGCGCCCTTCAGGATTCGGGCGCAGCGCCAGCCGGGCGCGGATTCGCGCGGCGGTCGGGTGCAGATGCACATCGAGATGCACCGTGTCGACGAGCCAGTCCGGCGGCCGGTAGTCGCCGAGACGGACAGGCGGGGGCACAGCATCGCGCGACATGGTCGACTCCGGGAAAGCGTCTGAACGTCAAGAGGTAGTCAATTCCGGCGCACGCCGGAAGCCTGAAGCGGTGGCGCCAGGGGTTCAGCGATGGCGGGTGATCTCGACCCCGGCGTCGCGGAAGATGCCGGCGATCGGCGCGGAAGGCTTGTGCAGTTCCACCCGCACCTTCTCCACCCGGGGATAACGGGTGAGCACCGCCTCGGCGATGGCCTGGGCGAAGGCTTCGAGAATGTGGAAGCGGTGGCTGGAGGACACTTCGTGGATGACCTCGAACACTTTCTCATAGCCGACGGTCTCGGCGTAATTGTCGTGGGCGGCGGCGTCGCCGGCGTCGAGCCACCAGTCGATATCGACGATGAAACGCTGGCCAAGCCGCGCCTCCTCCTCATGCAGGCCGTGCCAGGCGTGCAGTTCGACGCCCCGGAGGAAGATGCGGTCGGACATGAGCGGAATTCCCGTGGGTTCTTCGGTGGGTCAGGCGGCGTCGAGCGCGGCGGCGAGCAGGCCGACCGCCACGGCCGGGGCGCAGTCCGCCGCCTGGCGTGAGAGGGCGGGGTCGTCGGTCAGCACGTCGGCAAGGTCGAGATAGGTCAGGTCGCACCGTTCGGCGAGCCGCGCCGCCATGAAACGGCCGACGCCGGCGCCGACCAGCATCTCCGGCGCGTTCTCCTGCGCCGAGGCGACACAGTCGAAGGCGCGGCCGATGCGGGTGATCTGTGCCTCCGCGAGGTGGCGCGCCAGCGCCTTCGCCTTGGGCAGGAGCGGCGGCGTGAGATCCTGTCCGATCATCCGCAGCAGGCGGCGGGCGCTGGCCTCTGCCGTCTTCGGCCCGCCATCGGCGCTCGGGTAGAGATCCGCCTCCTCGGTCAGGTCGCCGGTAAGGCGGTGAATATCCGCCGTGGTAGCGAACAGCTCAGCCATCAACGGCAGCCAGCGGCCCGCGAATGGCGCCTCGGCCGCCAGCGCCATCACCGGCGTGCGGGCGGCGCCTGTGTAAACCAGCTCATTGCTGGCGAGGCGTTCGGCATCTGAGAAGCCGCGCGCCGTCACCCGCCCGGCTTCGAAGGGAATGAGGTCGGCCGTGGTCGAGCCGATATCGACGAGAATGCCGCCGGGCAGGAGATGCGCCAGAACGGCGGCGGTGGCGTACCAATTGGCCGAGGCGATGGCCTCGGCATGCTCGGCCGCGCGCTCGGGCGGCACGAAGCCTTCCGGCCCGGCGAACAGCGCCAGCGGCGCGCCGGCCAGCGCCTGCATCAGCAGACCCACGGTGCCGACCACGCCGGCGTGGCGGTCCGGCCAGAGATCGGCGCCCTCGGCGGTCATGGTGACGGCAGAGGGCACGCCGGGCTCGAACTCGGCGCGCAGGTCGCGCAGCGTGGCGGCAAGCGCCTCCTCGCCCTTCCACACCGGGCAGGGGGCGATGCGCACGGCCTTGAGCCGTCCATCCTGCCCGAAGGCGGCGAGCTTCACATGGGCGCCGCCGACATCCCATCCCAGGCGGGCAATTCTCTTCACGGTCATTCCTCAGGCACGATGTCGACGGGAAGGGCAGGCGGCAGGTGCGGCAGGTCCGGCACCGCGCCGTCGCGGATGAATTCGCTCATGAAGGCCAGCGGGTTGACCGCCAGCGACCGGCGCAGGCCCGCATAGGAGGTGGTGAGGCGCGGATTGACCTCCACCGCTACCGGACCGTCCGCTGTCGCGATGTAGTCGACCCCGACGAGACCGTGCAGACCCGGCAGCGCCGCGCCGATGCTCTCGCCGAAAGACCGCAGCGCCTCGTCAACCGGGAACGCGCCGACGGTGACGCCGGTGAAGCGCAACCTGCCATCGTCGCGTGCGATGTGCTGACGGTTGGCGGTCAGAACATGGGTCCGCCCGTTCTGGCACAGCAAAGTGAGGCTCGCCGCCTCGCCCGCGACCAAGGGCTGGATGACATGGCCCGGCGGATAGGGTGGCGTCGGGCGCTGGTCGATGACGCGCAGCCCGACCCCGCCGGCGCCGTCATCCGGTTTGACCACGAAGGGGCCGGGGACCTCCGCCGGCAGTGCGTCGAGCGGCCAGGTGGGAATGACGGCCACGCCGGCGGCCGCCAGTGCTTGCGCCGTGCGCCGCTTGCTGGCGCAGAGCGCGATGGTTTCCGCCTCCGGCGCCACCACCCGCCGGCACTGGGCGCGCAGGTCGAAGACGAGGCGTTCGAGCACGCCCGCGCTTTCCGGCGCGATCGGCCAGCAGCAATCGGCCTCCCGCGCCATGAGCCGCCACACCGAGGCGGGGTCGTCGCCGAGGCGCAGCGCCGTGCTGGTGCCGCGCGGCGGGGCGGGGAAGCGCGCATCATGGGTGGTGACCACCCGGACGCCGGGAAGATCCTCCAGGTCGCCGATCAGCGTGTCGCGCATCAGCGCGCCTTCGGCTATCAGCGAGGCCGGAAGTTCCGCACCGAGGGCGCCACCCCCGGTGACCGTTTCAACGACAAAGACCAGCATCTACCCGCGTACCAGAGAGGAAGGCCGAAGGTGGAACTTATACCGGTGATCGACCTGATGGGAGGTGCGGTGGTCCACGCACGCCGCGGCGCCCGCGAGGCCTACCGGCCGATCGAGACGCCGCTGTCCACCAGCGCCGCCCCGCTGGACGTGGCTGACGGGCTGCTGGCGCTCGGCCGCTTCCGCACGCTCTACATCGCCGATCTCGACGCCATTGCCAGGCGCGGGGGGCATGACGCCGTGCTGATCACGTTGGCCGCGCGTCATCCCGGGCTCACCCTGTGGGTCGATGCGGGGGAGAGCGCCCCCGAAGCGCTCGCCCGCCGTGTCGCCTACGGTCCCGGCCGGCCGGTGATTGGCAGTGAAAGCCTTGCCGGCCTTGCCGAAGCCGAGGCGGCGCTGGCCGCCGGTGCCGGGCTGCTCTCGCTCGACTACGGACCGGAAGGCCCGCGCGGGCCGGAAGGCCTGCACGGCAACGCCGCCCTCTGGCCGGAAGCGGTGATCGTGATGACGCTGGCGCGGGTCGGTGCCGGGCAGGGGCCGGATCTTGACCGTCTCGCCGCCATCCTCGCACAGGCGGAGGGCCGGCGCGTCTATGCGGCGGGCGGGGTGCGGGATGTGGACGACCTTCATCGTCTGGCCGAACTCGGCGTCGCTGGCGTGCTGCTCGCCAGCGCGCTGCATGACGGGCGGCTGTCGCGTGCGGATATCGCGGCGTTCATGGGCTGAGCAGCGCCTGCGCGAACAGCGTCGCCACGGTGAGATCGGCGCTCGTGCCGGGGTTGAGGCCGCGCGCCTTCAGGCTTGCGTCGAAGGCGAGCAGCGGCGCGCGGCGGGTGGTGGCCGGGGCGCGGAAATCGACGGCTTCTGCGACTAAAGTCGCCTCGCGGCGCACCTGTTCGGCGGTGGCCTCGCCGAATTTGCGGGCGATGTGGCTGTCCGGGAACGCGGCCATGAAGGCGAGATGCACCGCCTCGGTGCGCGCTTCCGGCTCGGCATCGGCGAGGGCGGCGAGACGGGGGAGGCCGATCTCGAACAGATCGGCGAATCCAGTGACATATTGCCGGGCGATGCGGTCGCGCCCCGCCGCTTCCGCCATGGCTTCAACGAGGCCGATGCGAGCCGGCGCGGCGACATCATGTTCCCCGTGCCGGCCGAGCCCGCCCGGATTGGCCGCAGCGATGGCGCGGAAGGCGGCCTGCGCATCCGCGATGTCGAGGCCGGCGAGCACGGCATCGAGTGAGGCCCGCAGCGGGCCGGACTTCTCCGCCGCCGCCGCCAGCGGTGCGCAGAGGAGGAGGATGCCGAGATTGGTGTTGAGGCCCGTCGCCGCCAGCGAGGCCGCCACCGCGCTCTCGATCCGCTCGCCCACACGGGCGCCCGGCGCGGCGAGCAAAGGCGCTGCCGCCTGCGCCGCCCGCTCGAAATGCGCCACCTCCATGCCGTGGCCGGCGCTGAAGCGGTGGACATTGCCGGCTTTCAGCGCGTCGAGTTCGGCATGGCAGGCGGCGCGGAACGCGGCCGCGATGGCGTTGGCGTTCATGCCGCCACCGTCACCGCCAGCGTCGCGGCGAGATGGCGGGCCAGTGCGCTCGCGATGTCGAGGCCCGTCGCCTGCTGCAATCCCTTCCAGGCCGGCATGGAATTGACCTCCAGCACCTGAAACTGCCCCTGCGCGTCCTCGATCAGGTCCACCCCGGCATAGTCGGCGCCCACCGCCGCCGTGGCGCGGATGGCGAGTTCATGCGCGCGGGCATCGAACGGTGCTGGCACGCCGACGGCGCCCTGGTGGATATTGGTGATCCACACCGGCGAGCGGCGGAGCATGGCGCCCGTCACCGTGCCGCCAATGACGAAGACCCGCCAGTCCTGGTAGCTTTCGGCGGAGGGTGCAGCGACGAAATCCTGCAGATAGTAAAGCCCGCCGACCTTCTCGGGCTCGGGCAGCAGGGCGCGCGGCGCCAGCCGGCGTATGCCGCGCCCCTGCGCGCCGAACAGCGGCTTGAGCACCATGTCGCCCGGCGCGGCGTCGAGCAGCGCCTGCATGGCCGCCCGGTCCTCGCCGACGAAGCTGCGCGGGGTCGGCAGGCCGGCCTGGGCGATAAGGAAGCTGGTCATGGATTTATCGACGCAGCGCTCGATGGCGCGGGCGTCGTTCATCACCTTCACCCCCAGCGCAGAGAGTGCGTGCAGCAGCCCGAGCCGCGCGGTGATCTGCTCGGTCGAGCCCTTGGCGATGAGGCGGACAAAGGCGGCGGCCGGCAGGGCGTCACCCAGCCCCGGCAGCAACAGCCCGTGGGCGGTGCCGCCAATGGCGAAGCCGCAATCATTCAGGGAGAGCACGAGAACGGGAAAGCCCTCGCGCGCGATCGCCGCCTTCAGCCGGCGCGTGTGCCAGTCGGCATCCTCGGTGAAGATGACGACCGTGTCGGAGCGTTCCACGCTCATGCGAAGGAGCGCTCCAGAATGTCGTCATGGAACGCGCCGAAGGTGAAGCTGCGGCCGGTTTCCAGCGCTGTCACGGTGACGCGGGCAGGGCTGAACAGCATCGGGTCCATGGCGTAGAAATCGCCCTTATAGGCGGTGAAGATCTCTGCGAAGGTGCGGCCATGGTCGCGCGAGGAGGAACTTGGCAGTCCTTCCGCCAGAGCGCGGGCCTCGTCCTCCGGCCCGGTGACGAAGAGCTGCACATCGCCGCCATAGAGCGTCGCGTCATTGGTGCGGCCCATGGCGGCGACGAAGTCCGGCGCCGGCGGCGGCAGGGGCGAGGCGCCGATACCGTCCACCACCCGGTCCAGCGGGAAATGCAGCGCGTGCGTCTTGTGCAGCGCCACTTCCAGCACACGGGCGACGATCTGCACCGTGCCGGCGAGGCTGGAGGTGGGCGTGAGGATGAGAGTGAGCTTTTCCGGCGCGATGCCGCATTCTTCGGCGATGCGGGCGACCAGAACGTCCGGCGGCAGCTTGTCGACTTCCAGCACCAGGCAGGCATGGTCGGCGCGGTCGCGGTAGCCGAGTTCCTGAAACAGCGCCTCCTTACCCCACAAGGCGCGGGCGGGGCCGGAGCCAAGGGCGAAGAAGTCGCCTTCCGCGAGGCTCCAGCCGGCATATTGGCTGCCGAGGCAGGCGAGGACCGGGTCGGCGGTGGTCACCGTCACCATCGTGCCCCAGCGCGGAAAACGCCCGCTGGTGGAGAGGCTGACCGAGCCCAGGCCGCCGAGGCAGATTTCGGCGATGCGCCGGCCCGCTTCCAGCCCGCCGCGGGCGGCGATGCCGGCATCGACAAGGCGGGCGCCGCAGGGGCTTTTGCTGATGCCAAGCCGCAGCGTGGTGGCGTTGGCCAAGAGATCCTCGACGAGCGGCGCCGACAGGGCGGCCACGCTCAGTTCCGGCGTGTTGTGAAGGGGAGACGACATGGGAGAGTTACTCCGCAGCAGCGCGGCCGGCTGTGCCGAGCGCGCGCGAAAGGTGATTCATGCGCCGCGCCAGAACGGCGCAGGCCTCGGCAAGGTCGCGACCGGTCGCCTGCACCGTACAGACGGGCTCTCCCGCCGCGATGCGCGTGCCGGGGGCGGGACGGTCGGCTGCCCAGTGGGGCAGGGCGTCCCTCACCTCGATGGGGGCGGGTGCGTAAAATACGCCGGCGGCCCGGACTTCCACGCCCGCGCCGGCGACAAGGAGCGGGAGGTCCGGCAGTTCGCCCGCACAGGCGTCGAGGTGAAGGCGCAGCAGCGGCGGCAGCGGCGGCGCGTCGAAGATATCGAGGGTTGCCCCGGGCCGCGCGTTGACCTCGATGAGATGCCACGTCCCAGCGCCGAGGATGAGATCGGCGCTCGCCAGCCCCGTGAGGCCGACGCTGGCGGTGAGGCGGGACAGCGCGGAGTCGATTTCGGCGACAAGGGCGGGTTCCGGCGCGAGCGGGCCCGCGCAGCCGCCATAGCGGAACGGCGCCCCTTCGGCCGGCGCGCACCATTGCTCGGAAAAGGCGAGAAGCCGGGCTGCCCTTCCATTGCCGAGGAACAGGGCCGAGACGGCGCGCCCGTCCACCCGTTCCTGCAGATACCAGCCTGGCCCGCGCGCCTGTGGCGATGGGCGGACATGCCCCCCGCCGGAACCGCCGACGCGCTTTTCCAGGGTCGGTACGCCGTTCGGGGCCGGGCCGGAAAACACCCGGGGATGCGGGATGCCGAGCGTGGCCAGGCCCTCGGCGAAATCGAAGGGCTGTTTGACCGCGGCGATGGCTTCCGCCCCGCTGCCGGCGAGGCGATAGCGCGCGCCAAGCCGGGCAACGAGGTCGGGCGAGTCCTCGAAGCCGGCGCCGAGCACGAGCGGCGTATCCCGCCCGGCATGGCGGCCGAGCTGGGCGAACAGGTCGTCCGGGTCGAGCGCGAGCCCGTCCCGGCGAGCCAACTGGACGCTGCGTGCGGCCAGCGCGCGCGTGTCCTCGTCCGCGAACAGGTCGAGGACAAGTGGCTTGAGGCCGGCGCGACGGGCGCTCGCCGCCAGCCCGCGCGCGGCGATGCCGACAAGGACGACATCGAACGCGTCCTCAGGCCGTGAGCGATCGCGCGAGCAGGAAGGCATCTTCAAACCCGATCGTCATCGCCGCCGGGGCGACGCGCATGCGCTGCAGAAGTTCATGCTGCACGCGGTATTTGAGATGGCCGATGGTGAGGGCGCCGATGCCGAGCGCGCCATGGGCGAGCGGCGTGCCATTGGCGTGGGCGTCGATGCCGGCAATGCCCGAGGGCGGCACGGCGTTGACATCGGCGGCGACCTTAAGATGGGGCGCGCCCGCCAGGACGTCGGCGGAGAGGATTTCCACGCCGGCGCGGCCGCAGGCCAGCACCACCTCGGCCTCCGCCACCAAAGCGCGCTTGTCGTCCTCGCTCTTGCCGGTGGCGCTGGCGAGGTCGACACCGAAGCGCTGCTTGAAATCGCGCGCCTTGGCTTCCACCGCTTCGATCTCGCGGTGGCTGACCAGCGTCACCTGCGCACCCGCCTGGGCGGCGATGACCCCGGCGATGCCGCCGACGACGCCGGTGGCGCCATAGACCTGCACCTTCACGCCCTTGAGCCCTTCCGGCCGGGCCGGGCGCAGCTTCAGCTCCACCTCCGCCACCATGGCGGCGGCAGTGGTGAAGGAGCCGGCGGGGTCGACGAAGACGGAAATCTCGAAGGGCGGGAACAGGACGCTCTTCGCCTTGTTCGCCATGTCGAGCGCGAGGCCCGCATCCTTGCCGCCGATGAACAGGCCGGTGCGCGGGGCGGCGTCGGGATGGCGCGAGAACATCATGTCCTGCGTGAGGTCGCCGACCTCGTCGAGCGTGACGCCCGAATAGGGGAGGATGGTGGTGTAGCCGGCATCGACCGCCATGTTGACGTCGAACGGGCTGACGTGGCGAAGCGGCGAGATGATGTGGAGGATGGGGGCGATATCCGCCATGGCGTGCGTTCCCTAGGTCAGAATCGGGCCTTGCGGCCTCTCATGCGGAAGAGGAAGGGAGCGACGCGGGCGTTACGCCAAAACCGTCGCTAGCACTGCTCGACGCAGGCAAGCCATTCGATCCGCGCCCCGGCATTGCTGCCGCGCGCACAGTCGAAAGCCAGAGCGGGCCGGTCGCCGAAGCGGACCCGGGCCTCGCTGAGAAGCTGGTCGGCCTCCTCGGGGCTGCCGACAATGGCGAAACCCGTGGGACCCCAGGAACTCTGGCCGAGGCCGCGCAGACCGCGCGCCTCCAGCCACTCCATCACCTCGGCGACGGATGAACTTGTATAGCGGCCACCTTGGGCGCTCGCATAGTGGTCTCCGAGCAGTCGCTGCATTTCCCCGATGGCAGCGGCGAAGTAATCCACATCGCCTTCCGCCAGCGCCGGCAGCGCCACCATGACCGCGAGCCGCGCCATGTGCCCGGCCAGCGTGTCGGCGAAGGGTGGCAGCCCTTCCATCGCCTGCACTTCCTCGGGTCCGCTAAGTCCCTGATGGCCGTGGTCATATACCAGCAGGATGCGCCAGTTCTCGGGAAAAGGCAGGCGCGAGAGAATGGGCGGCGGGGCGTCCGAGCCGCGCTTCTTGCCGCCGTCGAGGATCACCCCGCCCTCGGTGAAGGCGCCGATGCCGATGGCCGAGCGCGCGCCGCGACCCAAAGCCGCGCCGACCTCGCGCGGGGAAAGGTCCAGCCCGTTGATGAGGCAGAGGCCGGTCGCGACGGCGAGGCCGAGCTGGGTGCCGGAGCCGAGGCCGGAATGCGGCGGCAGCGCCGCTTCCACCGTCACTTCCACCCGCGTATCGAGGCCGAAACGGGCCGCCGCTTTTTCAACGGCGCCAAGGGCGCGGCCGGAATCGGGGCCGGTGGCGGAAAGTGTGGCCGCGCGGCGCAGGCGCACGACGGTCGAGGGGCGGTCCAGCGTGATGCCGAGGCTGCCGAAACGCCGGCCGAGCGTGCCCGCGAGATCGAGGAATCCCAGATGCAGCCGCCCCGGCGCGGTGATGCGCACCGTTGCCCGGTCCTGGGGCTCGTTTGCCGAGCGCAATTGGCGTGTCGTGGTGTTCACCAGCGTTTCCTCGTCCACCATCGTAAGGCCCGGACGCCGTCGGGGACAAGCGCGGTGATGATTTCGGGGTTTGCCGGAGGCGGCGCTTGCGTGCTACCGAATCGTTAACCGACGCCCGCAACAGAACGGGCACATGCCGCCAGGAGGACGCCAGGGATGGCGCTGGATCCCAAAAAGACCTTCACCGACAAGGAGGTGGAGGAACGCCTTGCCGCCTGCCTTCCGCAGTGGAAGCTGCAGGAGGGCTGGATTCGGCGTACCTATCGCACCTCCAGCTGGAAGGGCACGCTGATGGTGATCAACGCCGTCGGCCATCTGGCGGAGGCCGCCTGGCACCATCCCGATATCACCGCTTCCTATGCCTGGGTCGAGGTGCGGCTGATGTCGCACGACGCTAAGGGCATTACCGAGCGGGACTTTCAACTGGCGAAGAAAATCGAGGATGTTGTCGGCTGGCAGCCGGGGACCGAGGCCGACAGCGCGCTGGAAGGCACGCCGCGCGGCGACCTGCGTTTCGCCTACATCAAATACGACTGACGTTTCAGGTAATTAGCAATGGCCGATGTTCAGACGATCGAGAATGTGGCCTGCGGCTTTTGCGGGCTCGGCTGCGACGACCTGACCGTCGAGGTCGAGGGCCGGCAGGTGCGGGCCAAGGCCCCGATCTGCCCCGAGGCGGCGCGGCTTTTGCGGCGTCTGGATACCGCTGATCCGGTGGCGCGTGTGGCCGGTGAGACCGCCAGTGAGACCGAAGCGACCGACGCGGCCCGCCAGATTCTCGCCTCGGCTCGCGCGCCGCTGATCGGCGGGCTGGGCGTCGACATGGCCGGTGCCGGGGCGGCGGTCGATCTCGCCATCCGCTTCGGCGGGGTGCTGGACCACTACGCCTCCGAGGGGCTGTTCCGGAACTACGCCGCCGCCCAGCGCACCGGCTGGCTGTCCACCACGCTGGCGGAGGTGCGCAACCGCTGCGACCTGCTGCTCGTCGTCGGCGATGACCCCAGCGGGACCTGGGGCCAGCTGTTCGAGCGCTTCTTTCCCGCGACGCCGCTCTTCGCCGGCGCCAACCGCCGCGTGGTCTTCCTCGGCGCCGCGCCGGGGGAGAAGGCGCGCGGGCAGCTTGCCAGCGCGCAGGTCGTCCACCACGCCGCCGAGGACCCGGTGGCGGCGCTGGAAGCGCTCGGCACGCTGGTGGCCGGTCGCCGCCCGCCGGGGGATAGCTTCGGCGGCATTGGCGCTGAGGCGCTCGCCGCGCTGGCCGAGGATCTGCGCAACGCCCATTACGCGGTCGTGACCTGGAACGCGGCGGAACGTGCCGATGGCGATCTCGTCGCCACGCGCGCCACCGCGCTGGTCGACCGGCTGAACGTCACCACACGGGCCGGCGTGTTCCCGCTCGGCGGGCGCGACAACCTCATCGGCGTCAACCAGCTGCTGCTGTGGCGGCTCGGCTATCCCCTGCGTACCGCCGTGCGCGGGCAGGCGAGCACGCATGACGGCACGCTGTTCGCCACCGAGGCGGCGCTCGCCGATGCCGATGTGCTGGTGTGGATTTCCGCCTTCCGGCCGGAGCCGCCGCCGGCCTTCGCGGGCAAGATCATCGCTCTTGCCCATCCCGAGACAATATTCGACAAAGAAC
This sequence comes from Ancylobacter polymorphus, assembly GCF_022836935.1. Lineage (NCBI taxonomy): Bacteria > Pseudomonadati > Pseudomonadota > Alphaproteobacteria > Hyphomicrobiales > Xanthobacteraceae > Ancylobacter > Ancylobacter polymorphus. The sequence continues at coordinate 4,221,834 of NZ_CP083239.1, read as the reverse complement.
CGGATGTTCTGATCCCCGTGGGCACTCCCGGCGTCGACCACGCCGGCACGGTGTTCCGCATGGATTCCATCGTAAGCCTGCCGCTCGGCGCCTTGCGCGTCGCGACGCTTCCCAGCGTCGCCGAGGCTGTGCGTCGCATAGCGGAGGGGTAAATGAGACTGCGGCTCAAGGGCGGGCGTGTGCTCGACCCGGCCAATGGCGAAAACGGCGTCGCCAGCGGTGCCGTGCGCGATATCGAGATCGAGGACGGGCGCATCGTCGCCGCCACCGATCTCAAGGCCGATGCGGAATACGACCTTGGCGGCGCCGTCGTCATGGCCGGCGGCATCGATCTGCACAGCCATATCGCCGGCGGCAAGATGAACCTCGCCCGCCTGCTGATGCAGGAAGACCGGCGGGCCTTTCCGGAAATGCCCGGCAATTTCTGCGGCTGCGGCGGCGGCCGGGCGGTGCCCACCGCGCACGCCACCGGCTGCCGCTACGCCGAACTCGGCTACACCACCGTGTTCGAGCCGGCCATGGTCGGCGCCAATGCGCGCGGTGCGCATCTGGAAATGGCCGACATTCCCAATCTCGACACCGGCGCCTATCTGGTGCTGGGCAATGACGATTATTTCCAGCGCCTGCTGGCCGCCGGGGCCGGGCAGGAGCAGGTGAACGCCTATGTCGGCTGGATGATCGAGGCGACGCAGGCCTTCGCCATCAAGATCGTCAATCCCGGCGGCATCAACGCCTTCAAGTTCAACGCCCGCAAGATGGACCTCGACGAGGCCAACCCGCATTACGGGGTGACGCCGCGCAAGGTGCTGACCACGCTGATCCGGGCGGTGACGGAACTCGGCATTCCGCACCCGATCCATCTGCATGGCTGCAATCTCGGCGTGCCCGGCAATGACGACACGACGCTCGCCACCATGCTCGCCACCGAGGGGCGGCGGCTGCATCTGACGCATCTGCAGTTCCACTCCTACGGCACGGAGGGCGACCGCCGCTTCTCCTCCTCGGCGGCGCGCATCGCGGAAATGGTCAACGCCAACCCGAACATCTCCGTCGATGTCGGGCAGGTGATGTTCGGCCAGACCATCACGGCCTCCGCCGACTACATGTCGCAATACCGCAATCGCGGTCTCGCCAGCCCGAAGAAGTCCATCGGCATGGATATCGAGCTGGACGCCGCCTGCGGCGTGGTGCCGTTCGAGTACAAGGACAAATCCTTCGTCAACGCGCTGCAATGGGCGATCGGGCTGGAACTGTTCCTGCTGGTGGAAGACCCGTGGCGGATCTTCCTCACGACAGACCATCCCAATGGCGGGCCGTTCACCACCTATCCGCACCTCATCCGCCTGCTGATGGACCGCGATTTCCGCAACGCCCAATTGGCGACGCTGAACAAGGCGGCGCAGGCGCACACGCTGCTGGGGCAGATCACCCGCGAATATACGCTGGAGGAGATCGCCATCCTCACCCGCGCCGCGCCGGCCCGTATTCTCGGGCTGACCGACAAGGGCCATCTCGGCCCCGGCGCGGTGGCGGACATTGCCGTGCACACCGAGGACGCCGACCGCGAGGCGATGTTCTCGACCACCCGCATGGTGTTCAAGAACGGCCGGCTGATCGTGAAGGACGGCGTGGTGGTGGAACTGGCGCAGGGCACCACCCATGTCGCCCGCCCGGAATTCGACCGTTCGGTCGAGAAGGACATGCAGCGCTGGTTCGACGAGGCGGTGGGGCTGAAGGCCCAGCATTTCCGCATCAGCGACGGCGAGCTGCGCAACGGCGCCGGCCCGACCATCCTGAAATGCGAAGGGGGGGCGTCGTGAGGGGCATCGACGGACTTCTCACCTCTCCCCGTGGGGGAGAGGTCGGCGCGCAGCGCCGGGTGAGGGGGCACGCGCTCCGTACGTCCGGGCGTCCCGGCCCCTCACCCCACCCCTCTCCCCGTCGGGGAGAGGGAGCAGGGCGGAATGAGTGCCGCGTGCTGTCGACGTTGCAGGAGGGCGCCCGATGATCCTCAATGGCGTCGAGATCCGCGACACCTTCGCGGAAGCCTTTCCGATGGTGGGCACGCGGCTCATCGTCACCGCCGACACGCCGGAATGGGCGCTGATCGCCGGGCGCACCACCACGGGTTTCGCCACTTCCGTCATCGGCTGCGGCTGCGAGGCGGGGATCGAGCGCACGCTCAGCCCTGAGGAGACGCCGGACGGGCGGCCGGGCGTGTCCCTGCTCATTTTCGCGATGGATTTCGGCTCGCTGAAGAAGGTGGTGCCGCTGCGGCTCGGCCAATGCGTGCTGACCTGCCCGACCACGGCCTGCTATGCCGGCATCGAGGGCGGCAAGCGCGTGCCGCTGGCGAAAACCATCCGCTATTTCGGCGATGGGCACCAGATTTCCAAGAAGATCGGCGATAAGCGCTTCTGGCGCGTGCCGGTCATGGAAGGTGAGTTCGTCTGCGACGAGGACACCGGCTCGGTGGAAGGCGTCGGCGGCGGCAATTTCCTCATCCTCGCCCGCTCGCGCGGCGAAGCGCTCAAGGCGGCCGAGGCGGCGGTGGCGGCCATGGTGCAGGTGCCGGGCATCATCCTGCCGTTCCCCGGCGGGGTGGTGCGCTCCGGCTCCAAGGTCGGCTCGAAATATAAGGGCCTGTTCGCCTCCTCCAACGACGCCTATTGCCCGACGCTGCGCGGCACGGTGCCGAGCCAGCTTCCCCCTGAGGTCGGCTCGGTGCTGGAAATCGTCATTGACGGGGTGAGCTTCGAAGCGGTGGCGGAAGCGACCAGGGTGGGCATCACCGCCGTCTGCGCGCTGGGCGCGGAAGCGGGGGTGGTGGCGATCGACGCCGGCAATTATGGCGGCAATCTCGGGCCGTTCCATTTCAAGCTGCGTGAGATCATGCAGGGCGCGGGAGAGACGGCATGAGCGGGGTTTCTCTCAAGCCGCGCGCGCCCTTCGAGGCCCGCGTCGACCTCTCGGGCCTGACGCCGGAAGTCACTTGCCCGCTGCCGCTGCGCGAACTGGAGCACCTTGAGGTGCCGTGTGGCGGGCGCAGCGTGAAGCTGGCGGAGCTGTTCTTCATCGAGGGCGCGCCCGACGGCGTGCTGCTGATCGAGATCGGCGATGTCAGGCTCGACGGCGTCGGCGCCGGCATGACCAAGGGCGAACTGATCGTCGACGGGCGGGTCGGCGCCTTTGCCGGGCGGGGCATGAGCGGCGGCGTGCTGCGGATTGGCGGCGATGCCGGGGATTTCCTCGGCAGCGAGATGTCCGGCGGGCGGATCGAACTCGCCGGGAGTGCGGGGTCGCATGCCGGCGCGGCCGGATCGGGTTCGCGGCGCGGGCTTTCCGGCGGGGTGCTGGCGATCGGCGGCGATGCCGGCCCGCGCGCGGCCGAGCGCCAGCGCGGCGGGCTGATCACCATCGCCGGCCAGGCCGGGGAGGGGCTCGCCACCGACATGATCGCCGGCACGGTGAGTGTCGGCGGCGCCATCGGCCCGTTGATGGGGCGCGGCATGAAGCGCGGCACCCTCTTCGTCGACGCCGTGCCGGACCTGCCGGCCGGCTTCGTCGACACCGGCACGCATGAACTCGTGGCGCTACGCCTCATCGCCCGGCGCGTCCCGGAGCTTTCCGCCCGGCTGGAGGGTTGGACCCATGCCCGCCGCCTCGTCGGCGACACGCTGATCGGCGGGCACGGCGAGGTGCTGGCGCGGGGGTGACGGGGCCGTTGGTTGTCATCCCGGACGGCCGAGAGGCCGATCCGGGATCGTGTTCCGCAAGGTAGGACGATCCCGGCTCTCGCTGCGCTCGGCCGGGATGACGTTGCGCGCCTTACAGCAGCGTGCCCTTGAGGATGACCAGCGCGACGGTGAAATAGATCACCAGGCCGGTCACATCGACGAAGGTGGCGACAAAGGGCGCCGAAGCGCTGGCGGGGTCGAAGCCGAGCCGGCGCAGCACGAAGGGCAGCATCGAGCCGATCAGCGAGCCGAAGGTGACGATGGCGATCAGCGCCGCGCCCACCGTCGCCGCCACCAGTACCCAGTGCTCGCCATAATCGTGGAAGCCGGCGAGCTGCCAGACGGTGATGCGGGTGACGCCGAGCACAGCCAGCATGGAGCCGAGCACGAGGCCGGAGGGCAGCTCGCGCAGGGCGACGCGCCACCAGTCCTTCAGCTTGATCTCGCCCAGCGCCAGCGCGCGGATGATGAGCGAGGTCGCCTGCGAGCCGGAATTGCCGCCGGAGCTCATGATCAGCGGGATGAACAGGGTGAGCACGATGGCGCGCTCCAGCTCGTCCTCGAAATGCTGCATGGCGTTGGCGGTGAGCATTTCGCCGAGGAACAGGATGGAGAGCCAGCCGCCGCGCTTCTTCAGCATGTCGAAGAAGCCGATTTCCATATAGGGCTCGTCCAGCGCTTCCATGCCGCCGAATTTCTGCGCGTCCTCGGTGCCTTCCTCGATGATGGCGTCGATCATGTCGTCCACGGTGACGATGCCGAGCACATGCTCGTTCTCGTCCACCACGGGGACGGCGAGCAGGTCGTATTTGGTGATCAGCCGCGCCACGTCTTCGCGGTCCATCAGCGGGTCGGCGGTGATCGGGTCGTGCTTGGGCGCCACGGAGAGGATGGACGCTTCCGGCTCGCCGGTGATCAGGCGGCGCAGCGTCACCGCCTTGAGCAGCTTCTGCGTCGCGGGGTCGAGCACATAGATGGCGTAGATGGTCTCGCGCGTGCGTTCGATCTCGCGCAGATGGTGCAGGGTCTCGCCCACCGTCCAGCTCGCCGGGACGGTGACGAATTCCGTGGTCATCAGCCCGCCGGCGCTGTGCTCGGGCCAGGCCAGCAGCTTGTTCAGCTCGACCTGCGTCTCGTGCGGCAGGCGGGCGAACAGATGCGAGCGGGCCGGCTCGTCCATCCAGCGGAACAGGTCCGCCGCGCGGTCGGCCGACATGTCGGAGACGAGGCGCACCGCCTCCTCGACCGGCAGGGCCTCGATCAGCTCGCTGGTGAGATCGACATCGGGGCCGTCCAGCACCTCCACCTGCTGCTCGCGCGGCAGGCTGGCGAGCACGGCGGAGGCGGTTTCCGGCTCGTGCTCGTCCAGCGCTTCGGCGATATCGGCGGGGTGTTCTTCGGCAAGCTCGGCCGCGAGGGCTGCGGCATTTACAAGCGTGTCGTCGCGGCGGTCTTCCGTCCGTTCGTCCATTTCGGCTCTCTTTCCGCTGTCCGGCCCGTGGCGGGCGGCGCGGGGAGCCGAAACCGGGTCAGGCCCGATGCCGGATCACAGCGCCGGCCGCGGCCGGCCGGACAATCGACTGGTACTGTCGCTGGGCATGGTTAGGGGATTCCAATTGCGCCGCGGTGACACGCGGCGGGCGGGGGAATGAACCTGCACGATGGTAAAGTCAAGGCGGCACGCATGCAGCACGCATCCGGGCTTCGCCGTCATCCCGGACGGTCCGTCAGGACCGATCCGGGATCGTCTCCACGCCCGCGCCCAGCACGTGATCCCGGCTCTATGCTGCGCTACGGCCGGGATGACGTGTGGAGGCGCTGGTTATCGTTAGGCTCGGGCAAGCTCTATACTATGGCTGTTGCGCCGCCAATTGCATGCTGGATTCCACTGTGCGATATAAGAAGTCCGCTGCAGCAACGTTGCGGATTGGAAGGTTGGCCGAGTGGCTGAAGGCACCTGATTGAAACTCAGGCAGACGGGAAACTGTCTCGCGGGTTCGAATCCCGCACCTTATTATGGCGCCGCTCCGGCAGATTGCCGTTGAGCGGCGCCATTTATTCACTTCAGTAAAGAATTTTGCTCCGAGGACGGTTCGTGAGCGTTCAAACTTACAAAAAAGTTACCGACTCTAAACGAGGGTGATCATTCGCCACCCTAATGGTCGCTCGGCTCGCGCAGGCGGGTATGGACCTGGCCGAGGCGCGCGGGGTCGAGCGTGCCGGTGCGGCCGCCCTCGCACAGCGCGCCGCGAAAGCCGAGATAATCGGCGCCGACGCCGACCAGCGCCCGGATATCCTCCAGCCGCAGCGAGCCGGCGAGGCCGGTCATCAGCCCGTGCCGGCGCGCCTCGGCGACGAACTGGCCCAGAGTGAGCGGGTCGAGATGCGCGGTCAGCGGGCCCGCCTTCTTGTCGGCGGTGTCGATCATCACCCCGGCGAAGCCGGCGCGGCCGAGCGCGGCAAGCACGGCGAAATCCGGCGCTTCGTCGGCGAAAAGCACGCCGATCAGCCGCACCCGGCTGGCGAGCGGGGCCAGCGCCTCGATGCACTCATGGGCATGGGGGGAGACGAAAAGGCCGACCTTGACCAGCGGCACGCCGGTGCCGGCTACACGCTCGGCGGCGGCGCGGATGAGGCCGGGCACCATGGGCTGGTCGCCCACCGTGGCGCTGAGCGCCGGGCGCCCGGCCGCGCCGAGCTGCTCGCCCCAGGCGCTCCACAGCATGACGGCGGCGGTGAGGGCTTGCGTGCTCCAGGCTCCCAGCGCGCCGAAAGCCGGCTGCTTGAGATCGACGATATCGGCGCCGCCGGCCCGCGCCAGCTCCATTTCGTGCAGATCGGTGACGCTGGCCAGCAGGCCGGGCGCGGCCGGGCTCACGAGGCGCGCCGGCGGCGGTGTTCCGCCACGGCCTCCAGCATCCAGCCCCAGGCTTCCAGCTCGTCCGGCCCGGCGGTCTTCTCCACCGCGATGGCGAGATAGGCCATTTCCTGATCGACCTTCTCGTCCGGCAGCATGTTCAGCCGGCTCACCAGCACGGCGGCTTCCAGCACCGCCGCCTTGGCGCGGTTCATGCCGTCGAAGCGGGTGTGGCCTTCGGAATGATAGGTCTTGCAGAAGAATTTCGGCCGCTGCGGGTCGTCCTCCGCGCGCTCCACCGTCACCTCGTCATGCGAGAGCGCATCGGCAAGGCGGGGGCAGTCGATATAGGTCGCCTTCTTCACATCCACATTCAGCCGGCGGCCGACGACGCAGCTGGCGAAAATGCGCACGTCGTCGGTGAAATTGACCACGGCGATGCGGGTGGCGGCGAGGTTCTCCAGCGTGCGCGAGGGGCGGAAGGGCATGAGCAGATAGCCGCCCTCGATCACCGTCGCGCCCATCGGGGCGATGTGCGGCTCGCCATTGAGCGAGCGGGTGGTGACGATGGCTTCACGGATCACGGCGTCTCTCCGGCTTTCGGCGCGGCCTTGGTGCTGGCTTTGGCCTGCAAGGTCGTGCCGGCCTCCTTGAATGTCAAACGGTGGGCTTCCTCCGGGCTGCCGGCGATCTCGCCCGCCGCGCCCCATTTCAGCCCCTCATCCTGGGCGTAGCGCTTGCCGAGCTTATAGGCGATTTCCGCCCGCGCGGTCTCGACGCCGAGATAGAAGGCATGCGCGCCGTCCGCCTCGACGCCGAGATGGGGAAACAGCGCGAAGGGCTCGCTGGCCACATGGTGGCCGTCGCGATTGTAGATGTGGATGCCGGCCTCGGTGACATCGATGCGGAAATTGCGGTCGCGCACCTCACCCGCCAGCCGGGCGATTTCCTCGGGCGAGGCGGCATAGGGCTTGCGGTCGCGCAGCGCCATCAGCCCGCCGCCGAAGCCTTGCGGCAGCGCGCCGGCCTGGCGGGCGGCGAAATATTCCCGCCGCGCCCGGTCGAATTCGCGCACCGCCGTGCGGCAATGCGGGCTCACCTGCACCGCCAGCACCGCCTGAATGCGCAGCTCCGAGATCATGCCCATGAGTATGGCGTTGATGCCGGTGGTGTCCGCATCCGTCAGCTCGGTGACATTGCCGATGCCCATGAGGATGGGAATGTCGGGGTAGCGCCGGCGCAGCTCGGCATAGCGCACCACGGAGGCGGTGTAGCCGTAATGGATCGGGTCGAGGATCGGGTCGGCATAGAAGCGCTGGCCGGAGGCGAGGCAGGTATCCACCGCCCGGCAGAGCGAAGCGAGGTCGCCCTGCGTCGCCGGCACGAGAATGGGGACGGCGGGGCCTTCCTTCGCCACGTCGAGCGTGTTCTCGTTCAGGCTGAGCAGATAATCCGCGCCGGCGCGGGTGGCGCGGGTGAGCTCGGTGAGATCGAAGGAATCGACGCTGACCTTCAGCCCCTGCTCGTGCAGGGCGGCGATGGCTTCTTCCAGATGCGTAAACGGCGTGTCCGGCAGGCAGCCGAGGTCGATCACATCGGCGCCCTCGCCCTTGAAGAACAGGGCGCGGGCGATGAGCGCGTCGATATCGAGCACGGTGGCGTCGACGATCTCGGCGAAGATGGTGACATCGTGCTGTGACAGGTCCGCCGCCCGGCGCTTCTGGCCGAAATAATCCGGCAAATCGGCCATCTCGTCGGGGCCACGGGTGAAGGGCACGCCGAAGAAGCGCTGCAGCCGGTCGAGATCGCCGCGGAAGCGGCCGGGCATCAGCACGCGGTCGGTGCCCTCGGGCAGCTTCAGCCGGCGCTCGACGATCTCCGCCGTCATCAGCGCCGCGACCTTGACCCCGACATTGACGACGACAGGGGCGAGGCTGGCATCGGCGATCTCGCCGGCGATTTTGGTCAGGCGCGGCTCGGCCAGCGAGCCGGTGACGAGGGCGACTTTTTCCGGCCGGCCGGGCGGGGCGGGGTTCTCCGCCATGTCAGGTGGCGGCCTTGTCCGCGAGGTGGAGGCGCCGCGCGGCGATGGCGGCTTCGAGATCGCCGATGGATTCGACCACCACCGTGTCGTCGAACTCCTTCAGCTTCGCGGTGTTCTCAAGGTCGATGCGGCGCGGATAGACCGGGACCGGGCCCTTGGGCGCCATGGTGATCATCTCGGGCGCGGTGTCGCAGGCGAAGACGATGGCGTGGACACGGCACTTGCCGGCCTGGGCGAAGCAATTGGTCACCAGCGTGTCGGAAATGCCGAACACCGCCTTCGCCACCGTGTTGGAGGAGGCGGGGGAGACGATGAGCGTGTGGTACAGGCCCTCATAGAACCGGCCGACCGGGGCGGAACTGGCCGTCGTCTCCTTGAAGATGCGGGTGTCCTTGGGCAGGTCCTGCTTGTACATGCGCAGCACCTCGTCCGCCGCCTTCGAGACGAACAGGTCCACCGCGTCCAGCGCTTTGATCAGGGCGATGGATTCGGTGAAGTAATGGCCGGAGCCGGTGAGCGCCCAGGCCCAGCGCGGATAAAGTCCCTTGGTCGCGCTCATGCGGCAATGTCCTTCTGGGCGGAGGCGGCGAGGAGCGCCGCCGGCAGGGTCACCTCGACCGGGCCGGCGAGGCGGGCGGCGAAGGCGGGAAACAGCGGGTCGACGAGCCCCGCTGCCGCCCAGTCCGCCGGGCCGCTGCCGGTGGGGGCGGGGGCCGACTTCACCAGCGTCAGGCGCGTGGCACTGAGGGCGTGGGCGAGCCAGGCGGCGAGGCTGTCGGAGGTCAGCTCCCAGCTTTCCGGCAGGTCGCGGGCGGCGAGCGCCATTGCGGCGGGCAGCCACAGCGCGGCGCGGCCCTCTGCGTGCGCCGCCGCGATCTCCGCCGGCGTGGCGGCAAGGGCGAGGCCGGGTGCGAGATCGGCCAAGGCGTGGGCGGTCTGCTCCATGGCGAGGATCGCCATGCGGTGACAGGCGGCATCGGACAGGCCGAGGCGCGGCTGCAGCGCCCGCACGCCATCGGCCAGCGGGCCGCCGCCGGCGACGAGAACGAGCGGCGCGCCGCGCCGCGCCAGGGTCGCCAGCAGCGGCGTCAGGGCGGGGTCGCCGACAAGGCTCCCGCCGAGCTTGACGACGGCAGGGCGGGGAGGGGGGAGGTGGTCCGGCATCTTTCAGCTTCCGTTCGGGCCGTCGAGCCGGCCGCGTCGCTCAGGCTCCCCAGCCTAGAGCCTGATCCGATCAGGTTGAAACAACCTGATCGGTGAATCAGTCTCTAAGTGATGCATAGAGAACGTTTTACCGATCTGATTGCGATGCAATCAGATCGGAACGTGCTCTAAGCGGTTCCGCCGTCCGGCCAAAGGGCGCGCCGCGCACCTGCCGCCATACCAGCAAAAGTGCCGCGTCCAAAGCGGGCGGGGCCAAGAAAAAAGGCCCGAGGACATGCCTCGGGCCTTTGGAAGTTGACGATCAATCAGACGGCGTGCCGCCTGTAGAAGTGCATCTGAGGATGCGCCTCGGGGGTCGGATTGTCGAGCGTTGATTCGCATCTCACGCGTGGTTTACCGGCCACGGGCAAGCGCGTGTAGTGCGATACCGCTGGTTGTCGCGACATTGAGCGAGTCGAAGCCGCCGCGCATGGGAATGCGGATCGTGCGCGTGCGGGCGAGGATGGAATCGGGCAGGCCCGGCCCTTCCGCGCCCAGCAGCAGCGCGGTGCGCCGGGCCGGCCGCACCTCGTCCAGCGTCGCCGCCCCGGCGGGGCTGAGCGCCAGAAGCTCGAAGCCGACGGCGGTGAGCAGGTCGAGCAGCGCCTCGGCCGAGCCTTCGCGGGCGAAGGGTACGATCAGGCTGCCGCCGACGGAGACGCGGATCGCCTTGCGGTACAAGGGATCGCAGGAGGCGAAGTCGAACAGCGCCGCATCCGCCCCGAAGGCGGCGGCGTTGCGCATGATGCCGCCGACATTGTCGTGATTGGTGATGCCGAGCGGCACCACGACCAGCGCGTCCTCCGGCAGGGCGGCGATGGTGGCCGCCATGGACGGCATCTCGCCGCGCAACCCGACGCCGAGCAGCCCGCGATGGATGTGGAAGCCGGTGATGCCGTCGAGGATCGCCTGGCTGGCGGTGTAGACCGGCAGGTCCTGCGGCGCCTGCGCCAGCAGGGGGGCGAGCGCCTCGATCCTGCTTTCCGCCAGCAGCAGTGATTCCAGCGCGAACCGGTTGCGGGGCGAGAGCGCGACATCCAGCACGGTGCGCCCCTCGACGATGAAGCGCCCGCCGCGCCCGACCAGATCGCGCTCCTTGATGACGCGGTAGGCGTCGATGCGCGGGTCGTCGGGGGAGGTGAGGGGGATGAGCATCATGATGGCACTCTCATCTCTCCCTCATCCCCGGGCTTGACCCGGGGACCCAGGTTTCCATTGGCTCACGGCAGCAAGGCTGGGTCCCCGGGTCAAGCCCGGGGATGAGGACAGTTCAAGATCGGATGATGGATCTGATGATGGAGCCGCGCCGCGTCTCGAAGCACGCAGGCCGCCCCCGCCTCACCCCTCAAGCTCTTCGCGCCGCATTTCCAGCTCCAGCCATTCCTCCTCGGCCTTGGCGAGTTCGGCCTGGGCCTTGGTCAGCTCGGCGGTGGCCTTCTGGAAGCCGGCGGGGTCGCGGGTGTAGAAATTCGGCGTGTGCAGCGTGTTGTTGAGGCGGGCGATGTCCGATTCCAGCTGCGCCATGCGCTTGGGAAGCTGGTCTAGCGCGTGCTTCTCCTTGAAGGAGAGCTTGCGCTTGGCGCCGGAGGCCGGGGCAGCCTCCGTCGCCTTGGCGGGCGCGGCTTTCGCGCTCGCCGCCGCGGCCGCCGCCTTCGCCTTCACGCCATGGCCGCGCTGGGCCACCATGTCGGAATAGCCGCCGGCATAGACTTCCCAATGGCCGTCGCCCTCATAGGCGATGGTGGCGGTGACGGTGCGGTCGAGGAAGTCGCGGTCATGGCTCACCAGCAGCACTGTGCCGGCATAGTCGTCGATCATCTCTTCCAAGAGGTCGAGCGTCTCCAGATCGAGGTCGTTGGTCGGCTCGTCCAGCACCATGAGGTTGGAGGCCTGCGCCAGCGCGCAGGCCAGCAGCAGCCGCCCGCGCTCGCCGCCCGAGAGCTTGGAGACGGCGGTGCCGGCCTGTTCCGGCGTGAACAGGAAGTCCTTCATATAGCCGATGACATGGCGCGGATTGCCGCCGACAAACACCTGGTCGCCGCGCCCGTCGGTGAGCGTGTCGCGCACCGAGCGGTTGGGGTCGAGCGCGGCGCGGCGCTGGTCCAGCGTCGCCATCTCGATATTGGTGCCCATCTTGGCCTTGCCGCTGTCCGGGGCGAGTTCGCCGGTCAGCATCTTCAGGAGCGTCGTCTTGCCCGCGCCATTGGGCCCGACAATGCCGATGCGGTCGCCGCGCTGGATCCGGATGGAAAGATCGCGCACGATGACGCGATCGCCATAGGCCTTGGAGATGTGCTCGGCTTCCATCACCAGCTTGCCGGAGACTTCCGCCTCGGTGGCGGTGACGGAAATGGTGCCGACGGCGCCGCGATGCTCGCGATATTGCGCGCGCAGGGCGGCGAGCTCGCCGACGCGGCGCACGTTCCGCTTGCGCCGCGCGGTGACGCCGTAGCGCATCCAGTGCTCTTCCGCGACGATCTTGCGGGCGAGCTTCTGCTGGTCGCGCTCTTCCTCTTCAAGCACCTGGTCGCGCCATTCCTCGAAGAAGGCGAAGCCGCGCTCCATGCGCCGCGTGCGGCCCCGGTCGAGCCAGACGGTGGCGCGGGTGAGGTCCTGCAGGAAGCGGCGGTCATGGCTGATGAGCACGAGGGCGGAGCGCAGCGAGGCGATTTCCGCTTCCAGCCATTCGATGGCCGGCAGGTCGAGATGGTTGGTCGGCTCGTCCAGCAGCAGAATGTCCGGCTCCGGCGCCAGCACGCGGGCAAGCGCGGCGCGGCGGGCCTCGCCGCCGGAGAGATTGGCCGGGTGCTCCGTGCCGGTGAGGCCGAGTTCGCCGAGCAGATATTGCGCGCGGTATTCCGCATCGCCCGGGCCCATGCCGGCCTCGACATAGGCGAGCGTGGTTTCGAAGCCGGAGAGGTCCGGCTCCTGCGGCAGATAGCGCACCGTGGCGCCGGGCTGCACGAAGCGCGCGCCGCTATCGGCCGAAACGAGGCCGGCGGCGATTTTCAAAAGCGTGGATTTGCCCGAGCCGTTGCGACCGACAAGGCCGACGCGCTCGCCGGCGGAAACGGAAAGCTCCGCCCCCTCCAGCAGCGGCGTGCCGCCGAAGGTGAGCTTGGTGTCTTGAAGCAGAAGGAGAGGAGGCGCCATGGCGCGGGGATAGGGGGAAAGACGCGCGGGGGCAAGGGGGCGTGGTCAGTCGTCGTCGCCGAGCCGTTCGAGTGAGCGCCCTCCATACAGGACGCGGTCGAATACCACGCGCTCGCGTTCGATATGGAAGGCAATCGTCACGCGCCGCTCGAAGCCGACGATGCGCAGGCCGGGGACTATATCGTCACGGCAGGTGCCGCGTACGGGGAAATCCGTGAAGGAACAGCAGTATGCTTCGATCCGCTCGACATAGCTGAGCGCGGTGTCTTTTCCCGAGCGCTCCGCGACAAACCTGAAAAGGCTGATCAGGTCGCTCCGAGCCTCGGGCGAGATGATGATCTTATACGCCACGACGCTGGATGCGCTGGCTGTGAAGGGCGCGGATTTCGTTGAAGACATCTTCCGCTGGGATGCCCCTTTCGGGGTGCGCCTGCATTTCGGCTATCACCGGCGCCACGTCCTCGCGCAGCCAGCGTTCGACGGCCGCGTCGCGTTCCTGAAGCGCGCGCAGGCCGGCGCGGATCACTTCGCTGGCGCTGCCATAGGTGCCCGAGTCCACCAGCCGGTCTATGAATTCCGCCTGCTCACGTGGCAGACTGAAGGTGCGCTTCTCGGCATTCGCCATCCGGCCCTCCCTCGTTAGTATGAATTCATCATACCGCTTGCCCCTGAGAGTTCAATGACGCTCGCAGCCTCGTCCCCCCTCTCCCCCCTGCTCGCCACCCTCGCCCAGCGCCTCGGCGCCGCGCATGTGCTCACCGATCCGGCCGACATGGCGCCGTACCTGCACGAGGAGCGCGGGCTCTATAAGGGCGAGGCGCCGGCGGTGCTGCGGCCGGGCTCCACCGAGGAGGTGGCGTTCGTGGTCGAGACCTGCGCGCGGGCGGGGGTACCGCTGGTGCCGCAGGGCGGCAATACCGGGCTGGTGGGCGGGCAGATGCCGTTCGGCCAGATGCTGCTTTCGCTCTCCCGGCTGGACCGCATCCGCGCCTTCGATCCCGTCGACATGACGATGACGGTGGAAGCCGGCTGCATTCTCGACAAGGTGCACGCGGCAGCGGAGGAGGCGGGCTGCCTGTTCCCCCTGCACATCGCCTCGCAGGGCTCCTGCCGCATCGGCGGCAACTTGTCGTCGAACGCCGGCGGCACCGCCGTGCTGCGCTATGGCAATGCGCGCGAGCTCGCGCTGGGGCTGGAAGTCGTGTTGGCCGACGGGCGGGTGTGGAACGGGCTGAAGCGGCTGCGCAAGAACAATGCGGGCTACGACCTCAAGCAGCTTTTCCTCGGCAGCGAGGGCACGCTCGGCATCATCACCGCCGCCGTGCTGAAGCTGTTCCCGCAGCCGGCGCAGCGCGCCACCGCCTTCCTCGCCGTGCCGGACCCTTCCGCCGCGCTCGCCCTGTTGAAGCGGCTGCGCGGGGAGGCGGGCGACGCGCTCACCACCTTCGAGCTGATGGCCGCCTTCGGCGTGGAGACGGTGCTCAAGCACATGCCCGGCACGGTGCGCCCGCTGCGCGAGACCTATGACTGGTACGTGCTGGCCGAGCTTTCCTCGCCCACCCGCGCCTTCGACCTCGCCGCGCTGATGGAGGAGGGGCTCGGCGCCGCGATGGAGGCGGGCGAGGTGCTCGATGCCGCCATCGCCACCAGCGAGGCGCAGGCGGCCAATATGTGGCGGCTGCGCGAGGACATGTCGGAAGCGCAGAAGCATGAGGGCGGCTCGATCAAGCACGATGTCTCGGTGCCTGTCTCACGCGTGCCGGAATTTCTGGAGCGCGCGCTGCCCGCCTGCATGGCGGCGCTGCCGGGGCTGCGCCCGTGCCCGTTCGGCCATGTCGGCGACGGCAATATCCATTTCAACCTCAGCCAGCCCGTGGGCATGGAAAAGGCCGCCTTCCTCGCGCTGTGGGAGCGGTTCAACCGCATCGTCCACGACATTGTCGACGACATGGACGGCTCCATCGCCGCCGAGCACGGCATCGGCCTTTTGAAGCGCGAGGAACTGGCCCATTACGCCGACCCGGTGGCGCTTGACCTGATGCACCGGCTCAAAGGCGCGCTCGACCCCGCCGGCACGCTCAACCCCGGCAAGGTGATCGGTGTCTCGGTGGGCTGAAGTCTTAGTCTAGAATAATGTAAAATTGTACGATCCTGCCTAAATCCAGTTTTGAAGGGTTCTACATTTGTATTTGTGAAGGATTTTGTGTTGTCGACCTAGTCATCGCAGGTTTATGGAAGCCGGGACTGAGGACGTCCCCGTGGACATCTCCGCCTGTGGGCTGGAGCGCCGGGGAAGACCGGAGCTTCGCGAAGCCATGCCGACGACACCCAAGACCACCGCCCTGCGCCGCGCGCTGAACCTCGTTCTGGCGCTGGCGCTGCTGGTCGCCGGCCCGGTGGGGGCGTGGGCGCAGGAAACGGCGCAGGAAACGGCACCGGCGTCGCCCGCCCTCTCCGCGCCGCCGGCGGCGACCGCGCCTGCCGCCCCCACATTTGATCCGCTGGTGCCGCCGGCTTCCGGCACTACGGCCCCGACCACGGGCGGCGCCGCTGCGCCGTCCCCGGCCGGCGAGGCCGCGCCGGTTGCCGTCGATCCCCAGGTCGCCGCTCCCTCGGCCGCCGCTCCCCCTGTCGCTGCTCCTGCCACCGGGGATGCGGCCGCCGACCCGGCGGCCGGCCTTCCGCTTGAGGCGGGCGAGGATTCGAGCGTCGCCGCCCAACTCCCGCATGACCTGTCCCCCTGGGGCATGTTCATGGCGGCGGACTGGGTGGTGAAGGCGGTCATGATCGGCCTCGCCTTCGCCTCGGTGGTGACCTGGACGGTGTGGCTGGCCAAGACGATGGAACTCGCCGTCGCCAAGGGCCGGCTGCGGCGCGCGCTGAAGGGCTATCTCGCCAGCGCCACGCTGGAGGAGGCGCGCCGCGTCGATCCGCGCGGCCCGGCAGGCGCCATGCTGCGCGCCACCGATCTGGAACTCAAGCGCTCCGGCCCCTTGCCGGCCGACGGCATCAAGGAGCGCGTGTCGATCTCGCTCACCCGCATCGAGGTGGCGGCCGGGCGGGCGATCACGCGCGGCACCGGCCTGCTCGCCACCATCGGCGCCACCGCGCCCTTCGTCGGCCTGTTCGGCACGGTGTGGGGCATCATGAACTCGTTCATCGGCATCTCGAAGGCGCAGACCACCAATCTCGCCGTGGTGGCGCCCGGCATCGCCGAGGCACTGCTCGCCACCGCCATCGGCCTCGTCGCCGCCATTCCGGCTGTCGTGATCTACAACCATTTCTCGCGCCAGGTGTCGGGCTATCGCGTGCTGATGGGCGATGCCTCGGCCGAGGTGCTGCGGCTGCTTTCGCGCGATCTCGACCGCCGCGACGCCGCCCGCGCCGCCCCGCAGCGCGTGCGCGCGGCGGCGGAGTGAGCCGCCATGGGCGCGAAGCTGCAGAGCACCGACACGGACGATCTCGTCGAGAACCACGAGATCAACGTCACCCCGTTCATCGACGTGATCCTGGTGCTGCTGATCATCTTCATGGTGGCGGCGCCGCTTTCCACCGTCGATGTGGCGGTGGATTTGCCGGCCTCGAACGCGCAGGTGCAGCCGCGCCCGGACAAGCCGGTCTATCTCACCGTCAAGAGCGATCTGGTGCTCGCCATCGGCAATGACGATGTGGCGCGCGAGACGCTGGGGGCGACGCTCGACCGCACGACGGAGGGCAAGCGCGACACCCGCATCTTCCTGCGCGCCGACAAGACCGTCGACTATGGCGCGCTGATGGAGGTGATGAACCTGTTGCGCGCCGCCGGCTACCTCAAGATCGCGCTGGTCGGCATCGAGATGACCGGCCAGCCGGCCGCCGCCACGCCGGGTTCTGCCGCGCCCGCCACCGGGAGCGCGCCCGCCTCTGCCGCGCCGGCTTCCGCGCCTCTGCCGGCCCCGGCCGCACCCGCAGCGCCCGCTCCTGCCGCCCCCGGAGCGCCGGCGCCATGAGCCTGCTGCTGGTCCGTGGCAGCGGCGGGCATCGCCTGCGCGAGGCCGGGCTGTGGCTCGGCTGCGGCGCCGTGGTGCTGGCCGTCCATGGCGGCGCGCTCGGCTATATGCTGACCGATCCCCCGGTCGTCATGACCGAGGAGCCGGCGGCGATCATGATCGAACTGGCGGAAATGCCGGTGGCGCCGGCGGCCGAGCCGACCGAGCTGCCGCCCGGCCCGCAAATGGTCGAGGCGCAGGAGAAGGTGGAAGAAGAGACCCCGCCGGACCCGCTGGCCGAGGAGGTGGAGGACACCCCGCCGCCCGAGCCGCTGCCGCCGGAAGAGCCGATACCCGAGGTCGCGGAAAGCCCGGCTAGGGATATCGAGGTGCCGCTGCCGCCGCCCCCGCCGCTGGTGCAGGAAATTCCCCCGCCGGAGGAAAAGCCGGAGCCGCCCAAGGAGCAGCCAAAGCCCAAGCCGAAGCCGAAGAAGGAAAAGAAGAGCGACCTTCCCCCCGCGCCGCGCACCTCGGCCGCGCCGGCGATCGACGCGCAGAATGCCGAGCGCATCGCCGCTCCGACGTCGGGCGCGGCGACCTCCAACAGCCGGGTGCCGGCCAATTGGCGTTCGCGGCTGATGGCGCATCTCAATCGCCACAAGCGCTATCCCGGCGGGGAGAGCGCCAGCGGCAAGGCGCGCGTGGCGTTTTCGATCAACCGGGCGGGGCAAGTACTCTCGGCGCGGCTGGCGGGCTCGTCGGGCAATCCGCGCTTCGACGAGGAGGCGGTCGCCATGGTGCGCCGCGCCTCCCCCGTGCCGCCCCCGCCGCCGGAAGTCGCTGGCAGCACCATCACCTTCACCGTCCCGGTGCTGTTCAGCCTCAGGTGAGCGCTTGGCCGGCCGCCGGGGCATCGGCGCCGGTGACCCAGCAGGCGACGCGCTGCGCGCCCTTCGTGGCCAGCGGCGGCATCTCCACCCGGCAGCGCTCCACCACCAGCGGGCAGCGCGGGTTGAAGGGGCAGCCGCGTGGCGGGTTGAAGGGCGAGGGCAGTTCGCCCTCCAGCACGATGCGCTCCTTCTTCGCTTCCGGGTCGGCGACCGGCGTTGCCGAGAGCAGCGCGCGCGTATAGGGGTGCAGCGGCGTGTCGAAAATGGCGTCGCGCGGGCCGTGCTCGACGGCGCGGCCGAGATACATCACCAGCACCTCGTCCGCCATGTGCCGCACCACGCCGAGATCGTGGGAGACGAAGACATAGGCGACGCCGAGCTGCTGCTGCAGTTCCACCAGCAGGTTCAGCACCTGCGCCCGCACCGACACGTCGAGCGCCGAGACCGGCTCGTCCAGCACCAGGATTTTCGGCCGCAGCACCAGCGCGCGGGCGATGGCGATGCGCTGGCGCTGGCCGCCGGAAAACATATGCGGGTAGCGGCCGTGATGTTCGGGCCGCAGCCCGACGCGGCTCATCATGTCCAGCGCCCGCGCGCGGCGCTCGGCGGCGGAAAGCAAAGTGTTGACCAGCAGCGGCTCCTCGATCGCCTTGCCGATGGTCTGGCGCGGGTTGAGCGAGCCGAACGGGTTCTGAAACACCATCTGCACCTCGCCGCGATAGCGCCGCAGCGTGCGGGCATCCGCCTCCGCGACATCGACATCGTCGAGCCGGAGCGAGCCGGCGCCCGGCCGCTCGATCAGCGTGAGCATGCGGGCCAGCGTCGATTTGCCGGAGCCGGATTCGCCCACCACCGCTAGGGTCGAGCGCGGGGCGAGGCGGAAGCTGATGCCGGCCACCGCCTTTACCGTGGCCGATTTCGCGAACACGCCGCGCGAGACCTCGTAGCTCTGGGCGAGGTCGATGGCTTCCATCACCGCTTCGGCCGGCGGGGTGGCGTGGGGCAGGGGAGCGTTCATGCCGCGAACTCCCGGCGCTGGGGCACACCGGCAAGGAGCGGCGTGTGGCAGAGGGCGAGTCCGAGTTCCGCCCCCGCGCGCGGCGGCGGCACGGTGCGGCAGGTCTCGGTGGCGAAGCGGCAGCGCGGCGAGAACAGGCAGCCCGCCGGCCGGTCCGCCAGCCCCGGCACGATGCCCGGAATGGAAGGCAGCAGCCGGCCCTGCGCCCGCTCCGGCAGCGCCGCCAGCAGCGCGGCGGTGTAGGGGTGGTGCGGGTCGCGGAACAGGCCGCGCGTGTCCTGCATCTCCACCTGCTGGCCGGCATAATGCACGCACACGCGCTGCGCCGTTTCCGCCACCACGCCCATGTCATGGGTGATGAGCACGAGGCCGACGCCGCTCTCCTTCTGCAGCTTCAGCAGCAGATCGAGAATCTGCGCCTGGATGGTGACATCGAGGGCGGTGGTCGGCTCGTCGGCGATGATGAGCTTGGGGTTGCAGGCGAGCGCCATGGCGATCATCACCCGCTGGCTCATGCCGCCGGAGAGCTGGTGCGGAAACGCCTTCAGCCGCCGCTCCGGCTCGGGAATGCCGACGAGCTCCAGCAATTCCACCGCGCGCGCCTGGCGCTGGGCGCGGGAGAGATCGAGATGCGTGGCCATGGCCTCGCGGATCTGGAAGCCGACGGTGAAGCAGGGGTTGAGGCTCGACATCGGCTCCTGGAAGATCATGGCGAGGTCGCGCCCGATGATCTTGCGCCGTTCGCGGGCGGAGAGGGCGAGCAGGTCGCGCCCGTCGAACATCATCCGGTCTGCGGTAACGGTGGCGATCCAGGGCAGCAGGCCCATCACCGCCAGCATCGCCACCGATTTCCCGGAACCGGATTCGCCGACAATGGCGACGAGTTCGCCCGGGGCGACATCGAGATCCACCTTGTCCACGGCGCGGAACGGCCCGCGCCCGGTGGCGAAGGTGACGGAGAGATTGCGGATGGAGAGCAGGGACATCAGCTCCGCCTCAGCTTCGGGTCGAGCGCGTCGCGCAGGCCGTCGCCCATCAGGTTGATGGCGACCACGGTGACGAGAATGGCGAGGCCGGGCAGGGTGACGATCCACGGGGCGGAGCGGATGAATTCGCGCGCATCGGCCAGCATGGCGCCCCATTCCGGCGTCGGCGGCTGCGCGCCGAGGCCGAGAAAGCCGAGCGCCGCCGCTTCCAGGATCGCGTCGGAAATGCCGAGCGCGGCCTGCACGATGAGCGGGGCGAGGCAGTTCGGCAGCACGGTGACGAACATCAGCCGCAGCCGGCCGACGCCGGCGACCTGCGCGGCGACGACATATTCCTTCGACAGTTCCGCCAGCGCCGCGGCGCGCACCAGGCGCACATAGCGCGGCAGATACACCACCGTCACCGCCACGATGGTGTTGGTGAGGCTGGGGCCGAGCACGGCGACGATGAGGATGGCGAGCACCAGGCTCGGGATCGCCACGACCATGTCCATGACGCGCATGATCACCACCTCGACGATGCCGCGCAGGAAGGCGCTCGCGAGGCCGAGCACGATGCCGAGAGCCACCGAGACGACCATCACCGACAGGCCGATGCCGAGCGAGATGCGCGCGCCGTAGATCAGGCGGGAGAGCACGTCGCGCCCCACCGCGTCCGTGCCGAAGGGGAAGGTCCAGTTGCCGCCGGCCCAGACCGGGGGCAGCAGCACGCTCTGGCGGAACTGCTCGATCGGCGAATGCGGGGCGACGAAGGGCGCGAACAGCGCCAGCAGGGTGATGAACACGACGACGGCGAGGCCGAGCACGGCGCCGCGATTCTCGCTGAAGGCGGACCAGAAGGCCCGCAGCGGCGAGGGCTCCGCGCCCACCGGCTCCACCTCGGCCACGGCGGCGGCACTGAGGCTGAGGCCGGAATCGCTGACCAGCAGCCGCTCGGGCGTGGTCGGCATCGGATCGTCGATGGCGTTTTCCTCAGCCATGCCGGATCCTCGGGTTGATCGCGACATAGAGCATGTCGACGATGAGATTGACGAGGATGACGATGGCGGAGATCAGCATGATGCCGCCCTGCAGCGCGGGATAGTCGCGGCGCGAGATCGATTCGATCAGCCATTTGCCCACGCCCGGCCAGGCGAAGATGGTCTCGGTCAGCACCGCGCCGGCGAGCAGCGTGCCGGTCTGCAGGCCGACCACGGTGACCACGGGGATCAGCGCGTTGCGCAGCGCGTGCAGCCCGACCACCCGCAGCGGCGAGAGGCCCTTGGCGCGGGCGGTGCGCACATAATCCTCGCCCAGCACCTCCAGCATGGAGGAGCGCGTCATCCGCGCGATCACCGCCAGCGGAATGGTGCCGAGCACGATGGTGGGCAGGATGAGATGCGCCACCGCCGCGCTGAAGGCACCGTCCTCGCCCGAGAGCAGGCTGTCGATCAGCATGAAGCCGGTCACGGGCTCGAAATAGTAGTTGATGAGGTCCATGCGGCCGGAAACCGGGGTCAGGCCCAGATATTCCGACATGAACATGATGAGCAGCAGGCCCCACCAGAAGATGGGCATGGAATAGCCCGCCAGCGCCACGGCCATGACGGAATGGTCCAGCACCGAGCCACGCCGTACCGCCGCCAGCACGCCGGCGGGCACGCCGAGCACCACCGCGAAGACGAGGGCGCAGAGCGCGAGTTCCAGCGTCGCCGGGAACAGGA
The DNA here is from genome assembly GCF_022836935.1 of Ancylobacter polymorphus. Lineage (NCBI taxonomy): Bacteria > Pseudomonadati > Pseudomonadota > Alphaproteobacteria > Hyphomicrobiales > Xanthobacteraceae > Ancylobacter > Ancylobacter polymorphus. The sequence continues at coordinate 4,200,275 of NZ_CP083239.1, read as the reverse complement.
TGAGGAATTCGTGCAGCACCGGCGTCTTGGTGACGATGGAGACGCCGAAATCGCCGTGCAGCAGGGCGTAGACGTAGTCGAGGAACTGCTTCCACACCGGCTGGTCGAGGCCAAGCTCGTGGCGCAGCGCCGCCAGCCGTTCGGGGTCGATGCCGCGCTCGCCGGTGCGCGCCTCGATGGGGTCGCCGGGCACGAGGCGCACGGCGACGAAGGTGACGAACATCAGCGCCACGAAGGTGGGCAGCGTCAGCGCGACACGGCGGAAGATGAGTTTCAGCATGTGCGGGTGCTACCCATGGGGCGGGCCTTCTGCCGGCAAGTCGCCGTCGTCCCGGAAGCCGGCAGGCGGCCTTCCGGGAGCACAAGACGGCGCGGCGCCTCAGCCGAGGGGCGATCCCGGAACGCGGCGGGCCGCGTCCGGGAGGCGGGGCGTGCCGGGGCTTGCGGCCCCGGCCGGCCGGTCACTTCAGGTCGACGCCGTAGAATTCGTGGCGGCCGAGCGGGCTGACCTTGTAGTCCACCACTTCCTTGCGGGTCGGCTCGTACACCACCGAATGGGCGATGGTGAACCAGGGCGCCTCTTCCTTCACGATCACCTGCGCCTGCTCATAGAGCTTGGTGCGCTCGGCGGTGTCCGAAATGGTCTTCGCCTTGTTGATCAGCGCGTCGAAGTCCTTGTTGCACCACTTGGACAGGTTCTGGCCGCCCGGGCGGGCCGCGGCGCAGCCGAGCAGGAAGAAGAAGTTGTCCGGGTCGCCATTGTCGCCGGTCCAGCCGAGCTGGCCGGTCATGTGCTCGCCCTGCTGCAGCCGCTTGCGGTATTCACCCCATTCATAAGAGACGAGCTTGGCGTTGACGCCGATCTTGGCGAGGTCCGCCTGCATGATCTCGGCGATGCGCTTGGCGTTCGGGTTGTAGGGGCGCTGCACCGGCATCCACCACAGGTCGATGTCGAGCGGCGTCTTCACGCCCGCATCGGCCAGCATCTTCTTCGCCTTCTCGGGATCGTAGGGGTAGTCCTTGATCGCGGTGTTGTAGGACCAGATGGTCGGCGGGATCGGGTTGATCGCCGCCTGGCCGGCGCCCTGATACACGTCCTTGATGATGGCGGCCTTGTCGATCGCCATGTTGAAGGCCTGCCGGACCTCCTTCTTGTCGAAGGGCGGCTTCTGCGTGTTGAAGGAGAGATAGCCGATGTTGAGGCCCGGCTGGGAGATCAGGTTGACCACCGGATCGGTCTTCATGCCGGCGATGTCGGCCGGGTTCGGCGCGATCATCACATGGCACTCGCCCTTCTTCAGCTTGGCGTAGCGCGCGGTCGGGTCTGGGGTGATGGCGTAGACGAGGTTATCCAGCGCCGGCTTACCGGCGAAATAGGCCGGGTTGGCCTTGTAACGGATCACCGCGTCCTTCTGGTAGTTGACGAAGGAGAACGGGCCGGTGCCGACCGGGATCTGGTCATACTGCTCGGGCGTGCCCTTCTTCAGCAGGAAGTCGGCATATTCCTTCGAGGTGATGGTGCCGAAATCCATGGCGAGGTTCGCCAGCATCGGCGAATTCGGCTCGGTGAGCACGAATTTGACGGTGTAGTCGTCCACCTTGTCGATCGACTTGAGCAGGTCGGGCATGCTCATGTCGTTGAAGTAGTCATACGCGCCGCCGGTGACCTTGTGGTACGGGTTTTCCGGCTTCCATTGGCGCTCGAACGAGAACAGCACGTCGTCCGCGTTGAAATCGCGGGTCGGGGTGAAGCCGTTCACGCCGGAATGAAACTTCACGCCCTTGCGCAGCTTGAAGGTGATTTCCTTGCCGTCCTCGCTCACCGTCCAGCTCTCGGCGAGGGAGGGCACCACCTTGGTCGTGCCGCGCTCGAACTCGACGAGCTGATTGTATACCGGGCGGGCGGCGTCGAAGCTGGTGCCGGTCGTGTTCAGGGCGGGGGTGAAGTTCTCCGGGCTCCCTTCGGAGCAGTAAACCAGCGTCTTGGCGGCGTAGGACGGCGCGCACAACGCCACGAGCATTGCAGCCGCAAGGGCGGCCTTGGCAGGAAAAGCCGGCATCTCTGAATTCCCCTCTCATGAACCGCGCGAGCCGTGCCCATTGTTTGGGCCGGCCTATTGCGTCATCGCGACGGTCCGATTTCACAACTGAAACACGTGTCTCAGTATTGCGCAATCATACCCCACCCCCCGACCTAAGTCGTATTCCGCTGCGTCAATTGCGGCGGCGCGGGCTCCGTCGAAGGGCGGATGCACAGCGCCGCGCGACGTTGTAAGAGAGGCGGCCGGCCTCGGGTGCCGGTACGTCCGGGAGAAGTCGCATGAGTGCCGCGCCGTCCGCCAAGGTTTCCTTCGACTGGGCCGATCCGGTCGATTTCGATGCGCAGCTGACCGAGGAAGAACGGCTGGTGCGCGACACGGCGCGTGACTATGCGCAGGAAAAGCTGCTGCCGCGCGTGACCGCCGCCTATATGGACGAGCACTTCGATCGCGAGATCATGAACGAGATGGGCGCGCTCGGCCTGCTCGGCCCCACCATCCCCGAGGAATATGGCGGGGCGGGCCTCGGCTATGTCTCCTACGGGCTGGTGGCGCGCGAGGTGGAGCGGGTCGATTCGGGCTATCGCTCGGCGATGAGCGTGCAGTCCTCGCTGGTGATGCACCCGATCAACGCCTATGGCAGCGAGGCGCAGAAGCGCAAATTCCTGCCGAAGCTCGCCACGGGCGAGATCGTCGGCTGCTTCGGCCTGACCGAGCCGGATGCCGGCTCCGACCCCGCCGGCATGCGCACCCGCGCCGAGAAGATCGATGGCGGCTACCGCCTCTCCGGCGCCAAGATGTGGATCACCAATTCGCCGATCGCTGATGTCGCGGTGGTGTGGGCGAAGTCCGCCGCCCATGGCGACGAGATTCGCGGCTTCCTGGTGGAGCGCGGCATGAAGGGCTTCACCACCCCGAAGATCGAGCACAAGCTCTCGCTGCGCGCCTCCATCACCGGCGAGATCGTGCTGGACGGGGTCGAGCTGCCGGAAGAGAACCTGCTGCCGAATGTCTCCGGCCTGAAGGGCCCCTTCGGCTGCCTCAACCGTGCCCGCTTCGGCATTGGCTGGGGCACGATGGGGGCGGCGGAAGCCTGCTACGCCGCCGCGCGCCAGTACACGCTCGACCGCAAGCAGTTCGGCAAGCCGCTGGCGGCGACGCAGCTGATCCAGAAAAAGCTCGCCGACATGGCGACCGAGATCACGCTCGGCCTGCAGCTCGCCCTGCGCGCGGGCCGGCTGTTCGACGCCGGCCAGTTGCCGGTGGAGACCATCTCCATGCTCAAGCGCAATAATTGCGGCAAGGCGCTCGACATCGCCCGCGCCGCCCGCGACATGCATGGCGGCAACGGCATTTCCGGCGAGTTCCCGGTCATGCGCCACATGGTGAACCTGGAGACGGTGAACACCTATGAGGGCACGCACGATATCCACGCGCTGATCCTCGGCCGGGCCATCACCGGGCATCAGGCGTTTTTCTGAGAGGATTTGCCGAAGGGTTTATCCGGGGTCCCGGCGCGGCGCTCCGGCTGCGCCGTCGCTGGGCCGGGAAAAGGCGGTTCTGCCATCGTGTCCCGGACAAGGCGCAGGCGCGCCGCCGATCCGGGAACCAGCAGAGGCTCTTCAGCCGGAACCCGTCCACTGCCGCCCGTCGTCTCAGATGCTGTACATCAGGTCGGCATTGGGGGCGTGGGAGAAGATGACCATGTCCTGCAGCGACATGCCGTCGAGAATGTCAGACATGGCGTCGCGCACCTTGCTCATGGTGATGCGCACCGAGCAGGTGGCCAGATCCTCGCAGTCGTCGCAGGGCACATAGGCACTCTTGCTGGCGCAACTGAGCGGGGCCAGCGGGCCGTCGAGCACGCGGATGATGTGGCCGATGCGGATCTCGCGCGGGGTCTTCGCCAGCGCATAGCCGCCGCCCGGCCCCTTCTTGGAGCGCAGCATGCCGGCGTTGCGCAGTTCCAGCAGAATGGCGTCGAGGAATTTCTTCGGAATGTGGTTGGCGGTGGCGATTTCCTGCCCCATCGCGCTCGCGCCCGGTTCGAGCCGGGCGAGATAGAGCATCGCCTTGAGGCCGTATTTGCCCTTGTTGGTCAGCATGTCCGTTTCGTCATCTCGCCACCCCCCGGGCCGGTGGAACGGACGGGCGGAGCCCGGCACCACCAGCCTTCCGGCAAAATGCGCGACCGGCGCCGATTCGGCCAGTGCCGGGCCGGCAATCAGCGCGCAGCGGCGCCCGCCTCGACATTGGCGGCGAGCTTGCCGGCGTCGCGCGCGTCCGGCACGGGATGCAGGAACAGCACGGCGGCGATGACAGCGCCGTAGGCCAAGGCGAAAAGCAGCTTGTCGCGGGTACGGCGCAGGCCGGTCTGACTCATGGTCATTCTCCAATTGGAGAGTAATCTATCGACCATGTAGGAATATGTAAAGGGTCAGTCGTCGTCGAGCCCGCGCGCGGCGGTCATCAGGTTGCCATTGCCCTCGAAAGCGGCGGTGAAGGCGGCGACGCGGCGGTCGATGCGGATGTCGGAGGCGCGCAGCGGCCGGGCCAGCGACAGCCCTTCCAGCGAGCGGGCGCGCGAAAGCGCGACATAGGCCTGACCGGCGGCGAAGGCGCCGGCGTCGAAGTCGATCCGCACATCCTCCAGCGTCAGCCCCTGCGCCTTGTGGACCGTCACCGCCCAGGCGGGGACGAGGGGAAGCTGGGTATAGGTGCCGACCACCTTGGCCGCGACCTTGCCGGTGGCCTCGTCCCAGTCATAGCGGATGCGCTCCCAGCTGGTACGCTCGATCTCGACAATGCCGCCGCCATCGAGCCGGACATAGGCGCGGTCCGGGGCGAGGCCGGTAACGGTGCCGACCGAGCCATTGACCCATTGCCGCTCGGGATGGTTGCGCACCGTCATCACCCGGGCGCCGACCTTCAGCGCCAGCGTTTCCGGCACGGGGAGCCGGTCATTGGCGAGGTCGAACTCGCCCTCGCTCTTGCCCTCGAACAGCCGGCCGTCATCATAGAGCGCTTCCATGCCGCGCCGGTTATAGGCGTCCACCCGCGCATTGGTCGGGGCCAGCACGACCGGGATGCGCCCGGGCCGGTGATCGCGATGCGAGGCGGCATTGATGGCGGCGATGGCGTCGCCGACAAAGCGGCCGGTGCGCAGTTCCGCCAGATGCTGGACGAAGGTGTCGTCGGTCTGGCGGTAGACCTGCATGAAGGGCAGCCGCGCCGGCTCCACCTCGCGCAGCACGCGGGCATCGAAGGCGAAGGGGCCCTCATAGCCGAGATGGCCGAGGATTTCCCGTTCGGCCTGCGGCACGACCGGCGGCAATTGCAGGAAATCGCCGACCAGCACCACCTGCACCCCGCCGAACGGCTCGGGATTGCCGCGCGCGATCCGCAGGCTGCGGTCGACCGCGTCGAGCACATCGGCGCGGACCATGGAAATCTCGTCGATGACGAGGCGTTCCAGCTTCTTCATCAGGGTGCGCTTGGGGCTGCGCGGGCGCACCTGGTCGGGGTCCATCAGCCGGGGCGGCAGGCCGAAGAAGGAATGGATGGTCTGCCCGCCCAGTTGCAGCGCCGCGACGCCGGTGGGGGCGAGAAACGCCTGCTTGCCGCCGCCATGCTTGCGCAGCGCGTGCAGAAACGTCGTCTTCCCCGTGCCCGCGCCGCCCAGCACCATGATGAGCGGCGCGCCGGAACCGACCAGCGCCAGCGGCCCGGCAAAGGCGTCGGCGGGAAGGGAAGGGCGAATCGGCAGGGCGGCTTTCTCGTTCATCGGCGCAATGGAGCACAGGAGGCCCGGCGGGGCGACTGGGCGCGCGCCGTCCTCCCTTGCCGTCAATGCAGCTTGATCAGCACCAGCCCGGCGACGATGAGCGCGGCGGCGATCAGGCGTTCGCGGCGCAGGGGCTCGTGCAGCACCACGACCGCGATCACCGCGCCGAACAGCACGCTCGATTCCCGCACCGCCGCGACGAGGCCAATCGGCGCCTTGGTCATCGCCCAGATGGAAATCCAGTAGGCGGCGAGCGACATCGCCCCGCCGGCAAGGCCGGGGCCGAGGAAGGAGAGGGTGGGCGCCAGCGCGCGCGGCCCCTTCCAGGCGAGGCCGAACAGGGTGATGACCAGGCTGTCCACCACGAACAGCCAGGAGGTGTAGACATGCGCCGAGCTGGCGCTGCGGGCGCCGAGCCCGTCCACCAGCGTATAGGCGCTGATCGACACCCCGCACATCAGCGCGAGGCGCAGCGCGGTGCGGTCGATGGCGGCGATGCCGGCGCGCGGCCAGGCAAGCGACAGGATGCCGAGCGCCAGCAGCCCGACCCCGAGAAAGCCCTGCGCATCCACCGCCTCGCCTACCAGCGTCACCGAGAGGAGTGTGGTGAGCAGCGGCGCGCTGCCGCGCGCCAGCGGATAAACCTGCCCCATATCGGCGCGGCGATAGGCGCCGGCCAGCGTGAGGTAATAGACGAGGTGGATGGCGACCGAGGCGGCGATCCACGGCCACACATGCGCCGCCGGCGGACCGAGATGCAGCGCCACCGGCAAGGCGAGCACGCCGCAGGCGGCATTGACCAGCACGACCGCGAGAAACGGGTCGAGCCGGATCTTCAGTACCGCGTTCCAGCCGGCATGCATCGCGGCGGCGGCGATGACGGCGAGGAAGACGGAAAGGTCCATGGGGCGGCCAGCCAGCGGAGGGAGGCCGGGCTCTACCCGATTCCGTCCGTCCTGCCGAGAATTATCGCGCCCATGCCGCTTGATGAGCGTCCCGCCGGCGACGATGAGGCGGCACGCTGTGCGATCCCGTCAGGGGTTCGGCTCCGGCAAGCGGCGCAGGGCCTTCGGGCGCTCGAACGCCGCATCGGATGACTTCGGGCGCAGTCCCGGTGGCGCTTCGAGTTACGTAGATTCACCACTTATCGACGATCGGCTCGACGGCTACTTCCGATGTAATGACGCAGCGTAACAGTCGCTTGCGTCGGGCGTGAAGGAGCGTGTCGTGCCGGAAGTTATGTGGAGTGAAAAATTCTATTATGCAGTCTTGGTGATTATCGCCATTGTCGTCTATTTTATATTCATTGCATGATGGTTTGAATATATGGTGCTAATTATTCGAAGCGATATTGAACACTCAATGCAGCTTGATCAGCGTCACCCCGGCCACCACCAGCAGGGCGGCGAGGAGGCGTTCGGGGCGCAGCTTTTCGTGCAGCACCCACAGGGCGAAGCCGGCACTGAACAGCACGCTCGACTCGCGCACCGCTGCCACCAGGCTGATCGGCGCCCGTGTCATCGCCCACACGCACAGATAATAGCTGACGAACAGCATGGCGCCGCCGACCAGCGCCAGAGCCCAATGCCGCCGCACGGGCCCGAAAAAGCCGGTGCCCTTCCACAGCAGCAGGCCCAGAGCCACCACCAGCGCATCGGCGACGAACAGCCACGCCGTATAGACCGAAGGTGAGCCGAGCCGCCCCGCCGTACCGTCGATGAGCGAAAAGGCGGTGACCGCCGCCCCCGAGCCGAGCGCCAGCACCAGTGCGGCGGCCTGCGTGGCCTCCCCCCGGCTGCGCCAGCCGGTGATCAGCACGCTGGCGGAAAGCAGCGCGATTCCGGCGACGCCGATCGGGCGCACCGGCTCGTGCAGCAGCAGAATGGCGATGGCGGCGGTCATCAGCAGCGCGCCGCCGCGCGCGACGGGATAGACGAGGCCGAGATCGGCCCGCGCATAGGCGCCGACGAGGCAGCCATAAAAGGCGAGATGCGCGCTCATCGAGCCCGCCATCCACGGCCACAGCACCGGTTCCGGCGGGCCGAGCCACAGCGCGACAGGCAGAGCCACCGCGCCGCCGCCGAGCACGACCAGCATCAGCGCCGAGAGCGGATCGAGCCGCAGCTTCAGCAGCACGTTCCAGCCGGTCTGAAGCAGGGCCGACAGCAGCACGACGAGAAGAACAGCAAGGTCCATGACAGGGCCGCGATGAGGGACAGTACTTCGTTACCCCACATCGCGGCTGCTGGCGAGGGCGCGTCAGACCCCGAGCTGGGTGACGAACTTGGTGTTCACATAGGCTTCCATCGCCTCGGTGCCGCCTTCCGAGCCATAGCCGGAATCCTTGATGCCGCCGAACGGCACTTCCGGCAAAGCGAGGCCGTGATGGTTGATCGACACCATTCCGCTTTCCACCCGGCGGGCGAACTCATCGGCGCGGGCGGAGGAGGTGGTGTAGGCATAGGCCGCCAGGCCATAGGGCAGGCGGTTGGCCTCGGCGATGACCGCCTCGGTGGAGGTGAAGGGCATGATCGGCACGACCGGGCCGAACGGCTCCTCATTGAGGATGCGCGCATCCGGGGAAAGGCCGGTGAGCACGGTCGGCGCGAAGAAATAGCCCTTATTGCCGATGCGCGAGCCGCCCGCGTGCAGGGTGGCGCCCTTGGCGAGGGCGTCGGCGGTCAGCGCTTCCATCGCCTCGACCCGGCGCGGATTGGCCAGCGGGCCCATGCGCACGCCGTCCTCAAGCCCATTGCCCACCTTCATGCCCTGCACCGCCTCGGTGAAACCGTCGACGAAACGGGAATACAGGTCTTCATGCACGAGGAAGCGGGTGGGCGAGACGCAGACCTGGCCGGCATTGCGGAACTTGGCGCCGGAGAGCAGCTTGATCGCCACCTCCACATCCGCATCCTCGAACACCACGGCCGGGGCGTGGCCGCCGAGTTCCATGGTGACGCGCTTCATATGCGCGCCGGCCAGCGCCGCGAGCTGCTTGCCGACCACCGTGGAGCCGGTGAAGGAGATTTTCTTCACCACCGGGTGCGGGATGAGGTACTGCGAAATCTCCGCCGGCACGCCGAAGACGAGATTGACCACGCCTGCCGGCACGCCGGCATCGGCATAGGCGCGCACCAGCTCGGCGCAGCTCGCCGGGGTCTCTTCCGGGCCCTTGAGGATCACCGCGCAGCCGGCGGCCAGAGCGGCCGAGACCTTGCGCACCGCCTGGTTGATCGGGAAGTTCCACGGGGTGAAGGCGGCGACCACGCCCACCGGCTCACGGTGCACCACCTGCTGCACGCCGGCGGCGCGGGCGGGAATGAGCCGGCCATATTGCCGGCGCCCTTCCTCGGCGAACCAGTCTATGATGTCGGCCGAGGCGAGCGTTTCCATCCGCGCCTCGGGCAGGGGCTTGCCCTGTTCCATCGTCATCAGCGTGGCGATGGCCTCGGCGCGCTCGCGCAGCAGTTCCGCCGCCTTACGCATGATCTTGTAGCGCTCATGCGCCGGCGTGTGGCGCCATACCGCGAAACCCTTCTCGGCGGCGGCGAGCGCGGCGTCGAGATCGGCGCGGCTGGCATGGGCAAGCGTGCCGAGCACCTCTTCGGTCGCCGGGTTGATGACGTTCTCGCTGGCGGGCGCGCCGCCATGGTCGCTGCCCCCGCGCCACTGGCCGTCAATAAAGAGCTGAACCTCGGGGTAGGACACGGAATGGGGCATGGCCGAACCTTTCGCGACAGGATGCTGGCCGCATACCTAATGCTCGCGACGCCGGACGGGAAGGGGGCGCGAGGGGCTGCCGCAGGGGCATGCGGCCGGGCAACGGGGCTCAGCGCAGCCAGGCGCTGAGGCGAGCGGCGCGGCGGGGACGGGCGAGCGAGCGTGCTCTTGCCGACAGGCGCAGGAGACGGAACCGGCATGCGCCCGTTCCGTCGCGGGGGTGCCCGGCCGATGCGGGGCCGGGCGAGGAAGGTTCAGCGCGTGTCGCGCAGGATGTCGCGCTTGCCGGCATGGTTAGCCGGGCCGACAATCCCTTCGTTCTCCATCCGCTCCATCAGCGAGGCGGCGCGGTTATAGCCAATCTGCAGCCGGCGCTGGATGTAGGAGGTGGACGCCTTCTTGTCGCGCAGCACGGTGGCGACCGCCTGGTCGTAGAGATCGCCGCTGTCCTCGGCACCCATGGCCGACTTGTCGAACACGGCGGCGTCCTCGACCACCGGCTCCTCATCCTCGTCGGCGGTGACCTCTTCCAGATATTCCGGCCGGGCCTGGCTCTTGAGGTGCTCGACCACGCGCTCCACCTCCTGGTCGGAGACGAAGGGTCCGTGAACGCGGGAAATGCGCCCGCCGCCGGCCATGTAGAGCATGTCGCCCTGGCCGAGCAGTTGCTCCGCGCCCATCTCGCCGAGAATGGTGCGAGAGTCGATCTTGCTCGTCACCTGGAAGGAGATGCGGGTCGGGAAGTTCGCCTTGATGGTGCCGGTGATCACGTCGACGCTCGGGCGCTGGGTGGCCATGATGAGATGGATGCCGGCGGCGCGGGCCATCTGGGCGAGGCGCTGGATGGCGCCTTCGATCTCCTTGCCCGCCACCATCATCAGGTCGGCCATTTCGTCGACCACGATGACGATGAAGGGCAGGGGAGCGAGATCCATGATCTCCTCTTCCTCGATCAGCTCGCCGGTTTCCTTGTCGAACCCCTTCTGCACCGTGCGGGTGATGATCTCACCCTTGGCGTTCGCCTCGGCGACGCGCGCGTTGAAGCCGTCAATGTTGCGCACGCCGAGGCGGCTCATCTTCTTGTAGCGGTCTTCCATCTCCCGCACCGCCCATTTCAGGGCGACGATGGCCTTCTTCGGGTCGGTGACCACAGGGGTCAGCAGATGCGGGATGCCCTCATAGACCGAGAGTTCCAGCATCTTCGGGTCGATCATGATCAGCCGGCACTGGTCCGGGCGGTGCCGGTAGAGCAGCGAGAGGATCATGGTGTTGATGGCGACGGACTTGCCCGAGCCGGTGGTTCCGGCCACGAGCAGATGCGGCATGCGGGCGAGGTCGACGATGACCGGCTCGCCGCCAATGGTCTTGCCGAGGCCAATGCCGAGCTTGGCGCGGGCGGCCTCGAATTCGTGGCTCGCCAGCATTTCGCGCAGCCACACGGTCTCGCGGCGCTGGTTGGGCAGTTCGATGCCGATGACGTTGCGCCCTTCCACCACGGCGACGCGGGCGGAAATCGCGCTCATCGAGCGGGCGATGTCGGCGGACAGGCCGATGACGCGGCTGGACTTGATGCCGGGCGCCGGTTCCAGCTCATAGAGCGTGACCACCGGGCCGGGATTGGCGTCGATGATCTCGCCGCGCACGCCGAAATCATGCAGCACCTGCTGCAGCTTCACCGAATTGCGGTCGAGGAATTCTTCCGACAGCTCATAGTCCGGCTCGCTGTGCGGCGGCTCGGTGAGCAGCTCCAGCGGCGGCAGTTCGTAGCCGTCGCTCGCCTCGGTCTCCGTGCGGGGGGCGGGACGGGCCGCGCGCGGCGCCGGCGCCACGGGGGTGACGGCGGGCGCCGCCGTGACGGGTGCCGGAGCCGGAGCGGCCGGAGCAACGGGCGCGACGGGGGGCTGGGCCTGCGGGGCGGTGGAGACCGCCACCATGCCGAACATCGGCCAGGAGAAGGAGAGGTCGGCCGGCGTGGCGCTGTAGCCGGAGAAGCCGCCCAGCGTCACGGCAGGCGTGATGCTCGCCTCGCTCAACGCCTCTTCCGCGGGATGATCCTCGGCGGGGGCTTCTACGTCGGCGGCCCAGAGGGCCGCAACGGCCGCATCGTTCTCAGACGCGTCGTCCTCGAAGGCGTCTTCGTCGGCGGTATCGTCCTCGGCTTCGTCGGAGAAGTCCTCGTCCGTCTCCTCGGCGAAATCCTCGTCCTCGAAGCCGTCATCCTCGGACGCGACACCATCCGTCTCATCCTGCGCGACGAAAGTCGGCGCGGCGAAGACGGGGGTGTCTTCGGCGAGGGTGTCCTCAACGGTCGGAGCTTCAGCAGGGAGCGGCGCATTCTCGGCCGTGGGCGCGGCCGGCCCGCGCAGGGCGCCATAGCGCGCGGCGAGCAGGCGCTCCTCCTCGGGGAATTCATCCTCATAGGCGCCGTCTTCCAGCGGGATGAGGTCGTAGACATCCGCGACATCATTGGCGGCGGTAAACGGGGCTTCCGGCACCCAGGCGGCGGCGGGCGTGACGGCGGCCGGGATCACCGGCGGGGTGTCGTAGCCGAACTGGATCATGGAGGCGACCGGGGCGGCCACCGGCTTCGGCGCGGGGGCGGCGGAAGGCGGTGCGGCGGGCGGCGGGGCCGCGTTCGTCGTCACGCTGCTGGTCACGTTCGTCGTCGCACCCTGCGCGCCGATTTTCGCGGCGGGCCCTGCGGAAGGCGGGACGGGCCCTGCCTTCGCGATGGGCGCGGCGGGCACCACTTCGGGCTGGGCCGAGAGCGCGCGGCGGGCATGAGCCACGATCAGCGGCTTCGGCGCGGCGCCGAGCGGCGGCTTGCGCGGCGGCACGCGCAGCACCGGCGTCTGCGAGGGGCGCGGCGGGGCGACGATGGCGGTCGCGGTCGCCGGCGCTTCCGGCTGCGGGGCCGCCACCGGCTGGCGCATCAGATAATCCGGCGTGCGGGTGAAGCGGGTGTTGGGCGGCATGGTGAAGGGCTGCAGCCAGCTCGGCACCATCTCGTGCTGCGGCGCGACGACGGGCGCCTTGGCCACCGGAGGCGCCTTCGCCACGGGGGAGGCCGACGGCTTCGGCGCCTTGGGCGGCGGCGGGGCGTAGGTCACCTGCGGGTTGGCGCGGGAAAACACATGAGTCTGGGCGCTCGCCTTCGACTCGGAAGCCTTGTCCGCATTCGGATCGGAGGGACGCGCCGGATTACGCATGGGACGCTGAAACCTTTGCCGCTACTGCCGTTGAGCCTGCCGCGCCCGGCGCGCGAGGCGCCGTCGAGGCCGTGCCATATGGTTAGGCGAACAGCGTTAACGAACGGTATGAGGCGGCAGATTTCCCGGCGGCAATGTGGCGGCTCCCCCGGCGCTGTGCCCACCGGGGGAGCGGGGCGTCAGGACGGCAGGCCGAGCGTGGCGCGGATTTCCGCCGGCATCAGGTCGTGCGTCTCGGGGTGCTTCATCATGTAGCGGCCGAACACCGAGCAGCGCGGCACCACGGCGAGGCCACGCTGGCGGGCGCTGGCAAGACCGGCCTCGACCAGCCGGGTGGCGAGGCCGCGCCCGCCGAGTTCCGGCGGCACTTCGGTGTGGGTGAAGATGATGTGGTCATGCGCGAGAATGTACTGCGCGATGGCGGTCTGGCCGTCCTGCTCGATTTCGAACCGGTCGGCGGCGCGGTTGTCGCGCACCGGGATTTCGCCGTTGATGCTCATGCTGGTCTCCTTGGGGACGCCCGGTTCGGGTTCGTGAGCGGATGCCGTGATTGGGCGGGCGCCGTGGGATATTGTCGACCAAAACGAACGCAGCGTCGCCCCCGTTTCGGCCTTCGGGGTGAAATTATCGGCTGGGTCCGATATAGCGCAGGCTCCTCCGCAGGGAAGAGAGTGCCCATGATCGCGCCGACCCGCCGCCCGCCCTCACCGGAGGCGCTCACGCTGCTGGAGACCCGCCGCTCGGTCGGCGCCGCCGGGCTGCAGGCGCCGGGGCCGGATGCGGACCAGACGCAGCGGCTGCTCGCCATCGCCGCCCGGGTGCCCGATCACGGCATGCTGGCGCCGTGGCGCTTCATTCTCGTCGAAGGCGCGGCGCGGGCCGAGATCGGCGCGCGGCTGTCACAGGCCTATCGCGAGAACAACGCCCATATGCCGGAGGAGAAGCGGGAAAAGTTCGCTGCCATCATGGGCCGGCTGTTTCCCGCCCCGCTGGCGGTGGTGGTGGTGAGCCGCCCGGTGGAGGGCAGCGCCATTCCCGCCTTCGAGCAGGAACTGTCCGCCGGTGCCGTGTGCATGAACCTGCTCACCGGCGCGGCGGCGATGGGGTTCGACGGCATCTGGGTGACGGGCTGGGCGGCGACGCACAAGGCGGCGCTGGCGATCCTCGGTGTGGGGGAGGGCGAGCGGGTGGCCGGCATTCTTCATATCGGCACCGCCAAGGAGGCCCCTGCCGACCGCCCGCGCCCGGATGTGGCGGCGCTCACAACGCACTGGTTGGCGCCTGAGTCATGAAAAAGGCCGCCCCGGTGCACCGGGACGGCCTCTTCTTCAGGCGCTTGGCGTTTTTTGGCGCTTCCTCGAACGGTGGATCAGGCGGCGGCCTGAGCCTGTGCCTGCGCGCGCTTGGCCTCGCGGCGGCGGCGGGTGAGCACGAATTCGGTGTAGCCGTTGGGCTGGGCACGGCCTTCGAAGATTAGGTCGCGGGCGGCGCGGAAGGCGAAGCCGTCATAGGACGGGGCCATCGGCACATAGGCGGGGTCGCCCGCATTCTGGCCGTCCACTACCTTGGCCATGCGGCGCAGCGTCTCCTCGACCTGCTCGGCCGTGACCACGCCGTGCATCAGCCAGTTGGCGACGTGCTGGGAGGAGATGCGCAGCGTGGCGCGATCTTCCATCAGCCCGACATCGTGAATGTCCGGCACCTTGGAGCAGCCGACGCCCTGGTCCACCCAGCGCACGACATAGCCGAGAATACCCTGGATGTTGTTGTCCAGTTCCTCCTGCACCGCCGCCGGCTCCCAATTGCCGCGATCGACCACGGGGATGGTGAGCAGGTCGCGGCGCGAGGCACGCTTGCGGTGGCGCAGTTCCGCCTGCCGCTGGAACACGTCCACCTTGTGGTAGTGCAGCGCGTGCAGCGTGGCGGCGGTGGGCGAGGGCACCCAGGCGGTGTTGGCGCCGGCGAGCGGATGGGCGACCTTCTGCGCGATCATGTCGGCCATGCGGTCGGGCATCGCCCACATGCCCTTGCCGATCTGGCCATGGCCGTCGAGATGTGCCTCGAGGCCCGCATCGACATTGTTGTCCTCATAGGCCTTGATCCAGGCCTGCGCCTTCATCTCGTTCTTGCGCACCATCGGGCCCGCTTCCATCGAGGTGTGGATCTCGTCGCCGGTGCGGTCGAGGAAGCCGGTATTGATGAACACCACGCGCTCGCGGGCGGCGCGGATGGAGGCGGAAAGGTTGGCGCTGGTGCGGCGCTCCTCATCCATGATGCCGATCTTCAGCGTGTTGAGGTCGAGCCCCAGCGCCTGCTCGACACGGGCGAACAGGTCCACCGCGAAGGCGACCTCTTCCGGGCCGTGCATCTTCGGCTTGACGATGTAGACGGAGCCGGCGCGGCTGTTGCGCAATTCGCCTTCGCCCTTGAGGTCGTGCAGCGCGATCAGCGAGGTGACGGCGGCATCGAGAATGGCCTCGGGAATCTCCCGGCCCTGCGCGTCCAGCACCGCGTCCGTCATCATGTGCTGGCCGACATTGCGCACCAGCATCAGGCTGCGCCCGTGCAGGGTGAGTTCCTCGCCGTTGGGCGCGGTGTAGCGGCGATCGGCGGCGAGGCTGCGCTCCACCGTCTCGCGGCCCTTGGCGAAGCTGGCGCTGAGCGTGCCCTTCATCAGGCCGAGCCAGTTGCGATAGACCAGCACCTTGTCCTGCGCGTCCACCGCCGCGACGCTGTCCTCGCAATCGACGATGGTGGTCACTGCCGCCTCGATGACGATGTCGGCGATGCCGGCGGCGTCGGTGGCGCCGATGCGGTGGGCGCGGTCGATGACGATATCGATGTGCAGGCCGTGATTGACCAGCAGCACGGACGTCGGCGCTTCGGCCGCGCCATCGAAGCCGGCGAATTGCGCGGCGTCCTTCAGCCCGGTGCGGGTGCCGGAGGCGAGCTCGACCTCCAGCGCGCCCTCGGTGACGCGGTAAGCCACGGCATCGGCATGGCTGCCGCCGGCCAGCGGCACGCTCTCGTCGAGGAAGGCGCGGGCGCTCTCGATGACGCGCCGGGCACGGACCGCGTTGAACCCGTTGGAGCGGGTGGCGCCGCCGTCCTCGGGCAGCGCATCGGTACCGTAGAGCGCGTCATAGAGGCTGCCCCAGCGCGCATTGGCGGCGTTCAGCGCATAACGGGCATTGGTGACCGGCACCACCAGCTGCGGGCCGGGGATGCGGGCGAGTTCCTCGTCCACCTTGTCGGTGACGACCTCGAAGGCGTCCGGCTCCGGCAGCAGATAGCCGATCTCCGCCAGGAACACCTCATAGGCGACGGGGTCGATCGGCTTGTTGCGGTGGGCGCGGTGCCAGGCGTCGATCTGCGCCTGCAATTCGTCGCGGCGGGCGAGCAGCTCCGCGTTGCGGGGGGCAAGGTCGCGCACGATGCCGGCAAAGCTCTCCCAGAAGGCGGCCTTGTCCACCCCGGTGCCGGGAATGGCTTCATTATTGATGAAATCGACAAGGGCGGAATCGACCTTCAGGCCGGCGACGTCGGTATGAGTCATAACGGGTCCCTTCACGCGAGCGGATGGCCGGTTGCCGCGAGCCGCCGGCACAGCTGTGCATTCACATAAACAAAAGTGCGGGTGCGGCGCAACATCGCAGATAGTCGGATGCGGCCGCGATGCACGGGGCAATCCTTGTCCGACAACGCCTCTCGCTGCGTTTGCGTTGCAGCGAAGGGTGAAGCTCACCCTGGGTTGACCAAGCGTCATTTGGGGCGAGGTGGCCCGGAACAACGAAAACGTCACCCCGAGGGATGACAAAGATGTCACCCAGGGGATGACGAAAACGTCACCCCGGGGATGTCCGGCTCGCGCCGGACCCGGTGGCGGTTTTCCCCGAACCGCCACCGGGCGCGCGGCATGCGCCGCCCCGGGGTGACAAGGTGGTCCGCCTCAGAACTGGGCGGTCTCGGTCGAGTCCTGCATCGCCGTGGTGGCGCTCAGGCCTTCGCTCAGCACGGTGGCGATGGCGTCGAAATAGCTGGTGCCCACTTCGCGCTGGTGGCGCGTGGCGGTGAAGCCCTGCGCCTCGGCGGCGAATTCGCGCTGCTGCAGCTCGGAATAGGCGGCCATGCCGTCCTCGCGGTAGCGCCGCGCCAGCTCGAAGGTGGTGAAGCACTGGTTGTGGAAGCCGGCGAGCGTGATGAACTGGTACTTGTAGCCCATGGCCCCCAGTTCGGCCTGGAAGGTCTTCATCTGCGCCTTGTCCATATGCTTGGCCCAGTTGAAGGACGGCGAGCAGTTATAGGCGAGCATCTTCCCCGGATGCACACGGTGCACGCCTTCGGCGAAGCGGCGGGCGTCGTCGAGGCTCGGGGTCGAGGTCTCGCACCACAGCAAATCGGCATAGGGCGCATAGGCGATGGCGCGGGCGATGCCGGCTTCGAAGCCGCCATTGTAGCGGTAGAAGCCTTCCTGCGTGCGCTCGCCTGATATGAACGGCCGGTCCAGCTCGTCCACATCGGAGGTGATGAGACGGGCCGATTCCGCATCGGTGCGCGCCATGATGACGGTCGGCACGCCGAGCACGTCGGCGGCGAGGCGGGCGGCGTTCAGCGTGCGGACGAACTGGCGGGTGGGCACCAGCACCTTGCCGCCGAGATGGCCGCACTTCTTCTCCGAGGCCAGCTGGTCCTCGAAATGCACCGCCGCCGCGCCGGCTTCGATCAGCGCCTTGGTCAGTTCATAGGCGTTGAGCTGGCCGCCGAAGCCGGCTTCGGCGTCGGCGATGATCGGCACGAAGAAATCGTGCTGCGGGCCCTTGGCGCCGTCGGCGCGCTCCATGGTCTGGATCTGGTCGGCGCGCATTAGCGCCTTGTTGATGCGCCGGACCACGGCGGGAACGCTGTCGACGGGATAGAGGCTCTGGTCCGGATACATGTCGCCGGCGGAATTGCCGTCGGCCGCGACCTGCCAGCCGGAGAGATAGATCGCCTCCAGCCCGGCCTTCACCTGCTGCACCGCCTGGATGCCGGTATAGGTGCCCATGGTGGGCACGAAAGCCTGGGTCTGCAGCAGGTCCCAGAGACGGCGGGCGCCGTTGGCGGCGAGCGTGTGCTCGATGCGCAGCGAGCCGGCGAGACGGGCGACGTCAGCGGGAGTGTAGCTGCGATGAATGCCGCGCCAGCGGTCGGGCGCCCAGGTCGGGGCGGGGAAGCTGTCGGGCGAGTGGGGGCGAGTCTGGTCCAGCATGGTCGTTTCCTGAAGCAAGATCGGAAGAAGAGAGAGACGCGGGGGCCGAGGAGGGGGCGGCTCCCGCGCCGGCCACGCCGCGTCGCGCGTCCTCGACGCGGGCGGGCCTGAAGTCGCGCGGCGCGAGGTCGAGCGGGGCGAAGCGGGGCGGGCGGAAGCGGGGGCGTGCGGCCATCGCCTAGCGCGCGCGGCGGGTGTAGGTCGCCGCCACCAGCCGGCCGCCGAGCAGGGCGCCGACGAGGGCGTTCATGTCGTCCTGGCCGGGGGCCATGGCGATGCGGTGCCGGCCGATGCGGTGGACGATGGTGAAATCCTTCGCCGCCAGCCCCTGGTCGCGGAAGACCTGGCCGATCTCTTCGGCATCGCCGCCGATGATGGTGATGAATTCCTCTTCACCCATATTGGTGCGGGTGTCCGTGCTCGCGCTCATGTCAATTCCTCCCTGCGGGTGTGATGTAAAGATTTAACACTCGACTTCGAAAGGCAAGAAAGATAATGATTTGAGCGTGTTAAGTTGATAAGGCTTGTAAAGTTTACAGGTCGTTTTTGTAAAGCCAGCAAAGGGCCGGGCCATGCTCGCCACCAGTGAACCGCGTATCGGCAGCCGGGTGCAGAGGCTGCGCCGCGCCAGGCGCATCTCGCAGGCGGACCTTGCCGGCGCGCTCGGCATTTCCGCGAGCTATCTCAACCTCATCGAGCATAATCGCCGCCGAATCACCGTGCCGCTGCTGATGAAGCTGGCGGGCTATTTCGGCATCGAGCCGGGCGAGCTGGTGGAGAATGACGAGACCCGCCTTGTCGGCGACCTGATGGAGCTGTTCAGCGACGAACTCTTCGCAGAGAACGCGCTGACCAATCAGGACATACGCGACCTCGCCTCTTCAAATCCCGCCATCGGCCGGGCGGTGGTGCGGCTCTACGACCAGTTCAAGACGCTGCGCGAGGCGCACCGCACCGGCGCCACGGGGGCGATCGACGGCGAGGGCGGCTATCACTCCTCCACCGATGCCGTTTCCGATTTCATCCAGGAGAACGCCAACTACTTCCCCACGCTGGAAGCGGAAGCCGAGCGCATCCGCCACGACATCGACTTCGCCTCGGATTCCTTCGAGCACGGGCTGAAGACCTATCTTGCCAATGTCTTCGGCCTCAACTGGCGCTCCGCCTCGCTGCCGGCCGGCATCGCCCGGCGCTATGACGCCGGGGCGCATGAACTCATCACCGCCGAGGTTCTGCCGCCGGAATCGGCGCTGTTCGTCGTTGCCCACCAGCTCGGCCTGCTCGCGGCGTCGCGGCAGATCGACGAGCTGATCGCCGCCGCCAACCTGCCGGACGACGCGCCCATCGTCACCCGCAACGCGCTGGCGAGCTATTTCGCCTCGGCGTTGGTCATGCCCTATGAGCCGTTCCTCGCCGCCTGCCAGGAGACGCGCTACGATATCGAGCGCGTCCAGCGCCGTTTCCGCACCAGCTTCGAGCAGGTGTGCCACCGCATGACCACGCTGCAGCGGCCGGGGCGCAGCGGCATCCCGCTGCATCTCGTGCGCACCGACATTGCCGGCAACATCTCCAAGCGCTTCTCGCTTTCGGGCATCCATATTTCCCGCCACTCCGGCGCCTGCCCGCGCTGGAATGTCTATGCCGCCTTCTTCCACCCGGAGCGGATCAATGTGCAGCTGAGCCAGATGCCGGAGGGCCAGCGCTATTTCTGCATCGCCAAGTCGATCACCAAGGGCGGGCACCGGCACAATGCGCCGCGCCGGCATCTTTCCATCGGGCTGGGCTGCCATATCAGCCACGCGCATCAGATGGTCTATTCCGACGGCATGAACCTTTCCGACCCCTCGCAGACCGTGCCCATCGGCGTCGGCTGCCGCATCTGCCCGCGGCTCGACTGCGAGCAGCGCGCCCAGCCGCCGACCGACCACCGCTTCACCCTGAACGAGATCGACATGTCGGAGAGCTTCTATGCCCCGGCGCGCAGGGGGCTGTGAGGTTCAGTCGAATTTCTCGCCCGTGACCTCACTGAGCCGCCGGCGCATCTCGTCGCTGTAGCGCTTCACCGCCTGCGCCTCGCTGAGCACGCCGGCCACCGTGCCGTCGGGCAGGGTGACGGCCAGCGCGTCGGCCTCGCTGCGCTCGAACAGGTCCAGCGCCTCGCGCAGCGTGGCGGTCGGGCGCAGCGCGGTGTCGGTATGGCGCAGCAGGGGGCGCAGGCTCGCGGGCGCGTCGTCCTCCACCGGCTCGAACAGCGCGGCGGGCGCGATCATGCCGGCATAGCGGCCATTCGCGGTGGCGACGAGAGCGGCGGCGGCGCCGGGCGGGTAGCGCCGGCGGGCTTCCATCAGCGGGGTGTCGACCTCGATGAGCGGCACCTCCCGGCGCATCAGCGTGGCGACGGTAAGCTCGCGCAACCAGCCGACATCATGCGCGCCGCGAATATTCTCGCCGCGCAGATGGAAGCGCCATGTGGCGAAGGAGAAGCCGAACAGCAGCCGCGTCGCCAGCGAGGCGGTGCCGGCCGCCGCCAGCACCGACAGGGTCAATTGCAGATTGCCGGTCATTTCCAGCGCCAGCAGCGTCATGGTCATCGGCCCGCCGACCACGGCGACGGCGAGCGCGCTCATGCCGATCAGCGCGTAGAAGGCGTGGGCGGTGACGACATCGGGCAGGATCAGGCTCATGCCGCCGGCGAACACGCGTCCCGCCATCACCCCCATCAGCAGCGAGGCGAAGAACAGGCCGCCGCGAAAGCCGGCGCCGATGGAGACGGAGGAGGCCGTGACCTTCGCCACCAAGAGCAGCGCCGCCAAGGTGAGCCCGGTGTCGGTGGCGAGGAAATGATAGACCGCGCCATGCCCGGCCGAGAGCACCGCCGGGTTCCACAAAGCGAGCGCGCCGACGAGGAGCCCACTCACCGCCGGACGCAGCCAGGCGGGCAAAGCGGAGCGGCGAAAGCCCGCTTCCACCAGCGTCGCCCCGCGCATGACCGCGATGCCGACCAGCGCGCAGAAGAAGCCGAGCAGCAGCACCGACGGCAGATCGGACAAGTGCGGGGCGGTCAGTGTGGGCAGCGGCGTGTGGTGCGGCGGCGCGAGCAGCTGCTGGGTGAGGGAGGCGGCGAAGGTCGCCGTCATCATCGGCACGAAGGCGGGGATGGCATAGGTGCCGAGCACCAGCTCGAAGCCATAGAACGCACCCATCAGCGGCGCGTCGAAGGCCGCACCGATGGCCGCGCCGGCGCCGCAGCCGACAAGCAGCCGCAGATCCCCGCGCCGGACATGAAACACCCGGCCGAACCAGGAGGCGAGCCCGGCCGCCGCCTGGGTATAGCCGGCCTCCAGCCCCACGGAGGCGCCGACCCCGCTGGAGAACAGCGTCTGCAGCGCGACAATGAGGCTGTCGCCCGGCGACATGCGCCCGCCATGCAGGGCATTGGCTTCGATGGGATCGACCGGCGGGCTGGCGCGCGTGCGCAGAAGGGCCCGCACGCACAGGCCGAAGGCGAGACCGCCGAGCGTGGGCACGAGCAGCAGCAGGAGGGCGGGGACGCCGGCCGTGGTCGAGAGATGGGTGGCGGTGGGGATGCGGAACAGCAGTTCGTGCAATCCCTGCAAGGCCATGTTCATGGCGATGACGACCAGCCCGGCGGCGACGCCGACCAGCGCAGCGAGCGCAACGATGCCGAGTTCGCTCGCCCGCACCAGCCGGCGCAGGCCCCGGGGCATTCCGTCCTCGCTGGAGGTGTTGTCGGAGGTCAAGTCCCGCTCGCCCAAATCCCTGATGCCTGACTAGGCAAGGACGCGGCCACGCGCAACGCCTGACCTTGGGTCGCGTCGCCGCGATGTGATGGCTGTGGGGATGACCGCGCCGCCGGGCGGGCTAAAGTCACGCCCGATGTCCCACGGATTCGGCGCCGCCTGCGGGCCGGCCGCCGCGCATGGAGAACCCCGTATGTCCGACACTTACACGCCGCCCAAGGTCTGGGTCTGGAACAAGGCCAGTGGCGGCGCCTTCGCCAACATCAACCGCCCGATCGCCGGGGCGACGCATGAGAAGGCGCTGCCGGTGGGCACGCACCCGTTCCAGCTCTATTCGCTCGCCACGCCGAACGGGCAGAAGGTGACGATCCTGTTCGAGGAACTGCTCGCCGCCGGCCACACCGGGGCGGAATACGACGCCTGGCTGATCAAGATCGGCGAGGGCGAGCAGTTCGGTTCCGGCTTTGTCGAGGTCAACCCGAACTCGAAAATCCCCGCGCTGATGGACCGCTCGGGCGAGACACCGATCCGGGTGTTCGAATCCGGCGCCATCCTGCTGCACCTCGCGGAGAAGTTCGGGGCCTTCCTGCCGACCGAGCCGGCCAAGCGTGCCGAATGCCTGTCCTGGCTGTTCTGGCAGATGGGCAGCGCGCCGTTTCTCGGCGGCGGCTTCGGCCATTTCTACGCCTATGCGCCGGTGAAGATCGAATACGCCATCGACCGCTACGCCATGGAAGCCAAGCGCCAGCTCGACGTGCTGGACCGGCGGCTGGCCGAGACCCGCTATCTCGCCGGCGACGACTACACCATCGCCGATATGGCGGTGCTGCCCTGGTATGGCGCACTGGTGAAGGGCTGGACCTATGGCGATGCCGGCACCTTCCTCTCCGGGCACGAATACACCAACGTCCTGCGCTGGGCGGATGAGCTGTTCGCCCGGCAGGCGGTGAAGCGCGGGCGCATGGTCAACCGCATGACCGGCGAACCGCACGAACAGCTGCGCGAGCGCCACGACGCCGGCGATTTCGACACGCGGACGCAGGACAAGCTGGAGGGCTGACGGCGCGGGCATGAAAAAGGGCGCCCCGGGGCAGGGGGCGCCCTTCCTCGCGACGGGGCGGCGTCAGGCGCAGAGGCGCGTGAGCTCGCGGATATCGCGCAGCTGCTCCAGCCGGCGCACCGTCTCGACGATGGATTCGGTCTTCGCCTTGTCCCATTTGGCGAATTCGGCGCAGCCGCGGAACTTGTCGGCGGCTTCGTCATAGGTCATCGGGTTGGCCGGGCTGCCTTTGCCGAAATCGGACCGGCCGGAGATGGTGCGCCCGTCCTTCAGGTGGATGTCGATGATGGTGGTCATCTTGTCGTAGCCGGCGGCTTCCGCCTCCGGGTGGACATGGAAGTTCACCCGCTCGATCATCGCCTTCACATCCTCGCGCTCCACCGTCTCGTCGGTGAATTCGGGCAGGCTGCCGCGCCCGTCGAGCAGCAGGATGGCCATGCAGAATTCCATGGAGAACTTGGCCTGAAGCTCGTTCTTCGGGCGGTGATGGATCAGCGCGTTCGGCATGTTCTGGTTGGTGCCGACATCCACGCGCTCCACATCCTCGGCCTTGATGGAATGGGTGCGGATCAGCTCCAGCATCTTGGTCATGCCGGGATGGGTGAGCGAGCCCGACGGATGCGGCTTGATGGAGACGCCGGGCGAGGCGAAGGTCCAGGGCTGGCCGAGCTTGCCGACGATGGCGCTGGGGTCGAAGCCGCCGCCCGCCGCCTGGAAGAAGCCGCGCGGCGCTTCCAGGATCTTGTCAGTGGTGGTCCAGCCCAGCGCGGCGAAATCGGCCGCCACCACGCCGCTCTCCGAGGAACGGCCGGCGTGGAACGGCTTCATCATGGTGCCGAAATTCTCCCGCAGCCCGGCCGACTGGCTTCCGGCGCAGCCGAAGGCGCGCACCATCTGCTCGACATTCAGCCCCTTCAGCTTGCCGGCGGCGGCGGCGGCGGCATAGGTGCCGCACGTCGCGGTGGCGTGGAAGCCGTGCTGGTAATGGCGCGGGTTGATCGCCTCGGCGATCTTGCACTCCACCTCGACGCCGAGGTGATAGGCCAGCATCATCTCCGTGCCGGAGGTGCCGGCGGCTTCCGCCACAGCGAGCGCGGCCGGCAGGGCCGGCGCGGTCGGGTGGGTGAGCAGGCCATAGACCCGGTCCTTGGCGACGGCGAGCTGGGTGTCGTCATAATCATCGGCATGGATGCCGACGCCATTGGCGAAGGCAGCGAAGCGCGGCGGCACCTTGAGCGAGGTGCCGATGACGGTTGCCGGCCCTTCCTGGATGCCGAGGCCCTTGAGATAGGCCTGAATGTGCTCGCCGCTTTTCGCCACCGAGCCGGAGAGGGCGAGGCCGATGCCATCAAGGATCGACTTCTTGCCGAGTTCGACCACCTCGGCCGGCAGATCGGCATAGGAGGTGCCGACGACGAATTCGGCCACGTCCTGGGTCAGGCCCTCGACGATGGGCTGGGCCTGGGCGGGGTTGGTCTGGTGCAGCGTCATGGGGCGTTTCCTCTTTATGTCGAGCGTCAGGCGGCCGGGGCACGGGCGGCGACGGAAGGCAGGGCACCGATGATGGCGTCGGTGAGTTCGCGCGTGCCGGCGGTGCCGCCGAGGTCGCGGGTGAGGCTGTCGCGGCGGGCGAGCACATCCTCGATCGCCTTTTCGATGGCGGCGGCGGTGGCTTCCTCGCCGAGATGGCGCAGCATCATGGCTCCCGACCAAATCTGGCCGATGGGGTTGGCCACGCCCTTGCCGGCGATATCCGGCGCCGAGCCGTGCACCGGCTCGAACATGGAGGGGTAGTCCTTCTCGGGATTGATGTTGCCGCCGGGCGCGATGCCGATGGAGCCCACCACCGCCGGGCCGAGATCGGACAGGATGTCGCCGAACAGGTTGGAGGCGACCACTACGTCGAACCAGTCCGGATTGCGGACGAAATGCGCGGTGAGAATGTCGATGTGGAACTGGTCGGTGGTGAAGCCGGGATATTCCTTCGAGATCGCGGCGAAGCGCTCGTCCCAATACGGCATGGTGTGGCTTATGCCGTTCGACTTGGTGGCCGAGGTGACGTGCTGCTTGCGGCCCTTGGCCAGCTCGAAGGCGTAGCGCATCACCCGGTCGCAGCCACGGCGGGTGAAGATGGACTGCTGCATCACCAGCTCGTCCTCCAGCCCCTCATAGAGCCGGCCGCCAATGGAGGAATACTCGCCCTCATTGTTCTCGCGCACGACATAGAAGTCGATCGAGCCGGCCTCGCGGCCCTTCAGCGGGCTTTCGACGCCGGCGAGCAGCTTCACCGGCCGCAGATTCACATATTGGTGGAAGCTGCGGCGGATCGGGATCAGCAGGCCCCAGAGCGAGACATGATCCGGCACGCCGGGAAAGCCGACGGCGCCGAGGAAGATCGCGTCCTTGTGGCGGATTTGCTGCAAGCCATCGGCGGGCATCATCGCCCCGGTCTTGGCGAAGCGCTCGCAGCTCCAGTCGTAATGGGTCCAGTCGAAGGAGAAGCCGCCAATGCGGCTCGCCGCCTCCAGAACGCGCTGCGCCTCCGGCACCACCTCATTGCCGATCCCGTCGCCGGGAATGACCGCTATGGAATAGGTCGTCATGGAAACTCCTTGGAGATCAGGCGGGATTTCGGCGGCGGCACCGCGACGTGTGCGGCAGGACAGTGTTCAACGGACCGACAACTGTCAACAATTTTTCCGGCGCGCCCGATTGTCTCCTGGCGGCGATCTGGGAGGCGCGTGGTTGCCAGTTTCAAAGAAAATAAAATTATAACAGATACTTAAGTGTAAAATGTCCGACTGATTTACGCTTCCCCTGCGGCAAGACGCGGGGCGCCATCTGTCGGGCTATCCCTGTCATTTCAATCATCATTGTTGACAATCAGCGATTTTGGCGACGAAATGGCGCCATGCTCCGCCCGGTCGCTCCTCCCCCGCGCACGCCCCGCACCGCCTCCTTCGTGCCGCTGATCCAGCGCGAGATCGAGCGGATGATCGGCACTGGCGAACTCACCGGCGGCACGCGCATCAATGAAAGCACGCTGGCGCTGCGGCTCGGCATCAGCCGGGGTCCGGTGCGCGAGGCGTGCCGGGCGCTGGAGCAGATCGGCCTGCTGCGCAGCGAACTCAATCGCGGCTTCTTCGTGCGCGAGGTCTCCACCAAGGAGGCACTCGACCTCTACGACATCCGCGCCGGCCTGTTCGGCACGGCCGGGCGGTTGGCGGCCGCCATCATCACCACGGTGCAGCTGCGTGAGATGGCGGAGCTGATCGCGCAGATGGACGCGGCGATCGAGGCACCCGACATCGCCACCTTCTACACGCTGAACAACGAGTTCCACCGCCAGGTCGTGCTCGCTTCCGACAATGACAAGCTGATCGAGCTCTACCCGCTGCTGGAAGCGGAACTGCATCTGTTCCGCCGGCGCGGGCTGGTGCTGCCCGGCTCAATGCGCACCTCCAATGACGAGCACAAAGCCATTTTCGAGGCGCTGCGCCAGAGCGACGGCACCGGCGCGGCCCGGCTGCTGGAGCGGCACATCCTCGCCGGCAAGGCGCGCTTCCTGCGCACGCTGGAAGACGACAGCGCCACCGAGGCGCGACCCGGCCCGCTCGATCCCCGACAGTCACGCCCCAAGGACAGGTAGTTCCATGACCGCGCACCCGCTTCCCATTCTCGCCCTCACCCCCGGCGATTGCACCGGCATCGGCCCGGAACAGACCGCGCGCCTGCTGAGCGAGGGCGGCTTCGACGATGTGGCGCGGATCGTCGTGGTGGGCGATGCGCGTGTGCTGGACATGGGCGCGCGCCATGCCGGGGTCAGCCTTGACCTGGTGCGCTACGCCTCGCCCGGCGCGGTGGACTGGAGCGCGCCCGGCATTCCCATGGTCGATCTCGGCAATACCGACCCCGACCTGTTCCCGCTCGGCATCGCCAACCCCGAGTCCGGCCGGCTGACCGGCGACACGCTGTCCCGCGCCATCGACTTCGCCAAGGCCGGCGAGGTCGATGGCGTCTGCTTCGCCCCGCTGAACAAGCAGGCCATGTTCAAAGGCGGCTGGCGCTTCCCGGACGAACACAAGATGTTCGCGCATCTGCTCGACCATAAGGGCCCGTTCAGCGAGATGAACGTGCTGGAAGGGCAGTGGATGACCCGCGTCACCTCGCATGTCTCGCTGCGCACGGCGCTGGACCAGGTGACCTATGACAGCATCTGCGGCGCGCTGCGACTGGCGGACGAGACCATGCGCAAGGCCGGCATTGCCCGCCCGCGCATCGCGGTGGCCGCGCTCAACCCGCATGGCGGCGAGGGCGGTCTGTTCGGCACCGAGGAAATCGACTTCATCCGCCCGGCGGTGGAGGCGATGGCGAAGGAGGGCATCGCCTGCGAGGGGCCGTTCCCGTCCGACACGGTTTATCTCAAGGCTTTTGCCGGCGCCTATGACAGCGTGCTGGCGATGTATCACGATCAGGGCCAGATCGCGACCAAGCTGAAGGGCTTCAACAAGGGCGTGACCATCACCGCCGGGCTGGAGGTGGTGTTCACCACCCCGGCGCATGGCACGGCCTTCGACATTGTCGGCAAGGGCGTCGCCGATATCGGCGCGTTCCAGTCCGCCGTCCGCCTCGCCGCCCGGGTAGCCGCGCGCAAGATCGAGGCCCGCGCCGCCGCTGCGTGAGGGCGCGACGGACATGGGGCGACCTCGCCCAGTGCGACGTCATCCTGAGGTGCTCGGGCGCAGCCCGAGCCTCGAAGGATGCTCATCGGGCGGGCTGCTTCAACATCCTTCGAGGCCCGGCGAAACGCCGGGCACCTCAGGATGACGTTGTTCCGGAAGTGGGTCGCGTTGAGGACTCGGCGCTCGAAAAAGCCGACTCAGTCGTGCCGCGCCGGGCCGTCGACGGCGGCGATGAGCCGGCGCTTGGCCAGCGCCACATGCCGCCAATGCGTCATCTGCGCCCGGTCGCCATCGCCGGAGGCCAGCGCTTCCAGCATCGCCCGGTGCTCGCGATTGGAAACGGCGAGGCCGCCGCCCTGCACCAGCGCGCGGGCGCGGAACAGGTGCAGCTTGTTGACGAAGCGGTGGTACTCCGCCTGCAGCGTGCGGTTGCCGCAGGAGCCGACGATGAGATTGTGAAAGCCGAGATTGAGCGGGTAGTAGTCGTCGAAGCTGCCGCGCTCGGCGACCGCGTCCATCTCGTCGACCATACGGGTCAGCTCGGCCAGCAGTCCGTCGGTCATGCGCTCGGCCAAGAGCCGCCCGGCCTGGCCGAACAGCGCGGCACGCACATCGTAGATTTCCACCGCATCCTCGACGGAGAGGCGCCGGACGAAGACACCGCGATTGCGGACGACTTCGACCAAGCCCTTGGCCTCCAGGCTGCGGGTGGCCTCGCGGATCGGGCCGCGGCTGGTGCCGAAGCGGTTCGAAAGGTGGATCTCGTTGATCCGAACCCCCGGCTCCAGCTCGCCCGTGAGAATGAGGCGCTCGAGTTCCTTCTCGAGCGCGCTCGTGAGCGAGACGCTCTTCACAACTGACAGATCGCTGAGGGGCGCGGAATCGCTGATGATGCTCATCCGTCGATTGTAAACAATTCGGCGCTGGAACGCTTCCAGATTTTACGCCACGCTCCGGGTTGTGCCGGCTTCTGCGACACTTTGACGTTGAAGGCTAGTGATCACCGCCGCCGTCACTTGGGCCGTGCCCGCCGTTCCGCCGAGATCGTGTGTCAGCGTGGTGCCCTCCGCCGTCACGGTCTCGATCGCCGCCATCAGCCGCGCGGCGGCGGCGGTCTCGCCGAGATGTTCCAGCATCATCACCGCGCTCCAGAAGGAGCCGATCGGGTTGGCGATGCCCTTGCCGATCAGGTCGAAGCCGGAGCCGTGGATCGGCTCGAACATGGAAGGGGTGGAACGGTCCGGCGCGAGGTTCGCGGTGGCGCCGATGCCGAGGCTGCCGCTCAGCGCCGAGGCGAGGTCGGAGAGCACATCGGCATGCAGATTGGTGGCGAGCACCGTGTCCACCGTGCCCGGCCGCAGAACGAGGCGCATGGTCATGGCGTCGACCAGCATCCAGTCGACATCGAGTTCGGGGAAGTCCTTGATGACGCCCTTGCACACCTCGTCCCACAGCACCATGCCGTGACGCTGGGCATTGGACTTGGTGACGATGGTGAGCTTTTTGCGCGGGCGCGACATGGCGAGCTCGCAGGCAAAGCGGCAGACGCGCTCGATGCCGGTGCGGGTGAACACCGACACATCGATGCCGACCTCGATCGGCAGGCCGCGATGCGCCCGACCCCCCGCGCCGGCATATTCGCCCTCGCTGTTCTCGCGCACGATTACCCAGTCGATGTCCTTGCCGAGTTCCGGCCGCAGCGGGCCGGTGATGTTCGGCAGGAGGCGCGAGGGGCGGACATTGGCGTATTGGTCGAGCCCCTGGCAGATGGCGAGGCGCAGTTCCCACAGGGTGATGTGGTCGGGAATCTTCGGGTCGCCGACCGCGCCGAAATAGATGGCGTCGAAGCCGCGCAGCGTGTCGACGCCGTCTTCCGGCATCATCGTGCCGGTGCGGCGGTAGCGGTCGGAGCCCCAGTCGAAGCTCTCGAAATCGAAGCCGAAGCCGCCATCGCTGGCGGCCAGCGCGTCCAGCACCTCGCGGCCGGCGTTGATGACGTCGGAGCCGATGCCGTCTCCGGGAATGAGCGCGATTTTATGCCGGCGCATGGGTGCGGGTCTCCAGATGGGAAAGAATGGCGCGGGTCATGTCGGCCTGGGTGCCGGTGCCGCGAATGTCGGGGGTGCGGGTGGCGGGATCGGCGAGCGCGGCCTCGATCGCCGCCTTCATCCGCGCGCTGGCCTCGGCGGCGGCGGGAATGCCGCGCCGGCGGCCGAGCCATTCGATGAGCATGCGGGTGGATTCGATCATTGCATAGGGGTTGGCCAGCCCCTTGCCGGCGATATCGGGCGCCGAGCCGTGGGTGGCCTGCGCCATGGCGATCTCGCCGCGCCCGATACACAGGCCCGGCGCCATGCCGAGCCCGCCGACGAGGCCGGCCGCCTCGTCGGTGAGGATGTCACCGAACATGTTTGTCGTGACGACGACGTCGAAGCGCTGCGGCTCGCGCACCAGCTTCATGGCGAAGGTGTCGACGATGACTTCCTCGATGGCGACATCGGGGAATTCCTTGCCGGCCTCGTAGCACTCTTCCACGAACATGCCGCAGCCGAGCTTGAACACCGTGTTCTTGTGCACCACGGTGAGCCGCTTCTTGCGGGCGCGGGCGATCTCGAAGGCGGCGCGGGCGACCTTGCGGCTGCCCTCGCGGGTGATGACGCGCACCGAGATGGTGGTGTCGTGCGTCGGGCGGAACTCGCCCGAGCCGGCCACCACGTTGCGGTCCGGCTGGAAGCCCTCATTGTTCTCGCGCACGATGACGAGGTCGATGTCGTCATAGAGGCAGCCGAGCCCGGGATAGGAGCGGGTGGGGCGCACATTGGCGAACAGATCGAAGCTCTTGCGCAGGATCGGGTGCGGGTTGATCGCCTCCGGCACCTTGGGATAGGCCTGATGTCCGATGGGCCCGAGGATGAAGCCGTCGAGCGTGCCGAGCGTCTCCAGCGTGCCCGGCGGCATGGTGTGGCCCAGCTCGTCCAGCGCCTTGCGGCCGAGCGGCATGGGGCGCCAGTCAATGGCGAGGCCGCTCGCCCGCGCCGCCGCATCGGCGATGGCGTGGGCGGCGGGGACGATCTCATGGCCGATATCGTCGCCATTGAGAACGCCGATGCGCAGAGGGGCGTGTGTCGTCACCGCGCTCACTCCGCCGCGTCGCGCAGGCCGGCCGGCACCGAGGCGCGGGCGATCTCGCCGGCATCGGTCAGCTCCGGCAGGCGCCAGCACAGCGCCATGAGCCGTTCCGTCACCTCGTCGCCGACGACCAGCGCCGACTGGTGGGCGAATTTGCGCGCGAGGTGCTCGTTGCTCAGCGGCTTGTCGTGGCTGCCGATGGCGCGGTCGATGGTCTTCTCGATCGTGCGGCCGTCATTGAACTCCACCTCGATCACCACGGAGGCCTCGTGGATGGCGGTGTCGGAGGTGGCGTCCACCTTGTCGCGCAGGGCGATGATATCCGGCGCGTTGGCCGCCTCGTCGGTGAAGGCGGTGGGCGAACCATCGCCGCGCAGCAGGGCGCAGGCGGCGGCGTGGAAGACACTGAACTTGGTCTCCAGCCCGGTCTTCGGCGTGCGCTTGCCGGTGAGTTCCAGCACCAGCGGATGGGTGCGCAGGCGCACGGCGGCGATCTGGTTCACTGCGTCGCCCAGCTCCTCGCGCAGCTGCTGGCAGCCGTCGATGGTGGGGTGGATGACGATGCCGCAGGCGAAGGGCTTGTAGGAGTTGAGGCCCGCTTCCCAGGTCTCGCCCAGCCCGCCGAGGATCTCGTTATAATCCTGCTTGGTGGAGAGCACATTGGCGAAGCCGCGCGGCGCCTCGATCGCCTGCAGCGAACTGTCGAAGCCGGCCTTGGCGAGGAAGGCGGCGAGCGCGCCGTTGCGGGCGGCTGCGCCGGGATGCAAGCTCTTGCACATGGTGCCGAACATTTCGCGCAGTCCCGAGGCCTGCGTCGCGGCGATGCCGAGCGCCCAGGTCATCTGGGTGGCGTCGAGCTTCAGCATGTGGCCGACGGCGGCGGCGGCGCCGAACACGCCGGTCGTGCCGGTGATGTGCCAGCCGCGATCGTAATGGGCGGGATAGACGCTGTTGCCGATCCGGCACTCCACTTCCACGCCGACGATCAGCGCGTTGAGGAAGTCCGCGCCGGTCATTGGGTGATATTCCGCCGCCGCCAGCAAAGCGGAGGCGACCGGGCCGGCGGGGTGGATGATGGTCTTCAGATGGGTGTCGTCATAGTCGAGCACATGCGAGGAGATGCCGTTGATCAGCGCCGCGTTCGGCACGTCCAGCCGCTCGCCGCGCCCGATCACGGTCGCCTGCGGCTTGCCGGCGAAGGGCGAGATTCCGGCGAGCGCGCGGTCCACCGTCTCGTGGCGGGCGCCGCCGACGGCGCAGCCCATCCAGTTGAAGAAGGTGCGCACGCCCTCGGCCTGAACCGAGGCGGGAATGTCGGCGAGCTTGCAGCCGACGATCCAGGCGGCGAGCTGGCGGGTGACGTCTTTGTGGGACATTCTGTTCTCCTTTAAACGAGGCCGCGCGCGATGCCGCCGTCGACATTGATGGATTGGCCGGTGATGTAGCTGGCGAGCGGGCTGGCGAGCCACGCGACCATGACCGCGATCTCGTCCGGCTCGGCGAAGCGTTTCAGCGGGATTTCTTCCGCGAATTCCGCGTAGATCTCGTCCACCGGCACGCCGCGCTCGGCAGCCATTTTGGTGGCGCGGTTGATCCACAGCGCGGTTTTGGTGCGGCCCGGCCCGACCGCGTTGATGCGGATGCCCTTCTCGCCGAGTTCGAGCGCCAGCGTCTTCACGAGGCCGAGCAGCCCGGCCTTGTGGACATTGGTCATGATCTGGTGGGCATAGGGCATCTTCGCCGCCGCCGCGCCCAGCGTCACCACGGCCGGCGCGTCGCCCGCGATGAGCAGGGGGAGAGCGGCGCGCACAGAGCGGACAGTGGAGAGCACGTTGAATTCGTAGCTGGCGAGCCAGTCGGCATCGCTCAGCGTGTCGAAATCTGCCCGCACGCTGCCGCCGACCGCGCTGACGAGGATATCGAGCGCGCCCCAGCGGCGGCGCGCCTCGGCCATCAGCGCCTCGGCGGCGGCACCGTCCTTCACCACATCGGCGACGAACACGTCGGGCGCGCGGCCGGTGGCGGTCTCCAGCCGGGCGCGGGCGGCGTCGAGATTGTCGCGGCTGCGCGAGGCGATGATCACCTGCGCTCCCTCGCGCAGCAGGATCGCGGCGGTGGCCTCGCCAATGCCGTAGCTGCCGCCGACGATGACGGCGCGGCGGCCGTCAAACCCCAGATTCATAATGGCTCCTCAGCACGAAGCGGTAGATGCGGAAGACGATCAGGATGGTCGACGAGATCACCGCGATGCGGACGATGTGAAAGGCGGTCACCAGCTCGGCATCGGCGTGCATCGCCTTGGCGGTGAGCACCATTTCGGTGATCGCCGCCGGGGCGAGGGCGAGGAAGCTGGTGGTGAGCGGCAGGCCGGTGGCCAGTGACAGCGCTTCTGCCCCGACGGCGGCGGCGGCGATCAGCAGCACGCCGATCAGCAGGCCGGAGGCGGCGACGCGCGGCAGGCGCACGAACAGGTCGCGCCGGAAGCGCATGCTCAGCCACACCCCGATCATGATCTGCGCGGCGATGATGAGGATGCCGGGCACCGCGACATTGAGCAGGCCGGAGGCGCCCAGCGCCGCGCTCGGCAGCAGCGAGCCAAGCAGCCACGGATTCGGGATGACCGTTGGGCGCAGCGCCTGCGCGCCGAGATAGGCGATGACAAGCGCGAGGCCGAGCAACAGTAGATCGTGCGAGGCAGCGGGATCGGCCGTGTTGACGTTGCCGGCCTCGCCGAAGGCGAACACCATGAACGGCACGATGCTGACCACCGTGGTCACCCGCAGCGCGTGGACGATGGAGACGGCGTTGGTGTCGCCGCCCCGCGCCGCCGCCACCACCGCCATGTCGGCCATGCCGCCGGCGGCGGTGGCGAAGAAGGCGGTGGTGGCGTCGATGCGCGCCAGCGGCCGCATGATGAGCGCGCCGATGAAGGTGGCGAGGATGATGTAGAGCGTCGCCACCAGCATCGCGGGCAGCAGCTCCAGCGACACCAGCAGCAGATGCGGGGTGAAGCGCATGCCGATGGCGAGGCCGACAATGACCTGCCCGATCTCGCGCAGATGCCACCCGGCCTGCAAGGGCACGCCGGAGACGTTCAGCAGGCCGCAGACGAAGAGCGGGCCGAGCATCCAGGGCAGGGGGATGTGAAGGAGCGAGGCGGCATAGCCCGCCGCGGCGGCGAGCGCATAGGTGCCGATCAGCCGTAGCCCGGCGACGTGCCACGGGGCACGAGGGCTCGGCGCGGGTGCTTTGGAATCGGCTGCCATCAGCTGCGCCCGGCGGGCCGCGTGCAGCCGGTCGGGATGATTCGGGCGAGGGGGGAGGCCGCCTTCCGGCTCTGGCGCGGGCATTCGGACATGGCGGCCTCCCAGTTAGGCGCGGCGGTTATTGACGCCTGTCTCGCAGCGGCGCGGGCCGTCGGCAGGGCATGGGCCGATAGAGACACTGAGAATGAAAACTGTCAACAGATGTGCCTCACGGTCTCCCATCGCAATGGGGCGGCGATGACAACGCCCAGGCTGCGCTCCCCAGCGTTTTCAAGGGTACAGGGGCGCCATGCTACCGTAGAACGCCGGCCCGTGCCGAAGTGCGCGCCCCTCGTGGCCAGGCAGGGAAAGGAAAGTTCACTGCAAATCTGTTGACAGTTGACGGGAGGCGGGACAGTCTTCCCCCGCCTAATCCACACGGGTCGGCCCGCTCATGGCTCGCCGGCCGAACGCATCCAGATGGAACGGCGGGAGGAAAACATGACCCATTTCACACGCAGAGACCTGATCAAGATTTCGGCCGGCGGTGTTGCCGTCGCCTCCGGCATGGTCGCCATGCCGTCCATCCTGCGCGCCGCGACCTATCCCTCGCGTCCGATCAACGTGATCGTGCCCTTCGCCACCGGCGGCTATAATGACCGCCTGTCCCGCGCCTTCATGCCCTATCTGGAGCAGGAACTCGGCCAGCCGCTCGTCATCGTCAACAAGCCCGGCGCCGGCACGCAGCTTGGCAATTCCTATGCGCTGAACCAGCCGGCCGATGGCTACCATCCTGTGCACCTCGGCCGCGCCCTATATTCCGCTGACCGTGCTGCTGCAGAACGCGCCGTACAAGGTGGAAGACTTCACCATGATCAACCTGCCGTCGCGTGACTACACGCTGGCGGCGACCTCCTCCGGCGGGCCGGTGAAGACTTTCGCCGAGGTGATCGAGAAACTGAAGAAGGACCCGTCCAGCCTCAGCATCGGCGTGCAGCCCGCCTCGGCGGACTATGCCAACATGGTGCTGGCCTTCCAGGCGGCGGGTATCGACCCCTCCAAGCTGCGCATCGTCACCTATGATGGCGGCGGCCCCGCCCGCAATGCCACCGCGGGCGCGCAGGTCGATGTCGGCTTCGTCGGCGGCGAGGGCTTCCTGCCGCTGAAATCGAAGATCCGTCCGCTCGCCATCTTCGCCGCCGAGAAGGTGGACTGGTTCCCCGATGCGCCGCTGATCGGCGCGACGCTGAAGACCGACTTCGTCGAAGGCTCGCAGCGCGGCTGGGCCGTCTCCACCAAGCTGACGAAGGAACAGCCGGAGATCTTCAAGATCCTCGTGGCAGCGACCGAGAAGGCGAGCAAGAACCCGAAGGCGATCGAGACGCTGAAGCTGCAGGAACTGGCCACCACCTGGTATGGCCCCGAGGCCTCCAACAAGGCCTATCTCGACAACGCCGCCAAGATGGCGAAATACGTCGACCTGCTGAAGTAGGCCGCCGCACCGCATGGGGCGGGCGGAAGAGCATTCCGGCCCGCCCCGCTCCCACTCCTCTGACGAAGGGAGAGTAAGATGCGTATCGGTCGGCAGACTTACGCCATCGACTACGGCCATCTGGCACTCATCACGCTGATCGCGGCGGCGGTCTTCTGGTATCTTCTCGACGCGCGCAGCGTCTCGCTCAGCATCAACAATCTTCTGCTCGTGCAGCCGGTGGCGATCTTCGCACTGGCGCTGTACCTGTTCATCCTCCCGCAATGCTTCCACAAGGTGGAGGCGCGCGCGGCGGAGAAGCCGGTGGACGAGGCGGATCCCTTCGCGGTCAAGCTCTCCACGGACCGCGCGGATGTGATCCGCATGGCCGCGCTCGGCCTGTCGCTGGGTCTGATGGTCTTCCTGCTGGACGTGATCGGCTACGACATCGCGATCTTCCTGTTCGCGGCTGCGGCGATGGCGATCTGCGGCGAGCGGCGCCCGCTGCATCTGCTGGGTTTCTCGCTCGTGGTGACGCTGGTCACGATCTACGGCTTCCGCGCCCTGATCTCCTATCCCATGCCGACCACCCTGCTGTGAGGCGCGCGCGATGATCGACTTTTCCGCCTTCAATGATGCGCTCGGCATCATGTTCACATCGGCCGGGTCCTGGGGGTGGATCGTCCCCGGGCTGGTCGTCGGCCTCGTCTTCAGCGCCATTCCCGGCATTTCGATCACCATGGCCATGGCGATCGTGCTGCCCATGTCGCTCTACATGGATTTCTTCTCGGCCATCGTCTTCCTCACCTCGGTCTATACCGGGGCGGGGTTCGGCGGGTCGGTGCCGGCGATCCTGATGAACATACCGGGCTCCCCATCGTCCTTCGCCACCACCTTCGACGGCTATGCCATGTCGCAGAAGGGCGAGCACAATGAGGCGCTGGGCTACGCGCTGTTCGCCTCCACTTTGTGCGGCATCGCCGGCTATGTGCTGCTGCTGCTCGTCATCGAGCCGCTGGCGGATATCGTCTTGCGCATCGGGCCGGTGGAAATGTTCGCGGTGGCGATCTGGGGCATGATGCTGCTGGGCTCGCTCGGCTCGGCCTATATCAGCCGCGGCCTGTTCGCCGCCGCGCTTGGCATCCTGCTCGGCACGGTGGGCATGAACACCGCCGGCTTCACCCGTGGCACCATGGGCCTGCCGGTGCTGCTCGACGGCATCGCGCCGATCCCGGCGATGATCGGCCTGCTGGCGGCGAGCCAACTGCTGAGCCTCGCCAGCCGCGATTACATCATCGAGGCGGAGGGCTCGCGCGAGGTCAGCCTGCGCAAGATCCTCAAGGGCTGCTGGGGCACGATGAAGTATCCCGGCGTGCTGCTGCGCGGCTCGATCATCGGCATCATCATCGGCGCCGTGCCGGGGGTCGGCTCGTCCATCGGCAATCTCATCGCCTATGCCGAGACCAAGCGCACCGCCAAGGACAGCGCGACCTTCGGCAAGGGCAACCCCAAGGGCGTGATCGCGGCGGAATCGGCGGTGGCGAGCGGCGAGGGCGGCTCCATGGCCACCATGCTGGCGCTCGGCATTCCCGGCGGCGGCGCGACGGCGATCCTGATCGCGGCCTTCATGATGCACAACATCGTGCCCGGCCCGAGCTTCATCGAGACGCAGAAGCCGATGGTCTACGCCATCATCCTGAACAACATCGTCCAGGCGGTGGTGCTGCTGGCAGTGGGCATCGGCTTCATCTATGTCGCCTCCAACATCATGAAGGTGCGCACCCGCTACGTGCTGCCGGCGATCCTCGTCATCGCCACGCTCGGCACCTTCGCGGTGACGGGCGAGGCGGCCGGCCCGATCACGCTGTTCGTCTTCGCCCTGCTCGGCTATGCGCTCAACCGCTACCAATACCCGGTCTCGGCGGTGGTGGTCGGCATTCTGCTCGGGCGCATGCTGGAGACGGAGTTCCTGCGCTCCTACCAGCTCTCCGGCGGCAATCCGCTCTATATTCTGGAGCGGCCCGGGGCGATGGCGATCTTCGCTGTGATGTTCGCCTCTCTCGCCATGACCGCCTGGGGCAAGCGCAAGCAGAACCGGGCGGAAGCGGCGGAGGCGCTGGCCATGGAGAAGCTGCGCGACGAGGCGGCCGCCCACGCCGCGCACACGACGCCAAGCAAGGGCTGAGATCCCCTCTTTTCCAGAACGACCGAAAGGGCGGGTGCGAACCCGCCCTTTTTCGTTGTGTGGGGACGGGCGTTTCCGACGCGGCGTGCCATCCGGGCCGGCGCGAAAAAGCCCCGCCATCGAGGATGGCGGGGCTGAGAGGAGTGGGCCAATGGCGGCAAAGAAGCGGGCGGCGAAGGCTCAGGGCGGCGCGCCGATGGGCACCCAGCCGAAGGCGGCGCGTTCGGCCTCGTCGAGTTGGTGTACGAGGCCCATCTCCCAAGCCAGATACTGCAGCGAGGCCTCCCGGTTGCCGTCATGCCGGTCATGCACGAACCAGACGCGGTCGCGCGCGTCCTCGCGGCTCATGCGCCGGCGCACGCGGTCCACTGGCCAGCCGGCCTGCGCGCAGGCTTCCGCATCGGCCGGCAGCCAGGCGGCGGCGATACCCGCCTCCCGCAGATCGACAGACGCCGCCGCGACGGCGACGGCATCGCCGAGCAGGATCGCTCGGCGCACGCCCTTGGCCAGCGCGCCGGTAAGATCGTCGCGCAGCACCCAGCGCGCCGCGTCGAGCCGCCACGTCTCCCACTCGGCGGAGGCGCGCAGATCGAACACCGGCACACCGCTCTGGGCGAGGTTCCATGCCGCGCGCGCCTCGACCACCGGCGGCGGGGCCGGTGCGCGAAGCGCGGGGGGCGGAACGTGCGGGAGGGCGGCGTCCGGCGCCTCGTCGAGCGCCAGCACCAGCACCTCGAAGCCGAGGGCACGCAGGAAAAGGCCGGCGAGCGCGGCGCGCAGTCCTGTATCGTCCATCAGGATAAGGCGCGCGTGGCGCACGCCGACATACTGGTCGGTGGCCTGAATGAGCTGGCCGGCAAGCACCGGCACCGCCCCGGGCGCCGGCCGCGCCGCCCGCTCCTCGGCGCTGCGCAAATCGAACAGGAAAGGGGTGCGCCCCGGCTCGGCCAGAAGCCGTTCCGCCTCCGCCACGGTGATGCGCGGAAGCTGTGCGGCGCGGGCGACGTGGCGGGCGCGGTCACGGCTGGCCTGCGCCTGCGCCTCGTCAAGCGCCGGGAGCGGGTCGGCCGAGGCCCCCCGGTCGAGTGGCAGGCCGGCGAGGGCCCAGCCCTGCGTGCCGTTCTCCAGCGCATAGACGGGATTGGAAACGCCGATGGCGCGCAGCGTCAGCGCCCCGACGATTCCGCGCGTGCGGCCAGCGCAGGTGATGACGATCGGCGTCGTCGCGTCCGCCACGGCCGCACCGAGGCGGTGGGCGAGTTCGCCATTCGGCAGGCAGCGCGCGCCCTCGATCCGCATCTTGGCGTATTCCGCCGGTGGGCGGGCATCGAAGAAGGCGTGCGGGCGTCCCTCTTGGCGCCAAGCAGCAAGCGTGGCAGCGTCGATCATCGCCGGGCGGTGGTCGTGCTCCAGCAATTCGCCCAGCGTCTTGCTCGGCACATTGACCCCGGCAAAGACGCCGAACCCCGCCGCTGCCCAGGCGGGTAGCCCGCCCGCGACATAGGAGAGGTCGGAGTAGCCGCAGGCGGTGAGCCGCCGCGCGGCTGTCTCGGCGGTGCCGTCGCCATCGTCGATCAGCAGGATCGGACAGTCGGCGCGCGGGATCAGCGCGAGGGCGGAGGCCTCCAGCCGGCTGAACGGGCAGGGAACGGCGAAGAGCGGATGCCCTTCGCCGAACGCCGCCGCCTCTCGAATATCGAGAAAGGCAATCTCCCCGCCTTCATGCAGGCGCGCTTTTGCCGCCGCCGGCGCTAACGCTGCCACGCTCATGTCACGGGCTCACCGCGGAAGAAGCGGTAGAAG
The DNA here is from genome assembly GCF_022836935.1 of Ancylobacter polymorphus. Lineage (NCBI taxonomy): Bacteria > Pseudomonadati > Pseudomonadota > Alphaproteobacteria > Hyphomicrobiales > Xanthobacteraceae > Ancylobacter > Ancylobacter polymorphus. Next base: position 4,160,939 of record NZ_CP083239.1, on the reverse strand, counting down.
GCGGCATAGATGAGGTCCGGCCGATGCTCGGCGGGGTAATGGCCGGTGGGAACGGGAAGCCCGACGAGATCGTCCGCCCATTCCGACCATGCCTCGACCGGCTTGAAATGGCGCCCGCAATGGCTGTTGGTGCCCCAGATGACCATGGTCGGGCAGGCGATCTTGCGCTTGCCATAGTCCGCCGTGTCCATGTCGAGGTCGACGGTGATGGTGGCGCGGTAATCCTCGCACACGGCGTGGATCTGCTCCTTGGTGGCGCAGCGTATATATTCCGCCATCGCCTCGGGGGTGAAGATTTCCAGCCCCACGCCCTTCTTGTTGAGCTTGTAGCGCATGTAATAGTCGAGGTCGGCGCCGAGAAGGTTCTCCGGGAAGGGCGCCTTCTGCGCCATGAAGAACCAGTGATAGCTCTCGCGCGCCCAGCCGAGCGTGATGTTGTTCAGCACATGGTGGGTCGGCACGATGTCGAGCGCGGCATAGCGTGTGATGCGCTCCGGCCGGTCGAGCGCCATGCGGAAGCCGACGCGGGCGCCGCGATCATGGCCGGCGACGGCGAAGCGCTCAAAGCCGAGCGCGTCCATCACCTCGAACGCATCCTCGCCGATGGCGCGGAAGGAATAGCCGGAATGGTCCTCGCCGCCATCCGGCTTGGAGCTGTCGCCATAGCCGCGCATGTCGATGGCGACGACGGTGAAGTCACGGGCCAGCGAGGGCGCCACCTTGTGCCAGCTGACCAAGGTGAGCGGGTTGCCATGGATGAGCAGCAGCGGCGGTCCCTCGCCGGCGGTGGCGACATTGATCTCGGCGCCGCGCGTCTTGATGCGCTGGAAGGTGAATCCCTCCATCAGCCGCGTGGTGGGAACGAGTTCTGGAATGGCTTCGGCGACTTCCATTGGGCGCTTCCTCGCAGGGGATCGGACTTCGCTGTCCGCATTGTGCCAACTGTCAACAATTTGGCGTACAAAGGCAAGAGTGTCGCGTCAGTTTCCCGGCTTTCTCTCAGAACTGCCGGCAAGTCTTGGATTGTCGACCACGCGCTCCTCTGACCCGCCCTGGCGCGCCAGAGTGGCGCGGGAGAAGCCCCTTCAACGCCCGCGTCGCCTTCCTGAAGGCGCTGACCGACCAACGCCTGGAGCCGCCGCTGGAGCCCTCTGCCGCCGCCCGCTGAAGAGAGAGGCGGCAGCGAGAGTGGAGGCTTACGCATTTATACTTGCGATATAACGATTGCAATTTAATGCAATTGTTATATCTAGGGGGAGGCAGGAACGGACCTGCCGCGCTGAGGAAACCCGCCATGACCCGCAACATCGGACCCGTCGACAAGGCCGTTCGCATCGTCCTCGGTCTCGTCCTGCTCTCGCTGATTTTCGTGCTGGAAGGCGATCTGCGCTGGGTCGGCCTTATCGGCGTCGTTCCGCTGCTGACCGCGCTGATGGGCAATTGCCCGCTTTATTCCGTGTTCGGCTTTTCCACCTGTCCGCTCGCCGGGCGCAAGTGAGGCCGGCCGATGCCGATTGACGTGAAGGAGCCCGCCATGACGAAAAATCCCGAAGTGACCGGGTTCTTCGATCCGCGCACCTGGTCGATCCAGTATGTCGTCGCCGATCCGGCGACGAAGAAGTGCGCGATTGTCGACCCGGTCTATGATTTCGACGAGAAGTCGGGCCAGACCTCCTCTCTCAATGCCGACCGCATTCTCGCTTTCGTGCGCGAACGTGGCTACGCGGTGGAGTGGATTCTCGACACTCACCCCCATGCCGACCATTTCTCCGCCGCGCACTATCTCAAGACGAAGACCGGCGCGCCGACGGCGATCGGCGAACGGGTGAAGGACGTGCAGAGGCTCTGGAAGGGCTTCTACAACTGGCCGGACTTTCCCGCCGACGGCTCGCAATGGGACCGGCTGTTCGCCGAGGGCGACACGTTCAAGGTCGGTGACGTCGACGCCCGGGTGATGTTCTCGCCCGGCCATACGCTGGCCTCCATCACCTATGTCATCGGCGATGCCGCTTTCGTCCACGACACGCTGTTCATGCCCGACAGCGGCACCGCGCGGGCGGATTTCCCCGGCGGCAGCGCTCGGGTGCTGTGGAAGTCGATCCAGGCCATTCTGGCGCTGCCGGACGAGACCCGCCTGTTCACCGGGCATGACTACCAGCCGGGCGGGCGCGAACCCTTGTGGGAATCCACTGTCGCCGAACAGAAGGCGGGTAACATCCACATGGCGCGCTGCCGGAACGAGGACGCCTTTGTCGCCATCCGCGAGGCGCGCGACCGCGGCCTCGCCATGCCGAAGCTGATCCTGCAGTCGCTGCAGATCAACACCAATGGTGGTCGGCTGCCAGTGCCGGAATCGAACGGGGTGCGTTATCTCAAGATCCCGCTCGACCTGCTCAAGGGCGCGGTGTGGGACTGATGCCATCCAGGGAAGACACGATGCTCAACACGCCCGCCGGCGAGATCGCCGACATGAAGGCCAGGGTGGGGGAGGCTTCGGCCTTTCTCAAGACCCTGTCCAACCCTGACCGGTTGATGGTCGCCTGCGCGCTGGTGCAGGGCGAGCGCTCGGTGCGCGAATTGGAGGATCTGCTCGGCATCCGCCAGCCCGGCCTGTCGCAGCAGATCGCCGGGCTGCGGGAAGCGGGGCTGATCGTCGGGCGCAAGGAGGGCAAGCAGGTCTTCTATCGCCTCGCCGACCCACGGGTGGAGACCTTCATCGCCACCATGCACGCCCTGTTCTGCGCCGCCCCCACAACGCCCGCGCACGACGTCGGGAGAGAGCCATGACTACGTTCACACCGCTGGCCTCCTTCATCGGCGGCGTCCTGATCGGGCTCAGCGCCGTGCTGCTGCTGCTGACGGAGGGGCGGATCGCCGGCATCAGCGGCATCGCCAGCCGGCTGTTTCCGCCCTATGGCGACAGGCTGTGGGCCGGGCGCCTCGCCTTCATTGTCGGTCTGGTCGCCGCGCCTCTGCTCTATGCCGCCGTGACCGGCGAAGGCGTGGTGCAGACCGTGTCGTCCAATCTCGTGCTGATGGCGGTGGCTGGCCTGCTGGTCGGCTTCGGCTCGGTATGGGGTTCGGGCTGCACGTCCGGCCATGGCGTGTGCGGGCTGGCGCGGCTGTCGCCGCGCTCCCTCATGGCCACAGGGGTGTTCATGGCGGCGGGCTTCGCCACCGTCTATGTCGCGCGCCATGTGATTGGAGGCTGAGGCGATGTCGATCCTCGTCAATCTCGCCCTCGGCCTGCTCTTCGGCGTCGGGCTCATCGTGTCCGGCATGAGCAACCCGGCCAAGGTGCTGAACTTCCTCGACCTCGCCGGCACGTTCGATCCCTCGCTCGCCTTCGTCATGGGTGGGGCGGTGCTGGTCGCCTTCATCGGCTTCCGGCTGGTGCTGGCGCGCGAGAGGCCGTTGCTGGCCCCGCGCTTCCAGCTGCCGACCCGTACCGATATCGACGCAAGGCTGATCGTCGGGCCGGCACTGTTCGGCATAGGATGGGGGCTGGGTGGTTTCTGCCCGGGCCCGGCCTTCACGGCGCTCAGCCTCGCGGCGCCGGGCACGCTGGCTTTCGTGCCCGCCATGCTTGCGGGCATGTGGGCGGCGCGGCTTCTCGCCGAGCGCAAGGTCTGACGAGCGTTTACCAGTGCCGGGGGAGTGCGCCATGCGGGAGAGCCGCGTTTTGCCGATTGTGCCGGTTTCCTTCTTCGGCATGGTGCTCGGCCTGTGCGGGCTGGGCGGAAGCTGGCGCGCGGCGCATCACATCTGGGGCGTGCCATCCTTCATCGGCGAGGCGGTCATGGCGACGGGCGCCCTCGTCTGGGCGGTGCTGCTGCTGCTCTATGTGCTGAAATGGGGGCTCGCCCGCCCGGCGGCGATTGCCGAACTCGGCCATCCCGTCCAGTCCGGCTTCGTCGGGCTCGCCGGCGTGGCGACACTGCTGGTCAGCATCGGCGCGGCGCCTTATGCGCGGGACGTAGCCGTCGTGCTCCTCCTGGCCGGTGCCGCCTTTACCGTAGGCTTCGGCATCTGGCGGACGGGCGATCTGTGGCGCGGCGAGCGCGATCCGGCGGCGGCGACGCCGGTGATGTATCTGCCGCTTGTGGCGGGCAGCTTTGTCACCGGTACCGCCTGCGGCGTGCTCGGCTTCCGCGACTGGGGGCAACTCGCCTTCGGCGCCGGCCTGTTCTCCTGGCTGGCGATGGAATCCGTTCTGCTGAACCGTTTCCAGCACGGAGCGGCGCTGGCGCCGGCGCAGCGGCCGACACTTGGCATCCAACTCGCCCCGCCCGTGGTTGGCGCTGTCACCAATCTCAGCCTGACCAATGGCGGACCGGATATGTTCGCCCGGGCGCTGCTTGGCTACGGGCTGCTGCAATTGCTGCTCATCGCCCGGCTGCTGCCGTGGATCCTGCGCCAGCCGCTATCGCCGGCTTATTGGGCTTTCACCTTCGGCCTTACCGCGCTGGCCACGGCGACGCTGCAATTGGTGGGACGCGGCGAGACGGGCGCCCTGGCGCTGCTGGCGCCCTTCCTGCTCGCCCTCGCCACTGGCGTGGTCACGCTCGCCTCCGCGCACAGCTTCTGGCAGCTATTGCGCGGCCGGCTGCTGCCCAAGCCCGCCTGAGCCCGCACATAAGCCGCCGCTGGACGGCGGGCGGGCAGAGGGCTAGACCGCTCGCATGCGGCCCGCGCTCCTCATCTTCGATTGCGACGGCGTTCTGATCGACAGCGAGGTGCTCGCTGCCCGCGCGCTGATCGACGCGCTCGCCTGTCACGGCATCGCCGTCGACCTGGCCTTCGTGGCGCGTCATTTCATCGGCCGTGCCCATACCGTCATCCGCGCCGAGGTGAGGGCGCGCTTCGGCACGGAGCTTGCCGCCTCCTTCGAGGATGACTACCGCCACCGCCTGCTGGCGTCCTTCGAGGCCGGGTTGCTGCCGATGCCGGGGGCGGTGGAGGCGCTGGCAGTGCTCAACGTCCCGTTCTGTCTTGCCACCTCGTCGAGCCCGCCGCGCCTTGCTGCCTCGCTGCGCCTCGTCGGCCTCGACGGGGTGTTCGCCGGCCGGGCCTTCACCGCCTCCGAGGTCGCGCGCGGCAAGCCAGCGCCGGACCTGTTTCTGCACGCCGCTGCGCGGATGGGCGCCGACCCCGCCGCCTGCGTGGTGGTGGAGGACAGCGCGGCCGGGGTGGCGGCCGGACTTGCCGCCGGCATGGAGGTTTGGCATTTCGTCGGCGGCGGCCATTTCGCCGCGATGGACATGCCGCTTCCCGACGGGGTAATTCCGCACCGACGTTTCGACAGCTTCGCGTCCCTCCGGGTGGCGAGGGCCGACCTTTTCCACGCGCCGGCCGGCGCGGCAGACGCGAACCGAGCATGACGAGCGACCTCGATGCACCGATTGACGACCAGGCCGCTCGTGCCGCCTGGCTCTATTATGTCGGCGGCCTGACTCAGGACCAGATCGCCGCCGAGATGGGGCTGTCGCGCCAGCGCGCGCAGCGCCTTGTCAGCCGGGCGGTCGGGGCGGGGCTCATCCATGTGCGGCTCAACCATCATCTCGCCCGTTGCGTCGAGTTGGAAGCGGCGCTGCGCGAACGTTTCGGCCTCGTGCGCTGCCGGGTGATGCCTGGCCTCGGCCCGTCGCGCGATCCCGTCCGCTCTATCGCCCCGGCGGCAGCGGAGGAGATGGAGCGCGTGCTGGCGGAGAGCGGTTCGCGCGTCATTGCGCTGGGCACGGGGCGGGCGCTGCGCGGCATGGTGGACGCGCTCGGCGCGGTGGAGGCGCCGCAGCACCGGCTCGTCTCGCTGCTCGGCAACATCGCGCTCGACGGCTCGGCCTCCTATTTTGAGGTCATCATGCGCCTCGCCGAGAAGGTGCGGGCGCCGCACTACCCGATGCCGGTGCCGGTGCTGGTCGATTCGGTTGAGGAGAACCGCACGCTCCAGTCGCTCGGCGCGGTGCGCAAGGTGCGGGAACTGGCGCAGGCGGCGGACGTGACCTTTGTCGGCGTCGGCCAGATGAGCGAGGACGCGCCGCTGATGACCGACGGCTTCCTCACCGCCGACGAACTGCACGAGATCCAGAACGCCGGTGCCGCCGGCGAGGTCGCCGGGTGGATCTATGATCGCCAGGGGCGCTATCTCGACCTCGCGCTCAATGCCCGTCTCACCGGCGTGCGGGTCGAGATCGCGACGCCGTCGCGGCCGGTGATCGGCATCGCCGCCGGCGCCGCCAAGATCGTCGCCCTGCGGGCGGCGCTGACCTCCGGCATCATCAACGGCCTCGTGACCGACGAGCCGACCGCTGCCGGGATTCTGGCCGGCTGAGCGGCGGGGCGTCCGCCGCGCATGTGCGCCACCTTCCGCATCGGCCGTGCGCCGAAGCGGCGGCGGGAACGCGCGCTAAGCAGCGTAAACTCCTGATATAATACCAGAATTTGCTAAGCTTCCGAAGGAAGGCGAACCGCCTTCTTCGCGGTTGCAGCATCGAAAACGCTTGACGCTCGCCGGGGTGCGCGTGAGTATTTGCCCATACGGCGATTATTTGCTCATAGAACGCCGAACGGGAGGACAGCCATGACCGTGACATTCCGCCCCCTCGCGGGCGCCTCGCTTTTGCTGGCCCTGATGGGTTCGGCCTCGGCGCAGACCACCATCACCGTCGCCACCGTGAACAATGGCGACATGATCCGCATGCAGCGCCTCACCCCCGAATTCAACGCCCTTCACCCCGACATCAAGGTCAATTGGGTGACGCTGGAAGAGAACGTGCTGCGCCAGCGCGTGACCACCGACATCGCCTCCAAGGGCGGCCAGTACGACGTGCTGACCATCGGCAATTACGAAGTGCCGATCTGGGCCAAGCAGGGCTGGCTCATGCCGCTGGAAAACCTCGGCGCCGATTATGATCAGGCGGACCTGTTGCCGCCGGTGGCCCAGGGCCTCACCGTCGACGGCAAGCTGCACGCTGTGCCCTTCTACGCCGAAAGCTCCATGCTGATGTACCGCACCGACCTTCTGGCGAAGGCGGGGCTGAAAATGCCGGAGAATCCCGATTGGGACTTCATCGCGGAGGCCGCCCAGAAGATGACCGACAAGAGCGCCGGCATCTATGGCATCTGCCTGCGCGGTAAGGCCGGCTGGGGCGAGAACATGGCGTTCCTCACCTCCATGAACAATTCCATGGGCGGCGCCTGGTTCGACATGGAGTGGAAGCCGCAGTTCAACGGCCCCGAGTGGAAGAAGACGCTCGACACCTATCTCAGCCTGATGAAGCAGTACGGCCCTCCCGGCGCTTCCTCCAACGGCTTCAACGAGAATCTCGCGCTGTTCCAGACCGGCAAGTGCGGCATGTGGATCGACGCCACGGTGGCGGCGTCCTTCATCTCCGACCCCAAGGAATCGCAGGTCGCCGACAAGGTGGGCTTCGCGCCCTCGCCGGTGCGCAAGGGTGGGTCCAACCACGGCAACTGGCTGTGGTCATGGAACCTCGCTGTTCCCGCGACCACGTCCAAGGCGGAAGCTGCCAAGACCTTCGTCGCCTGGGCGACCTCGCCGGCCTATATGAAGCTGGTGGCGGAGAAGGACGGCATCGCCAATGTGCCGCCGGGCACGCGCACCTCACTTTACAAGAACCCTGACTATCTCAAGGTCGCGCCCTTCGCGCAGATGACGCTGACCGCTATCGAGGCCGCCAACACCCAGAAGCCGTCCGACAAGCCGGTGCCCTATACGGGCGGTCAGTTTGTCGCCATTCCGGAGTTCCAGGCGATCGGCACGGCGGTGGGCCAGCAGTTCTCGGCCGCGCTTGCCGGCACCGCCACCGCCGACCAGGCGCTGGCCGCCGCGCAGGCGCTCACCAGCCGTGAGATGACCCGCGCCGGCTACCCCAAGAAGTAGACGCTCCCCGGGGCAGCCGCGCAGGCGGCGCCCCCGAAGGCCCGCCCGGCGCCCGCCCGCGCCGGGCTGTTTCCCGGCACGGCGCAGGTGTCTCCCGCTCCGGCGCCGTGTCGGGACCTCCCCCCGCAAGGGAGTTTTGCCCGGGCGCAAGCCTGAAGGGCACGGCGTCGGCGCGACAGGCGCCGCCCTCATCATTCGTTCCGCTTTCGAGCCCCCGGCGCGCGGCGCCGATGGCCGGCTCCGTCAAGGGAGGCCCCAGATGGCGACGCAAGCCTCGCGCATGGCCGGCCGGCTGATGCTGACCCCGGCGGTGCTGCTGCTGCTCCTGTGGATGATCGTGCCGTTGGGCATGACCATCTATTTCTCTTTCCTGCGCTTCAACCTGTTGATGCCGGGGACGGAAGAATTCACCGGCTTCGAAAACTATCATTACTTCTTCACCGACCCCGCGTTCTGGCCGGCGCTGGTGAACACGCTCACCCTCGTCCTCGGCGTGCTGGTCATCACCGTCGTCGGCGGCATCGCGCTAGCGGTGCTGCTCGACCAGCCGATGTGGGGGCAGGGGATCGTGCGCATCCTCGTCATCGCCCCGTTCTTCGTTATGCCGAGCGTTTCCGCGCTGGTGTGGAAGAACATGCTGATGAACCCAGTGAACGGGCTCTTTGCCGCGCTGGCCCGCGCGCTCGGCCTGCAACCCATCGACTTCTTCGCCACGGCGCCGCTCGCCTCCATCACCGCCATCGTCGCCTGGCAGTGGCTGCCTTTCGCGACGCTGATCCTGTTCACCGCGCTGCAGAGCCTCGACCGCGAGCAGATGGAAGCGGCCGAGATGGACGGGGCCGGCCCGGTCTGGCGCTTCGTCCACCTCACCTTGCCGCATCTGATGCGGGCGATGACGGTGGTGGTGCTGATCCAGACCATCTTCCTCCTGTCGGTCTTCGCCGAAATTCTCGTCACCACCAATGGCGGGCCGGGCACGGCGTCCACCACGCTGACCTTCCTCGTCTACATGCAGTCCATGCTGCAATTCGATGTCGGCCTCGGCTCGGCCGGCGGCATCGTCGCGGTTCTTCTCGCCAACATCGTCGCGATCTTCCTGATGCGGATGATCGGCAAGAATCTGGAGGCATGAGATGGCACGCGAGGTCTCGAAAGGCCGCAAGGCCGCCGTCACCCTTCTCGCCTGGGGCGTGGCGCTGCTGATCTTCTTCCCCATCCTGTGGACCTTCCTCACCTCGTTCAAGACCGAGGGCGAGGCGATCAATTCCCACCCGTCCTTCCTGTTCTTCGACTGGACGCTGGAAAACTACGAGACGGTGAACCAGCGCTCGGATTACCTCGCGCATTTCTGGAACTCGGTGGTGATCTCGCTCGGCTCGACCGTGCTCGGCCTCGTCATCGCCGTGCCGGCGGCGTGGTCCATGGCCTTCGTGCCGGGCAAGCGCACCAAGGACCTCTTGATGTGGATGCTGTCCACCAAGATGCTGCCGGCGGTGGGCGTGCTGGTGCCGCTCTATCTGCTCGCACGCGACACCGGGCTGCTGGACACCAAGACCGGCCTCGTCATCGTGCTCACCCTGGTGAACCTGCCGATCATCGTCTGGATGCTCTACACCTACTTCAAGGAAATCCCCGGCGAGATACTGGAAGCGGCGCGTATGGACGGGGCCACCCTGTCCTCGGAAATCCTCTATGTGCTGACGCCCATGGCGGTGCCGGGCATCGCCTCGACGCTGCTGCTCAACGTCATCCTCGCCTGGAATGAGAGCTTCTGGACGCTGAACCTGACGGCGGCCAATGCCGCGCCGCTCACCGCTTTCATCGCCAGCTATTCGAGCCCCGAGGGGCTGTTCTACGCCAAGCTGTCCGCGGCCAGCACCATGGCCATCGCGCCCATCATGATCCTGGGCTGGTTCAGCCAGAAGCAGCTCGTGCGCGGGCTAACCTTCGGCGCCGTGAAATAGGGAGAGACTTATGGGCGAGATCGTTCTTTCCGAGGTCCGCAAGTCCTTTGGCGGCGTCTCCATCATCCAGGGGATCGACCTCGTTATCCCCGATGGCGAGTTCGTGGTGTTCGTCGGCCCCTCGGGCTGCGGCAAGTCCACCTTGCTGCGCCTGATCGCCGGGTTGGAGGACACGTCGTCCGGCACCATTTCCATCGATGGCAAGGACGCAACCAAGCTGCCGCCGGCGCGGCGCGGCCTTGCCATGGTGTTCCAGAGCTACGCGCTCTATCCGCATATGAGCGTGCGCAAGAACATCGCCTTCCCGCTGCGCATGGCCGGGGTTTCCGCCGAGGAGCAGGAACGCAAGGTGCAGGCGGCGGCGAAGGTGCTGAACCTCACCCCCTATCTCGACCGCAAGCCGAGCCAGCTTTCCGGCGGCCAGCGCCAGCGCGTCGCCATCGGCCGCGCCATCGTGCGCGAGCCGGCGGCGTTCCTGTTCGACGAGCCACTGTCCAATCTCGACGCGGCGTTGCGTGTCTCGATGCGGCAGGAAATCTCCGAACTGCACCACACACTCAAGACCACGATGATCTACGTCACCCACGACCAGGTGGAGGCCATGACCATGGCCGATCGCATCGTGGTGCTGAATGCCGGCCGCATCGAGCAGGTCGGCAGCCCGCTCGAACTCTACCGTTCCCCCGCCAACCTGTTCGTCGCCGGCTTCATCGGCAGCCCGAAGATGAACCTGATCGAGGGAGCCGAGGCGCAGAAGCATGGCGCGCACACGCTCGGCATCCGCCCCGAGCACATCGACCTCGCCGGGGACGGGCCGTGGAAGGGCACGGTCGGCCTGTGCGAGCATCTCGGCTCCGACACTTTCCTGAAAGTCGAGGTCGAAGGCGTCGGCCAGATCAATGTCCGCGTGGGCGGCGACGTGCCGCTGCGCCATGGCGCGCGGGTGAGCCTCGCCCCGCAGGCCGACAAGCTCCACCGCTTCGATACGGCGGGCAAGGCGCTGGTGCCGGCCGGCTGACCCCCGCCGCCTGCGTCCCGAGATTACGGCCGTTCACCGGCCGCGCCTTCAACGTCGCCTGCCTGAGCGGTGCGACAACCGGAAGACCTGAGACATGACGACCCCTGCCCATCCGTCCGCCCCCGCGCTCCCCGCCTATGACCGCACCCGCCTGACGCCGGGCATCGTCCATATCGGCCTCGGCAATTTCCACCGCGCCCATCAGGCGGTCTATCTCGACGATCTTTTCGCCCTCGGCGAGGGGCATGATTGGGCGATCATCGGCGCCGGGGTGCGCCCGGCGGATGCGGCGATGCGCGACGCGCTGAAGGCGCAGGACTGCCTGTCCACGGTGATCGAACTCGATCCCACCGGGCGGCGGGCCCGGCGCATTGGTGCGATGATCGATTTTCTGCCCGTGGAGCGTGGCAATGGGGCGCTCATCGCCGCCATGGCGCGGCCGGAAATCCGCATCGTCAGCCTCACCGTGACCGAGGGCGGCTATTTCATGGATTCCGCCGGCCGGCTCGACACCGGCGCGCCGGATATCCAGGCCGACGCCGCCAGCCCCGACGCGCCGGAGACGGCGTTCGGCGCCATTCTCGCTGCCTTGAAGCGGCGCCGCGCGGCCGGCGTGCCGCCCTTCACCGTGATGTCCTGCGACAACCTTCCCGGCAACGGCCATGTGACGCAGCAGGTGGTGGTGGGGCTGGCGCGGCTGTCCGACCCCGACTTCGCCACCTGGGTCGAGGCCAATGTCGCCTTTCCCAATGGCATGGTGGATCGTATCACCCCCGCCACCGGCGCGCGCGAGCGGGCCATGGCGGCGGCCTTTGGGCTCGACGATCCGGTGCCTGTCACCTGCGAGCCGTTCCGGCAATGGGTGCTGGAAGACCATTTCCCCGCCGGTCGCCCGGCACTGGAAAAGGTCGGTGTGGTCTTCACCGAGCAGGTGCACGCCTATGAGGCGATGAAGATCCGTATCCTCAATGGCGGCCACGCCATCATCGCCTATCCCGGCGGGCTGATGGATGTCGATCTCGTGCATGAGGCGATGGAAGAGCCGCTCATCTCCGCCTTCCTCGACAAGGTCGAGCGCGAGGAGATCATCCCCATCGTTCCCCCGGTGCCGGACACCGATCTCCACGACTATTACGCCGTCATCCGCGAGCGCTTCGCCAACCCGGAAGTGGCGGACACGGTGCGCCGCCTCTGCCTCGATGGCTCCAACCGCCAGCCCAAATTCATCGTCCCCTCGATCCGCGACAATCGCGCCGCCGGACGGCTGCCGCTGGGGTTGATTCTCGAATCCGCCCTGTGGTGCCGCTACTGCGCCGGGACGAGCGACGCCGGCACGGCGATCGCGCCGAACGATCCCAACTGGGGCGAACTGACGGTTCGCGCGCAACTGGCCAAGGATGATCCGGCGGTCTGGCTCGCCATGAGCGAGGTCTATGGCGATCTCGGCAGCGACCCGGAGGTCGTGGTGGCTTTCGCGCAGGCGCTGCGCGCGCTATGGGCGAAGGGCGCCCGCGCGGTCCTCACCGACTATCTCGCGGGCTGAGGCCGAACGTTCGAGAGGTTACCCATGTCCGCGCCCCTTCTGCCCGCCGCGCCGGTTCTGCTTTGCGCCGGCGAGGCGCTGATCGACATGGTGCCGCGCCCGACACCGGAGGGGCAGGCCTTCCTGCCGCTGCCGGGCGGGGCGGTGTTCAACACCGCCATCGCGGCGGCCCGGCTCGGGGTGCCGACCCGGTTCTGGTACGGGCTGTCCAGCGACATGTTCGGGCAGCAGCTGCGCGCCGCCCTTGCCGATGCCGGCGCCGATGCCAGCCTGTGCCCGCCGATCGACCGGCCCTCGACGCTTGCCTTCGTGACGCTGGTGGAAGGGCAGGCGCGCTATCTCTTTCTCGATGAGAACACGGCCGGCCGCCTGCTCACCCCGGCCGACCTTCCCGATCTGCCGGACGAGGTCGGCCTGCTGTTCTTCGGCGGCATCAGCCTGGTGAACGAGCCGGTCGGTTCGGCCATGGAGGCGCTGGCGGCGCGCACGGCGGGCGACGGGCAGGGGCGGCTGATCATGCTCGACCCCAATATCCGCCCCGGTTTCATCCGCGACGAGGTGGCCTATCGCGCCCGCCTGTTCCGCCTCATCGCGCTCAGTCATGTGGTGAAGCTGTCCGACGAAGACCTGTTCTGGCTGACCGGGCCGGGCGAGATCGCGACCCAGGCCGAACGCATCCGCGCCATGGGGCCGCGCCTCGTGCTCATCACGCTGGGGGCGAAGGGCGCCCGCGGCTTTGCCGAAGGGATCGATATAGCCGTGCCGGGTGAAACGGTGACGGTGGCCGACACGGTGGGAGCCGGCGACACCTTCAACGCCGCCTTCCTCTGCGCGCTGGTCGAGCGCGGGCGGGCGGCGCCGCCGGCGCTGGCTGACCTCTCCGCCGAGGTGCTGGAGGAGGCGCTGGGCTTTGCGGTGAAGGCGGCCGCGCTTTCGGTGACGCGCGTCGGCGCCAACCCGCCCTGGCGCCAAGAGGTTGTCGAGGAGCGCTGAACGGCCGGAACTCTCCGGAACCCCCAGCCGCGGGCCGCGTTGGCCCGGACAGGCAAATGGGAGGAGAGTTCCATGACCCCCAGCCAGACCCCTATCGGCCAAGCGAATTTCGCCGTCATCGATCCCAATACGCCCGGCACGCCGGGCGTTCCGCCGATGCCGGACGTTCAGCCGGTTCCGGACGTGAACCCGACCCCCGATCCGGCGCCGATCCACGATCCCGTGCAGCCGCCGGTGCACGACCCCGACGTTCCCGGCATTCGCGATCCGATCCCCCCTGACGTGAGCGACCCGTGGCCGGCGCCACCCCCGCCGCGCCGCGCTGGCGCTTCCAGCATCGTCATCGCCGCCACACCGCCGCGCGAGCCGCCGTCGGATCGGCCCGAACCCGGCATTGACGAGCCGACACTGCCGCCCGACCAGGACCCCGACATCACCCCGGAGGTGGAGGAGCCGCTCGACGAGCCGAGTGCTCCGCCTATGGACCTGCCGCCACGCGACCCGGTGCCGGCGCCGATGTGATGGCAGCGGGTCCTGCCGTTCTGGCGAGCGGCGGGAACGACATTCCGGGCGGCGTGTTGGTTAAGTAGAGCACGCCCGGAACGGGCTGCCCGCGGGTTACCGTTACCATAGGTTGCCCATTTTACCTTTCCGCAAGGAGGAAATGACCATGGGTCTGTTTTCGAAGGACATCAAAACGATGGACGATCTCTTCGTCCACACCCTGCGCGATATCTATTATGCGGAGAAGAAGATCGCGTCGTCTCTGCCCAACATGATCGAGAAGGCGACCGATCCGCAGCTCAAGGCCGGCTTCAAGCAGCATCTGTCGGAAACCGAGGGGCACATCCTGCGTGTCGAGGAAGTGTTCAAGATGCACGGCGTGGAAGCCAAGGCGGTCACCTGCCCGGCCATCGACGGCATCATTGATGAGGCCGAGGAGGTCTCGGGCGAAGTGGCGGACAAGCAGGTTCTGGACGCCGCGCTGATCGCGGCGGCGCAGGCGGTGGAGCACTATGAAATGACCCGCTACGGCACGCTCATTGCCTGGGCCAAGCTGCTGGGGCGGCCGGACTGCGCCAGCGTGCTCGCGAAGAATCTCGACGAGGAAAAGAGCACCGATGCCAAGCTGACCAAGCTGGCAGAGGCCCGCGTCAATCTTCACGCCGCCGAGTAGCCGGCGCTCCCGCCTAGCTGGTGGGGGACCGAACGGAGGAGGTATGTCATGCCTGCCAAATCCAAAGCACAGCAGAAGGCCGCCGGCGCGGCGCTCTCCGCCAAGCGCGGCGAGACGAAGAAGAGCGACCTGAAAGGTGCGTCGAAGTCGATGGAGAAATCCATGACCGAGAAGCAGCTCGACGAACTCGCCAGCACCAAGCGCAAGGGCAAGCCCGAACACGCTTGACGCCGGAGCGAGAACACGGATGGCGGCGGGGGGGAACCTCGCCGCCATCGGTGCGTTTCATCGCCGCTTGAAGCGAAAGATGGGTGCCCCTATGCGTTCGACGGGCGGAAAGCCGAAGCGTTCGTTTTTCACCCGTTTCTCGCAATGGGTCGCGGCCCAGGCCGGAAAGCCGGCGGTGTTCGCGGCGGCGGCCGGGCTGATTGTACTATGGGGCCTTACGGGCCCGCTCGTCGGCTTCGGCGACACCTGGCAGCTGATCATCAACACATCGACCACCATCATCACCTTCCTGATGGTCTTCGTGATCCAGAACAGCCAGAACCGCGACACGGCGGCGCTTCACATCAAGATCGACGAGTTGATCGCCCGCACCAAGGGCGCGCGTCATGTGTTGCTTGACCTCGAGGAGCTGGACGACACCACCCTAGAGAAAATCCGCGCCGATTACGAGGAACTGGCCCGCCGCGCCCGCGAAGAGGGGGAAAGCGAGCGCGGGGACGCTTCCGCGCCCCCGGCCGCGTAGCGGGCGCCGACTCAGCCCTTGCTCTCTTTCTTGGCTGCGCGCGGGCGATTGGTGAAGCGCGCATTGCCAAGCCCCGTGCCGATGGTCAGCACGCCCCAATGCGTCACGTCCTGCATGAACGGCACTTCGCTCAATCCCTGCACCACGGCGTCATTATGCATCACCACGGTGGTCTCATTGCCGCCGATGGCGGGGATCGCCTCCCACAGCGCCGCAGGCAGGTTAAAGCGCGAACTCTGCCAATTGCCGGGCAGGTTCTGGGCGCCGTTCTCGATCGACCCATCGCCGTCGATGGAGCCGGGACATCCAACGCCGATGAAGGGGGCGAGCTTCAGCTCGTGCTTCTCGGCGTCGGCGATGAGCGTCTCCAGCATGGAGACCAGCTTTCCCACCGCTTCCTCGCGACCGGGATCTTCATCGCCATGGCGCCAGAGCTCGAAGCCGCGCACCCGCGCTTTCGACAGATCGTCATGCTTGTCGAGGTTCAGCTTGACGATGCCGCAGCGTATATTGGTGCCGCCGATGTCGACGGCGAGAATATGGTCGAAGCTGGCGAACATCCAGCTAGGCGCGAGATGAGCCGCCCCGAGAAGCCCTGCCTCGTCGGGATCGTTGCGGATGGGGCGCATCTCGATCGTCAGGCCGGCTTCACGCGCCAGCAATTCGGTCCGCGCCACCGCGATTTCGGCGAAGCGCCCCGCCTTGAGCCCACCGCCGATAACGATCCGCTGCGTGTCGCGCCATTCCTTGGTGCGCATGAAGCGCCGCACCACGGCGAAAAGCTGCTGCGCATATTCCTCGATGGCGCTGTGGATGATCGCCTGCTCGTGCGGCTTGCCTTCGCGCAGCGCCTCATCGATCGCCGATTTCGACAATTCAGCCGTCGGCGTTTCGCCGAGCACCGACAGCTTCCTGTCACCGAGGTCGCGCCAACGGTCGAATATCTCGAAAAAGGCGGCCCGCCGCGCGCGGTCGCCGACAAAGCCGTCGTCGTCGCGCAGCTGGGCGTTGAAGGCGTCGACGGTTACGCCGGTGAGCGTCGCGGCGCCGTGCACCGCGACATTGGGCGGAACCTGCGGCGGGGTCTCCGCCGTCGCCTTGCGTGCTGCCGATTTGGCCATGGATATCGCTCCCCGTCTGTCCCGTCCTGTTCGGACGAGAACGGCGGACGGGGAGGGGACGTTCCATCGCGACACGCGGAAAGCGCGCCGGTCAGCTCCGCTTGCGGCGGCCAGCGGGCGCCGGGGCGGCCGGGGCCGGCTTCGGCGCGACCGGCGCGGGCGTTTCGGCCGGCTTTGTCTTGGTGGCCTTGGCGCGGGCGGGCTTCGGTGCCGCCGTCACGGCTGCCGGCGCCGGGGCGCTCGCCTTGGCCTTGGCGCGGCTCGGCTTCGGCGCCGCTTCGAGATCGGCCGCAGCGGCCTCCACCTCGGGCTCCGCCCGGATTTCGACGCTGGCCACGGGCGCGGCGTCCTCCTGAAGGACGATTTCAACCGCCCGGAACCAGTGTTCGCCGTCCCGCCCGTGCGGATAGCCGTCTTGTTCCCACAGCCGGTAGGCCCACTCCCGGATACGCTGTTCTCGATCGTTCATGTCGTCTCCCGCGTCAGACTGGTGTCAGCGTGAACCCTCAGCGCCTGCTTCGCTATCGCAAAGGTGTCGCAGGGGTATGAAAAGCGGAAGACGGAAGATGACGTAGGCGCTTCACGTTGCGGCGACGCGGCCGACCGCGCCGCCCTTTCTCAGTCGCGCAGGCTGCGATAGGCGCCCTGCAGCCTCTCAAAGGCATGGAAGCGGCGTTCGTGCCAGTCGCGCGTCGCCGGGCTGGGGGAATAGACTACCTCGATCTCGGACATGGCCGACATCGCCCCGGCAAAGCTGTCATAGCGACCGGCGGCGACGGCGCCGAGAATCGCCGAGCCGAGCAGCACCGGCTCCGGCGCCACTGTGGCGGCGATGTCCACCTGCGCCGCATCCGCCAGCACCTGGCGCACCAGCGCGCTCTGGCCGGCCCCGCCGGAGATGACGACCATCTGCGTGCGCGCGCCCTTGGCGGCCTGCGCGTCGAGGATCTGCCGCAGCCCGTATCCGATGCCGGCGAGTCCCGCCATATAGAGGCCGACGAGGCTCTCCAGCCCCTCATCCATGCCGAGCCCGGCAACCATTCCGCGCGCCAGATGGTCGGCGAAGGGGGCGCGATTGCCGAGGAATTCCGGCACCACATGCAGCGTGCCGACGAGCGGGGCAATGGCGCCGGCCCCTCCCGCCGCCTCGGCACGCCGGGCCAGCCAAACGTTGAGGCTCTGCCCCGCCGCCCGCGCCAGCTCGGCGGCCTGCGGCGCGGCGGGATGCAGGCGCACCAGCCGGTCGATGGCGGCGCCGGCGGCGGACTGTCCGCCCTCATTGAGCCAGAAATCCGGCACCATGGCGGAGTAATACGGTCCCCACACGCCCGGCACGAAGGCCGGCTCGCGCGTGGTCAGCAGGGTGCAGGCGGAGGTGCCGAAGACATAGGCCATGCGGCTGAGCACGTCGCCGCTGCCGCCGCGCGCACCCACTGTGCCGATGCCGCCGGCATGAGCGTCGATCAGCCCCGCCGCCACGGCGGTGCCCGGTGCGAGGCCGAGTTCGTTTGCCGCCTCAACCGTCAGCCCGGCACCGAGCGGCGTACCGGCGGCGACGATCTCGGTCCCGATCCGGGCAAATCCTTCATCGGCCAGCGCACCAAGGCCGATCTTGCGGAAATAGCTCTCGTCCCAGCGCTGTTCGTGGGCGAGATAGGTCCATTTGCAGGTGACCGTGCAGACCGAGCGGGCAAGGCTGCCGGTGGCCTTCCAGGTGAGGAAATCGGCGAGGTCGAGGAACTGCCAGGCGCCGGCGAAGGTGGCGGGGAGTTCCTCGCTCAGCCACAGCAGCTTGGGCGTCTCCATTTCCGGCGAAATGGTGCCGCCGACATAATCCAGCACCGGGCTGCCGAGCGCGTTGATGCGGTCGGCCTGGCCGGTGGCGCGGTGGTCCATCCAGACGATGATGTTGCGGGCGGGATCGCCATGCTTGCCCACGGGCAGGAGGCGCCCCTCCGGACCCAGCACCACCAGCGAGCAGGTGGCGTCGAAGCCGATGCCGGCAATATCTCCCCGCGCAAGCCCGGCGGCCTCGCGCGCTTCCCGGACGCAGGCGCAGACACAGGCCCAGATATCGTCGCTCGACTGCTCGACGATATCACCCGTGTCCTTCCACATGCGGATGTCGCGCTTTGCAACGGCAAGCTGCCGCCCGTCCGCATCGAAAATGCCGGCGCGCACGCTGCCCGTGCCGACATCGATTCCCGCGAAGCATCCGCCCATGGCCTAGAGGTCCGTTCCGTTCGGCACGATCACCAGATCGCGTATGGTCACATTACGCGGGCGTGTCAGCATGAAGATGACGCAGTCCGCCACTTCCTTTGCTTCCATCAGCGCCCCGGAGGCAAGGGCCTCGTCGAGCTTGGCCTGTGGCCAGTCCTTGATGAGGGCGGTGACGACGGGCCCGGGAAGAACCGCGCCGACGCGGATGCCGTGCTTGGCCACCTGCCGGCGCGTGGTGTGGACGAAGGCCTGCACGGCGAATTTCGAGGCGGTGTAGATCGGCTCCCACACCACGGGCACGACGCCGGCGATGGAAGAAGTGAACAGCACGTCGCCGCTCCCACGCTCCACCATATGTGGCAGCACCGCCTGCACGGTGCGGAAGGCGGCATTGATGTTGAGGTTCAGCACCCGGTCCCACACGTCGGGGTCGCCTTCCACCACATCGCCGCCGATATAGGCGCCGGCATTGGCGTGGAAGATGTCGAGCCGGCCGCATTTTTCCAGGATCTGCGGCAGCATGGTGGCGACGCTCGCGGGATCGAGCAGGTCGACCACGACCGGCACCGCCTTCGGGCCGAGCTCAGCGCACAGCGCGGTGAGCGTGTCGGCGGCGCGGTCGACAAGGGCGACGGTGGCGCCCTCGCCGAGCATGGCGCGGGCGCATTCGAGGCCGATGCCCGACGCCGCGCCGGTTATGGCGGCCACCTTGCCTTCAAGCCGGTTTGCCATGGGGAAACTCCGATGGGTTGTTATTAGCCACTCGCGGCACCGTCATCCTGAGGTGCCCGGCCATCTGCCGGGCCTCGAAGGATGGTTGTGGGGTGCGCCTAGAGGGTCATCCTTCGAGGCCCGCTGCGCGGGCGCCTCAGGATGACGATATTGCCCTGATGCGATTTAAGGCATCACGATCTGAAGCTTCACGTCGGTCGGCAGGCCCTTGGCGGCCCGGTCGAACGCTTCGATGCTGCGGGCGAAGTCGAAGGTCTCGGAGATCAGCGGGTTGAGGTCGACCTTGCCGGAGGCGATGAGGTTGACCGCGCGGTCGAAATTATTGGCGTAGCGGAACACGGTCTCGATCCGCGCTTCCTTGATGATCGCCGCCGCAACATCGAACTTCGTCGTCTCCACCGGCATGCCGATCAACACCAGTGTGCCGCCGGGGCGGACGATATCGAAGATGCCCTCATAGGCGCGCGGCGAGCCGCTGGCCTCGAACACCACATCCGCGCCCCAGCCCTCGGTTTCCGCCGCGACCACCTCGGCCAGCGGCCGCTCGGTGATGTTGACGGGATGGACCCCCGGATACTGGCCGGCAATGGCGAGCTTCGGCGCGGAGAGGTCGGAGATATAGACGCGCGAGCAGCCCCCAGCCAGCGCGGCCAGCGCTGTCATGATGCCGATCGGGCCGCAGCCGATCACGACCGCCACGTCGCCGGGGGTGATGCGGGCGCGGGTCGCCGCCTGCAATCCAACGGCGAAGGGTTCCACCATGGCGCCCTCGGCGAAGGAGACATTCGCCGGCAGCTTGTAGGTGAAGGCGGCGGGGTGGACCACCTCGGGGGTCAGCACGCCATGGATCGGCGGCGTCGCCCAGAAGCGCACATCGGGATCGACATTGTAGATGCCGAGCTTGGTGGCGCGCGAATTCATGTTCGGCACGCCCGGCTCCATGCAGACCCGGTCGCCGACCTTGAGGTTCTTCACATGGGCGCCGACCGCCGTGACCGTGCCGGCCGCCTCATGCCCGAGCACCATGGGTTCGCGCACCACGAACGAGCCGATGGCGCCGTGGGTGTAGTAATGCACGTCGCTGCCGCAGACGCCCACCGTGTGGATGGCGATCTTGACGTCGTCCGGGCCGACCTCCAGCGGGAGGTCGATGTCGCGAAGGGAAAGCTCGCCCTTCTTTTCGAGAACCAGTGCCTGCACCATGGGGCGTGTCCTGCTGGAGTGTGCCGTCGCCGGGGCGCTCAGAGCGCGAGGCCGGCGGCGTCGAAGAGATAGATGTGTGAGGGGTCGATGCCGAGGGTGAGCGCATCGCCCGGCTTGAGGTTGGGCCGGCCGGCGGTGAGCGCGATGATCGGTTCGCCTTCCGAGCGGGCGTAGAGCTGGGTGGAGCCGCCGAGGCTCTCGGCGAAATCGAGGGTGAGCGCCAGCACCGGGTTGGCGGCCCCCACGGTGAGATGTTCCGGCCGCAGCCCCACCGTCACCGCCGCCCCGGCCTTGGTGCGCGCAGCGGCGGGCGTGTCGAGCGTCAGCGTGCCGCCGGCGAAGGTCGGGTGCGCCAAGGCGAGCGTGTTCCCCGCGATGGAGGCCACCTTGGCGTTGATGAAGTTCATCTTCGGCGAGCCGATGAAGCCGGCGACGAAGGTGTTGGCGGGGGTGTCGTAGAGCTCGGTCGGCGAGCCGATCTGCTCGACGAGGCCGGCGCGCAGCACGACGATACGGTCGGCCAGCGTCATCGCTTCCACCTGATCATGCGTCACATAGACCATGGTGGCGCCGAGCGAGCGGTGCAGCTTGGCGATCTCCACCCGCATCTGCGAGCGCAGCTCGGCGTCGAGATTCGAGAGCGGCTCGTCGAACAGGAACAGCTTGGGGTGGCGGACGATGGAGCGGCCGATGGCCACGCGCTGGCGCTGGCCGCCGGAGAGCGCGCGCGGCTTGCGCTCCAGCAGCGCTTCCAGCTGCAGGATGCGGGCGGCCTCCAGCACCTGCGCCTTGATTTCCGCCTCCGGCTTTTTCGCCATGCGCAGGCCGAACGCCATGTTCTCGAACACGCTCATATGCGGGTAGAGCGCATAGGACTGGAACACCATGGACACCTCGCGCTTGGCGGGTTCCTCATAGGTCACGTCGCGGCCGTCGATATAGAGTTCGCCCGAGCTGACATCCTCCAGACCCGCGATCATGCGCAGCAAAGTGGACTTGCCGCAGCCGGAGGGACCGACGAACACCACGAACTCTCCCTTCTCGGCCGCGAAGCTGACGCCCTTGATGACGGCGGCGTCGCCATAGCTCTTCTTGATGTTGTCCAGTCGCAGGAAGGTCATCGTGCAGTCTCCAGAGTGGCCGGCCGCGAGGGTCCGGCGGCCGTCCATCAGTTCGTGAGCAGCGCCGCGGCGCAGCTTTCGTCCGTCACCAGTCGTTTCACATAGCCTGCGCGCAGGATGGCCCGCACGATCGGCACCTTGTAGAGCCCGCCGGAGGCCAGGATCGAGTGGCGCACCGGCTTCACCTCATGCGGGGCCAGCGAGAGCACGCGCTCGTTCAGCGGATGGTCTACCGGGCGCCCGTCGGCGTCGAGGAACATGCCGAGCAGATCGCCCACCGCCCCAGCCGCCCGCAGGCTGTCGATGTTCTCGGAGACAGTCTGGGTCTGCACCAGCAGGGAGCGGGTCGTCATGTCGCCGCAGGAGAGCAGCGCCACGTCGACGGCGCGCGCCCGGCGCATGGTCTCGCTGATGCCGTGATGCGAGAGCAGCATGCCGCGGCTCTCGGGTGTCGGGAAATAAAGCGGCGCGGCGAGATAGTAGCACTCGGCGGAGATGGCGCGGGCATAGCCGGTGGCGACCTCGAAGGTGCTGGAACCCGATCCGCGCGTGAGCCCGCCCATGATCGAGGTCACCCAGCTCTCCGCCATCGGCCGGGCGGTGACGCGCTTCAGCCCGGCGGCCAGCGTCTTGCCCCAGCCGACACCGAGGCCCATGCCGTTCTCCAGCAGCGTGTCGAGCACGCCGCCGGCGGCTTCGCCGATGACACGCTGCTGCTCGGCCTCGTCGGGCAGGGAAGGAACGACGGTGACGTGTTCCAGCCCGTACGCGGCCTTCAGTTTCTGCTCGGCCTCGATGCAGTCGGCCATGGGCAGGCGGATATCGATGAACACCGATCCGTCGGAGCGCACCTGGCCGAGGATCTTGTTGGTGCGCAGGCGCGTGAGACCGAGCTGGTCGGCGATCTCCTGCTGCGTCAGGCCGCCGATGAAATAGAGCCAGGCGACCCGCGCACGGATCTGCGCCGCCTCCATCTCCTGCGTGCCCACCGGCCTGCCGCGCTCGCGCCCCCCCCCGTTCATCGCCGGTGCCTTATGCTAGAGCGTGCTTGAGGCGCGCGCAGCTGGTCTCCAGCGCGGCGAGGATGGTGCGGCTGTCCTCTTCGAAGGGATAGAACACTTCGAGGAACACCGGGCAGGTGTCGGTGCCGGTGCGCCGAAGCAGCGCCGCAGCCTCCACTGGATCGACCTTGCCGGGCACGGTGAAGTCCCAGTGGCGGTCGAAAGCGAAATCGGTCTGCTGGATGTGAACGGCGGTGGTGACGTCGGCGAGGTCCCGCAGCCAGGTTTCCATGCCGTCGGTCACGTCGCCATAGAGCGGCGCGAAGGTGGCATGGCCCCAATCGATGCACAGCCGCCACGGCACCGCGCTGTCCGCCACGTCGTTCATCATCTGCCGGGCCTGGGCGATGGTCCATGGCCATTCGCGGCGCAGGGGGGTCGGCTCGACATAGAGTTCGCTCAGCCCCTCGGCGGCGGCGCGTTCGCCCAGCCGGTGCATGCGGGTGACGAGTTCGGCATAGTCGGCCGGGTCGAGCGCCTCTGCCTCGCTGCCGTCCAGCCGTGCGGCGAGCGCGCCGAGCGGGCCGCCGACGCGGGGAATGCCGGCGAGCGCGGCGAAGCGATAGGCGCGGCCGAGCCAGTATTCCGCGTAGTTGCGCACCGCCGGATCGGGGTGCAGCAGCTGGTTGAAGCTGTAATGGGCGAGGCCGATGAAGGCGCTGTGGATGGTGATGCCCGCCGCCTCGGCCGCGCGCCGCACCTCGGCGGCGTGGCGGTCGACGATGGCGTCCGGCCACATCGGGTCGACCAGATCGAAGGAGAACTGGACGAGGTCGAGGCCGAGCCGCTCGCGCACAACGCCCGTCCACAGCTCGGGCGTCACCCAGCGCTTGGTGCAGAAGCCGAGATTGATGCCGAAGCGGATCGGCGCCGGGGTCCCGCTCACTTGGTCGCTCCCATGGTCAGGCCGCGCACCATGTGCCGCGAGACGATCAGCGCGAAAATGGTGACGGGCAGGACGATGACGGTGCCGGTGGCCATGATCTTGCCCCAGGGCAGCTCATAGCCGGACATGAAGCTGGTGGCGACGACCGGCGCGGTCTGCACGGCGCGGCGGGTCAGCACCAGCGCATAGAGCAGCTCGTTCCAGGAGAAGATGAAGGAGAAGATCGCCGACACCGCGATGCCCGGCGCGCCGAGCGGCAGATAGATCTTGCGGAAGATGGTGAACTGGCTCGCGCCGTCGAGCCGCGCGGCCTGTTCGAGGTCCGCCGGGATCGACTTGAACTGATCGGTGACGATCCACACCACGATGGGCAGCTGGAAGGTGAGATAGATGAGGATCAGCACGAGATGCGTGTCGAGCAGCCCGGTCTGGATCGCCAGCAGATAGACCGGCAGTGCGAGCACGATCGGGCTGATCATGCGGTTGGAGATGAACCAGAACCACAGATCCGACTTTCCGCGGAACTCGTAGCGGGCGAGCGCGAAGGCCGCCGGCGCGCCGAGGATCACGGCGAGCAGGGTGGAGCAGGTCGCCACGATCAGCGAATTGATGATCGCGCCGCTGACTTTGGTGTCGGCGAAGATCTCCGCATAGTTCTGCAGCGTCGGGGTGAAGAACCACACCGGCGGCGAGGACAGGATGTCGGCCTGCGTCTTGAAGCTCGCCGACACCATCCAGTAGAACGGAAACAGCGTGAAGATGACCACGGCGGTCAGGCCGAGGGCGTGAAGCAGCTTGCCGGACGAGATACGCATCAGTGAACCTCGCGATAGAGCAGGCGGATATAGAGCCGGCTGATGATGATGGTGAGGATCAGCAAAAGGATCGCCTGCGCCGAAGCGGTGCCCAGATCGAAGATGCGGAAGCCCACGCGCTGGATGTAGATGGAGATGAGGTCAGTGGCCGAGCCGGGGCCGCCGCGCGTCATCACGAACACCATGTCGAACAGCTTGAGCACGTCGGCCGAGCGCAGGATCATCACCGCCGTGAGGCCGGGCAGCAGATAGGGCAGTTGCACATGGCGCAGCAAAGCGAGCTTTGACGAGGTTTCCAGCCGCGCCGCCTCCTCGATCTCGCCGGGAACCATGGAGAGGCCGGCGAGGAAGATGAGGGCGCAGAACGGCGTCCACTGCCACACATCCATGATGACGATGGCGGCGAAGGCGCCATTCTGTGTCGACAGCCAGTCGATTGGGGCAAAGCCGAACACGCTCAGGGCCTGGTTGGCCACGCCGAAATCTCTGTTGAAAATCAAGCGCCCGACGAGGCCGACCACGGCATAGGTCGTGGCCAGTGGGACGACCAGTGTGACCCGCGCGAGCGATTTGAGCAGGCCCATGCCCGGCTTGTGCAGCAGCAGGGCGATGGCGAGGCCGAGCGCCACCTGGATCGGCAGCACGGTGACGTAGAACTTGGCGGTGAGGAACAGCGAGGACCAGAAGGTGCTGTCGGTCAGCACGTTCACATAGTTCTCGAAGCCGATGAAGGGAAAGCCCTCGCGCGGCCGGGTGATGTTGTAGCGCCGGAACGAGGTCACCAGCGCAAAGATCGTCGGGTAGATGCCGATCACGAACAGCGTCAGCACGGCCGGCGCCAGAAACCAGAGCGGCGTCCAGCGTCCATAGCCCCGGTTGGGCCGGCGTTGTGCGGGGGATGTCGCGGTGTCGCTCATGGCGTCTTCCTGTGGTGCCTGCCGGGTGAGAAGGGACCCAAGGTCACTCCAGATTCGTATGGTTGGCGCGCATCTGCGCCGGGGTCACGCCCAGCCGGTCGCGCAGGCCGAGGATCAGGATCTCGAACAGCACATAGAGCGCGCCCTCATAGAGCGAGCCCATCGGCAGAACCGAGGTCGCGGCGGCGCCCTGGTCGCTGGCCATGGTCTGCGCGGGAACGGTGAGCACCCGGTCGGCGCGGGCGGCGGCGGCCCCGCCCGCCTCGGCGGTGACAACGAGGGTGCGCGCACCGGCCGCGCGCGCCTCGCCCATCAGTGCGGCGACGGTGGAGAAGTCGCCCGGCCCGGCGGACACCACCAGCACGTCGCCGGCGCCGACGGGCGGCGTGGTCATGTCGCCCACTACGGCCGCCTTAAGGCCGAGATGGAACAGGCGCATGGCGAGGCCCTTGATCTGCAGGCCCTCGCGGCCGACGCCGTAGAGTGCGATGCGGTTGGCGCCGGCCAGTTCAGCTATGGCACCATCCAGCTCGTCGGCGCGGACCTGATCGAGGCAGGCGCGGATTTCATCCAGGGCGCGGGCGTGAAGCGTGGTCATGACATTGGCTTTCGCAAGGCTTGGGAGCCCAAAATTCTTCCGAGCAACGTCATCCTGAGGTGCCCGGCGGCAGCCGGGCCTCGAAGGATAGTCATCCCGGTGCGCCAGAAGGACCATCCTTCGAGGCTCGCTACGCTCGCGCCTCAGGATGACGGCGCTTTCCGGCCAGACGCTTGGGGTGGTGGCGCTCGGGGGTCATAGAGGGGGGGGCGGATGCCGCTTCGCGGGTTGCAGCATCCGCCCGGAGGCCGGCGGCGCGGGAGAGAGGCCCCGCCGCCGGCTTCAACTCACTGCAGCAGCTTCTTCTTGCCGTCGTAATAGCCGTCCTTGCCGAGGATGGCTTCCATGCGGGTGCCGATCTCCTTGGAACCGCCCTCGACGGTGACTTCACCCAGCATCATCTTGGAGCCCCACTCGGCGACGATCTCGGAGATCGCCGGCCAGGCCGGGAAGCGAGGACGATACTCGGGAACGCCGGCCTGCCAGGAGGCGACCATCGGCTCGACGAACGTGTACTTCGCCTTGATCTCCGGGTCGTTATAGACCGCCATGCGGCCCGACACGCCGCCGGCCTCGACATAGGCCTTGGCGATGGCTTCGGAGGTCGCCCACTGGATGAACAGCCAGGTGGCCTTCTGCTGCTCGGGGGTGGCCTGCGAAGCGACGGCGAGCGAGAAGCCGCCCAGCGCGGGCAGGCGGCCGGCCGGGCCGGCGGGCTCCGGCGCCACGGCGAGGCAGTCGCCGAGCTTGGAGGTCGCGGGGTCGGCGAGCGTGGAATAGAAGGCCGACCACTCGGTGATCATCGCCACCTGGCCCTGCGCCAGCGCGTTCACGGCCTCGGCATGGTCGAAGGAGACGACGCCCGGCGGCATGTACTTCATCAGGTCCTGACGGAAGTTGAGGCCGGTCTGGCTTTCCTTGCTCATCAGGTTCGACTTGAACTCCTTGTTCAGGAGCGAGCCGCCGAAGGGCCAGAGGAAGCGCATGAAGCTGTCCGCCGACTGGGTCTCGCCGCGGCGCGACTGCAGGGCGTAGGCGTACTGGTTCTTCGACTTGTCGGTGAGCTTGGGACCGTAGACGGTCATCACCTCTTCCCAGGTCGCCGGCGGCTTGTCGAAGCCCGCTTCCTTGAGCTTGCAGGAATTATAGAACAGCAGGCCGGAATAATTGTCGAAGGGCAGGCCATAGACCGTGCCGCCCCAGGAGCCGAAGGCTTCCAGCAGCAGCGGGAAGAAGCCGTCGAGCTTCAGGTTCGGGTCGGTGATCGCCTTGTCCTTGGCGAGCTCCTCGACCGGCACCAGCCAGCCATTTTCGGCGAATTCGCCGATCCACACGAGATCGACCAGCGCCATGGTGAGATCGCCGCGCGAGGTGAAGTTCAGCACTTCCTTCTCGCGGGTGTTCTCATAGGGGACGATTTCGTAATTGACCTTGATGCCGGTCTTCTTCTCGAACTCGGGCAGCAGCTTGATGATGGCGCGATAGCCCGGGCGGTCGAGGAAGATGCCGTTGACTTCGGTGCCCTTCAGAGGCTTGGCCGCCTCTTCGAGCCAATCGGCCATCGCCGCGACGGGCATGGCCGCCGTTGCCGCCGCGAGGGCGACGACGCTGGCGCAGATTCTCAATGCACGCTTCATGGTTTCCTCCTGAAATGGCGCAGCGCCACGGTTTAGGGCGAGGCGGCATGCGGGACGGTTCAACCGTCTCTCGTCTTGGCGGCGGGGCGGGCCGTTTCCGGCACTGCCTTCCTCCGCGGAAATGCCGGACGGGCCGGCCTCAACCTTGCACCGGCGCTTATCGTGAAGCCCGGCGACGGCGACGGGGGTAAAGCCATCGACGACGAAAGCGATACATTTGTAATCTGGAATATGCAATAGCATCGAGATCGGGCAAGGTGGCCGATGCGTGGCAGTCAACAAGCGTGGAGACGTGCAGAATGGCAGCGGAGCATGACGACGGAATGGACCCGCTCCACGCCCGGCACGCCCTTGCCGAGGCCTTGGCACGCAAGGCAGGCACGCGGGCGCGCGGCTTCTTCCTGCAGCGCGACACGCTGCATCCAGAGCTGAAATCCGCCTCGCAGGACCTCGTCAGCGAGGCCGACCGCAGCATCGAGGCGTGGCTGCGCAAGGCGATTCGCCGACGCTTCCCTGAGGACGGCATCGTTGGCGAGGAGGAGGCGGCGAGCGCGGGCACATCCGGCTTCGTCTGGGTCATCGACCCGATCGACGGCACCATGCCCTTCCTGGTCGGCCAGCCGAACTGGACGGTGTCCATCGGGCTCGCCCGCGACGGCGAGGCGGTGGCCGGGGTGATCTATGCGCCGATGCTGCGCGAGTTGTACTCGGCCGTTCTCGGCGGCGGCGCCCGGCTCAACGGGCGGGTGCTGACGATGAACCCGGATTGGACGGTCGCCTCCACCACCACCGGCTTCGGCGCCACGCAGAAGGCCCCGGCGGCGGAGGTGGGCGCCTTTGTCGAGGCGCTGTACCGCGCCGGCGGCGTGCTGTTCCGCGTCGGCTCGGGGGCGCTGATGCTGGCCTATGTGGCGGCGAACCGGCTGGCGGGCTATTACGACCCGACGCTGCATTGCTGGGACTGCTGGGCCGGTATGGTGCTGGTGCGCGAGGCCGGCGGGCTCGTGACCTTCGCGGGCGATTTCACCCAGCCGGGCGCGCTTTGGGCGGGCAATGAGACGGTGCATGCGGAACTGAGGCAGCTGAGCGGGCGCGACTAGCCGTCGGGGAGGGGCCTAGGCTGCGCATTCGGTCATCTCAGCTTCGAGCACGGTCAATCAGCCGGCGGCTCCGGCGATAGGCTTTCCCCTGCGGTGCCGGTCCTGCGGCAGATCGCCAACAGAGGGAACAGCCATGATTTCACGCCTGCTCGTGACATGCGTCGCCTTGTCCGCCACGCTCATCTCCTCCTCCGCCTTCGCTGCCGACCCCGCTTCCTGCGCCAAGCCGCGCTTCTCCGATGTCGGCTGGACCGACATCACCGCCACCACGGCAGTCGCCAACGAATTGCTCACCCATCTCGGCTATCAGCCGAATGTCGCGGTGCTCTCCGTCGCCATCACCTTCAAGGCGCTGGAGAATGGCGACCGCGACATCTTCCTCGGCAACTGGATGCCGCTGCAGGAGCCGACGCAGGTGCCGCTGGTGAAGGCCGGCAAGGTCGAGGTGGCGGCGACCAATCTCGAAGGCGCGCGCATCGGCTTCGCCACCTCCAAGGCCGCCTATGATGCCGGGCTGAAGACCTATGCCGACATCGCCAAGTTTAGGGACAAGCTGCAGGGCAAGATCTACGGCATCGAGGCCGGCAGCGGCGCCAATGCCACCATCTCCAAGATGATCGCCGACAACAGCTTCGGGCTGAAGGGCTTCGATCTCGTGGAATCCAGCGAGCAGGCGATGCTCACCCAGGTCGGCCATCGCATCAAGCAGGGCGAGCCGGTGGTGTTCTTCGGCTGGCGCCCGCACCCGATGAACGTCAACCTGCCGATCGAATATCTCACCGATGGCAAGGACGTGTTCGGTCCCAATGACGGCGGCGCCACCGTGCTGACGCTTACCCGCCCGGGCTATTCCAAGGACTGCCCGAATGTCGGCAAGCTGCTCACGAACCTCGTCTTCGACGTGGCGATGGAAGACCGTCTGATGAGCGACATTCTCGACAAGGGGATGCAGCCCGACGCGGCGGTGAAGGCGTGGATGAAGCAGAACCCGGCGGCAGTCGACAAATGGCTCGCCGGCGTCACCACGCTCGACGGCAAGCCCGGCCTGCCGGCGGTGAAGAGCGGCCTCGGCCTCTGATTACAAACGCTTCTGGCGCGCCACCGAGGGTGGCGCGCCGAACTGCCGCCGGAACGCCCGCGACAGTGAGGCGATGGCGGAGAAGCCCGTGCGCTCGGCAATGTCGGCGATGGGCAGATTGGTGTCGAGCACCAGCCGCCGCGCCGCCTTCAGCCGGAGCGTGACGTAATAGGCGCCGGGCGACACATCCACCGTCTTCACGAAAAGCGTTTCCAGCCCCCGCGTCGACACCCCCACCCGCCGGGCGATGGCCGCGACGGTGAGCGGGCGGTCGATATGGGTCTCCATCAGCCGGATCGCCTCGGCCACGCGCGGCTCGTGCTGGCGGATGCGGCCGAGCGAGACAATGGGCTGCACGTCCGAGCCGGTGCGCACCTCCTCATAGATATACAGGCTCGCCACATCGAGCGCGGTGGAATAGCCGTGCCGGGCGCGGATCAGCGCCAGCATGCAGTCGAGCGCCGGCGTTGCGCCACCGGTGGTGAACACCGGTTCGTCGATGACGAAGCGGTCCGGCTGCACGTCCGTCTCCGGGAAGCGGGCGGCGAAATCCTCCAGATCCTCCCAATGGGTGGTGGCGCGGCGCCCGTCGAGCAGCCCGGCGAAGCCCATCAGCCACGAACCGGACTCGATGCCCCCCGTCGCCGCCGCGCGCTTGGCCCCGGCGCGGATCGCCTTGAGGATGGGCGGCGTGGCGAAGCGCGACGCTTCGAACGCGGCGACCAGCAACAGCACGTCCTGCCGCGCGCCGGCATCGAACGCGCCATCCACCGGGATCGGCAGGCCGCAGCTCGCGGTGGGCATCGCCCCGTCCATCGACACCAGCTTCCAGCGGAAGGCGGGCCGCCCCAGCACGCGGTTGGCGCCGCGCATCGGGTCCAGTGTGGCCGCCAGTGAGAGCAGCGACAGGCCGGGAAACAGCAGCAGGGTCACGTCGAGCGGGTCGTCGGCGGGGGCAAAGATCATCGCTGCGCAGAATGAAAAACGGGTTGCGCAAATAGTTGCGTCACGACTTCGCTTTGCCGTCAAGCTCCCTGCACGAGTTCAGGAGCCCTTCCGATGCCCTTGTCGATGAATCGCGATGTCTTCATCACCTGCGCCGTCACCGGCGCCGGCGACACCACCGGCCGCTCTTCGCATGTGCCGGTGACCCCGCAGGAGATCGCTTCGAGCGCGATCGACGCGGCCAAGGCCGGCGCGGCGGTGGTGCATTGCCATGTGCGCGATCCCGAGACCGGCGCGGCCTCCCGCCGGCGCGACCTCTATCGCGAGGTCACCGACCGCATCCGCGCGGCGGAAGTCGACGTGGTGCTGAACCTCACCGCCGGCATGGGCGGCGACCTCGTCTTCGGCCATGTCGAGGCGCCGTTTCCGCTGAACGAGAAGGCCACCGACATGGCCGGCGCCACCGAGCGCGTCGCCCATGTCGCCGATTGCCTGCCGGAAATCTGCACGCTCGATTGCGGCACGATGAACTTCAATCTCGGCGATTATGTCATGACCAACACGCCCTCCATGCTGCGCGAGATGGCGCGGCAGATGACGGCGCTGGGCGTGCGCCCGGAGATCGAGGCCTTCGACACCGGCCACCTCTGGTTCGCCAAGCAACTCGCCGAGGAAGGGCTGATCGAGGACCCGGTGCTGATCCAGCTGTGCATGGGCATCCCCTGGGGCGCGCCGGACGACCTCAACACGTATCTGGCGATGGTCAACAATGTGCCCGCCGGCTGGACCTTCTCCGCCTTCTCCATCGGCCGCAACGCCATGGCCTATCCCGCCGCCGCCGTGCTCGCGGGCGGCAATGTCCGTGTCGGGCTGGAAGACAATCTCTATGTCGGCAAGGGCCAGCTCGCCACCAATGCGCAGCTGGTGGAAAAGGCCGCGAATGTGGTGACGAATATGGGCGCGCGGATCATCGGCCCGGCCGAGGTGCGCGAGAAGCTCAAGCTGGTGAAGCGCTGAGGAAATGCCGATGTTCGCCCTTTCTCCCATCTCCCGCGCCGCCTGCATCGGCGGCGGCGTCATCGGCGGCGGCTGGATCGCCCGCTTCCTGCTCGCCGGCATCGATGTGAAGGTGTTCGATCCGCACCCGGAGGCGGAGCGCATCGTCGCCGAGGTGCTGGCCAATGCCGAGCGCGCCTATGGCCGGCTCACCGGCGCGCCGCTGCCCAAGCGTGGCACGCTCACCTTCTGCGCCAGCCTCGCCGAGGCGGTGGCGGGGGCGGAATGGGTGCAGGAGAGCGTGCCCGAGCGGCTCGATCTCAAGCGTCGCGTGCTGGCGGAAATCGACGCCGCCGCGCCCGCCGGCGCGCTCATCGGCTCCTCCACTTCCGGCCTCAAGCCAAGCGAGCTTCAGGCGGGGCTGTCCCATCCCGAACGGCTCTTCGTCGCCCACCCCTACAACCCGGTCTATCTGCTGCCGCTGGTGGAGATCGTCGGCGGCGTGGACACCGCGCCGGAAACGATCGAGCGGGCGAAGGCCGTTCTCGACGCCATCGGCATGAAGGGCGTGGTGATCGCCCGCGAGATCGAGGCCTTTGTCGGCGACCGGCTGCTAGAGGCGCTGTGGCGCGAGGCGCTGTGGCTGATCAAGGACGACATCTGCGATGTCGAGACGCTGGATGATGTAATCCGCTATTCCTTCGGCCTGCGCTGGGCGCAGATGGGCCTGTTCCAGACCTACCGCATCGCCGGCGGCGAGGCCGGCATGCGCCATTTCCTCGCCCAGTTCGGCCCCTGCCTGCAATGGCCGTGGACCAAGCTGACCGATGTGGTCGATCTCGACGAGGCGCTGGTCGAGAAGATCGGCGCGCAGTCCGACGCGCAGGCGGGCGGCCTCTCCATTCGCGAGCTGGAGCGCATCCGCGACGAGAACCTTGTCGGCATCGTGCAGGCGCTGAAGGCCAGCCGGGGCGGGGAGGGCTGGGGTGCGGGGCAACTGCTGAAGGACTTTGAGCAACGTCTATGGGCGCAGGCGGGCACGCCGCCCGTTGCCGTCGACAGTGCCGCACCGCTCGAACTGCTGGAGACCCGCGTTTCGCCGGCCTGGCTCGATTATAATGGCCACATGACCGAGTTCCGCTATCTCCACGTCTTCGGCGACACGACGGACGCGTTGCTGCGGCTGATCGGCGTCGATCTCGCCTATGTCGAGGGCGGGCACAGCTACTACACGGTGGAAACCCATCTGCGGCATCTCGACGAGGCGAAGCTGGGCGAGGCGCTTTTGTGCACGACGCAGATCCTCGGCGCCGACGAGAAGCGCCTGCATGTCTTCCACCGGCTGTTCGCCGGCCCGGAGCGCCGCGAAGTCGCCACCGGCGAACACATGCTGCTGCATGTCGACAGCAAGGCCGGCCGCGCCTGCCCGGCGCCAGCGTCAATCCTCACCAAGCTGAACGCGCTCGCCACCGCCCATGCCGGGCTGCCCCGGCCCGCCGAGGCCGGCCGCGCGGTCGGCGCCAAGGCGCGGGCCGCGGCCGCGGAGTGACGCCTGCGCTAAAAATACCGGCGCCGGCCGCGCCACGCCGGGAACGGCCCGCCGGCCCAGGCGTTTTCTCAGCGTTTCCAACCGGGGTTCTGGGAGAAATCGCATGGAAGACGCACAGATTGGCTGGATCGCCGCCATCATCATCGGCGGTCTGGCGGGGTGGATTGCTTCCGCCATCATGAAGACCGGCACTGGTATCTTCATGAACATCGTGCTCGGCATCATCGGCGCGGCGGTGGCGAGCTTCCTGTTCGGCCTGATCGGCGTCGGCTTCGGCGGCTGGATCGGCTATCTCGTCGCCGGCGTGCTCGGGGCGTGCATCCTGATCGGGCTGGTCCGCGCGATACGAAACTGACGCGACGGCCCGTTATCGTCCGTGGAAGGCGCGCTCGCGAGGGCGCGCCTTTCTCACATCTAGAACCCGCTTTTCACCCGCACATGGGTGTGGGCGTGCGGGGAGCCGTGGTTGTGGACATGGTGGGACTCGTCCTGCGCCACCGGGATGAGGCTGAGCGCGCCATGCATCACGCCCCTTTCCAGAAACAGCGCCTGCGCATAGGCCGCGATGTCGCCGACCTCGCCGCGCATGACCGTGACATCCACCGAGGTGGTGTGGTCGAGCGGCACGGAAAGGGCGGCCACCGTCTGGTCGTGCCGCTCCAGCCGCCCCTGCGGCACGCGCGCGGCGAGGTTGCGCACCGACTGGTCGATGGTGCAACTGATGACGCCGAAACAGGCGGCGCCGTCCGGCCCGTCCGGCCGGGCGGAAAGGCCGCGCCGTACCATGTCGCGTATGGCCTCCGAGCGGCTTGCCGCGCCGCTCCGCTCGATGAACGCATCCAGCTGCGCGGCCAGATCGTCGTCGATGGCGATGGTGATCCGCTGCATGGAAGCGCCCCTCCCGGTGGGATGGAAACTAGGTTATCACCTTGATTTCCGCAAGACTTTTTAGCTTTTGCCTACTTTTTGTGCTTGTCGCGCATCGTTACGGATGTATGATTTTTTATCCCGTTATTCATACAGGAGGTGCCGCGTGTCCGCCCCCCACCGTTCCGGCCTCATTGCCGCTGTGTTCGCCCTGCCGTTGATGGCGGTGCCGGCGTTGGCGCATTTCCAGGAGATCATCCCCTCTGCCGACGTGCTGCCCGAGGGCGGCGCGGTGAGCGTGGAGATGGTGTTTACCCATCCGGTCGAGGGTGCGCCGGTCATGGAGATGAAGAAGCCGGCAAAGATGGGTGTGCTGGCCGGCGGCAAGGCGACCGATCTTCTCGGGCGGATCACCGAGAAACCGGTGGACGGCAAGAGCGCCTGGACGCTGAGCTACGACATGAAGGAGCCCGGCGCGGCGATCTTCTATGTCGAGCCGCAGCCCTATTGGGAGCCTTCCGAGGGCAAGTACATCGTCCATTACGCCAAGGTGACGGTGGATTCCTATGCCTCCGGCGAGGGCTGGGACGCGTTGGTGGGCCTGCCGGTGGAAATCCAGCCGCTGACCCGACCGACCGGGTTGTGGACCGGCAATGTCTTCACCGGCGTGGTGCTGAAGGGCGGCAAGCCGGTGCCCTTCGCCGAAGTCGAGGTCGAGTTCATCAATGACGGCACGGTGACGCCGCCCAACGACGCCTTCGTGACGCAGGTGATCAAGGCCGACGCCAATGGCACCTTCACCTATGCCATGCCGCGCGCGGGCTGGTGGGGCTTCGCCGCGCTTCTGGAAGGCGACACGCCGATGACCTCGCCCGAGGGCAAGGAGGTTCCGGTGGAAGAGGGCGCGCTGATCTGGGTGAAGGCGACCGATATGGTCAGAAAGTAGCCGTATGGCCCACATTCCCGACGGCCTGCTTTCCGCGCCCGTGCTCATCGGCGGCGGTCTCCTCGCCGCCGGCGGCGTGGCGCTGGGGCTGCGGTGGCTCGATGAGCGGATGATCCCGCGCACCGCGCTTCTGGCCGCCGCGTTCTTTGCGGGCTCGCTGGTCGCGGTGCCGGTGGGGCCGTCGAGCGTGCATCTGCTGCTGGCTGGGCTGATGGGGGTGATGCTGGGGCCCGCCACCTTTCTCGCCGTGCTGGTGGCCCTGTTGTTGCAGACGCTGCTGTTCGGCTTCGGGGGGCTGACCACGCTGGGGGTGAACACGGTGAACATCGCGCTGCCGGGCGTGCTGTGCGGCATGGCGCTGGGGCCGGTGATCCGTTCCACGCCGCGCCCCTCACTGCGTTTCGCCGCCGGGGCGGCGGCGGGGGCGCTGGCGGTGCTCGGCACGGGGGCCATGGTGGCGCTGGCGCTGTGGCTGTCGTCGAGCGATTTCGCCCCGGCGTCGCGCGTGGTCATCGCCACCTATCTGCCGCTCGCACTTGTGGAAGCCTTCGTCACCGGCGCGGTGGTGTCCTTCCTCGCCCGCGTGCAGCCCGAGGCCTTGAGGCCCGTCACGTCATGATCCGGCTGCTGCTGCCGCTCCTGCTGGCACTGGCCTTCGCCGGCCCGGCGCAGGCGCACAAGCTGAAGGTCTTCGCCACGGTGGAAGGCGCGGAGGTGACGGGCTACGCCTTCTTCATCGGCGGCGGCCGCGCGGCCGGGGCGGTGTGGACGGCGAAGGACCCCGCCGGGACCGCGCTCGACTCCGGGACGACGGACGGGGAGGGGCGCTTCGCCTTCCCCGTGCCGCAGCCGCCCGTTGATGCCACGGTGACGGTCGACACGCGCGAGGGCCATGTCGCGGCCGCGACGCTGCCGGCGTCGCGTTTCGGTGGCGCGGCCGCCCTGCTGCCCCCGCTTGCGGACGGTGCTGCACCGGCGGTGGAAGCGCCGGGCGACGCGCGGCTGGCCGCGCTGGTCGAAGCGGCGGTGCAGCGGCAGGTGACGCCGCTGATGGAGCGGATCGAGCAGATGGACGACCGCCTGCGCCTCGCCGATGTGATGTCCGGCATCTTCCTCATCCTCGGCCTCGCCGGCATGGCGCTGTGGGCGAAGGGGCGGCGCACATGAAGACCGACGCCGCCGCGACCGGCGATCTGCGCCTGCGCCTCGTCGGCGCCTTCGTCCTCATTGCCTGCCTGTCGCAATTGCACCGGCTTCCCGTCGCGCTGGCGGCGCTGGGCTGTGTCGCGCTGGCGGTGGCCTTTTCCCGGCCGGAGGCGAAGCTGTGGCGGCGCCTGCTGCATGTGGAGGGCTTCCTGCTGCTGCTCTTCGCCACCTTGCCGTTCACCCTGCCGGGACAGCCGCTGTTTGCGCTCGGCCCGCTCACCGCGAGCGTTGAGGGCGTGGCGCGGGCGGCGCTGATCGCCGCCAAGGTGTCGGCCTCGGTGCTTGTCCTTGTCGGCCTGCTCGGCGCGGTGGAGCCGGCCGGGCTGGGCGGCGCGCTGCGCGGGCTCCATGTGCCGGAGACGCTGGTGCGGCTGTTCGTGCTCACGGCGCGCTATCTCGCGCTCATCCGCGACGAGGCGCGACGGCTGCTGGAAGCGATGCGGGTGCGCGGCTTCCGCCCGGGCTCGAACCGCCACAGCTGGCGCAGCTATGGCCATCTCGTCGGCATGCTGCTGGTGCGGGCGCTGGCGCGGGCGCAGCGCGTGGAGGAGGCGATGCTGTGCCGGGGCTATGAGGGCCGCTTTCCGCGCCTCGCCTTGCCGCCGCCGACACGCCGCGACTGGGCCGGGATGACGGCGGCGCTGGCTTTCGGGCTCGCCCTTACCCTGGCGGACCGGCTATGAGCGTTCTGCTTGCGCTTGAAGAGATCACCGTCGTCCGCGACGGCGCCGCTGTGCTCAGCCGGGTGAACCTCTCCCTTGTGGCCGGGGAGCGGCTCGCCATTGTCGGGCCGAACGGGGCGGGCAAGACCACGCTGCTGCGCACGCTGGTGGGGTTGGAGCGTCCGAGTGCCGGGCAGGTCCGTCTGTTCGGCACGGCCTGCCATCGCGAGCGCGACTTTCGCGCCCTGCGCCCGCGCCTCGGCTATCTCTTTCAGGACAGCGACGACCAGCTGTTCTGCCCGAGCGTGATCGAGGATGTCGCCTTCGGCCCGCTCAATCTCGGCTGCACCCAGACGGAGGCCTTGCGCCGCGCCGAGGAGGTGCTGGCGATGCTGGGGATCGCCGCGCTGGCGCCGCGCATCAGCCATCGGCTTTCCGGCGGCGAGAAACGTCTCGTCTGCCTCGCCGGGCTGCTGGCGATGAAGCCGGACGTGCTGCTGCTCGACGAGCCCACCAACGGGGTCGACGCCGCGAACGGAAAGCGCCTGCGGGCGGCCTTGCACGCCTTTCCCGGCGCCATGCTGCTGGTGTCGCATGATGACGGCTTCATCGCCGAGCTGGCAACGCGGGCGATGGCGATCGAGGGCGGGCGGCTCATCTCGGCCGCGCTGCACAGCCACCCGCACAGCCATACCCATTCGCATCCGCACATCCATCCCGTGGCCGAGAGCTAGGGGCGGGCGGGGGGGGCTGTCGTACCCCTGCCTAACCGGGAGGCGGTGGCTGACCCCAAACGGGCGGAAGCCGCGCCCTCCGGACGCTGCGCGGCTGCGGCGCGTGCGAGGGATCGCGGTGCGCCCTTAGCCGCTGCAGGGTGGTGCGCGACTTGCAGGCGGGCGCGTGCCGGCGGAGCCGCGTCCCCCAACCCAGCCAGCGAGGCACCCATGCACGAATTCGATACGGTCATACGCGGAGGCACGGTGGTCACCGCCTCGGACACGGTGCGCGCCGATGTCGGCATCCGCGACGGGCGCATCGTGGCGGTGGCGGAGAGCCTTGCCGGCGGCGCGAAGGTGATCGACGCCTCGGGATTGCTGGTCATGCCCGGTGGCATCGACAGCCATGTCCACCTCGCCCAGCCGGCCTTTGGCGGCCCGGCCATGGCGGATGATTTCGAGAGCGGCACGCGCTCGGCCATTGCCGGCGGCAACACCACGGTGCTGCCCTTCGCGCTGCAGCCGCGCGGGGCGAGCCTGCGCCAGAGCGTGATGGACTATCACAAGGAGGCCGAGGGCAAATGCTATTGCGACTATGGCTTCCACCTCATCATCTCCGACCCTTCGCCGAGCGTGCTGGGGCAGGAACTGCCGGCGCTGGTGGGCGATGGCTACACCTCGTTCAAGGTGTTCATGACCTATGACGATCTGGTGCTGAACGACCGCCAGCTTCTCGACGTGTTCGACTGCGCGCGCGGCTGCGGTGCCCTCGTCATGGTCCATTGCGAGGGCTATGACGCCATCCGCTTCATGACGCAGAAGCTGGAGGCGGCGGGCAAGACCGCACCCTATTATCATGGCACTTCCCGTCCGCAGTCGGTGGAACGCGAGGCCACCCACCGCGCCATCAGCCATGCGGAACTGACCGATGTGCCGATCATGGTCGTGCACGTTTCCGGGCGCGAGCCGATGGAGCAAATCCGCTGGGCGCAGCAGAAGGGGCTGAAGGTCTATGGCGAGACCTGCCCGCAATATGTGGCGCTCACCGCCGAGGACATGAAGGGCCTCAACATGGATGAGAGCGGCGGCAAATATGTCTGCTCGCCGCCGCCGCGCGACCACGCCAGCTGGGACGCCATCTGGGAGGGCATCCGCACCGGCGTGTTCCAGACCTTCTCCTCCGACC
Source organism: Ancylobacter polymorphus (assembly GCF_022836935.1). Lineage (NCBI taxonomy): Bacteria > Pseudomonadati > Pseudomonadota > Alphaproteobacteria > Hyphomicrobiales > Xanthobacteraceae > Ancylobacter > Ancylobacter polymorphus. The sequence continues at coordinate 4,122,025 of NZ_CP083239.1, read as the reverse complement.
ACTGCGCCTTTTTCTACGCGGGCGAGATGGGCAAGCTGAATCCGAAGGCCCGCACCTCGTTCCGCTGGGTGCCGAACGGCATTCCCGGTGTCGAGACGCGGCTGCAGATCCTGTTCTCCAAAGGCGTGGTGGAAGGGCGGATCACGCTGAACGAGTTCGTCGCGCTCACCTCCACCAACCACGCGAAGATGTACGGCCTCTACCCGAAGAAGGGCTCCATCGCCCCCGGCTTCGACGCCGACATCGTGCTGTGGGACCCCAACCGCAAGGAGACGATCCGGCAGGAGCTGATGCACCACGGCGCCGACTACACACCTTACGAGGGCATGGCGGTGACCGGCTGGCCGGTCATGACCCTGCTGCGCGGGAAGGTGATGGTCGAGGACGGCCGCATCGTTGGGGAGGCCGGCGATGGCGGCTTCCTCAAGCGGGAGCTCTCGCCCTATGCCGTGCCGGCTGGGGGAGCCTGAGCGGAGCGGGCGCGGAGAGGTGAGCCGGGCAGGGCAGGGGTGCGGCGTGTGAGGCAGGCGTGAACGAACACAGCGAGAAGGAGCCGTGGCGGACGCTGAGGGCGCTCCCGGCGACGCCGGCTCTTTTCCGGCCCTATGGCCATCTGGTCGCGCCCGGCAGCGACGCTCCGATGCCGGCGAATGCCGGCACGGCGTGGCGCCACGACATCACGGCGTTCGAGACCGACACACGGCCGGGGAGCCGGCAGATCGCCTCGCTGTTCGAAACGGCGCCGCAGGCGCTGCCGCTCACCGTGCGGCTGTTGGAACGCCATGCGTTTTCGCAGCAGGCCATCATCGCCATGCAGGGGGAGAGTTTCATCCTCGCCGTCGCACTGGATGACGGGGAGGGCCGCCCCGACCTCGGCACGCTGCGGGCCTTCGCCTTTGCCGGCGGCGGGGTGGTCTATGGGCGAGGGGTTTGGCACACGCCGATCATCGGGCTTGGCGGGGCGGGGCGCTTCTTCGTGCAGTCCTGGCAGGCCGGTACCACGGAGGATTGCGAGGAGCGGATCGTCGCTCCCTTTGTCATCAGCGCGGGGTGAAGACCGCGCGGTGGGAACGCTCCTCGGGGGGCGGCGTTGTTCCGGCAGTTCATGTCAGCAGGAGCATTCCCATGGCCGACGCCAACAAGATCAACGAGAATCTTCCTTCCAGCGCCGACGCGCTGGTGCGCGAGACGGGTCGCAACATGTCCTCAGCCGGCGAAGCGGTACGGGAAGGCATGCATGAGGCGGCCGATCGCGCTTCTGGCCTCTATGCTGCGGGGAACGCGGCGGTCGCCAACCGCATCGACGTGCTGCCGGGCATGGTGACGGCTGCGCTCGCCGGCGTGGTCGTGGGCTATTTCATTGGCCGTGATCGCCACACCAGCCGCTGGTGAGCGCGGCTGCGGCCGTAATAGGCAGTCTAGGGAGGGGGCAGGCGGTGCGCGCCTGCCCCTTTTGCGTCGTTGGGGGCGTCACGGCGGCGGATCGGAGGCATCGGTGGCGCCCAGCGTGGCGAGGAGGAAATCCGCACGCGCCGCGACTGACAACTTTGGGAGCAGCGTGACCTCATAACCCAGGTCCGGATAGACACGGAGCAGGCGCTCATACTCGGCCATCGCGGCGGTGAGGTCGTGTCGGCGCGCGTCATCGCCGGCAAAGATTTCCGGCCAGGGCGGCGTCAGGAACACCCGCCTGTTGGAGCGATGTGCGGCGCAGAGCGCGGCGTCCAAGGGTTCTCCCGTCGCGAAGGCCAGGGCGGCGGCGGCGTCGACCAGCCCGCGATCGAAGAACACCCAGCCGCTCCGGTTTTGCGCCGCCACCCGGTCCTGCTGCGCGAGGCTGACGGCGCGGCGGGCAAAGCCGGCGAGGTCGACCCACGGCAGGTCCGTCCCGCCCGCGCTTAGCTGCTCGGCAACGATGCGACGCCCGGGCTCCTCGACCGTCGCGAAGCCACGCCGCGCGAGTTCGGCCAGCAGCGTCGACTTGCCCCCGCCCGAGCAGCCGGAAATGACGACGAAACGATCCATGGAGCCTCCCAGCGTCAGGGCGCGGACTGAAGCTCCGCCACCTTTTTCTTAAGCGCCTTCATCTCCTCGAAGCGGGGGGTGATGTCCCGCAGCACGGCGGCCATGCCGGTGACCTTGCCGGCCGGATCCTTGATGAGGGCGATGGTGAATTCCAGCGAGATGCGCCGTCCGTCGCTCGTGAGCCCCGGCACGGCGAGCATGTCGCCGGCGCCGTAGCGGCTCTGGCCGGAGGCGACGGTCTCGCGATAGCCCTCCCAATGCCGGGCGCGGAACGGCTCGGGAATGATGATGTCGAGCGAGCGGCCCAGCGCCTCCTCCTCGGTGAAGCCGAAAATCCGCTCGGCGCCGGGGTTCCACAGCACGATATCCCCCTCGGCATCGCTGACCACGACGGCATCGGCCGCGCTGTCGAGCAGCGCGTCGCTGATCGCCGCGCGGGTGATGTTGCCGACGGTGCGCGAGTGGCGCTCCGTCACGGTGGAGGGTGGGGAGGACGGGGCGGTGCCAGCCGGCGGCGGCTCGTCGAACAGGTCTTCCACGGCGCCGAAGAACTCGTAATGCAGCCTTTCCGGCGGAACCCCCGCCTTGGCGAGGGCGGGCACGAAGAGCCTGAGAAAGCGGGTGGGGCCGCAGACAAAATACTCCGCCTCGGCGACGGCGGAATGGGCCAGCAGCCAGTCGGGCGTCAGGTGCCCGGCGACGACATCATCGTCGACCTCGCCATCTTTCGCCCGCGTATGGAAGACGGCCGTCTCGACGCCCAGCGCGGCGGCGAGGGAGCGCAGTTGGGCGCCGAAGGCCTGGGTGGCGCGGCTCTGGGTGCAATGGATGAACTGCAGCCGCGGCGTGCGATGATCGGCGGCCAGCGCTTCCAGCATCGCCACCATCGGCGTCAGCCCGACGCCGGCGCTGAGCATGACCAGCGGGCGCGCATCGTCCGCCGGCAGCACGAAGCTGCCGGACGGCGCGGCTATGTCCAGCACTGTTTCCTCGCGCGCCACGTCATGCAGCCATTTCGACACCAGCCCTTCCGGCTCGCGCTTCACCGAGATGCGGTAGGTCTCGCCATTGGGCGCGGTGGAGATGGTGTAGTTGCGCTTCTGCCGTCCCGCGCCGGGAATGTCGACGAACAGCGTCAGGTGCTGGCCGGCAATATGCGGCGCGGGCGGGCGCCCGTCGCGGGGGCGCAGCACGAAAGAGGTGATGACATCGCTCTCCCGCTCGCGGCGCTCGATCACAAAGGGCCGCACGCCCGACTCTGAATCCTTCATCCGCGTTTGGCCGCTGCTGTCGGTCATCCCTTGCCTCCCCTGAAATCATGTATACGCTATACATGTATTTTCCGACTGGAAAGCCTCCAGACAGCCATGCAGCTGACGCGCTATTCCGATTACGCCTTGCGCGTGCTGATCTACCTCGCAGCGCGGGGCGACCGGCTCTGCGCGATTTCGGAAATGGCGGCAGCCTATTCGATTTCGCAGAACCATCTGATGAAGGTGCTGCACGACCTCGGCAAAGCGGGCTATGTCGCCAGCGTGCGTGGGCGCGCCGGCGGTTACCGGCTGGGCCGGCCCGCCGGGACGATCCGCGTGGGCGAGTTGCTGCGTCATACCGAGGGCGATGACTGCCTGGTCGGCTGCGAGGGCTGCGCGCTGGCCGGCGGCTGCGGCGTCCTGCCCGTGCTCAACGAGGCCATGGACGCCTTCTTCGCGGTGCTGGACAGCTATACCGTGGCCGATCTCGTGGAGCGAAAACCGGGCTTTCAGCGCCTCATTCTCTCCCTCGGCATCGCGGCGCCGGGCGCCGGAGCCGCCTGATGAGGGCCAGAACGTTCCTCACCCCACGCCGCCGCTCGCCGCGTGACATACAGCCGACCCTCGGCGCGCCGCTCCGCATCTAAGCCGCGCCAGAGCATGCCGTTTTCTTGGAGGCCGCCTTGTCTGTCAGTTCCCGCCTAAGACTGTTCCGTCCCATCCTCGCTGGCGCGAGCCTGCGTGATCGGCTGCTCGCCTGCGCCGGGGCGCTGGTCGGCATCGCGCTCACCGGCCTGATCTGCGCCTTTGCGGCGACGGATCCGCAGCATCTGCTCTGGCTGGTGCCGCCCATGGGAGCCTCAGCCGTGTTGCTGTTCGCGGTGCCGTCGAGCCCGATGGCGCAGCCCTGGCCGGCCATTGGCGGCAACACGCTTTCTGCGCTGGTCGGCGTTCTGGTGGCGCATCTCATGCCGCTGTCGCCGCTCTCCGCCGGCATCGCCGTCGGCGGCGCCATCGCGGTCATGTCGCTGCTGCGCTGCCTGCACCCGCCGGGTGGCGCCGCTGCGCTGGTGGGCCTGTTCGCGGGCGCCACCTCCGGCTTCGTCTTCCCCTTCCTGCCCGTCGGCGCGAATGCGGTGGTGCTGGTGGCTTCCGCCTGGGTCTATCATCGCTTTTCCGGCCATGTGTATCCGCATGTCCCCGCCCCACCCGCGAAGCCGGCGAAGGAGATGCCGTGGACGTTCAGCAAGGCGGACCTTGCCGCCGCTCTGGAGCGCACGGGCGAGACCTTCGACATTGACGTGAACGATCTTGAGCGGCTGCTGCGCGACATGGAGCAGGGGGCACTGGCGCGTTCCTACCGCGATCTCTCCTGCGCCGATGTCATGCATGCGGGCATCATCGCGGCGCAGCTTTCCATGACGGTGGAGGAGGTGCGCGCGCTCCTTGTCCAACACGATGTGCGCCGTCTGCCCGTCCTCGACGATGCGGGACGGATCGTCGGCGCCGTGGGCCTGCGTGAGTTGGTCTCGCCGGCCACAACCTTGGTGGAGGCGATGACGCCGGCCAGCACGGCCGCGCCGGATACACCGGCCATTGCCCTGCTCGACCGCTTCGCCAAGGATCGCGTCCATGCGGTCTTCATCATCGATGCCGCCGGGCGCCCTCTGGGAGTGGTGACGGAGGCCGACTGGCTCGCCATCCTCCGGCGCGGACTCGCCTGAGTATCTGTCGCGCGCAACCCGGTTTCTTCGCATGGGTTTGGTAGGGTTTTGCCGGGAAATGGGTGCGGGGTACCGCGCCGGGATTTGACCCCGTCTCCGGCCTCGCCAGGCCGGAACGTCTCGCAGATTTGGGGATTAGCCCTCGCAATCAGAGGACGAGGAGCCCCCATGAAAGCGCTGACCTGGCACGGCAAGGGCGACATACGCTGCGAGAGCGTGCCCGATCCCACCATCGAGGACGCCCGCGACGCCATCATCAAGGTCACGGCCTGTGCGATTTGCGGGTCGGACCTGCATATCTATGGCGGCATCATTCCCGGCATGCAGCATGGCGACGTGATCGGCCATGAAACCATGGGCGAGGTGGTCGAGGTCGGCGCCGGCAACAGCAAGCTCAAGGTCGGCGACCGGGTGGTGGTGCCGTTCACCATTTCCTGCGGCGAGTGCTTCTTCTGCAAGCGCGGCTATTTCTCCGGCTGCGAGCGCACCAATCCCGACCGTGCCAAGGCGATGAAGCTGTGGGGCAATTCGCCCGGCGGCCTGTTCGGCTATTCGCATCTTCTGGGCGGCTATGCCGGCGGGCAGGCGGAATATCTGCGCGTGCCCTATGCCGATGTCGGCCCGATCAAGGTGCCGGACACGCTCACCGACGAGCAGGCGCTGTTCCTCTCCGACATCTTCCCCACCGGCTACATGGCGGCGGAATTCTGCGACATCCAGCCAGGCGACACCATCGCCATCTGGGGCTGCGGCCCGGTGGGGCAGATGGCGATCCGCTCCGCCTTTCTGCTCGGCGCCGAGCGGGTCATCGCCATCGACACCGTTCCCGAGCGGCTCGCCATGGCGCGCGCCGGCGGGGCGGTGACGCTCGATTTCCATGAGGAGGATATCTATGACCGCCTGATGGAACTGACCCAGGGGCGCGGGGCGGATGCCTGCATCGACGCCGTCGGCACCGAGGCCGACGCGACCGCGAGCGCCGATTCCGTGGTCGACCGGGTAAAGACCGCGCTGTTCATGGGCACCGACCGTCCGCATGTGCTGCGTCAGGCGATCCATTGCTGCCGCAATTTCGGAACGGTTTCGATTGTCGGCGTCTATGGCGGCTTCCTCGACAAGGTGCCGATGGGCTCGGCGATCAATCGCGGCCTTCGTTTCCGCATGGCCCAGACGCCGGTGCAGCATTATCTCGCCCCGCTGATGGAGCGCATCGAAAAGGGTGAGATCGACCCCTCCTTCGTCATCACCCACCGCGCCTCGCTGGAAGACGGCCCCGACCTCTACACGACCTTCCGCGACAAGCAGGATGGCTGCATCAAGGTCGTGCTCAAGCCCTGAAACGGCAGTGCGGCCGACGGGCCGCTTCGAGGAGACCGCGCAGGAGCTGCGCGGTCTCCTCGACTTAACTACCGCCGGGCGATCGGACCTCGCCCTGCGCGACGTGGGACATCTTCGAGGCGCGGACGGCTCACTTGTCGAGCTTCTTGGCCATGTCGAGATGGTGCTTGAGTTCGGGAAGCATCTTCGCCGCCCAGGCCTTCAGCGTGGCATTGTCGCCGCCTTCGGCATAGCGCTCGAACAGCGAGACGGCATCTTCATGCGCGTCGACCTGCTCGTCGATATATTCCTCGTTGAATTCGGCCCCCTGCAGCTTGCGCAGATCGTCCATCGTCTCCTGATGCGCGCTGTCGAGCGTCGCCGGCAGGGTGACGTTGATGTTGGCGCTCGTCACCAATCCCTTCAGCTCCTCGGAGGCCTTGCGGTGCGCGGTGATCATCTGCTGCGCGAAGGCCTTGGTGGCGGCGTCGCCGCGCTCAAGCGCCAGTTCGCTCGACTGGATCTCGAACATGCCGCTGACCGCCGCCTGGGTGACGAAATCGGTGGTGGAAGGGCTGACGCCGAGTACCGCATTCACGCCGGTCTTCTCGCCGACCGACTGCGCGGCGGCCGGAAGCACGGAAAGCGGGGCAGCAGTGATGAGTGCCACGGTGAGCAGCTTGAGGGTTTTCATTGTCGTCTCCATTTCCTGGACGCGCGGCGTGTGGCGCTGCGGCGCCAGATCGCGCTCTACCCCTCGCTAAGTGGCAGTAACCGGGAAGGTTCCTTTCCGTGTCGCCAGCGTTTCAGGGTCCATATGCAAATACTTGTCGCGATGTATCATGTAACCACCGCATCTTGGTTTGAATAAATCGGCTTCAGTTGCTATTGCGCTACCATTTGTGCGCAAGCACCCGCCATGCGCGGTGGCACCAGCACCGCCCGCCGACAGATACCCTTCGGTCTTGCTCGCGGGCGCCTAGGGCGCTGTCGCCTCGGCCGCTCCCGCCATCCGGCGGCGGGCAACGCTCTTTGCAGCGCAGGCCGGGCGGCAGCCTTTGCTGCGCAGCAGTTCGGACAGCAATTGCATCCGCGCGAGCGGCGAGCGGGCTTCCGGGCCGGATTTTGCCAGCGTGCCGGCCTCGAAAGCGGAGATTACGCTGTCATGCACATAGCTGGTGCGGCAGACCGTGAGCGTGTTGGCGAGTTCGTCGGCGAGGGGGGCGATGGCCTGACGGATCTGCTGCCGGCGGCCGCGCTCGCTCCCCGCCGGCTCCAGCCGGCCCAGCCGGTCGAGCACGCCCAGCGACGCCGTCAGGGTGCGGAAGTCCTTCAGCGATATGGCCTGCCCGCTGACGGCTTTCAGAAAGGCGTTCACGTCGGAGCCACGCACCGCGTGGACGCCGCCATCCTCGCCCCGGTATTTGAACAGGCGCGCGCCGGGAATCTCCTTCAGCTGGGCCAGCGCGCGGGCGAGATCGGCGTCGCGGCACTGCTTGCGGATGGCCTTGCCGCCCTTGCCCTTGAAGGCCAGCGCCACCTCGTCGTCCTTCAGCCGCAGATGCGATTTGAGCAGGGTCGTCGCCCCGCGCGTGCCATGCTCCAGCGCATATTCCTCGCTGCCGGCACGGATCGCGGTGAGCGCGACGAGCTGCACCACGGCCGCAAGGGCGAAACGGCGGGGGGAGGAGGGCTGGCGCAATTCGCGGCGCACGCTGCGCAGGATACGGGGCAGCGCTTGCGCGAGGCCGGAGAGCCGGTCGGCCTTCAGCGTCTCGCGCACCAGCGTCCAATCCGGGTGATAGCGGTATTGCAGCCGCCCGGCCGCATCCTCGCCGACGGCCTGGAGATGGGCGCGCGGATCGGCGGCGAAGCACACATTGCGGTAGGCCGGCGGCACGGCGAGCCGCCGCAGCCTTGCCAGTTCCTCCGCGTCCTTCAGCGCGGTGCCGTCGGCGGTCTCGTAGCTGAAGCCACGCCCGCGCCGCTTGCGGCGGATGGTGAGGCTGGTGGGTGAGACGATCTTGAGATCGAAGCGGCGCGCCAGGCGCCTTATGGTGGTTTTTTCGGCCATGTCGATGAACGCGCCTCCGGGGCAGTGACGCTCAACGTGCCGGGCTGACGCGGGTTCCGGCCGGAACGGTCCTCGCACCCGGCGCGTTCTGGCTCGACAAGCGGGAGGAACCCCATGGACGACCGAGAAGACACCATACGCGCGCGGGCTCACCAATTGTGGGAGCAGGAAGGCCGCCCGGACGGCCGGGCCGAGGATCATTGGGTGCAGGCGAAGGAGATTGTGGCGATCGAGGAAGGGCGCCCGGAGACCTTGCTGTCGGTAGAGGAAACCGCGTCGCCGCCGGTCGAGCCGATCGAGGCGCTGACCAATGCTGGTGAGTTTCCGACCCTCACCGATCAGGGCGAGATGCAGATTCCGCACCGCCCGGACGCGGCGACCGCGCCGGCGGAAACCGGGGCACCCGAGCGGGGTTCCGGCCGCAAGAAGCCGCGTGTGTGAGCAACAAGACGGCGATGGAAAACGGGGCGGCCATGGACCGCCCCGTTTTTCCAGGCGATGCTGACCGGCGTGACGGCGTTCGGCCGCGTGTGTGCCTGGCGCGATCAAGACGGGGGCGTTCGGCAAGGCGCGCTCAGGCCGGCTCCATCCGCGCGAGGTGGAGTTTGACCCCGCTCTTCTCGGCGACGCTGGCGAGGTCGCCGACCGGGGCGGCCTCGGTGACCAGCAGGTCGATGTCGCGCAGCGATCCCAGCCGTACCAGCCCGCGCCGGCCGAACTTGCTGCTGTCGATGGCGAGGATGACCCGCCCCGCCTGCATCATCGCGGCGCGCACGGCGGCGACTTCGGCATAGTCGTCATCGCCGATATCGCCATCCTCGTCGATGCCGCTGACCGAGATGACGACGAAGTCGAATTTGAACGCCTGGATGAACTCGGCCGAGGTCTGGCTGAACACGCCGCCATCCACCTGCCGGACGAAGCCGCCGGGCACGGCGATGGTGAAATCGGTGCGGTCGCTCAGCGTCGAAGCGACGCGCAGGCTGTAGGTGACAACGCGCAGCGCCGTGTGGTCGATGAGCGCGCGGGCCACCGCCTCGCAGGTCGTGCCGGTGTCGAGGAAGACCGAGGCATTGTCGGGCACGAGCCGGGCGACGGCGGCGCCGATGGCCTCCTTGGCCTGCGCATTGGCGATGCGGCGCTGCCGGTAGACGGTGGGGTCGATCGGGGTCGAGGCCACGGCGCCGCCATGCAGCCGGCGCACCTTACCCTCCAGCTCCAGCGCGACGATGTCGCGCCGCGCGGTCTGGGTCGTCACCGAAAAGCGGCTCGCGATCTCCTCGATCGAGATGTAGCGGTTCTGGTCGAGATACTGCACCAGAAAGGCGCGGCGGCGCGCCTTCTTGCCCTCGTCGTCCCGCTCGTCGTCGCGCATCAGCATGTCGGCTCTCGAAAGCACAGCGTCAGAATAGTCAGCGACCCATGCGGCGTCCATCAGGTGCCGCATGGGTCGAGACGGCTCGGCGCCGGCCGGATACGTGTTCCGGCCGGCGGAGTTAGAGGCGGAAGCGCCGTGCGTCAGAACTTGACGCTCAGCGTCCCCGTGAGGCCGTTGTCGCTCTGGCCGGAGCCGAACTGCCCGTCATAGCCGATGCTGACGGTAGCATGTTCCGTGGCGGCGAATTCGATCCGCGCGCCGAGCACCGCGACATTTTCCGCGATCGGCGCGCCGGCGACCGAGAACACGTCGCCGCCGATGAAGGCGAGCGAGGCTTCGGGCGTGATGTCGCCCGAAGCATGCTGCCAGCCGACCGTGCCGCGCAGCGTGGCCTGCATTCCCCCGACGTTGAAGCGCGTGGAGGCGCGCAGCCCCAGCGTGGTGAAGAAGGTGTCGAGGCTGTCGCTCTGCCCGCCCAGCGCGGTGACGCCGCCCTGCTCGGCGAAGGCGTCATTGCTGAAGTGGACATAGGCGAGATTGACGAAGGGTTCGAACACCGCCGTGCCGTTCTCGAAGCGGTAGCCGAGTTCGCCGAAGACCTGCGAGGTCGCGGCATCGTAATCGGCGGTGAGCCGCTCGCTGATGGTCGGGATGTTGACCTGACGCAGGCTGTCGATGGTGTGCCAGGTATAGGCGGCGCCGAGGCGCACCCCGACCGGACCAGCCTGCGTGCCGGCATAGAGGCCGAGATGGACGTTGTCGCTGTCCGCGCTGGCGGCGAGGTCGTCGAGGCTGACCGAGGTCTGGCTGTAGCCGGCCAGCATGCCCACGCGCCAATTGCCCGGCAGCCCGGCATCGAGGCCGCCGAGGACACCGCCGGTGTTGCTGGTGAGACCGTCGGCGTTGTTGTCGCCGTCGACCGTGTTCCAGCTGCCGAAGCCGCGCATCCACATGGCGACACCCTTGGTGTCCGCCGCCACCGGGCGGGGCGCCTTGGTGTCGAGGCTGGCCACGGCCATATCGGAAATCAGAGTCTCGCCCGCTGAGGCACGCAGCCGGTCGTCCATCGCGTCGCGGACGAAGCGGCTGGTGCTGACCAGCACGCCGGACGTGGAAGCGTGCACCTCGCCACCGATCTGGCTGAAGATGCCCCGCGCCGTCGCCGCGTCCTGCATGACGATGGCGTTGTAGAGCGCATTGCCATAGCCGAGGCTTTCGGCCCCGCGCGCCGCCGCCTGCTGGTTGCGGGTGTAGCCCACCTTGTCGAAGGCGGTGTCGTTGCGCGCCATGGTGAGCCGGATGTCGGTCGCGCCATAGGCCAGCGTCGGGTCGAGGAAGGCGAGGTTGGAGGTCACATCAGCGAACGCCCCGTCGATGCCGCCGGCCGAGGTAAGGATGGTGTAGGCGGTTTCCGGCAGATAGTTGCCGCCGGCCGCGATGCCGATCACGCTGCCACCTTCGATGGTGGTAGCGCCGGTGACGGCAACGAGGTCGCTCTTGCCCTCGGCGTTCAGTTCCACCTGATAGAGGGAACCGGCGGCGAAGGTCAGGTTGCCCGCCACATTGAGCGTGCCGATGGACTGGCCGGGCGCGAGCGTGCCGCCGGAGGCGACGCGCAGATGGCCCACCGTGCCGGTGCCGGCCAGGGCGGCGCCGTCGAAGACGGTGGTGAGAGACGAGGTGGCGATCGACCCGTTGACCACCAGCAGGCCCGCTTCGACCTTGGTCTCGCCGCTATAGGTATTCTGGCCGAACAGGCCCAGCGCACCCTCGCCCAGTTTGGTCAGGCTGCCGGTGCCGGAAATCACCCGGCCGATCGCCACGGCATTGTCCGCCGCGGCGACCTCGATGCCGCCGCCGCCGGCTTCCAGCACGACGGCGCGGTCGAGCAGCGTCATGGCCGTGCCGGCAATGCGCAGCGTGCCATTGTCGAGATGCAGGCTGGCCGCCGAGGTGCCGAGCGCGGCGTCCTCGTCGACGATGAGCGTGCCGCCATCGGTCACCAGCGTCTGGCCGATGAAGCTGTGGTCGTCGATGCAGTAGTCGCGGATCGCCTGCTGGAAGCGCGGGTCGGTGCTCGTGCAGTCCAGCAGCGTCTTCTTCTCTTCCAGCGTCAGGCCGGTAAGGATCGGATTGCCGTTCTCGTCGGAGATCTGTCCGAGATAGACATCGGTGCGCATATTGTTGCGCGTGAGGTAGAACTCCTTGTTCTTCTCCTCGAACACGGTGGCGTCGGAACCCCAGACGAGGCGGGTTTTCTCCACGTCCTTGCTGTCCACCGTCTCGGTATAGGTCTCCAGCGCCGGGCCGATCCATTTCAGCGTGTGGGCGACGGGCTCATGGTCGGCCAGCGGGGCGCTGCCGTCATTGATGAAGCCGACATCGTCGAGCACGCCGGTATAGGCGTCCTTGGGATCGTCGACGATGGTGTACCACTTGCCGAACGGGCGGGAGACCATGAAATGGTCGATCGTCACCCGGTCCCAGCTGGTCCAGGTGTTGGTGGCATCCTCGCCGGCCGAGGGCCAGGTGGTGGTGCCGTCCTTCAGCTCGTGCGGGGCGAAGGGCTCGCGCTCCGCCGCAGTGGTCAGCAGCATGTACTGTTTCTTCAGCACGTTCATCGTCACCGGCGTGTTCGAGGCCACCGGATAGGTCTCGTCCTCGAAGGTGATGCCGTTCTGCGCCATGTCCTTGGCGATGATCTGCTCCCACTGACGCCAGCTGAGCTGCGAGATGCTGGTCTTGCCGGGGAACTCGTTGCGGTTGGCGTCGAAATAGGCCTGGATCACGTTGCGGTAATGCACCGTGCCATTGCCGTCCACCACCTGCATCGAGGCGGCGTAGGCCTCATACTGGCTCGCCTTGCCTTCCGGAGTGTATTCCTTGGCCAGTTGCTTCCACAGCGCCGAGGAGCCGCTGTCGACGATGGTGCGGGCGAAGAGATAGGACTGCTGATCGGCATTGTGCAGGCCGCGCTCGGACACGTCGCCGGCGTTGAAGTCGCCGACGAGGATGATCGGCGTGTCGGAACTGGCCGCCCAGCTATTGAGACCCTTGACCTCGTTGAGCCGGACATTGGGCTCGTCGTAATAGTTGAGATGCACCGAGCCGATGATGGTCTGCGGCACGCCGTTCTGCGCATCGATCTTCTGGTAGGCGACGGCATCGCCGAGCGTGCTGGAGCCGAAGCTGCCGGACAGCCGGCTGAGCACGCTGACATCGCTGATCTGCGTGCCGGCATAGGTGCCGAGGCCGGCGTCGCCGAGCATCTGCGTCAGGCCGGGAATGTACTTGGTATTGGTGCGCGATTCCTGCAGGGCGATGATGTCGTAATTGCCGTTGATGAAAAAGTCCGAGGTGACGCCGAGATTATTGGCGTACTGGTCGCCCCAGGTGTTCAGCGTCAGGATACGGAGCGTTCCGTCCTCCGCCTGGGCGGCAACAGTGCCGAGCACCGTCATCGCCGCCCCGCACAGGAGGCGGGAGCTGAGTGTGGCGAGGCTGAAGTCACGTCGGTGGCGGGTTTTCCCAAGAGTCATCATGCAGTCCCCATGCGCCCGGAGTGCCGCGCCCGGCCCGGAAAGCGACACTGGCTTCCGGATTTCGGTCGGCGTTGATCGAGGACTGTCGATTTGGCAGATCAGTATGTAACTTAGATTACATTTTTGAGGGGGTCCGACAGGCCTGTGGTGCTCAAGCACCTTTGCAGTCGGGCTGCGAGCTTTGTGTGGCTTTTTGCCAACAGAAGGGCCGCCGAGGTGACGCCGCCAAGGGGGCGTGTTGCAGGCGAGCGGGGTCGGGCGCCTTGAGATAGAGGGATAAGCGTCTGATATATTTCCATTTTATCGCGGCTTCGACCGGCCGTGCGCCAGCGGTCGCCGCCTGTTCCGTCAGGATTTCGGCCTCGGTGCGCATGGCCCGGGGCCCATGATGACATTGCGCGAACCCCGGTCACGTCGCCGGCGGCAGGGGGAGGTGTCCTCGCTGCGCGCTATGGTTATGAGCGTTATCTGGCTTTAAATGTTACTAAAACAACATTTTGATCGCGACATGATCTCGGCAGGTGGAGCTGTTCGCCAGCGTCTTGCTTCTGTCCGCGGATTCGGCGGCCGGCCACCCAGGCCGGCACGGGGCCTCTGACCGGGCACGTCGGCAAAGGCCGGGCCGGGCGGCGTCACCGCGCGACCAGCGCCACCACGAAGCGCAGGCCGACGATGAGCAGATAGAGGCCGAACCCGACCTCAAGCTGGCGCTTGGTGAAGCCGTGCGCCAGCCGCGCGCCCAGCGGCGCCGCTAGCGTGGCGATGCCGCCCACCAGCACCAGCCCTGGCAGCGAGACATAGCCGAGCGAGAAGGGCGGCAGATCGTCGAGATGCGGGATGCCGCTGATGATGTAGCCGAGCGTACCCGGCACCGCGATCAGAGCCCCGAGCCCGGCCGAGGTGGCGATGGCGGTGTGGATCGGCACCCGGTAGAGGGTCAGCACCACGGTGGCGATGCCGCCGCCGGAAATGCCGATGAGCGGCGCCGAGGCGCCGATGCCGAAGCCGTAGAGCGTCATCGGCAGCCGGCCCGGCAGCGTCTCCGCCAGCACCCAGTGATCCCGGCCGAACAGCAGCTTCGACGACATCAGGGCCGCGAACAGCACGAAGGCGATCTTCAGCACCACATCCGGCGACACCGCCGCCAGCGCGGTGCCCGCCACCACGCCGGCAATCAGCGGGGCCGCCCATTGCCGCATGATGGAATTGTCGATCTTGGTGCGGCGCCGATGGGCGAAATAGGAACGCAGCGCGGTCGGCACGATGATGGCGAGCGCGGTGCCGACCGAGAGATGCATGCGCTCGGAATCGTCAACCCCCACCGCGCCGAACACCTCGTACAGCACCGGCACGACGATGGCGCCGCCGCCAATGCCGAACAGGCCGGCGAGAATGCCGGTGGCCAGCCCCGCCACCAGCAGCACGCCGGACAGCCACACCAGATGTTCGAGAGGAATCGCCTGTACCATCACGCCACCACGTCACGCCGTTCCATCGGCCTGCCGTGATGGCACGGATTCACGCCACAAGCGACCGGCGTTCTTCGGCCCGGCGGACCTCATTGACGGCATTTCGCAGCACATCGAGCCCCGCTTCCGGCTTGACACCCTCAATGGCGAGGTGGCGGCGGAAGGCGCGCGCGCCGGGACGGCCGGGAAACAGGCCGAGCATGTGGCGGGTGATGTCGTGCAACCGCCCGCCCGTGGCGAGATGGGCGGCGATGTAGGGTTCGAACGCTTCCACCGCCGCGAAGGCGTCGGCGTGCCCGTCCGCCTCGCCGAAGAACAGGCTGTCGACCCGCAGCAGCAGTTCCGGCTGCTGATAGGCGGCGCGGCCCAGCATCACGCCATGGACATGAGCAAGCTGCGCCTGCGCCGTCTCGAGCGTGGTGAGCCCGCCATTCAGGCTGATGGGCACGCCGGGCAGGCGGGCCTTGAGGCGATACACCCGGTCGTAGTCGAGCGGGGGAATGTCGCGGTTCTCCTTCGGGGAGAGCCCTTGCAGCCAGGCCTTGCGGGCATGGACGATGAGCCCGTCCGCGCCGGCCGCGAGCACGGCGTCGGCGAGGGCGTCGAGCGCCTCTTCCGGGTCTTGCTCGTCGACGCCCAAGCGGCATTTCACCGTGACCGGGATCGCCACCTCCGCCTTCATCGCCGCGACGCAGGCGGCCACCAGCGCGGGATCGCGCATCAGGCAGGCGCCGAAATTGCCGCCCTGCACGCGGTCCGAGGGGCAGCCGACATTGAGGTTGATCTCGTCATAGCCCCAATCGGCGCAGATCGCCGCCGCCTTGGCCAGCGCTTCCGGGTCCGATCCGCCGAGTTGCACGGCGATGGGGTGCTCCTGCGGGGAATAGCCGAGCAGCCGGTCGCGATCGCCGAAGATCACCGCATTCGCCGTCACCATCTCCGTGTACAGCAGCGCGCGCGCCGAAAGCACCCGGTGGAACGCCCGGCAGTGCCGGTCGGTCCAGTCCATCATAGGGGCCACGGAGAAGGTAAGCGGCGGATTTTTCGACATAAATCGTTGTTTCAAGCGGTTTCGCCGGCCCTGAGGCGGGGGTATTCGGACCATCTTACGTCACTGGCGGCGGTTTTTCGACGCCGGCGCGCCGACGGATCGCCTGAACCTAGTCCACCACCTTCGCCCGCATTACCAGCTTTTCCCCGCGGATTTCGAAACTGCCGAGGCGGGAGAGGAAGGTCATGCCGAGCAGGCTGTGCTTGAGGGTGCCGGGGCTGGCGACGAGGGCGGGCACGTCGCGCTCGTCGATCGAGCCGGCGATGCCGATGCGCTGAAGCACCACCGCCGCCGCGCGGCCACGGCCGTTGGCGGTATCTATGGGTATGTCATAGCTGAGGAATTCCAGCGGCAGGCCCACCGCCACCGCATCCTCCGGCGTCAGCACCACACTGGACGCGCCGGTGTCCACCAGCATGGGGATCCGCGTGCCGTTGATCTCGACGCGCACGTTGAAATCGCCGTCGCGGGCGCGGGCGACTTCGACGGCGGGGCCGTCGCTGGCCAGTGGGACCGCGTAGCCCGGGGCGAGTTCGGCCAGCACACGGTAGGCGACGGCGTGCAGTTCGATGCGATAGGTGTAACCCACGGCCAGAACAGCGAAAATCGCCAGCCACAGCCCGGCCGCGCGCAGCGCTTCGCCCAGCCTGCCGGTGAAGGTGGCGAACACGCTGGCGCCGACGACGAGCAGAAGCGAGCCGTAAAACACAAGCTGCGCCAAGTCGTTAGCGCCGAGGCCCGCGACATCGCCATAGCGTGACGCGAAAAACACCAGGCCGATGCCGGCGGCGAGGCCGATGACGACGATCCACATCAGGCGATCGGCGTTCATTGCGAGGCTCCTGCCGGCCGGGCGGACAGGCGGGCCATGATGGCGCGCCGCTCGGTTTCGCTGAGCGCTGGCCACGCGCCGATCTCCTCCAGAGTGCGGCCGCAGCCGAGGCAGGTCCGCCCGGCGGCATCCAGCGTGCAGACGGAAACGCAAGGTGTGGAAAGGGTTTGCGGCATGATTCGGTACGCTAAGGGACGGCTCATCCTGACGCATTTTCCTGTCCATCCGGTTAAGCCCCGGCGGGCGGAAAGGGTCAATGCGCGACGATAAGCAGGCCGAGGAGGAAGGCGATTTCGACGAGAAGCGTCGCGGCGCCCGCGACATCGCCGGTCTGTCCGCCGAATTGGGCGCGCGCAAGGCGCACCACGCCAAGGAAGATCACGACCGCGAAAGCGCTGGCGACCAGAAGACCGATGAGGCCGATGGGGTGGACGATGAGACCGAAGGCGACGAGGAGGCCGACCCCGAGCGCCCGCCACCGGCTCGTCGCGCTTGGCACCCCGGCGCTGCGGGCGAGACCGTCCGTCCGGGCGAAGGGGAGGGCGGCCAGCATCCACAATCCGGCGAGGCGGGAGACGCTGACCGCCGCGACGAGCCCCGCCGCCGCCACCGCCGGGCCGACGGCGAGCAGGCCCGCCAGCACGCCGATCCGCAGCGCGAAGGCGAGGATGAGCGCGCAGACCCCGAAGGCGCCGACGCGGCTGTCCTTCATGATCGCCAGCCGCCGCTCCACGGTCCAGCCGCCGAGCGCGTCGGCGACATCCGACAGCCCGTCCTCATGCAGCGCGCCCGTGATCGCCACCAGCACGGTGACCGCCAGTGTCGCGGCAAGAAAATCCCCCAGTCCCACCGCATGGGCGAGCAGCAGCACCGCGGCGGCGATCAGCCCCAGCACCGCGCCGGCCAGCGGAAGAGCGGGGCCGAGCCGGTCGAGGTCCGGCGGGCCGTCCTCACGGGGTTCGGAGGGGAGCCGCACCGGCAGGCGCGAGAGAAAGCGCAGCGCGGCGGGCACATCGGAGAGCAGGGGCACGGGCATGCGCGTTCGTCCCTCAGCGCTCGACCAGAAGCGCGGCCAGCGGCTGGCGGCGCTCCCACCCCGCGCGCTCCAGCTCCGGCACGGGGGAGGCTTCGGCGGCGTAGCCGAGGCAGAGATAGCCGACCAATTGCCAGTGCGCCGGCACGTCCAGCGCCGCGCCCACCGCCTGCGGGTCGAGGATCGACACCCAGCCGACGCCGATGCCGCGCGCCGCTGCCGCCAGCCACAGCGTATGGATGGCGAGCACGGCGGAATAGGCGACGGTTTCCGGCATGGTGGCGCGGCCGAGGCCATGGCCGGTGGCGGGATCAGGCTCGACGAAGACGGCGAGATGTTCGGGCGCATCGTCCAGCCCGGCGAGCTTCAGCCGTGCATAGAGGCTTGCGCGCTCCTCCGGTTGCTGCGCCAGCGCCTGCGCATTGGCGGTCTCGAACAGGGCGCGGATGGCGGCGCGGCGCCCGCAATCGCGCACCCGCACCAGCCGCCAGGGCTGGCTGTAGCCGACGCTCGGCGCGCGGCAGGCGGTGGCGAGCAGGGCGCGCACCGTTTCCTCGTCCAGCGGGTCGGTGCGGAAGCAGCGCACGTCGCGCCGCCAGGCGAACAGCGTGTCGAGAAGGTCGCGAAAGGCGGCATCGAAGTCCGGCGGCGTGGCGGCAGAGGCGTTGAGAGGCGTGGCCAAGGGGGCCTCCTTACGGGCTTCCATCCGTGATCCCCTTCTTGCTCGTCCGCGCGCTGCCATGCGCCTTTCCGAGGAGGCGGCTGCGATGCTGAGGGTTGCGCGTCCCTCGGCGAGGGTCTACCCCGCCTTGGCGCCCGAGGCGACACTTCTTCGTCCGGTTTGGCGTGTTCCGTCCCGCCGCCGCCCGTCCTGCTGCTGAGGCTTCCCATGCTGCGCTCCGCCACCGGCCTGCCCTTCGACGACATCCGCAATCTCGTGGCCCAGATGCCGGGCCCGGACGCGGCCGCCCGCACTGCGGCGAGCGCCCGGCAGGGGCAATTGGTCAAACCGCCCGGCGCGCTGGGGCGGCTGGAGGAGATCGCGGTCTTCATCGCCGGCTGGCAGGGGCGGGAGATTCCGCAGGTGAACCGGCCGACCGTCGCCGTGTTCGCCGCCACCCATGGCGTGGCGGGGCGCGGCGTCTCGCCTTACCCCTCGGAGGTGACCAAGCAGATGGTCGCCACCTTCGCGGCGGGGAAGGCGGCGGTGAACCAGATTTGCGGCGTGTTCGGCGCCGGGCTCAGGGTATTCGACCTCGCGCTCGATTTGCCGACGCCGGATATCGTCGATGAGGACGCGCTCACGGAAGCCGAATGCGCCGGCACCATGGCCTTCGGCATGGAGGCGCTGGCGGGCGAACCGGACCTGCTGTGCCTCGGCGAAATGGGCATCGGCAACACCACCGTGGCCGCCGCCATCTTCCACGGGCTTTATGGCGGGGATGCCGCCGATTGGGTCGGCCCCGGCACGGGCGCGACGGGCGAGGTGCTGGAGCGCAAGATTGCGGCGGTGCGGGCGGCGGTGGTGCGCGCGCGTGGCCATCTCGACGACCCGCTGGAAGTGCTGCGCAAGCTCGGCGGGCGGGAAGTGGCGGCGATGGCCGGCGCCATTCTCGCCGCGCGGCTGCAGCGCGTGCCCGTGGTGCTCGACGGCTATGTCGTCACCGCGGCCGCCGCCGTGCTGAAGGCGCTGGACCCGCGCGCGCTCGACCATTGCCTCGCCGGCCATGTCTCGGCCGAGCCGGCGCATCGGCGGGTGCTGGAGCGGCTCGGCCTGCGCCCGCTGCTCGATCTCGATATGCGGCTGGGGGAAGGCTCCGGCGCGGCGCTGTCCATCGGCGTCATCAAATCCGCGCTGGCCTGCCATGGCGGAATGGCGACCTTCGCTGAAGCCGGCGTGGCGGGGGCGTGAGGGGACGGGCGTGCGGCGAGGCGGGGCGGGTGATCCACCGTCCCTCATCCCCGGGCTTGACCCGGGGATCCAGAACTTGACAGCGGGTGCGCGGGAGAAGCCTGGGTGGCCGGGTCAAGCCCGGCCATGGGGGGAAAAGGGATGGAGCCGGCGAGCGATCCCGGCTCTGCGCTTCGCTTCGGCCGGGATGACGCCATGCGGTTCGACAAGCTGACCTATCGACGACGACATCGCCCCCCGCGCAGCGGGCGACCACGCGGCTGGCGGCCGCAGACCTGGCGCGGAATCCTCCTCGCGGCCGCCCTTGTCGTGCTGGCGCTGGTGGTGGAGCGCCTCATTCCCCCGCTCACCGGGCAGGTGCGGGTGGCGGATGGCGACAGCCTGGAAGTGGCGGGCGAGCGGGTGCGGCTTGACGGGCTCGACGCGCCGGAACTGCACCAGAGCTGCGGGGAGGGCGCGCAAAGCTGGCCCTGCGGGATGAAGGCGCGGGCGGCGCTGGAAGCGCTGGTGGCGCAGGGCGAGGTGACCTGCCGCCCGGTGGACGAGGACCGCTATGGCCGCGCCGTCGCCCGCTGCGCGGTGAACGGTGCCGATATCGGCGCCGCGCTGGTGCGCACGGGTTGGGCGGTGGCAACGAGCCTCGCCTATCGCGGCGAGGAGCGATCGGCCCGGGCGGCCGGTGCCGGCATCTGGGCCGGCCCGTTCGAGATGCCCGCCGACTGGCGGGCGCGGCACCCACGGCCGGCGGAGTGAGGCCCCTGCACGACATCCTTCGAGGCTGGCCTGTGGCCAGCACCTCAGGATGACGGTGATCTGGGCGGGATGACGGATGGTCCTGCCGCGCCTATCTAACCGCCATGCCCGCCGACGACCTCGACACCCTTCTCGCCGCCATCCATGCCTGCCGCTTCTGCGTGGAGAGCCCGCGCGGAAAGCCGCTGCCGCATGCGCCGCGGCCGGTGCTGCATGTCGGGGCCCGCGCGCGCATCCTCATCGCCGGGCAGGCGCCGGGCACCAAGGTCCACGCCTCCGGCCGCTCCTTCACCGATGCCTCCGGCGACCGGCTGCGCGACTGGCTCGGGGTGACGCCGGAGACGTTTTACGACCCCGACCGCATCGCGGTGGCGGCGATGGGCTTCTGCTTTCCCGGGCAGGACGCCAAGGGCGGCGACCTGCCGCCGCGCCGGGAATGCGCCAGCCTCTGGCACGACCGGCTGTTCGCGGCGCGGGCGCCGTTCGATCTCGTCGTCGCGGTGGGGGCGGCGGCGCAGGACTATCACCTCAAGCGGCTCGGGCTGGTGCGCTTCGCCGGCGGCGGGCTGAGCGAACGGGTGGAACGCTGGCGGGAGATCTGGGACGCGCGGCAGGCGCCGCGCCTGCTGCCGCTGCCGCACCCTTCCTGGCGCAATACCGGCTGGCTGAAGCGCCACCCCTGGTTCGAGGCCGAGCTGGTGCCGGTGCTGCGGGACGAGGTGGCGCGGCTGGTGGGGTGAGCCACCCTCATTGGGGGCATCCTCATGCCCGGGCTTGACCCGGGCACCCAGCGACCGGGCGGGCCGGCGTGGCCTGGGTCCGCGGGTCAAGCCCGCGGATGAGGGGTGGTGAGGAAGGAGGTGCGATCCCGGATCGCCTGCGGCGTCCGGGCTGACGCCCTGTTCAGCGCGACACTGCGAGATGCCGGTTCAGCCGACGCTCCAGCACGTTCCAAACCCGGCGGATGATCTCCACCATCAGCAGATACAGCACCGCCGCCCAGAGATAGACCTCCATGTCGTAGGAGCGGGAGAAGGCGAGGCGGGTGACGCCCATCAGATCATAGACGGTGATGACCGAGGCGATGGCGCTGGCCTTGATCATCAGCACCAGCTCATTGCCGAGCGGGCGCAGGCCGATGGCGAGCGCCTGCGGCAGGATGATCTTGCGATAGGCCAGCACGCGGGAGAGGCCGAGCGCCTGCGCCGCCTCCATCTGCCCGGCCGGCAGGCTCTGTATGCCGCCGCGCAGGATTTCCGACTGATAGGCGGCGGTGTTGAGCGTGAAGGTGAACACCGCGCAGTTGAAGGCGTCGCGGAAGAACCACCACAGGCCGATATCGGTGAGCTGTTCGCGGAACTGGCCGGCGCCGTAATAGACGAGGAAGGTCTGCGCCAAGAGCGGCGTGCCGCGGAAGAAATAGGAATAGGTCCAGGCGGCGCGGGACAGCGCCTTGCCGCCTTCCACCCGCGCCAGCGCCAGCGGCACGGCGAGCAGCACGCCGAGGAAGACGGACAGCCCGACAAGCTGCAGCGTCACCCACACGCCGTCGAGAAAGCGCAGGCCGTAGCGGGCCATGAGGTCGGTGTTGAGCCCGATCAGGCCCATCAGCCACAGGAAGCCGTCGGCGAGGGCGGCGAGGATCGTTTCCATCAATGACCTCCCACCCGCTTGAAGCCGCGCGAGGCCCGGTTTTCCAGCGCGGTGAAGACGAGGCTGGAGAGGCCGGAGAACACCAGATAGATCAGGCAGGCGACGAGATAGAAGAAGAAGGGCTGCTTGGTCACGCCCACCGCGATCGAGGTCTGGCGCATCAGGTCGCTGATGGCGATGACCGAGACCAGCGAGGTGTCCTTCAACAGCACCATCCAGTTGTTGGACAGGCCCGGCAGGGCGACGCGCCAGAGCTGGGGGAAGGTGATGAGCCGGAAGGTGCGCCAGCCCGACAGGCCGAGCGCGTGGGCGGCTTCCTTCTGGCCCTTGGGCACGGCACGGATGGCTGCGAGCAGCACCTCGCTGGAAAAGGCGCCGAGCACGAGGCCGAGCGCCACCACGCCGGCGACGAACTGGTTCACCTCGATATGCGCGCCCTCGACCAGATAGCCGGCGAGGCGGGTGAGCAGCATCTGCCCGCCATAATAGACGATGAACAGGGTGAGCAGTTCCGGCAGGCCACGAAACACCGTGGTGTAGAGATCGCCCACCGCGCGCAGCACGCGCGAGGACGAATCCTTTGCCAGAGCCACGGCGAGGCCGATGGCGATGCCGACGGGGAGGGTGACGAGGGCGAGCTCGATGGTGAGCAGTGCGCCCTGCAAAATCTCGTCGCCCCAGCCATTGGGACCGAAGGAGAGCAGCTCAAGCAGACTCAGCATGACGGACGGCAGGTCCCCCGGTCAGCGGACGAGAAGGCGCCGTCCCCAAAAGGGGGCGGCGCCGGGGCGGGGCGTCAGTAGACGCTGAAGGGGAAGTACTTGTCGTTGATGGTCTTGTAGGTGCCGTCGGCGACGATCTCGTCGATCGCCTTGTTGAACATGGCGACCAGTTCCGGGTCGCCCTTGCGGATGCCGACACCGACGCCCTCGCCGAAATATTTCGGGTCGGTGTGTTCGGCGCCGGTGAACTTGCAGCACTTGCCTTCATTGGTGCCGAGCCATTCCAGCAGCACCACCTTGTCGGCGAGCACCGCGTCGAGGCGGCCATTGGCGAGGTCGAGATTGGCCTCGTCCTGCTTGCCGTAGAGCTTCACCTCGGCGCCGGCCTTGGCGTACACGTCTTCGAGATAGTTGGAATGGATGGTGGAGCCCTGCGCGCCCAGCACCTTGCCCTTCAGCGCCTGCGGCGAGGTCTCGGTGATGGCGGAGCCGGTCGGCACGACGAAGGTGGCGGGGGTCTTGTAGTATTTCTTCGAGAAGGCGATCTGCTGCTTGCGCTCCTCGGTGATCGACATCGAGGCGACGATGGCGTCGTACTTATTGGCGAGCAACGCCGGGATGATGCCGTCCCAATCCTGCGCGGTGAAGGTGCATTCCACCTTCATCTTGGCGCAGAGCGCCTTGGCGATGTCGATGTCGAAGCCTTTCAGCTCGCCATTCTCGACATAGTTAAAGGGCGGGTAGGCGCCTTCGGTGCCGATGCGGACGGTCTTCCATTCCTTGGCGGAGGCGCCGCCGGCCATGGCAGCCGCGAGGATGGCCACCGCCGCGAGGCGGGTGACAAGGCTCATGATGTTCCCCTCTGAAAGAGTGCGCTGCGCCGGTGCGTTGTGGTTTTTCCGGCAACCCATGCTGGCACTATTTCCAAATATTGCGCAACTGGGGTGCCGCATCCCTAGTCACAAAGTCGTACTGATCCATTTGTGTGCAATGCAACGCCATAGCGGGCGCCGATCACCCGACGGCGCGGCACGGGTTGACGCTTCGCGCGCGCTGGTGTGTCTCAGCTTGAAACAGCTCTATTGAGGAGAAGCGCGCAATGGCGACGGCAGACGATGTGAAGGCGCGGCTGGCGCAGGTTTCCGCCCCCGATGGCCGTCCCGTGACCGAGGCCGGCGTGCTCTCGGAGGTGCTGGTCTCGGACGGCAAGGTCTATCTCTCGCTCACCGTCGATGCCACTGAAGCCCGCGCCTGGGAGCCGGTGCGCGCCGCCGTGGAGCGCACCGTGCGCGGCACGCCGGGCGTGACCTCGGCGCTGGTGGCACTGACCGCCGAGCGCAAGGCGGGCCTGCCGCCCATCGCCTCGCACACGCCGGCGTCCGCGCGCGCCCCGGCTGCCGGCGGTCATTCGCATGCCGGTCATTCGCATGCCGGACATTCCCATGCCGGACATAGCCACGCGGGCCATTCGCATGCGCAGCCGCCGGCCGATCCGCAGAAGGAAACGCCGGGCCTGCCGGGCGTCGGCGCCATCATCGCAGTGGCCTCCGGCAAGGGCGGGGTGGGCAAGTCGACGCTGGCGGCCAATCTCGCGCTTGGCCTTGCCGCCTCCGGCCTCAAGGTCGGCCTGCTCGACGCCGACATTTACGGCCCTTCCGTGCCGCGTCTGATGGGGCTGAAAGGCCGGCCGGAGGTGAACGGGCGGATGATCACGCCGATGCAGGCCTTCGGCCTCAAGGTGATGTCCATCGGCTTCCTCGTGGAGGAAGAGACGCCGATGATCTGGCGCGGGCCGATGGTGATGTCGGCGATCAGCCAGATGCTGAAGGAAGTGAACTGGGCGCCGCTCGACATTCTCGTGGTCGACATGCCGCCCGGCACCGGCGACGCGCAGCTGACCATGGCGCAGCAGGTGCCGCTGGCCGGCGCGGTTATCGTCTCCACCCCGCAGGACCTCGCGCTGATCGACGCGCGGCGCGGCGTCGCCATGTTCCAGAAGGTGAATGTGCCGGTGCTCGGCGTGGTCGAGAATATGAGCTATTTCATGTGCCCGCATTGCGGCACCCGTTCCGACGTGTTCGGCCATGGCGGGGCGCGGCACGAGGCGCAGCGGCTCGGCGTGCCCTTCCTCGGCGAGGTGCCGCTGCAAATGTCGATCCGCGAGACCTCTGACGCCGGCCTGCCGGTGGTGGCGACCCGGCCGGACAGCGCCGAGGCCGGCATCTACCGCGCCATCGCCAATTCGGTGCGCGAGGCGCTGGCCGGCCGGCGCAGTGCGGCGCGCCCGGCGCCCCGCATCGTGATGGAAGGCTGACGCTAACCGGCGAGGGGAGGCGGCCCGTGCCGCCTCACCCTTCCGCGCTCAACGCGGCTGCGCCGCGAAGGCGGTGAAGAACGCCTCGATCTCGGCAAAGCCCATGGCGCCGTCGACAAAGTCGAAACGCCCCTCGTCGCGCATGGTTTGCGCGGCGCGGGTCACAGCGCCATAGGCGAGGCGGGCGAGGCTGGAGCCGATGCTGATGCGCCGCACGCCGGCCGCGCTCAGCTCCTCGCGGGTGAAGCGCGTCTTGCCGATGCCGACCACCACATTGACCGGCCGCGTCACCGACGCGCAGACCGTGCGCACCGCCTCGATATCCGGCAGGCCGGGGGCGTAAAGCACATCCGCGCCCGCCGCCTCGAAGGCCTGGAGCCGGCGGATGGTGTCGTCGAGATCCGGGCGCCCCCACAGGAAATTCTCCGCCCGCGCGGTGAGCACGAAATCGCCGCTCAATGCATTGCGGGCCTCGGCCGCCGCCGCGATGCGCTCGACCGCGAGGGTGAAATCGTAGATCGGCGCGTCCGGCCGGCCGGTGTGGTCCTCCAGCGATCCGCCGGCCAGCCCGAGCGCGGCGGCGGCGCGGATGGTCTCGCCCGCGCTTTCCGGGCTGTCGCCAAGCCCCATTTCCAGATCGGCCGACACGGGCAGGGGCGTCGCGGCGACGATGCTGGCGCAGTGGGCGAGAAGGTCCGCGCGCGAGGTGGTGCCCTCCGCGACGCCGCGGGAAAAATCCATTCCGGCGCTGGTGGTGGCGAGGGCGGGAAAGCCCAGCGCGGCGAAAATGCGCGCCGTACCGGCATCCCACGGGTTGGGCAGGATGAAGGCGCCGGGCCCTTCATGCAGGGCGCGGAAGCGGGCGGCCTTGTCGTCCATGGCGATCATCTCCGGATGCGGGCCAGACGCTAACCGGCGTGTGTGAACATATTAAGAACATTTCAGCGGCGAGGCAACAGCCGGTTGCCCTACGGGCCGGGCTGCTGCAAACATCCGCCGCCCCCTCGGAGCCAGCCCCCGGAGCTCTGCCTGCCCATGAAGCGCCGCGATTTTCTCCGCACCGCCGCTCTTGCCGCCCCCGCCGCCACGCTCGCCGCCCCCGCTTTGGCGCAGGACGCGCCGCAGGTGCGCTGGCGGCTCACCTCGTCCGTGCCGAAGGTGCTGGATGCCATTTTCGGCGCCAATGAGCTGGTGTCAAAATATGTAAGCGAGGTGACGGAGGGCCGTTTCGTCATCCAGAACTTCGCCGCCGGCGAGATCGTGCCGGGGCTTCAGGCGCTCGACGCGGTGCAGAACGGCACGGTCGAGGTGGCGCAGACGCCGCTCTATTACTACACCGGCAAGGACCCGGCCTTCGCCTGCTTCACCACCATGCCGTTCGGACTGAACGCGCGGATGCAGAACGCCTGGTTCTACCATGGCGGCGGGCGCGAATTGCAGGACGAGTTCCTCGCCAAATACAATCTTGTCGGCTTTCTTGGCGGCAATACCGGCACCCAGATGGGCGGCTGGTTCCGCAAGGAGGTGAAGGACCTTGCCGACTTCCGTGGCCTGAAATTCCGCATCGGCGGCATTGCCGGGCAGGTGGTGGCCAAGCTCGGCGTGGTGCCGCAGCAGATCGCCCCCGGCGACATCTATGCCGCGCTGGAAAAGGGCACGATCGACGCCTGCGAATGGGTGGGACCCTATGATGACGAGAAGCTCGGCTTCGTGCGGGTGGCGCCCTATTACTACTATCCCGGCTGGTGGGATGGCGGGCCGACGATGAATGTCGTGGTCAACCGCGACAAGTGGAACGCCCTGCCCAAAGCCTATCAGGCGGCGTTCGAGGCGGCGGTGGCCTATGCCAATAGCGACATGCTGGCGAAATACGACGCCTTCAACCCGGCGGCGCTGCGCCGGCTGGTGGCGGCGGGCGCGCAGCTGCGCACCTTCCCGCAGAGCTTCCTCGACGCCTCGTGGAAGGCCTCGAACGAGCTGATCGCCGAGATCAGCGCCAAGAATGCCGGGTTCAAGAAAATCATGGACGCGCAGATCGCCTTCCGCAACGAGGAGTATCTGTGGTGGCAGGTTGGCGAATACCCCTATGACGGCTACATGATCCGCGCCCGCACGCGGGGGTGAGGCTTCTCCCTCTCCCCATCGGGGAGAGGGTTGGGGTGAGGGGCCTTGTCTTCCGCCTCGCCCCCTCACCGACCCGCTTCGCGGGCCACCTCTCCCCAACGGGGAGAGGGAATAAAGAAACACCAGAGGAAACGCCGATGCCGCATTCGCCTTCCCGCCGGGGCCTCATCACGGGCGCCGGCCTCGCCACTGCCGCCGCCGCCTCCACGCTCGCCGCGCCCGCCCTGGCGCAGAGCCTGCCGACGCTGCGCTGGCGGCTGACCTCCAGCTACCCGAAATCGCTCGACACCATCTATGGCGCGGCGACCCTGCTGTCGAAATATGTCGGCGAGGCCACGGATGGGCGCTTCACCATCGACGTGTTCGCCCCCGCCGAGATCGTGCCCGGCCTGCAGGCCTTCGACGCGGTGCAGAACCGCACGGTCGAGGTGTGCCAGACGGCGCTGTATTATTACATCGGCAAGGACCCGTCCTTCGCCCCCTTCACCACGCTGCCCTTCGGGCTCAATGCCCGCATGCAGACGGCGTGGCTCTACCATGGCGGCGGCAATGAGCTGCAGGCGGCGTTCCTGGCGAAATATGGCGTGGTGGGCTTTGCCGGCGGCAATACCGGCGCGCAGATGGGCGGCTGGTTCCGCAAGGAGATCAAGTCGGTCGGCGATCTCAAGGGCCTGAAGATGCGCATTCCCGGCATTGCCGGGCAGGTGCTGGCGCGCCTCGGCCTGGTGCCGCAGAACTTCGCCGGCGGCGACATCTATCCCGCGCTGGAAAAGGGCACGATCGACGCCGCCGAATTCGTCGGCCCGGTGGATGACGAGAAGCTCGGCTTCGTGCGGGTGGCGCCCTATTACTACTATCCCGGCTGGTGGGAAGGCGGGCCGACCATCCATTTCATCGCCAATGGCAAGGCGTGGGAGGAACTGCCCAAGGCCTACCAGGCCGCGTTCGAGGCGGCCTCCGCCTATGCCAATGCCGACATGCTGGCGAAATACGACGCCCGCAACCCGGCGGCGCTGCGCCGGCTGGTGGCCGGCGGGGCGCAGCTGCGCCCGTTCCCGCCGGAGGTGATGGACGCGGCGTACAAGGAGAACATCGCGCTGATGGCGGAGATTTCCGCCAAGAACGCCGATTTCAAGAAGATCTACGACTCGATGCTCGCCTTCCGCAACGAGGAGTATCTGTGGTGGCAGGTCGGCGAATATCCTTACGACGGCTACATGATCCGCGCCCGCCAGAAGGGGTGAGGCTCAGCCGCCGGCGCCGGGGCCCTCGCAGGCGGTGGCCTCCCGCGGCGTCGGGCGGGCGGCGGTGAGGGCGCGGGCGCTCATATGGTGGTGCATGGTGTAGAGCCCCGCCGCCATGATGAGCGCCATGCCGCCGATGGAGACGAGATCGGGCATGTCGTGGAAAACCACGGCGGACAGGCCGACGGCGCAGACCACGGCGGCATAGCGGAACGGCGCCACCAGGGAGATGTCGGCGGTGCGCATCGCCGCGATGGTCAGCAACTGGCCGATGACCAGCGAGATGCTGCCGCCGACGAGATAGGCCAGCGTCCGCGCATCGACCGCCTGCCAGGGCTCCACCGAACTGCCGGCGAAGCCGAAGCCCATGCCGACCACCGCCGTGGTGAAGGTGACGACCAGCGTCGGCACATGTGCGCCGATGCGGCCGGTGATGAAATCGCGGAGCGCCATCAGCAGCGCCGCGCCGAGCGGCAGCAGCGCCATGGTGTCGAAGGCGGAGCTGCCGGGCTTGACGATCAGCGTCACGCCGAGAAAGCCGATGCCGACCGCCACCCATTGCCGCCAGCCGATATGCGCGCCGAACAGCAGCACCGCCGCCGCCATGGTGGCGAGCGGGGTGACCTGCAGGATGGCGGTCGAATCGGCGATCGACATTACCGAGATCGAGGTGATGAACAGCATCGCCACCCCGGCCTCGGTCAGCGCCCGCAGCAGCACGCGCCGGTCCATCATGTGCCGCAGCGCCGGTAGCTGACCCATCCAGCCCAGCACCGCGAGCAGCAGCAGCGCGGCGAGCACGCCGCGCATGGCGAGGATCTGCGAGGTCGGGATATGCGCCAGCGCCAGCTTGGAGAGGGCGTCATTGGTGGAGAAGATCGACGAGCCCGCGATCATCAGAAGGATGCCGCGCTTGGCGCTTTGGGCGTGCATGAGGAGTGTCCGGAGGCGAGAAAGCCCTTAAGCCATGCAAAGGCGGCGCAATCGCGGCTTTGGCGACGGCGCCGTAAGGAAACCGCCCCCGGGGAGGGGGCGACTCAGGGCCGGTTCAGCACTCCTCGCAGGCGACATCGCCGGCGAGCTCGTCCGCTTCCACCAGCCCGCCGGTGCGGCGTTCCAGCGCCTGCGAGGCGACGCACAGGCCGAGCGCGCCCACCGCCAGCCCGGCGCCGACCCAGGGCAGGTCCGCATAGCTGATGCCGAAGGTGATCGCCGCCCCGCCGATCCAGGCACCGGCGGCATTGCCGAGATTGAACGCGCCCTGATTGAGCGTCGAGGCGAGGTTGGGCGCGCCTTCCGCGGCGTCCACCACCCGCATCTGGATCGGCGGCACCACGGCGAACACCAGAATGCCCCAGACGAAGACGGTGGCGACCGTGGCGGCGGCAAAGCCGCTGAGGAAGACGAAGGCCACCAGCACGGCGGCCAGCCCGATGAAGCTCGCCATCAGCGAAGGCATCAGCCGCCAGTCCGCCAGCTTGCCGCCGAGCAGATTGCCGATGGTAATGCCGACCCCGAACAGCAGCAGCACATAGGTGACGGCGTGCGGGGTGAAGCCGGTCACGTCGCGCAGCAGCGGCGCGATATAGGTGAACACCGAGAACAGGCTGGCGGAGGCCAGCACGCTCATCAGCATGGTGAGGATCACCTGCGGGCGCTTCAGCACCGCGAATTCGCGCAGGATATTGCCCGAGGCATGGGGAATGTCGCGCGGCACCCACAAAGCGATGGCGCTGACCGCGAGAATGCCGATGAGCACCACCGCCCAGAAGGTGGAGCGCCAGCCGGCGGCCTGGCCGAGCGCGGTGCCGAGCGGCACGCCGAGCACATTGGCCAGCGTCAGCCCGGCGAACATCAGCGCGATGGCGCTGGCCCGCTGATTCGGCGGCACCAGATTGGCCGCCACCACCGCGCCGATGCCGAAAAACGCGCCGTGGCAGAAGGCGGTGACCACCCGCGCGCCCATGAGGAACCAGTAGTCCGGCGCGATGGCGCAGAGGAAATTGCCGAGCACGAACATGCTGGCAAGGCCGATCAGCGTGCCCTTGCGCGGCAGGGAATTGGTGATGATGGCGACGATGGGCGCGCCCACCACGACGCCGAGCGCATAGCCGGTGACCAGCAGGCCGGCGGCGGGGATGCTGACCGAGAGATCGGCGGCGACCTCCGGCAGGAGGCCCATGATGACGAATTCGGTCGTGCCAATGCCGAAAGAGGCCATTGCGAGGGCCAACAGCGGAAGCTGCATCGCGAAACGCTCTATGTCGAAAAAGGGTGTGTTCGCTGCCCTTTAGCAGCGCGATTCCGGCAATCCTATGCACGTTGTATTGCAACGCAGCAACATGACCGCGCGCGCGGCAGCCATGCGTAACGCTGGAAGGGGCCGGGTTCAGCCGCCGGTAAGGCTCATATGCCGGCGCACCGCCGGGGCCTGGCCGGGGCGGTCGATCACGAAATCGTGCCCCTTGGGCTTGCGGAAGATCGCCTCGTCCAGCGCGGCGTGCAGCGTCTCGTCGCTCTCGGAGGCACGCAAGGGCGCGCGCAGATCGGCGGCGTCGTCCTGGCCGAGGCACATATAGAGCGTGCCGGTGCAGGTGACGCGGACGCGGTTGCAGCCCTCGCAGAAATTATGCGTCAGCGGGGTGATGAAGCCGAGCCGGCCGCCGGTCTCCTTGATGCGGACATAGCGCGCGGGCCCGCCGGTGCGGAAGGCAATGTCCTCCAGCGTCCAGCGCTCGGCGAGACGCGCGCGCACGGTGGAAAGGGGGAGATACTGGTCGATGCGCTCGGCGCCGGTTTCGCCCAGCGGCATCACCTCGATGAGCGACAGGTCCATGCCGCGCCCATGCGCCCATTCGACCAGCGCGGGGATCTCGTCCTCATTCTCGCCGGCCAGCGCCACGGCGTTCAGCTTCACATGCAGCCCGGCCTGCTGCGCGGCGTCGATGCCGGCGAGCACCTTGTTGAGGTCGCCCCAGCGGGTCAGCGCCCGGAAACGGTCGGGGTCCAGCGTGTCGAGCGAGACATTGATGCGCTTCACCCCGCAATCGGCGAGTTCGCGGGCGAAGCGGGCGAGCTGCGAGCCATTGGTGGTCAGCGTCAGTTCTTCCAGCGCGCCGGAATCGAGGTGGCGGCCGAGCGAGCGGAACAGGGTCATCACATCGCGGCGCACCAGCGGCTCGCCGCCGGTGAGGCGCAGCTTCTTCACGCCGCGCGCGACGAAGGCGGAGCACAGGCGGTCCAGCTCCTCAAGCGTCAGCAATTCGGGCTTCGGCAGGAAGGTCATGTGCTCGGCCATGCAGTACACGCAGCGGAAATCGCAGCGGTCGGTGACCGAGACGCGCAGATAGGTGACGGCGCGGCCGAAATTGTCGATCAGCGGCGCACGCGGGGTTTCGCGCTGAAAACGGTCGATGACGGCTTCGCTGGTGCTCACGCAGTCGCTCCCGCGCCGAAGGGCGCTGTTTCTTGCGTCCATTTCTAAAGGCCGGGGGCGGACCTGCCAAGCCGCGCAACCCTATCGGCCGATAGCCTAACCCATTCGTGAAACGGGCTTTGCGCAAACGCCGCCGCGTTGTTCAGGGGGATTGGCGAAGCCGCGCGCTCTGTCTATGTGGGGAGGAACGCGAGAAGAGGAAGACGCCCGTGACCGACGCCGCCCATTGGCCGACCGAGATCAAGGTGCACAAGGACCGCCGTGTGCTCACCATCGCCTTCGAGGGGGGGACGAGCTACGCGCTGCCGGCCGAGCTGCTGCGGGTGGAAAGCCCTTCCGCCGAGGTGCAGGGCCATTCGCCGGCCGACCGCCAGCTGGTGGCGGGCAAGCGCGAGGTGCGGATCGAGGAAGCGATCCCGGTGGGGAATTACGCCGTGCGGCTGATCTTCGACGACGGGCATTCCACCGGCATCTACACTTGGGACTGGCTGTACGAGCTCGGCCGCGACCAGGAGACGCGCTTCAAGCGCTATCTGCAGGAGCTGGCGGCGAAGAACCTGTCGCGCGATGCCCCCGGCGCCGTGCGCCGGCACTAAAGACCGCGCCGTGCGCCGGCACTGAAGGAACGCGCGGTGCGCGGGCGGCCTTCCGGCCGCCCGGCGAGCCGCTCAGTTGAGCACGACGACCGTGGTGCCGACCTTTACGCGATCATAGAGATCGGTCACGTCGTCATTGGTCATGCGGAAGCATCCGGACGACACCGCCTGGCCGATCGTCTCCGGCTCGTTGGAGCCGTGGATGCGGTAGAGCGTCGAGCCGAGATACATGGCGCGGGCGCCGAGCGGGTTGTCGATGCCGCCGGGCATGTAGCGCGGCAGGTCCGGGCGGCGCTGCAGCATCTGCGGCGGGGGGGTCCAGCCCGGCCATTCGGCCTTGCGGGTTATGGTCTTGATGCCGCCCCAGCGGAAGCCGTCGCGGCCGACGCCTATGCCGTATTTCAGCGCCGTGCCATTGTCCTGCACCAGATAGAGTCGGCGCTCGGCGGTGTTCACCACGATGGTGCCGGGCTTGTAGGGGCCATTATAGGCCACGGTCTGGCGCCGGATCGAGGAGGTGCCCTTTACCGGCCCATTGCCGAAATTCGACGGGCGCGGGAAGAAGCTGAAAAAGGAAGGCGTGCTCGCGCTCTGCGCCATGGCGGGCGCGCTGCCCGCGATGAGCGCGGCGCCCAGCACCAGGGCGGCCATTGTCTTCAGTCGCATCGTAAGCCTCATCTTATGCCCCGTTCGTCGGCCCGCCGCGGAGGGGGACCTCCGCCCGGCCGGCATTCGGGACGCCGGCGGCCGCCGGTGCAGTATGCGGCGAAAATCCGGCGGGCGCCTTGGCCTAAGGCGCATTGCCGCCGCATTTGCGCCGGCCTATGGCGCGGAAGCCACAGCGGGCTATTTCGCCGGGCTGCCGAAGATGAGTTCGCTCACCGGCCGGCCGAAGAAGCGGGCCCCGGCCATGGTGAAATGCGAGCTGTCATGCTGCAGCGGTTCGCCCTCCACCATCAGCGGACAGTCGGCGTTGCCGCAGGCGGCGTCGAACACCGAGATATAGGTGACGCCCGGCATGGTGGCGAAATGCGCGGCGAGCGTCTTGTCGGATGTGCGGGCGCCGGGGAGGGCATCGCTGCCGGCGTCGGTCGAGGGGTCGCCGGCCTCGATGCGGCGGGCGAGCAGCTTCGGCACCGCGTCGCGATACAGCGGCACGGGCCCCACCACCACGACCCTGATGCCTAAGCGCACGAACTCCGCGATCGCCTCGTCGAGATCGGGCGTCGCCACGCTGAGGCCGCCAAGCACCAGAATATCCGGCTTGTTTTCCTCCACCCATTTGCGCGCGAACAGGTTCATCTCGCGGCAATAGGGCACGACGCGGGCATAGCGCTCGCTCACCGGCGGGCAGGCGGCGCCGGTGATCTGGCCGACATCATAGCCGCGCGCTTCGCCCGCCGCGAGGATGGCGGTGATGAAATGGGCGATATGGCTGCTGCCCCAGACCATGACCGAGGGATGGCGGGTGGGCAGGCATTCCGGCTTCGCCTTGTACTCGGCGAGGAAGAAGGGGGTGAAGCACACGCCCTGCCGAAAAACCGGGTCGCCATTATAGAAGGCATAGGCGGCGAGGCGCTGGGCCTCGGGCGAGAGCCGCTGCGGCAGGCCGCGCGTGGCGATGGCGATTTGGGCGAAGACGGCGAGCACCAGTGTGCCGGCGAGCGTGGTGCCGACGAGGACCTTCGGCGTGAACAGACGCCGGTTGAGGCGCACCGGCTGTTCGACGAAGCGCCAGGACAGGAAGCCGAGCAGCAGCGACAGCGCCACGCCGCCGACGAGGAAGGGCAGCGGCGCCACCGGCCCCAGCCACTCCTTGACCAGCGCGACGATGGGCCAGTGCGCGAGATAGAGCGAATAGGAGATCTTGCCGACGAAGACCATCGGCCGGCTGCCGAGCGCGCGGGTGCCCAGCGTGGCCACGCCTTCCCCGCCCCAGATCACCAGCGCCGCGCCGACGCAGGGCGTGAGCGCGCGCAGGCCCGGGAAGGGGGAGGAGGCTTTGAGCATCAGCATCGTGCCGAGGATCATCGCGCAGCCGCCGAGCACCGCGGCGGCGCATTCCGCCGGCTTCTGCGAGAAGCGTACGCCCGGCAGCGCCAGCGCCGCGCCGATCAGCATTTCGAAGGCGCGGAAGGGCAGCAGGAAATAGGCGGCGGCGGGATCGCGCGTCAGCATCAACTGGCTGGCGGCCAGCGAGGCGACGAACAGAACCAGCACGCCGATGACGAGGGCGCGGCGGCCGAAGCGGTTCAGCAGCAGCACGACGGCGGGAAACAGGAAATAGAACTGCTCCTCCACCGCCAGCGACCAATAATGCAGCAGCGGCATTTCCTGCGCCGCCGGGGCGAAATAGTCGGTGCGCTGGTAGAAGAAGATGTTGCCGACGGCGAACACCGACCACAGCACCGAGCGGCCGAAGATCAGCATCTGGTACGGCAGCAGGATCAGCGCGGCGGCGATGGCAGTGACCGCCGTGACCGCGAGGAAGGCCGGTGCGATGCGGCGGATGCGCCGCTCATAGAAGGCGAGCAGCGAGAAGCGGCCCTCGGCCACGTCGGCATAGATCGACTTGCAGATCAGATAGCCTGAGATGACGAAGAACACGTCGACGCCGACGAAGCCGCCCGGCAGCCATTTCGCACCGAAATGATAGAGCACGACGCCGAGAACGGCGATGGCGCGCAGGCCGTCAATATGGGCGCGGTAGCGAAGGGAGTGGTGCACGAGACATCATCGACGGCTGGGGGGAGGCGGAACGGCAGGGGCCGGGCCGCGCCATTAGTGGGAGTAACGACCTAGCACCGACCTTGGCCGAAGTAACGCCCGAGCGCGGTGCTGACGGTTGATCGGGGCGCGGATGTGGCGGTCGTGCCATGGCGCTGCGTCAGGGCGCGGCGGGAGGCGCGGGCGCGCCCGCCGAGGTGTCGCCGAAGATCAGCGCGCCGAGCCGGCTGCCGTAATAGGCGACGCCCTCGCGGGTGAAATGGCTTGGGTCCAACTGCAATGGCGCTCCGTCGACCATCATCGGGCAGTTCCCGTCCGGGCACATGCTGTTGAGGATGGACACGAAGGTGACATTGGGATTGCCGGCGAAATGCGCGGCCATCAGCCGGTCGGCGCGGCGTGTGCCCTCGGTCAGGTCGTCATCGGCCAGGCGGCTCGGCTCGTTGCGGTACATGCGTTCGGCGAGGATTTCCGGCGCGGGTCGGCCGAACTGCGGCACCGGGCCGAGCAGGATGACGCGGATGCCGGCGGCGTGCAGCTGCGCGAGCTGGGCGTCGAGCAGGCGGAAATGGTCCTCGGAGACTAGCGTGTCGCCGCCGATCACCAGGATGTTCGGCTTGTGCGCCAGCAGCCAGTCAAAGGCGAAGCGGTTCAGCTTGTCGCACATCGGGCTGGAGGGCGCTTCGACCAGCGGCAGGCAGGCGGCGCCGGTCATCTGGCCGACGGCATAGCCATGCGCCTTGCCGATGGGTTCCAGCGCGCCGATGAACTGGGCGACATGGCTGCTGCCCCAGAGCACGAGGCTGGGATGCGTCTGCGGCAGGCATTCCGGGGCCGGTGCCTCGCGCGGGCGGTTGCCGTTGATGAAACAGGTGCCGTCGCGCACCACCTCGCGGAAGGGGTAGCGCGTATAGGTCAGCACGCGCTGGATCTCCGGTGACAGCCGGCCGGGAAAGCCGCGCGTGTCGGACGCGGCCGTGCCGAAGGCGATGAGCAGCGCCCCGCCCACCGCCGTTCCGCTGAAGACCCACCGGCGGGAGAACCGCGCCGTGTTCTGCCGCGCCGGCTGTTCCACGAAGCGCCAGGACAGCCAGCCGAGCAGGGTGGAGAGCGCGACCCCGCCGAGGAGGAAGGCTGGCGCCGGCAGGTCCGGCAGCAGCGGGCGGGCAAAGACCACGATCGGCCAGTGGACGAGATAGAGCGAATAGGAGATGGCGCCGAAGAAGACGAGCGGGGGCAGCCCCATGAGACGCGCCGGCAGGCTCGTGACCCGCTCGCCGCCCCAGATGGCGAGCGCCGCGCCAAGGCAGGGCACCAGCGCCAGCGCGCCGGGGAAGGGCGCGCGTTCGGTGATGAGCAGCATGCCGGCGAGAATGAGGGCAAGCCCCGCTGCCATCGCCGCGCCGCCGGCCTTCGCGCTCACGGGAAAGCGCACGCCCGGCAGGGCAAGAGCGGCGCCGATCAGCAGCTCGAAGGCGCGGAAGGGCAGCAGATAGAACGCCGCCGCCGGGTTGAACGGGCGCACGATCTCGCAGGCGATGAGCGAGGCCGCGAGCAGGCCGAGCACCAGCTTCGCCCGCGCCTTCGGTGCAAAGCGGGCGATGAGCAGCAGGAGGCCGGGGAACAGGAAATAGAACTGCTCCTCCACCCCCAGCGACCAGTAATGCAGCAGCGGGGTCTCTTCCGCCGAGGGGCCGAAATAGTCGGTCCGCAGGTAGAAATAGACATTGCCGAAGGCCAGCACCGCCCAGATGAGCGAGCGGCCATAGGTCATCAGCGGATTGGGGAAGAAGATCAGAAAGGCACACAGGCTGGTGACCGCCGTGACCGCGAAGAAGGCCGGCGCGATGCGCCGCATCCGCCGCTCATAGAAGCCGAGGATGGAGAAGCTGCCGGCATCCACATCGGCATAAAGCGACTTGGCGATGAGGAAGCCGGAAATGACGAAGAACACATCGACGCCGATGAAGCCGCCCGGCAGCCAGTGCGCGCCGAAATGGAACAGCACCACGCCGAGCACG
This sequence comes from Ancylobacter polymorphus, assembly GCF_022836935.1. NCBI lineage: Bacteria > Pseudomonadati > Pseudomonadota > Alphaproteobacteria > Hyphomicrobiales > Xanthobacteraceae > Ancylobacter > Ancylobacter polymorphus. The sequence goes on along the minus strand of NZ_CP083239.1, from coordinate 4,084,825 downwards.
GCGATGGCGCGCAAGCCGTCGATATGGGCGCGATAGCGCAGGGAGCGATGCACGGGGGACTGATGACCTTGTAGCGGACGGAACGGTGGCGCCGGAGCAGCCCCGTTTACGCCAAGCGCAGGCCGGCTGGCCATATGGATTGTGCGGGGCGGCGCCGGGGTGGCTGCCCGTCCCTCATGCTGCTACGGTGTCTGGGTGTTGACGATTTTCCTGAAGGGGCCGATTGAAGGGTGCAAAGCCTAGCCATGCTGAAGCCGGGGCCGGGACCCCGACTGGTCCTCACGCACATTCCCAAATCGGCGGGGACGGCGCTGCGCTATTCGCTGATCGCCGCCACCCAGGCGGAGCACGTGGTGGCCGGCTTCGACCGCTGCCTGTTCGGTGGCTTCAGGAATTTCGACGCGTTCGAACCGCAGGTGCGGGCGATCGTTGCCCTCGCGCCCGAGGAACTGCCGGCCGCGCCGGATCTCGTTTGCGGCCATTACGCGGCGAGCACGACCCGCGCGCGCTACCCCGGGGCGCCGCACATCACCGTTCTGCGCGAGGCGCGCGCGCCTGCTCTCACACTGGACCTATTGGCGCTGCGCCGCCCCCGGCCACGCTCCGGGCTGGGGTGGATGGGAGAGCTATGTGGCCAAGGCCACCGGCACTCTGGTGGATTTCCTGACGGATCCCCTGCTCGCCGGGCCGGTCGACAATGTCGGGCTGCGCATGCTGCTGTGGCCGCATCCGCTGATTCGGGACGAAGCGTTCATCGCCGAAAGCGACGATGCCGAACTGCTCGCTCTGGCGATCAAGGTGCTCGATGGCTTCGATTTCGTCGATGTCATCGAGAATCGGCAGTTCGAGCCACGCCTGGCGAAATGGATGGGTGTCGATTTGCGTCTGGAGCGGCTGAACGAGACCGCGCCGGTCCCAGCCGAGCTGTGCGCGCCGCTGGAGCGCATGCTCACGCCCGAGGCGATGACGGCGCTGGCGCAGCGTTCGCGGCTCGATGATGCGCTGTGGCGCTATGTGGTCGGCAAGCATCTGGCACCGGCGGCCGTCGAGGCCTTGCGCGAGGCGGCCTTCGCCGCCGCCATCGCCCGGCATGCGCGGCTGATGCAGGGCCCCGCCCTCACAGAAGCGAAAGCTGCGCCGCCGGAGCCTGCCCCTCAGCCTCAGCCTCAGCCTGAGCCTGAGCCTGCCTCCCCGCCGCCCCCGCCGCGCCGGTCGCTGCTGGCGGGTCTTCCTTGGCCGTTCCGCGCGCGACGATGACGAGGAGGTCGTCGGCGAGCGGGCGCTGCAGCGCCTTCGCCTCGCTCCAGGGCGCGCGCAGCCAGGTCTCCCGCTCCTCGGCGGTGGTGAGAATCACCGGCATCGCCTTGGGGTGAATGGGGGCGACGACCCCGTTCGGCTCGCAGGTGAGGAAACCGAACAGCTCGTGCTGCCCTTCCACCGGCGCGGCCTTGGTGCCGCGCGTGCCGGTCCAGCGCGTCCACAGCCCGGCGAAGAAGGCGAGGGGGCGGCTCTCCTCCCGCGCGAACCACACCACATCCTTGCGGCCGGTGGCGGGGTTGGGCACCGGCGCATATTCGGAAAAGCTGGTGAAGGGCACGAGGCAGCGATGCGCCGGCCCGCTCCACGCCCGCCAGTGCGGCGAGGCGAGATTGCGGATATTGGTCACCGGCGGCCCGGCGACGGAGGGTGGCGAGGGCATGCCCCAGCGCGCCAGCGCCAATTCGCGCACCCCGTCTTCACCGGTGCGGACGATGGGGGCGGGATAATCCGGGAAGATGCCGCTCTGCGGCGGCAGATTGCCGGCGAGATTGCGCAGCGTGCCGACGAGATCGGCGATGGCGTGGAGATTGGAGTGGTGGCTGTAGAGGTTGCACATGGCGGCCCCGCTGGCCGGCTTCCGGCCTGCCGCGTTCCCGAGAGGAGCGGCGAGAGAAGGGAAGCGACGATGGTGGGCGATGCAGGGATTGAACCTGCGACCCCTCCCGTGTGAAGGGAGTGCTCTCCCGCTGAGCTAATCGCCCGTCGGCCCCGTGAAAGTCGTCGGGGCCAGCGCCATCGCGGCGGGGTTTAGTGTGTCCACGCCCCGGGTGTCAAGCGCCGCGCGCAGCTACCCACGGGAGAGTAGCTGCTCCACCGTCTCCACCAGCCGGTCGTAATGGTCGATGAACACGTCGCCGCCCAGTTCCTCCGCCGGAATCTCGGTGTAGCCGAAGGGCACGACGATGGAGGGAATCCGGGCGTTCTTGGCGGTGAGCACGTCGGTCATGCTGTCGCCGACCATGATGGCGCGGGTGGCGACGCCGCCGGCGCGCTCGATGGTGCCGAGCAGATGGCCGGCATCGGGCTTGTAGACGGGGAACGTATCGGACCCGGCGATGACGGCGAAGCGGTCGGAGAGTTCCAGCCGGTCGAGCAGCAGGCGGGAGAGATATTCCAGCTTGTTGGTGCACACCGCCAGCACATGGCCGCGCGCCGCCAGTTCGTCCAGCGCCGCGACGAGCCCGGGAAAGGGCGTCGACGAATCGGCGATGTGGGCGGCGTAATGGTCGAGGAAGCGCGCATAGAGCGCGTCGAATTCCGGCGGGGTGACGGTGAGGCCGGCGGCGGTGAGGCCGCGATTGACCAGCGCCTTGGCGCCGGCGCCGATCATCTTGCGGGTGTCCTCGCGCGGCAGGCGGGCGGCGCCGGCCTCGTCGAGCACGATGTCGAGCGTGTCGAGCAGGTCCGGGGCGGTGTCGACGAGCGTGCCGTCGAGGTCGAAGGCGATCACGGCAGGGGGCGTGGAGGGCATGGCGATTTCCGTGGAGGGTGACGGGAAAAGGGCGGCGACCCGCCGCCGCGAGACGGGCGTGCCGCTCTAGGCCTACAATCCTGCCGCTTTTGCTGTCCAGCCTTCCGCGTCCATCGGGCGCACGCGGGCGAGGCTGCGGCGGCCGTGGACGAGAAAGACGCAGGATGATCCGGCTATGAGGATGACGATGCAGAACGGGCACAGGGCAATCGTGGCGGCCGTCTTCGGGCTGGCCGTGCTGGCGGCCGGCGGCGCGCTGGCGCAGGAGGGCAAGCCGGAGGGCGGGGCCGACCCCGCTGGCGCGCCCACCGAGGGGGTCGGCTATGTCTTCGCGTCTCCCCCGGCGGCGCAGGCCAACCGGCTCTATTCCGTGAATGTGCGCACCGGAGAGGTGAATGCCTGCCAGTTCGAGCGCCCCGAGGGGAGCCTCGTCGGCGTTACCCGCTGTTTCCACCGCGATGCCAGCGCCCAGGGCACCACGCCGGGGCGCTATGACATCATGTCCACGCGCTATTCCGGCGAGACCGGCATCTTCCGGGTCAATGCGATGACCGGGCAGATGAGCGTCTGCTATGTCCGCGACATGCCCAAGGACGGCGGTGGCGTCGAGCCGGCCGTGGTGTGTACGCCGCCTTCCAGCCAATGATCGCCGGGGAGGCGCGGCCGGCGGGCTTGTCGGCGCGCGCCAACGGCGCTACGCACGAGCTGACGATCGAGAAGTCCTAAAAACAGGGGCCCCGGGACGATCATGTCCGACGCAGAGACGCTGAAGAGACAGGCTGCCGCGCAGGCGCTGGAATATGTGCGCTCGGGCATGAAGCTCGGCCTCGGCACTGGCTCGACCGCCCGGCATCTGGTCGATCTGCTCGCGCTGCGGGTGAAGGAAGGGCTGGAAGTGGTCGGCGTGCCGACCTCCGAGGCCACCCGCGCCCAGGCGGAGGAACTCGGCGTTCCCCTCGGCACGCTGGACGAGCACCCGGTGCTCGATCTGTGCATCGACGGCGCCGACGAGATCGGCCCGGACCTGACGCTGATCAAGGGCGGCGGCGGCGCGCTGCTGCGCGAGAAGATCGTCGCCTCGGCCGCCAAGCAGATGATCGTCATCGCCGACGCCTCGAAGAAGGTGGAGGTGCTCGGCACCTTCCCGCTGCCGATCGAAGTGGTGGATTTCGGCGTCGCCGCCATCCGCCGTGGCATCGACCGCGCCGCCCGCGCGGCGGGCTGTCATGGCCTGCTGACGCTGCGTCGCCGCGCCGATGGCCATGTTTTCGTCACCGATCAGGGACACCTGATCCTCGATGCGGCCTATGGCAGCATCACCAACCCGGCCGCGCTTGCCGCCGAGCTCGCCAATGTGCCGGGCGTGGTCGAGCACGGCCTCTTCATCAATCTGGCGAGCCGCGTCATTCTCGCGGGCGCCGGCGGCGTGACGGTCATCGACCGCGCGTGAGCAGTTCGTCAGGAGACTTTCATGCAGCTTGATATTGCCGCACCGCGTGTCGCCCGGCGTGCCACGCCGCTGGCCGCCGCCGCAATGGGCCTCGCCCTGTTCGTCGCCGGCACCCCGGCGCTGGCGCAGGACACCGCCCCGTTCCAGCTCGCCCAGGCGGCGACCGCGCCGGCCGCCAAGCCGCCGCAGCCCAGCGCCGAGCAGCTGAAGCTCGCCAATGAGCTGCTGGTCGCGAATGGCGAGGCCAGCAGCTTCGATGCCGTGATCCCCAATGTGGTGGAGCAGACGGCGGCCGGCTTCGTGCAGTCCAACCCGGACCTGATTCGCGATCTGCGCGAGGTCGCCAAGCAGCTCTCGGCGCAGTATGAGAGCCGGCGCAACGAGATCGTGCAGATCCTCGCCACCATCTACGCCACCGAGTTCACCACCCAGGAGCTGCGCGAGCTGCTCACCTTCTACCGCTCGGAGGCCGGCAAGAAGCTGGTGACCAAGCGCGAGGAACTGCTCAAGGTCGGCTTCAGCAGCATCCAGGCCTGGAGCGCCCAGTTCGCCCGCGAGATGGAAGTCCGCGTGCGCGAGGAGATGAAGAAGCGCGGCTTCACCATCTGAGGCCATCCGCTCCCCCGAAATGAAAATGCCCGGCTCGCGCCGGGCATTTTTGTGTCTGGAGGTCGGCGCGCTCAGTCCTCGTCGCCGCCGACCGGCGCCTTGCGGCCGGTGATGACGTAGAACAGCAGCGGCCCGAACAGAGCGAGGGCGGACAGCGCATAGAGCGTGAGCGCCACCGGGCTCTGGAACAGCACCACGGGATCGCCGACGCTGATAGCGAGCGCCCGGCGCAGCTGCTGCTCGGCGAGCGGGCCGAGGATGAGCCCCACCACGACCGGGGCGATGGGATAGTCGTAGCGCCGCAGCACATAGCCCAGCAGACCGAAAACCAGCAGCATGCCTAGTTCGACAAGCGAGGGGTTCGCCCCCAGCGTGCCGAGCGTGGCGAACACCAGAATGCCGCCATAGAGCCACGGGCGCGGAATGGCGAGCAGGCGCACCCACAGGCCGACCAGCGGCAGGTTCAGCACGAGGAGCATGCCATTGGCGATGAACAGGCTGGCGATGAGCCCCCAGACGAGGTCCGGGTTGGTGGCGAACAGCAGTGGGCCGGGGTTCATGCCGTATTGCTGGAAGCCGGCGAGCATGATCGCCGCCGTCGCCGAGGTCGGCAGGCCGAGGGTGAGGAGGGGCACCAGCACGCCGGCCGCTGCCGCATTATTGGCCGCCTCCGGCCCGGCGACGCCCTCGATGGCGCCGTTGCCAAACTCGTCCGGCTTGCGGCACAGCCGCTTTTCCAGCGCATAGGACAGGAAGGTGGGGATTTCCGCTCCGCCCGCCGGCATGGCGCCGATGGGGAAGCCCAGAAACGTGCCGCGCAGCCACGGCTTCCAGGAGCGCTTCCAGTCCTCCTTGTTCATGAACACCGACCCCTTCACCGGCTCGATGACCTCGTCTGCCCGCGCGCCCGCCGCCACCACGGACAGCGTCTCGCCGATGGCGAACAGGGCGACGGCCAGCGTCGTCACCTCGACGCCGTCGAGCAGGTCCGGCACGCTGAACGACAGCCGCGCCTGCCCGCTCTGCAGGTCGATGCCGATGAGGCCGAGGGCGAGGCCGATGAACAGGCTGGTGAGGCCGCGCGTGACCGAGGAGCCGAAGGCCGCCGACACGGTGGTGAAGGCCAGCACCATCAGCGCGAAATAGTCTTCCGGGCCGAAGGAGATGGCGAGATCGACCACGGTCGGCGCCACCAGCGCCAGCCCGATGGTGGCGATGGTGCCGGCGACGAAGGAGCCGATGGCGGCGGTGGCGAGCGCCGGCCCGCCGCGCCCGGCGCGGGCCATCTTGTTGCCTTCCAGCGCGGTGACGATGGAGGAGCTTTCCCCCGGCGTGTTCAGCAGGATGGAGGCGGTGGAGCCGCCATACATGCCGCCATAATAGATGCCGGCGAACATGATGAGCGAGCCGGCCGGGTCGAGCTTGAAGGTGATGGGCAGCAGCAGCGCGACGGTGAGCGCCGGGCCGATGCCGGGCAGCACGCCGACCGCGGTGCCGAGCATGACGCCGACAAAGGCGAATAGCAGGTTCATCGGCTGCAGGGCGACCATCAGGCCCTGGCTGAGAGCGGCGAACGTATCCATGGCGGCGCCCTCAGATCAGCCGTTCGAGCGGGCCGGCCGGCAGGGCCAGCTGCAGCCCCTTGGCGAACACCACATAGATGAGGAAGCACATCGCCGCCCCGGCGAGGAAATGGCCCCAGAGCGGGCCCTTGCCGAAGCCCTTGGCGGTGGCGGCGAACAGCCAGCCGGTGGCGAGGGCGAAGCCGGCGCCGAAGGCCAGCAGCGCGATCTGGCCGATCAGCCCGGCCAGCACCCAGGCCATGGGGCCGATCTCGTCGCGCGGGCGGTCCTGCGCGCCCTCGCGCACCGCTTCGACCGCGTTGGCCAGCGCCAGCAGAGCGAGGCCGGCGGAAATGATGGCGGGGAACACTTCCGGGCCGACGGCCGAATAGGAGTTTATCCCGGAGAGCCGCCACGCATCCCAGCCGATCACGAGGGACAGCACGGCGAGGGCGAAGGCGATGACGAAGCGGGCCTTGTCGGGGCCGTGGGTGGAGGAGGGGCGGGGATCGCTCATCGGCGAGGCTCCGGGGTGGGGCGGAAAGCAAAGGCTCCCCCGCGGCATGCCGCGAGGGAGCGGGGACAGGTGCAGACGGCGCGCGCCTTACTGGGCGAGGCCGATGTCCTTCAGGATGGTCTGGGTGGCGGCGATGTCCTTGGCGAGCTGGGCGTCGAAGGCCTCACCCGAGAGATAGGTGTTGGCCCAGCCCTTCTGCGCCAGCATGTCGGTCCACGCCTTGGACTTCACCATCTTGTCGATGGTGGCGCTCAGCGCCTGCTTCTGCTCCGCCGTGATGCCCGGGGCGGCGGCGATCATGCGCCAGTTCTGGATTTCCACGTCGACGCCCGACTCCTTGAAGGTCGGCACATCGGGGGCGTCCGGCAGGCGGGCGGCGCTGGAGACGCCGAGGATGCGCAGCTTGCCGGCCTTGGCCTGCGCGTCGAACTCCGACAGGCTGGAAATGCCGACCGTGACCTTGCCGCCGAGGATGGAGGCGAGCGATTCGCCGCCGCCGGAGAAGGCGATGTAGTTCACCTTGCGCGGATCGACGCCGATCGCCTTGGTGAACAGCCCGGCGGTGATGTGGTCGGTGCCGCCGGCCGAGCCGCCGGCCCAGGACACTTTCTGCGGGTCCGCCTTCAGCGCCGCGACGAGATCGGCCAGCGACTTCAGCGGCGAATTCGCCGGCACAGCGATGGCCTCATACTCGCCGGTGAGGCGGGCGATCGGGGTGACCATGGACAGGTTCACCGGCGACTTGTTGGTAATGATGGCGCCGACCATGACATAGCCGCCGACGATCATCACATTGGGATCGCCCTTGCTGCCATTGACGAACTGGGCGAGGCCGATGGTGCCGCCGGCGCCGGGCACGTTCAGCACCTGGACGTTCTGCACCAGCTTGTCGGTCTGCAGCACATGCTGGATGGAGCGGGCCGTCTGGTCCCAGCCGCCGCCGGGCGCGGCGGGGGCGATGATCTTCAGCTCGTTGATCTCGGCATAGGCCGCACTGAAAGGCGCGGCAGCGACGGCGGCGGCGAGCAGCGCCCCGCGAAACAGATGCTTCATGGTTTCCTCCGAGGACTGGGCGACGGCGCATTGGACGCTGGCCGCCGCTTTGGACGCACTAAGGGAAGCTAAGGCCGCCGGGGCCTCGCTGTCGAGTTCCCCGCAAGTATGAGTTGCCCGCGCCCCCACGAATTCGCACAGGAGCCATGCCGATGCTTGACGGGGGCGGCGCGCGGGGCGACATGCGAGAGACAGCGCAGCGCGGAGAGCCACACATGGACCAGTTCGACGTCGACCTCTTCGTCATCGGCGGTGGCTCCGGCGGCGTGCGCGCTGCCCGCATCGCGGCAGGCCACGGGGCCAAGGTGATGCTGGCGGAGGAATACCGGCTCGGCGGCACCTGCGTCATCCGTGGCTGCGTGCCCAAGAAGCTGTTCGTCTATGCCGCCCGCTTCGCCCATGAATTCGAGGACGCCGCCGGCTTCGGCTGGAGCGTCGAAGGGGCCCGCTTCGACTGGCCGACGCTGATCGCCAACAAGGACAAGGAGATCGCCCGGCTGGAAGGCGCCTATACCGCCAACCTCACCCGTTCCGGCGTCGAGATCGTGCGCCAGCGGGCGAGCCTGGCCGGCCCGCACAAAGTGCGCCTTGCCGACGGAACCGAGCTGCGGGCGCGCACCATCCTCATCGCCACCGGCGGGCGGCCCAATCGCGGGCTGGATTTCCCCGGCTGCGAGCTGGGCATCTCCTCCAACGAGATCTTCCATCTCGAACGCTTCCCGGAACGCATCGTCATTCAGGGCGCGGGCTATATCGCGCTGGAATTCGCCAGCCTCCTCGCCGGGCTCGGCGCCAAGGTCACGGTCATCCATCGCGGCGACAAGCTGCTGCGCGGCTTCGACGGCGACATTCGCGACCGCATCGTCGACGAGATGGCGCAGACCGGGGTGGAGTTCGCCTTCAACGTCACCATCGAGGGCATTTATGCCGAGGGCGGCGAGAAGCGCGTGCGGCTGAATGACGGGCGCGACCTCTATGCCGACGAGGTGATGCTGGCCATCGGCCGGGTGCCGAACACGATCGGCCTCGGCCTCGATGCGGCCGAAGTGCATCTCGACGAGGCCGGCGCCATCGCGGTGGATGCGCAGTCCCGCACCAACATCCCCTCCATCTACGCGGTGGGCGATGTCACCAACCGGGTGAATCTCACCCCGGTCGCCATCCGCGAGGGCCACGCCTTCGCCGACACGGTGTTCGGCCAACGGCCCTGGCAGGTGAGCTATGACAACATCCCGACCGCCGTGTTCACCGAGCCGGAGATCGGCACGGTAGGGCTGACAGAGGAGGAGGCGCGGGCGCAGGGCCGGCGGCTCGACATCTACAAGACCGATTTCCGCCCGCTCAAGGCGACGCTGTCGGGCCGCACCTCGCGCGTGTTCATGAAGATCGTCGTCGACCAGGCCGATGACCGCGTGCTCGGCCTGCACCTCATCGGCGAGGGTTCGGGCGAGATGGTGCAGATGGCGGCGATCGCGATGAATATCGGCGCCACCAAGGCCGATTTCGACCGCACCATGGCGCTGCATCCCTCCAGCGCGGAAGAGCTGGTGACGCTGCGTTCCAAGCACGCCAGCAGCGACCCGCTGCCCGAAGCCTCCGCCGAGGCGACGCCGGCGCTATAGCGCGCGGGGCTCCTGTACCACACGACCCCTCATCCCCGGGCTTGACCCGGGGACCCAGCCACGATGCCGGGTGGCGCGACGCCTGGGTGGCCGGGTCAAGCCCGGCCATGAGGGAAGGGGGGCTTCGGTGGCCGCGATGCGAGGGTACGGGGAGGGGCATGCGCAAGGGCGCGCGGGGGCATGCCGGACCTTGCGGCGGCGCACTGGCGCGGCGGCGAGGCTTGGGTGTATAAGGCCCCCCTTTCCGCCGGGAAGAGCCCGGTGTGTGTGGAGCTTGTGGAGGCCGTCATGTCTGATCGCTGGACGCCGGATAGCTGGAGGGCACTGCCCGTTCAGCAGGTGCCGGAATATCCGGACGCCGCCGCTTTGGCGGCGGTGGAGCGTCAGCTGGCCTCGTTTCCGCCGCTGGTGTTTGCCGGTGAGGCGCGGCGCCTGAAGCGCGAGCTGGCGAAGGTCGCCAATGGCGAGGCCTTCCTGCTGCAGGGCGGCGACTGCGCCGAAAGCTTCGCCGAGCATTCGGCCGACAATATCCGCGATTTCTTCCGCGTCTTCCTGCAGATGGCGGTGGTGCTGACCTATGCCGGCGCCTCCCCCGTGGTGAAGGTGGGGCGCATCGCCGGCCAGTTCGCCAAGCCGCGCTCGGCGCCGATGGAAACCGTGAACGGGGTGGAACTGCCCTCCTATCGCGGCGACATCGTCAACGACATCGAGTTCACGCCGGAAGCGCGCATCCCCGATCCGCGCCGCCAGCTTGAGGCGTACCGCCAGTCGGCGGCGACACTGAACCTTTTGCGCGCCTTCGCCAATGGCGGCTATGCCAGCCTCGGCAACGCGCATCAGTGGATGCTCGGCTTCATCAAGGATAGCCCGCAGTCCGGCCGCTATCAGGCGCTCGCCGACCGCATCACCGAGGCGCTCGACTTCATGCGCGCCATCGGCATCGATCCCGAGCACCATCCGGAGATGCGCTCCACCGAGTTCTTCACCTCGCATGAGGCGCTGCTGCTCGGCTTCGAGGAAGCGCTGACGCGGGTGGATTCGACCACGGGCGACTGGTACGCCACCTCCGGGCACATGATCTGGATCGGCGACCGCACCCGCCAGGCCGACCACGCGCATATGGAATATTGCCGTGGCGTGAAGAACCCGCTCGGGCTGAAATGCGGCCCGTCGCTGAAGCCGGATGACCTGATCCGCCTCATCGACACGCTGAACCCGCAGAACGAGGCCGGCCGCCTCACGCTGATCGCCCGCTTCGGCGCCGACAAGGTGGGCGACCACCTGCCGGCTCTGGTGCGCGCGGTGAAGCGCGAGGGCCGCACGGTGGTGTGGTCCTGCGACCCGATGCACGGCAACACCATCAAGGCGGCGTCGGGCTACAAGACCCGGCCCTTCGACCAGATCCTCAAGGAGGTGAAGGACTTCTTCGCCGTCCACGCGGCCGAAGGCACTTTCGCCGGCGGCGTGCATCTGGAAATGACCGGCAAGAACGTCACCGAATGCACCGGCGGCGCACGCGCGATCTCGGATGCGGACCTCAAGGACCGCTACCACACCTATTGCGACCCGCGCCTCAATGCCGAGCAGGCCATCGAGATGGCCTTCCTCGTCGCCGAGCTGCTGAAGCAGGAGCGCTCGAACCGGGTGCGCCCGGTGATCGAGGCCGCCGAGTAGGTCCCGCGCCTATCGGTGCGCCAGGGAAACGCAGAGCACCGCGGCCTCCGGGCCGCGGTGTTTTCGTGAGGAGGATGCGTGTCGCAGCCTGAGACCGCACGGCATGTCCTGCTTGAAACCGCGAATGTGCGTGTCGTCCGCACCGGCGGCACCCGCAGCGATGTGGTGTTCGTCACCTTCGAGCCGCATGTGCTCGACAAGAATCCCGAGCGCCAGGCCTTCGGCGAGAAGTTCCTGCGCGACAATGGCTTTCCTGCCTACCATTTCTTCGCCAACGACAATTTCTGGTTCCAGTACCCGGAAATGGAAGAGGTGCTGGCGAAGGTGCGGGCCGATATCGCCCCCGGCACCGACATCGTCGCCTATGCCGTGAGCATGGGCGCCTATGCCGCCATCCGCTTCGCCGGGCGGCTCGGGGTGACGCGTATCCTCGCCTTCTCGCCGCAATACAGCATCGATCCGAAAAAGGTGCCGTGGGACAGCCGCTGGGACCGGCTGTTCGACCGCCCGCGCCAGATCCTGTGGGAGCATCTGATGGCCCCGCGCGGCGTGCCGATCTATCTGTTCTACGACCCGCACAATCGCGACCGCCGGCATGTGCGGCTCTATGCGCGCGAGGCCGATGTGGTGCCGGTGCGGGTGCCCTATGTCGGCCATGGCTCGATCACCGCCGTGATGCAGAGCGGCCTGCTCGCCGAGGCGGTGCTCGCTGTCGGCGAGAATCGCTTCGATGCGGCCGGCTTCCAGCGCAAGCTCGCCTCGCAGCTCGACCGCTCGCCGCTCTACCGCGAGAAGCGGGCGCTGAAGCGCCGGCGGTTCCACCGCCGTCTCATCGCCGACATCATCGACCGCTTCGGCCTCTGACGCCGCGCCGGGGCGACGGGACTCAGCCATAATCGCGCAACCTTCGGAAATTGTGATTGTCCGCAGGTGACGCCTCTGGCTAGTTTGCCCTCGCATGAAGGGGCCCCTGCTGGCGGCCCAGCGAGGCAGGCGTGCGTGAGCTCATCTTCGAGAGCGAGAACCTAACGGTCGTCAAGGTTCCCGGCGAACAGGACGACACGGTCTTCGTCACCTTCGAATCGATGCGGGCGGACTGGCCCAAGGGCCGCAAAGGCTTCGGCGAGGACTTCTTCGCCAAGCGGGGGCGCACCGCCTATCTGTTCCTGCCCTCCGGAAACTGCTGGTATCAATATCCGGAAATGTCCGAGGCGCTGGCGCGGGTGCGGGCCGATGTTCCGCCGGGCACGCGCCTCATCGCCTATGGCATGAGCATGGGCGGCTATGCCGCCTACCGCTTCTCCGGGCCGCTCGGCGCCGATGTGGTGATCGCCTTCTCGCCGCAATACAGCATCGACCGCTGGCGCGTGTGGTGGGAGCGGCGCTGGCGCTCGCAGAGCCGCTCCGTCATCTGGGACCGGCAGATGCCGCGCGCCGAGGCGGTGAAGTACGTCTTCTACGACCCGCTGAACCAGGACCGGCGCCACATCCGCGCCCTGCGGCGGGAGGCGCCGCTGGAACTGGTGCGCATCTATTTCAGCGGCCATGCCTCCATCGCCTATGTCAATGAATGCGGCCTTTTGGAATCGGTGGTGATGGACATCGCCGAGGGTCGCTTCGACGCGGCCGGCTTCGAACGGCGCATCTGGCAGCGGCGACAGGTGTCGGAAACCTACGCCAAGATCCGCCAGCGCAAGCGCACCGGCCTGTTCCGGCGCCTGCGCTATCTCGTCATCGAGCATCTGCTCGAACGCCGGCTCGGCATGGGAGGCGGTTCCGATGCGGCGGGGCTGACCCCCGACCGCGCGCGCTGAGGGCGGCGCGGTGCGGCAGGCCCTGTTCCGGTCCGACAATGTCGAGGTGGTGAAGGTGCCGGGGCGCGGCGAGGGCCCGGTCTTCGTCACCTTCGAACCGATGCTGGAGGCGCGCGCGCCGGACCGGCGCGGCTTTGGCGAAGCCTTCTTCGCCAAGCGCGGCATCACCGCCTATCACGTGCTGTGCCGGGGCAATGACTGGTACCAGTACCCGGAGATGCAGCAGGCACTCGCGGCGCTGCGGGCGGACATCGCGCCGGGGGCGCGGGTCATTCTCTATGGCTCCAGCATGGGGGGCTATGCCGCGCTGCGCTTTTCCGGCTGGCTCGCGCCCGACACCATCATCGCCTTCGCCCCGCAGGCGAGCGTCGATCCGGCGCGGGCGGGGTGGGAGAAGCGTTGGGCACCGCAGACGCCGGACCTGATGTGGGACCGGCTGGCGCCGCACACGCGCGCCACCTGCTACGTCGTCTACGATCCCTTCAACATGGATCGGCGCCATGTGGCGCTGCTGGGCCGCGAGGTGACGCTGGTGCCGCTGCACAGCCATTTCAGTGACCATCACGTCACCGAATATGTGCTGGAGAGCGGCCTGCTGGAATCGCTGCTGCTGGGCATCGCGCAGGGGACGTTCGATGCCTGCGCCTGGCAGGCCGAACTCTGGCGGCGGCGCGGCGCGATCTCCTATTACCGCGCGCTGCGCCCGCGCAAATGCCGGGGCCTGCTGCGCCGCTGGCGCTATGGCCTCATCGAGCGCTGGCTCGATGTGCGCTATCGCCGCGGCGTCGGCGACCGCCCCCGGCCGGGTGTGCCGGCAGGGGCGGTGCCGCGCGGAGACTGAACGTCAGTCCCAGCCTTCCAGCACGATCTTGCCGATGGTCGTTCCGCTCTCGATGGCGGCATGGGCGCGCTTGAGATTTTCCGCATTGATCGTGCCGAACGCGGCGCCGGCCGTGGCGATCAGCGTGCCGGCATCGACGAGGCGCGACACCTCGGCAAGGATCTCGTGCTGGCGGATCATGTCGGGGGTGGCGAACAGCGAGCGGGTGAACATCAGTTCCCAGTGCAGCGACAGGCTCTTCGCCTTGAGCGGCAGGGCGTCGAGGCTGACCGGGTCGTCGATGAGAGCGATGCGGCCCTGCGGACGCGCGGCCTTGACGATCTCGCTCCAGTGCCGGTCGGTCTGGGTCAGCGAATAGGTGTAGTCGATCGGCCCCAGCCCGGCGGCCGCGATCTCCTCGCTGAGCGGGCGGGAATGGTCGATCACCGCATGGGCGCCGAGCCGCTCCACCCAGGCGCGGCTTTCCGGCCGCGACGCCGTGCCGATGACGGTGAGGCGGGAAAGCTGGCGGGCGAGCTGCACCACCATGGAGCCGACGCCGCCGGCGGCGCCGACGACGAGCAGGCTGGCGCCCTCTCCCCCGTCCATCGGCACCTGAAGCCGGTCGAACAGCCCTTCCCACGCCGTGAGCGCGGTGAGCGGCAGGGCGGCGGCCTCGGCGAAGCCGAGCGAGGCGGGCTTCGGCCCGACGAGGCGCTCATCGACGAGGTGAAGCTCGGCATTGGTGCCGGGGCGGTTGAGGTCGCCGGCGTAGAACACCGCGTCGCCAGCCTTGAACAGTGTGACCTCGCTGCCGACGGCCTCGACGATGCCGGCGGCGTCCCAGCCGAGGATGACCGGCGCCTCCGCGCTGCCCGCCCGGCGCCTCCGCACCTTGGTGTCGACGGGATTCACCGAAACCGCCTTCACCCGCACCAGCAGGTCGCGCGGGCCGGGCGTCGGGGCGGCGGTCTCGCAATCGAACAGGGCCTGCGCCTCGGTGATGGGAAGCGAGGTGGTGTAGCCGATGGCCTTCATCAGAATTCTCCTGCGTCGCGCCGCCAAGGGGCACGTGGTGTGGCACGTGGTGTGGCGCGTGGGGTGACGATCTGTCCCCAGATGTCGCGATGCGCGCGCCGGGCGCAAGAACGCACGAGAATGTCGGCTGCTATCGAAAAGGATACGCCCTTTCCCCCGCGCGCTCGTAATCCTAGATTTGGCGCGCCCGGAGCGGAGACGGACGATGGCGAAGCGGCATCAGGATTATGCGTGCGGCGAGGGCTGCCCGGTGGAGGCGGCGCTGGAGATCATCGGCGCCAAATGGAAGGGCGGCATCGTCTATCATCTGCTGTCCGGCGAGGTGCGGTTCGCCGAACTCGGCCGGCGCATGCCCAATGTCACGCCGCGCATCCTCGCCAAGGCCTTGCGCGAGCTGGAGGCGGACGGGGTAATCGCCCGTACGGTCTATCCCACCGTTCCGCCGCAGGTCGGCTATCGCCTCACCGAGGCGGGGGAGGGCCTGCGTCCCGCCATTCTGGCGCTGCACCGCTGGGGCAGCCGGCGGCGCGGGGCCATGGGCGGCACGCTGGCGGTCGCCGCCGAGTGAGTTTGGTGCCAAGGGTCTGGCCTTCGCCGGCCGCGCTCTTTAGAAACCGGCAAGCGCCGGGCGGCGTCGGGTTTCCTGCCGGGAAAATCCACCGCCCTCTTCGCCTCGTCGCATCTGCCCGCCGGAGTGTCATGACCCGTCCCGAGTCTTCCCTGCCGGAACAGGCCCTGCCGGCGACCGATGGTCCTTCCAAAGACCGTCCGGCCAAGCGCGCGCGCTACTACATGCCCAAGCAGCGAAGCCCGCTGCGGCGCGCGATCACCGCGCACACCCAGAAGACCGGCCGGTGGCTCGGCCAACTGCTGTTCGACGCCGAGGGGCGCCCGCGCGCCTTCCTGCGCGCCCTGCTGTTCGATGCCTATCAGCGCCCGCGCCCCGGGCTGGAAGGCGTGATCTTCAAGGAGCCCGGCCGGCCGCGCCGCCCCTTCGCCGGCTGGCTGACCCAGGCCGATGCGACGCTGGCCCCGCTCGCCGCCGGTTTCGCCTTTCCCCCGCCCGTCGCCGGGCGACGCACCGTGCTGGTGGTGGTCGAGAGCAGCGCCACCCCCGCCGCGCCGCTGCTGCGCGCGCTGGCGCGGGATTACGCCGTCGTGGTCGCCGTGCTGGATGGCGGCGGGGACAGCGGCGACAGCGGGGTGGTCGAGGTGCCGGTGGCGATTGCCCGCTCCCGCGTGCCGCGCGCGGTGACGCTCGACGCGCTGGCCTACCGCGCCCGCGCCGAGCGACCGCTCTTCGCGGTCACCGTGGGGCTTTCCACCATCGACGCCGCCGACGCGCTGGAACAGCGCAACATTCCGGTCGTCGCGGTGATCGGCGCTGCCGAGAGCGAGACGGCCGGGCCGCTCGCGCAGGACCTCGTGCTCGATCCCGCGCTCGGCCCGGCTCTGGAACTGGCGCTGGACCGGGCGAGCGCGCTGGTGTTTCCCGCGCCGGCCGCGCGCGAGGCGGCGCTGGCGGCGATGCCGCGCTTCGCCGCAAGGCGGCGGCTGGTGGCGGCCGAAGACCCGCTGGGAACCGGCGCTGCCGAGGTCGTCGCCATCGGCCGCGAGATCGGCGAGGAGCTGGACCGGGAAGTGGCGCTGGTGCTGGCGGCCGAGCCGGAGCGGCTGGAAGTGCTCGACATTCCGCGCGAGAATGACCCGCCGGGCGATTTCACCGTGGTGGAGAAGCTGGAAGCGCGGATCGCCGACTGGCGGCGCAAGGCGCTGTTGAAGCGTCACCCCAATCGCCCGCCGCTGCGCCGGCCCTATTCCGGCTTCCACCCGCTGATCTATGCCGAGCATCACCCGGTCGCCTGCTTCGACCAGCGGCGCTACCCGCTCGCGCACTGGATCGAGCGCGGGCGCCCGCCGGGGCCGTGGGCGATTCCCGTCTTCGGGCCGCTGCCGGCACCGCGCGCGAGCGGGCTGAGAAGCGCGCTGCATGGGCATTTCTTCTATCCCGACCTGCTGCCGGAACTGCTGGAGCGCATCGCGGTGAATGCCGCGCGTCCCGACCTGTTCCTCACGACAGACACGCCGGCCAAGGCGGCGGAGCTGAGGGCGCTGACGGCCATCTATCCCGGGCCGGTGCGGATCGACGTGGTGCCCAATCTCGGGCGCGATGTCGGGCCATTCCTCACCGCCCTGCGCGATGCGCTGGCGGGCGGCGGCTATGATGTGTTCCTGCATGTCCATGGCAAGAAGACCAAGGGCCGTCGCCGGGCCATCGGCGACCCGTGGCGGAACTTCCTGTGGGAGAACCTGATCGGCGGCGCGCACCCGATGCTCGACGCCGTGCTCGCCCATATGGAAGCGCAGCCGAGGGTCGGCCTCGTCTATCCCGAGGACACGCATCTGCTCGACTGGGCGCGCAATGGCCGCATCGCCGAGGAACTGCGCGCGGATCTGGGGCTCACCGAGCCGCCCGGCACCTATGTCGATTTTCCCGTCGGCAACATGTTCGCCATCCGCCCGGCGGCGCTGGCGCCCTATCTCGCGCTCGGCCTCGACTGGGCGGACTATCCCGCCGAGCCGATTCCCGATGACGGCACGCTGATGCACGGGCTGGAGCGGCTGCTGCCCATGGCCGTGCGCAAGGCCGGCTACACCACGGCTGCGGTGCGGGTGCCGGGTACGGACTGGGACTGACGCGCGGAAACGCGGCGCGGCTGGCGGCAATTGCCGCCGTCGCAGGGGAAGGCTACATCACGCCGCATGTCCAGCACGCTCTCCTCCGCGCCCGCCGACCAGTTGCTCATTGCGATTGCCCAGCTCAACCCCGTGGCCGGCGATATCGCCGGCAATGTGCGGCGCGTGCGCGAGGCGCGGGCCTTAGCGGGCGGGCAGGGGGCCGAGTTGCTGGTGTTCCCCGAACTGTTCCTTTCCGGCGGCCTGCCCAGGGACCGCGCGCCGGACCTCATCGCCGCCTGCCGGCGCGCGGTGGAGGAACTGGCCCGCGAGACCGGCGAGGACGGGCCGGCGCTGCTGATCGGCGCGCCGTGGGACGAGGGCGGCCGGCTGTACAATGCCGCTCTGCTGCTCGAAGGCGGCGCGGTGGCGGCGAGCCGCTTCAAGGTGGAACTGCCTGAGGGCGGCGCTGAACGGTGCGTGTTCACCCCCGGCCCGATGCCGGGGCCGATGGCGTTTCGCGGCGTGCGGCTCGGCGTGCCGGTGGGCGACGACATCGCCGCACCCGACGTGGCCGAATGCCTGATGGAGACGGGCGCGGAAATCCTGCTGGTGCCGAGCGCCTCAGCTTATCAACGCGACGCGCAGGACGCGCGGCTGAACCGCGTCGTGGCGCGGGTGGTGGAAAGCGGGCTGCCGCTGGCCTTCGTCAATGGGCTGGGCGGGCAGGGTGAGGTCGTGTTCGACGGCAGCTCCTTCGTGCTCAATGCCGACCGCGCGCTGGCGGTGCAACTGCCGAACTTCCAGGAGCGGGTGCGCATCACCCGCTGGGAGCGCTGGGCCGATGGCTGGCGCTGCGAGGAGGGCGCGCGGGCCCCGCTGCTGGCCGGCGACGAGGCGGATTATGCCGCCGGCGTGCTGAGCCTTCGCGACCGCGTGGAAAAGAGCGGCGTGCGCGGGGCGGTGCTGGCCCTGTCCGCCGATCTCGCTTCCGCGCTGGCGCTGGTGACGGCGGTGGACGCGCTGGGGCCGGAGCGGGTGCGCGCGGTGGCGCTGTCGTCTGACGCCCCCTCGGCGGAAGCCTTCACGGACGCGGCGGCCCTCGCCGGGGCGCTGGGCGTACGCGTCGACCGCGTGCCGCTCGACCCGGCGGTGGCAGCGCTGGAGGCGTTGCTGACGCCGCTCGTCGGCCCCGCCGAGGCGGATGCGGCCGCCGCGCTGGCGTCCGGCGTGGGCGGCGCGCTGCTCACCGCTCTGGCGGACCGGCTCGGCGCGCGCGTGGTGACGCACGGCGGCGCCCTGAGCCAGTTTGACGCCACCCGGCGGCATGCCCTTGCGGCGCTGCGCAACCGCTGGAAGCCGGCCGGGGCGCTCGGCCCGGAGGGGCCGGTTATTCCGGCGCGGCTGCTTGCCGCGACCGACGCGGAACCGGCGGGGGCGGACGGCCCGCCCTCGGCCTGATCGCGCGGACCCCGCTCACCCCGCGAAATGGCGCGCCAGCGCGGTCCATAGCGGCGCGGCGACGGCGAAGCCGATCACGCTGACGATCAGCGTCGAGGATGCGAGGCCGACATAGGTCTGCTCGCGCCCGGCGATGACGATGCCGGAGAAGGCCGGCGGCAGCGCGGCCAGCAGCACCACCTGTTCGAGATGGGTGGGGCTGACACCCGTCATCACCGCAAGGGCCAGCATCGAGGCCGGCATCAGCCCGACCTTGACCAGCGAATTCCACAGCACTTCCGTATTGAGCTGGAACTTGTGCGCCGACAGCACCAGCCCGGCGGCAAAGACGGCGACGCCTGAGGTGGCGTGGCCGATCAGCGCCAGCGGCGCCTGGAAGAACTCGGGCATGCGTACGCCGGCCAGCACCAGCGCTACGGCGATCATCGGCGCCAGCACCACCGGCTCCTTCGCCGCCTTGATCAATGCCGCCGCCGGCTTGGTGCCCTTGGGCGCGACGAAGAACATGCCGAGCGGCACGAGAATAACGTTCACCACCAGCGCGACGATGGCGACGCTGAGCGCCGCCGTGCCGCCGAACAGCGGCGAGAGCACCGCCATGCCGAGAAAGCCGACGGTCGGTGCGCCGGCACTGAGGCCGGCGATGCCCGCTTCGCGCCGGTCATGACCGAAAACGAGCAGCGCCCCGGCAAAGGCGACGAAGTACCAGAACAGCAGCACGATTACGGAGATCGACAGCAGCCGCGTGTCGGAGAACAGCGCCCCGCGCGAGGAATTGGCGATGGAGACGAAGAGCAGCGCGGGCAGGCAGTAGGTGAGTACCAGATGATTGAAGCCGGACGCCTGGGCCTGATCGAAGCTGGAGCGTTTTCCCGCGACATATCCAAGAGCGAGAACGAAGAAGATGGAGAAGATATCCTGGATGATCGGGGTCACGCGAAACTCCACTAATCCGCGCCGCAGCGCCTCATGCATATTGTCGACCACCGTATCTCTCATTTGCGGCAGCTGAGGTAAAGCTGTGGGGCGCTGCGCGCCGGCCCGAGTGCTTGCTCCGGGGGGCCGTCCTCGGCGATAAGACGCCATGTCCCAGACCGCTCCCCACACCCCGCCCGTCCTGCGCTTCGCGCCTTCGCCCACCGGCCTGCTGCATGTCGGCAACGCCCGGACGGCGCTGTACAACGCCCTCTATGCGCGGCAATGGGGCGGGACCTTCATCCTGCGCTATGACGATACCGATACCGCCCGTTCGACGGCGGAATTCGCCGAGGCGATCGCGCAGGATGTCGCCTGGCTAGGTCTTTCCCCGGACCGGGTGGAGCACCAGTCGCGGCGGCTCGCGCGCTATGACGAGGCGGTGGCGCGGCTGAAGGCGCAGGGCCGGCTCTACCCCGCCTATGAGAGCGAGGAAGAACTGGAGGCGATGCGCCAGTCGCGGCGCCGGCGCGGGCTGCCGCCGGTCTATGACCGCGCGGCGCTGAAGCTCACCGACGCCGACCGCGCCGCGCGCGAGGCCGAGGGCCGCCGCCCGCATTGGCGCTTCCGCCTCGATGGCCGGCAGGTGGTGTGGGACGATCTGGTGCGCGGGCGGCAGGGCGTCGACACCGCCACCCTTTCCGACCCCGTGCTGGTGCGCGAGGACGGGTCCTATCTCTACACGCTGACCTCGGTGGTCGACGATATCGACATGGGCGTGACCCATGTGGTGCGCGGCGAGGACCACGTGACCAATACCGGTGTGCAGATCGAGATCATCGAGGCGCTGGGCGGGTTTGTGCCGCGCTTCGGTCACCACAATCTGCTCGTCCTGCCGAGCGGGGAGGGGCTTTCCAAGCGGCTGGGCCATCTCTCGCTGCGGGCGCTGCGCGAGGAGGGCGAGGAGGCCCTCGCCGTGGCGAGCCTCGCCGTGCTCACCGGCACCTCGCTGGCGGTGGAGCCGGTGGCCTCGCTGGAGGCGCTGGCGGGCAAGATCGACTTCGCCAAGATTTCCCGCGCTCCGGCGCGCTTCGACCCGACCGAGCTTTCCGCGCTCACCGCCGCGACGTTGCACCATCTGCCGTTCGAGGCCGTGGCCGACCGGCTGGCGGCACTCGGCGTCGGCGGCGGCGAGGCCTTCTGGCGGGCGGTGCGCGGCAATCTCGCCCGCCTCGCGGAGGCCGCCGACTGGTGGCGCGTGGTCGAGGGGCCGCTGGCGCCGGTGACAGCCCCGGAGGATGCCGATTTCCTCATTCAGGCGGCGGCGCTGCTGCCGGAGGAATGGGGCGGAGATGTCTATCCGCGCTGGATCGCGGCGCTGAAGCCGGCGAGCGGGCGCACGGGGCGGGCGCTGTTCCACCCGCTGCGCCTCGCCCTCACCGGGCGCGAGAGCGGGCCGGAAATGAAGGCGCTGCTGCCGCTGATCGGCCGCGACAAGGCGGCGGCGCGGCTGCGGGGCGAGAGCGCCTAGGCCGGTACACCGGGGGGCGGTGGCCGGCTATCAGGGCTTCTTGGTCGCGGGCGGGGCGGCCGGGCGCGGCTGGGACATTTCGCGCGAGGCATCCTCGGTCACGACGATGTCGCCCTTGCGCAAGGTCGGATCGTCCGCGCCGGACAGCGCCTGCGCCCAGCTCATCCCGGCGGGGCGGCAGGAGCAGGCGGCGACATATTCCTTCTTGAACAGCAGCGCGGTGGGCAGCGACATATAGGGCTGGCCGTTGATGCCGACCGCCTGGTTGATGTCCTCGCCGGGGTTGCGATAGGCGAACAGCCGCGCCTCGGTGCCGGGGCACTGGCGCTGGCACTGCGCCTCGTCCGAGCCGAACTTGGCCGGGGTGGCGGCAAAGGATATCGGGAAGAAGAAGCCGTCGCAGGTCCGCACGCACACGGTGCGGTAGGTCGAGACCTTCGGCATTTCCAGCGGTTGCACGTCGAGCGGGCCGGTTTCTTCCGCCGGCACGCCGAACAGCTGCTCGATGAAATTGCGCGGGCGGCGATTGGCGTTGCCGTAGTTTCCACCGCCGCCGCCACCCTGGCCGAGCGCGGCCTGATATTGCGGGCCGCAATTGTTCTGGGCGAGGGCGTAGATGAGCTGGCGGCGCTGCTCGTCATTGCCGCTCTGCTGGCCGCGCGCCTGCATCATGGTGCGGTCGAGCGTCGAGCGGGCCTGGGTGAGGCGCCGGTTGAGCGATTCGCACTGGGGCGGCAGCTGCGGCTGGAAAATGAGGAAGCCGCGCTTGTCGCAGCCGAGCTGGCGGACCTGCGCGGACAGGTTGGCGATGTCCTGCTGCTGCTGGGCGATGGCGGCGCCGTAATCGGGCTGGCCGCCACCCTGGCCGCGATCGAGCCCGGCGAGCTGGCCTTCCAGCCGGATGCAGGTCGAGCGGTCGCCGCCATCATAGCCACCGCCGCCGTCATAGCCCCCGCCGACGCTGCCGGGCGGATAGTTCTGCGCGACCGCGAGGCCGGCCGGAGCCATGAGGGCCGCGGCGACGAGGAGGCGGACGGCGAAGCGGGGACGGCGGAACATCATCAAGGGGACTGCAATCGCGATGGCGGACGGGAGAGGGTGTGCCGGAATCGGGCGAAGGGTGCAATGAGCATGGCAAGCTTGTCGAAAGTTTGAACCCGTTTTGCCGCAGGCGGCCACGCTGGCCGCGCCGGGGAGAGCCGTTGCGCGCGGGCCGGGCCTCCCCATATGCGGGGCGTTCCGACCGGAGTTCACATCCGCATGATCCGCGCCCCCCGCCTTTCCGTCTTCCGCAGCGCTGCCCTTGCCGCCCTGGCGCTGGCCGCCGGCCTCGCCGTCGCGCCCGTACAGGCGCAGGAGCCGGACCTGATCTTCCGCAAGTCGACCGTGTGGAAGTTCCTCACCCCCGACGACAAGCTCGCGACCTATGGCATCGACGATCCCGTGGTCGATGGCGTCGCCTGCCACTACACCGTGCCCGAGCGCGGCGGGGTGAAGGGCATGCTCGGGGTGGCAGAGGAGGTGTCGGACATTTCCATCGCCTGCCGGCAGATCGGCCCGATCAGCTTCAAGCGCAAGTTCGAGCAGGGCGATGTGGTCTATCGCGAGAGCCGCTCGCTGATCTTCAAGAAGATGCAGATCGTGCGCGGCTGCGACACCAAGCGCAATGTGCTGGTCTATCTCGTCTATTCCGACAAGCTGATCGAGGGCAGCCCTAAGAACTCGACCTCGACCGTCCCCATCATGCCGTGGGGCGCGACCAATGAGGCGCCCAGATGCGCGGATTTTCTCAGCTGAGATAAGGAGGGCGCGCCCGCTGCGGCACGCCCGGCGGCGTCAGCGCGCGCAGGTGATGGCGACGGCGCCCTGGCAGGCGCTGCCTTCGCAGGCGGCGGTGCGCACGGGCGCGGCGACCTCGCCGAGGCTGGCCTGCACGTCCGAGCGGGCCACGCCGAAGCTGGTGGCGCGGGTGAAGCCGTGCACCCGGCACCACGCATCCGCCATCGCCTGGCCGCAGCTCGCGCCCGAGGCGATGCAGGTGTCGATGCCATAGCCGTCGGAAAGATCGACGCTGAAGATTCCGGTGTTCTCGTCCGCCTGGGCGAGGCCGGGGGCCAGCATCAGAGAGAGGGCGAGCAGGGACAGGCGCAGGCGCGGCATCGCGTTCATGGCAGGTGCGTTCACTGGTGGCGACAAGGTGGCGGTCCGACAACGTGAATGTGGCGAAAAGGTTTGAACCGACCCTTAAAATTTCGCACCGCCATCGTCGTGGCCGGGGGATAACCCCGCCTTCTCGCTGCGTCAACAGCGGCCGGGCGACCGCAGCGCACGTTGCGGAAAACCGCGCCACGGGGGGCGTCGTCGCCGGCTCGGCTTGACGCGGCGGGCCAAACGGACGACAGACGCCACGCCGCGCCTTACCTCGCGCGGCAGGATCGAGAAGGCACACTCATGTCGGGCATACAGGCGCTTCCCGAGCTGAAGCTCTACAACACGCTCTCGCGGACCAAGGAGGTTTTCACGCCTCTCGATCCCGCCAAGGTGCGCATGTATGTCTGTGGTCCGACGGTCTACGACTTCGCCCATATCGGCAATGCGCGCCCGGTGATCGTGTTCGATCTGCTCTACCGGCTGCTGCGCCACCTCTATGGCGCCGACCACGTCAAATATGTGCGCAACATCACCGACGTGGACGACAAGATCAACGCGCGCGCGGCGGCGGAACATCCCGGGCTCGACCTCAATGAGGCGATCGCCAAGGTAACGTTCACCACCGAGGCGCAGTTCCATGACGACCTCGAAGCGCTCGGCGTGCTGCACCCCGATGTAGAGCCGCGCGCGACCGAGCACATCGCCGAGATGCGCCAGCTGATCGAGAGGCTGGTGGCCTCCGGCCATGCCTATGTCGCCGAGGACCATGTGCTGTTCTCGGTGCCGTCCATGCCCGATTACGGCAAGCTCTCCAACCGGCCGCTGGACGACATGCTCGCCGGCGCGCGGGTGGATGTAGCGCCCTATAAGCAGGACGCGATGGACTTCGTGCTGTGGAAGCCTTCCAAGCCGGGCGAACCGGGCTGGCCCTCGCCGGCGGGCATTTCGGTCCCCGGCCGGCCGGGCTGGCACATCGAGTGCTCGGCCATGAGCTGGAAGCATCTCGGCGAGACCTTCGACATTCATGGCGGCGGCATCGATCTCGTCTTCCCGCACCATGAGAACGAGGTGGCGCAGTCGCGCTGCGCCTTCCATTCCGGGCTGATGGCCAAGGTGTGGATGCATAACGGCTTCCTGCAGGTGGAAGGCGAGAAGATGTCGAAATCGCTCGGCAACTTCATCACCATCCGACAGCTGCTCGCCGATTGGCCCGGCCCGGTGCTGCGGCTCAACATGCTGAAGACCCATTACCGCCAGCCGATCGACTGGACGGTGAAGGGGCTGGAGGAGAGCGCCAAGACGCTGGAGCAGTGGTTCGACGCCGCCGCGCCCGACGCCTATCCGCGCCCGGCGCCTGCGGTGCTGGAGGCGCTGGCGGACGATCTCAACACGCCCAAGGCGATCGCCGAGATGCACGCGCTGCGCGACCATGCCGGCAAGAAGGCGCTGGCGGGCACGCTGGCCTTTCTCGGCTTCGAGCCCGGCCCGTTGGAAGCGTGGGCGGCGGCCCGCGTGCCGGCGCTGGCCATTGCGCCGGAAGAGGTGGAAGCGCGCATCGCCGAGCGCATCGTCGCCCGGCAGAACCGCGACTGGGCGGCGTCCGACCGCATCCGCGACGAGCTTCTGGCGCTCGGCGTGGCGCTGAAGGACAACAAGGACGGCACCACGAGCTGGGAGCCGAAGCGGTGAGCGGCGCCAACCGGCCCCCCGCCGCCGCGCTTCGCCCGGCGCTGCCGGGCGACCTGCCGGTGCTCGCCGCCATCGCCGAGGCGGCGATCCTCGAACTGACGGGCGAGGATTACGACAGCGACCAGCAGGAAGCCTGGGCGGCGGCGGCGTCCGACGTGGAGGCGCTGGCGGCGCGGCTGAAGGACCACCTCACCCTCGTCGCCACCCGCGACGGCGAGCCGGTGGGCTTCATCGCGCTGGCCGACAACAAGCTCGTCGACATGCTCTATGTCCGGCCTGATGTGGCGGGGGAGGGCGTCGGCGCGCTGCTCTATGACGCCATCGAGCGGCTGGCCGGCGCGCGCGGGGCGAAAAGCCTCACGGTCGACGCCAGCGACACCGCGCTCGACTTCTTCAGCAAGCGCGGCTTCCAGCCCAAACAGCGCAATACGCTCTCGCTCGGCGGGGTGTGGCTGGCCAATACGACGATGGAAAAGCTGCTGGCGGCGCCGGAAGGCCCGGTGCACTGAGGGGGGCGGGCAAGCCCGCCGCCCCGCCCGCTCACATCCGGTCGAGCACGCGCTCCTCGGCCGCGCCGTGCAGCTCGCCCTCGCCGAGATGGGCGACGGCGCCGTGCAGCTTCGGCAGCACCGCGCGCACATTATGCGCCACCAGCAGCTTGACCGGCCGGGCGACATTGACGAAGCCGGTGGCCTGCATGTGGTCGAGCAGGGTGAGCAGCGGGTCCCAGAAATTGGCGACGTTCAGCACCATCACCGGCTTGGCGTGGCGGTTGAGCTGCACCCAGGTGAGCTGTTCGATCAGCTCTTCCAGCGTGCCGATGCCGCCGGGCAGGGCGATGAAGGCGTCCGCCCGCTCGAACATCAGCCGCTTGCGCTCATGCATGTCCTTGGTGACGATCAGTTCGTGGGCATGGTCGAAGGCCTGCTCCTTGCCGATCAGGAAATCCGGGATGATGCCGGTCACCCGCCCGCCGGCTTCCGCGCAGGCGCGGGCGGTGGCGCCCATCAGGCCGACGCCGCCCCCGCCATAGACGAGGCGGATGCCCTCGGCGGCAAGCAGGCGCCCGAGGGCGATCGCGGTGTCGAGATAGACGGCATCGGCCCCGGTGGCCGCGCCGCAATAGACGCAAATGCTCTTAATCTTTGTCATAGCCACCATGGTGCACTGCAGCACGAGCGGGTTCAAGCGGTCTTGTCTTCCTCACATGGCATTGCCAGCCGCCCGGTGCAAATGGCAAGGCCGTCAGCGCTTGCTCTCTTGGGCGCAGCGTCTCTTCCGACAGGGTTGTCTTGAAATCATCGTCAATCGACGATAGACGATGGCCATGAACATTCATGAGGTGCCGACCGAGGCGGACGAGGTGCTGGCGCTGCGCCTGCGCGCGCTGGCGCATCCGGCGCGGCTGGCCATCGTCCGGGCGCTGGCGCAGACCGGGCGCTGCCAGTGCGGGCAGATCGTGCGCGGGCTCACTTTGGCCCAATCCACCGTCTCCCAGCATCTCAAGGTGCTGAAGGAGGCCGGGCTGATCACCGGCACCATCGAAGGGCCGCGCTCCTGCTACTGCCTCGACCGCGCCACGGTGCAGGCGCTGGCCGACGATCTGCTGCCGCTGCTGGCGCGGCTCGCGGCCCCGGCGGAAGCGACCACGGCATTCGGCGAGACCGACGCGCCCGGCAACCCTGATCCGCGCGACGGCGCTCTGGCCTGAGCGCGCCGCGTCACCATCTGGACGACGACTGACCCGCACGGGCCGCCGCCGCCCGCGCTTGAGAAGAACGGAATTCCGCATGTCCGCTGCCCAGGGCGTCCCCGCCGTCGCCCGCCCGTCCAAAGCCTCCGAGATCCATCCGCGCGGCAGCCTGCTGATCGCGCTCAAGGGGCTGTGGCCCTATCTCTGGCCCGCCGACCGCGCCGATCTGCGCGCCCGCGTCGTCTGGGGCCTGTTGCTGCTGGTGCTCGCCAAGATCGCCACCCTGTCCACGCCCTTCTTCTTCAAATGGGCGACGGACGCGGTGGCGGAGGGCGAGGGCGCGCGCATCTCCACCGACGCCATCGCCTGGCTGGTCGCCGGGCCGCTGATGCTGACGCTGGCCTATGGCTTCTCGCGCATCGTCATGGCCGGGCTCACCCAGTGGCGCGACGGCTTGTTCGCTAAAGTGGCAATCCACGCGGTGCGGCGGCTGGCGCTGGAGACCTTCCAGCACATGCACGCACTGTCCCTGCGCTTCCATCTGGAGCGCAAGACCGGCGGCCTGACCCGCGTGCTGGAGCGCTCGCGCGAGGGCATTGAGACCATTGTGCGCATGCTGGTGCTGCATCTCGGCCCCACCATTCTCGAATTCGCGATGGTGATCGGCGTGCTGTTCTGGCAGTTCGACTGGCGCTATGTGGCGGCGACCCTCGGCATGATCGTCGGCTACACCGTCTTCACCTTCGTGATGACGGAGTACCGCATGGGCATCCGCGCGGCGATGAACGAGAGCGACACCGAGGCCAACGCCAAGGCGGTGGACAGCCTGCTCAATTACGAGACGGTGAAGTATTTCGGCGCGGAGAAATGGGAATCCGAGCGCTATGACCGCTCCATGGCCCGCTATGAGCGCGCCACCGTTTCCACCCACACCTCGCTGGCCTGGCTGAATGCCGGGCAGGCGGCGATCTTCACCCTCGGCCTCACCGCCGTGATGGTGCTGTGCGTGCTCGACATCCGCGCCGGGCGGCAGTCGGTCGGGTCCTTCGTCATGGTCAACGCCATGATGATCCAGCTCTACCAGCCGCTGAACTTTCTCGGCATGATCTATCGCGAGATCAAGCAGTCGCTGATCGACATCGAGGCGATGTTCGCCATCCTCGCCCGCTCGCCGGAAATCCGCGACCGGCCCGGCGCGCCGGCGCTGGCGCTGGCCGGCGGCACGGTGCGGTTCGAGGAGGTGCGCTTCTCCTACGATCCCGACCGGGAAATCCTCAAGGGCGTGAGCTTCGAGGTGCCGGCCGGGCGCACCGTGGCCATTGTCGGGCCGTCGGGCGCGGGCAAGTCGACCATCTCCCGCCTGCTGTACCGCTTCTACGACGTGAATGGCGGCCGCATCCTCATCGATGGGCAGGACATTCGCGAGGTGTCGCAGCAGACGCTGCGCGCCGCCATCGGCATGGTGCCGCAGGACACGGTGCTGTTCAACGACACGCTCGGCTACAATATCCGCTATGGCCGCGCCGGTGCCTCGGAAGAGGAGGTGGTGCGCGCGGCGGAACTGGCGCAGATCGACGGCTTCGTGCGCCGCACGCCCAAGGGCTATGCGACGGAAGTGGGCGAGCGCGGGCTGAAGCTCTCCGGCGGCGAGAAGCAACGCGTCGCCATCGCCCGCACCATCCTGAAGGACCCGCCGATCCTCATTCTCGACGAGGCCACCTCGGCGCTCGACAGCCACACCGAGCGCGAGATCCAGGACGCGCTGGAGCGGGTCTCGCGCGGGCGCACCACGCTCGTCATCGCGCACCGCCTCTCCACCGTGGTCGGGGCGGACGAGATCATCGTGCTGGAACATGGCCGCATCGCCGAGCGCGGCACCCATGGCGAACTGATGGACCGGGGCGGGCTCTACCATTCCATGTGGGAGCGCCAGCGCGAGGCCGAGCGCGCCCGCGAGACGCTGAAAGAGGCCGAGGCGGAGGAGGTGGACGCGCCGGACACGGCGCTCGCCTGAGCCGGGGCGCCGGCCGGAGGGTGCCGATGCGGAACCATGTCGCGCATCCGGCATTTGACGGCCGGGCCGGCTGGCCCTACCTCTCGCCGCAGGACCCGGCGCAGGCCCCAGGGGCGCCGGGCAGAAAGGCCAGTTGATGTCCGTCCTCGATTCGATCCGCAGCGGTCTCGCCCCCGTCCACCGCGAGGGCTACCCCTTCATCCTCATCGGCGCCGCCGTGGCGTTGCTGTTCCTGTGGCTGTTCCCGCCGCTGGGCTGGATCTGCGTGCTGATCACCGCCTGGATCTGCTATTTCTTCCGCGATCCCGAGCGGGTGACGCCGGTGCGCGAGGGGCTGGTCGTCTCCCCGGCTGATGGCCGCGTCTGCCTCGTCGGCCCGGCCGTGCCGCCGGCCGAGCTCGGCCTTGGCGATATGCCGCTGCCGCGCGTGTGCATCTTCATGAACGTGTTCGACGTGCATGTGAACCGCGCCCCGCTGGCCGGCCGCATCACCCGCATCGCCTATCGCCCGGGCAAGTTCCTCAACGCCGATCTCGACAAGGCGAGCGAGGACAATGAGCGCAGCGGCATGGTGCTCGACACCGCCATCGGGCCGGTGGGCGTGGTGCAGATCGCCGGGCTGGTGGCGCGCCGCATCGTCAGCTTCGTGCGCGAGGGCGACCTGCTGGCGCCGGGCGAGCGCTTCGGGCTGATCCGCTTCGGCTCGCGCGTCGATGTCTATCTGCCGCTCGGCACCCGTCCCGCCGTGGCCGAAGGCCAGCGCGCCATTGCCGGCGAGACCGTGCTGGCAGACCGCGCGGCGCTCGGTGCCGAGCCGACCTTCCGCGTCGACTGAGTTCCTCTAGCCGCGAGCGTGCGATGGCCGATCCTTTTGCGCCTTTTGAGCCGAATGCCCCCGAGCCGCCGCGCCGCCGTTTCCAGGCGGTGCCGCTGCGCGTGCTGCTGCCCAATCTGGTGACGCTGCTGGCGCTGTGCGCCGGCCTCACCGGCATCCGCATGGCGATCGAGGGACGGCTGGAGCTGGCGCTCGGCGCCATCGTGCTGGCGGCGGTGCTGGACGGACTCGACGGAAGGCTGGCGCGCCTGCTGCAGGGCACGTCGCGCTTCGGCGCGGAGCTGGACAGCCTCTCCGACTTCGTCTGCTTCGGCGTGGCGCCGGGGCTGGTACTGTATATGTGGGGGCTGGAGACGCTGGGCTCGGTCGGCTGGATCGCCGCGCTGGCCTTCGCCATCTGCGCCGCGCTCCGTCTCGCCCGCTTCAACGTGATGCTGGAAGACCCCAACAAGCCGGCCTTCGCCGGGGACTTCTTCACCGGCATTCCCGCGCCGGCGGGGGCGATCTGCGTGCTGCTGCCGGTCTATCTCGAACTGATCGGCCTGCCGCGCCTCGTCGCCTCGCCGGCGGTGGCGGCGTTCTACTGCCTGGTGATGGCGCTGCTGATGGTCTCGAAGCTGCCGGCCTATTCCGGCAAGCGGCTGGGCGCACGCATTCCCCGCGACAAGGTGCTGCCGCTGTTCGTCTGCGTGGTGCTGTTCGTCGCGGTGCTGGTGACCTGGCCCTGGGCGGTGCTCTCGGTGATCTGCGTTGCCTATCTCGCGGCGCTGCCCTTCTCGGTCATGCGCTACAACAAGCTGGCGCGCGAGTATGAGCAGCATCGGTCCCGTGACAACGCCGCTGCGCTGCATGCTGCGCCGCTGGCAGGCGGGGCGCATGAAGACCGGCCGGGGCCGCTGAACTAGATGATTGAGCGCCCGCCGCTCAGCGGGCGCGGGCCTTCATCGCCTCGACGCGGGCCGAGAGCGGCACGGCGGGAAAGGCCTGCCGCAGCAGCCGCAGCGCTTCGGCGTCCGAGTCTGGGCGGGCGAGGTCGAGATGCTGGGACATCATCTGCGCCGCGCTTGCGGCGTCGGGCCGGCCATAGGCAAGGCGGGGCTCGGCCGCGCGGAGCGGGGCGGGGGTCGGAGCCGTCACTGTCACGCGCGCTGACTGCAGCATCACAACTTCCTCCGATCGCCGTCACGAATCAATCGGCTTTGCTCATGTTTAAGATGAGCGCGCCAGACGCCAAACGCACGAACTAAATCCGCGTTCCCTGTGATGTGAGCGGGAGTGTGATCACCCTCTCACACCGTGAGCCTGCCCGCCATACGAGACAGTACGAAGACGCGGGTCAGCCTATCCCCGCCTTGCGGCGGGGCTTTCCGGTTCGAACGTCGAGGGAGGCGGTACGCCGAGCCGCCCTTTCAGGGCGCGGGCGATCAGACGCGGCTCATTGTAACCTTGGCGCCGTCGCCGGTGGCGACACCGTCATACTGGCCGGCGCCGGCGGGCTGCAGCCGGGCGGTGACCTTGCCGACATGGTTCTGCAGCACGATCTCGCTGCCCCACACGTCCCAGCCCTTGGTCATGAAGATATCGTTGGGGCAGTCGACATCCGCGGTGGCGGCGAAGCCGGACATGCCGCGATCGGTCGAGAGCGTGACCTTGCAGTGCTTCTGGCCGCCGTCCCAGCTGTAATTCCAGGTGCCGGCGAGCTGGGTGCGGGCCGCGCCCGGCTCGGCATAGGCGACGCCGCCCGGTGCGGTGGCCGCCGGCGGGGCAAGCGCGACCGGCGTCGCGGAGCTCTGGCTGGTGGGGGTGACGGCGGCGGCGGCGGTGGCCGCCGAGGCGCCATAGCCGGTGGGGGCCGCGACGGGCGAACTTTCTACCGAGCCGGACGGGGCGGGGGTTATCTGGCTGGTTTCGACGGGACTGGGCGCCTTGTCGCCGAACCCGTCGAGCACGGTGCTGCACCCGCCCAGAAGCAGGGCGGTGGCGGACGTGAGGACGAGGGCGCTGCACTTCATCAACTCGTACTCCTCGCCCGGCACGGTGGCCGGGCGTCTTCTGCAACTTACACGCGGCAGGGTCGGGCGCGACATGCGCATTATCCCTGCTGCCGGCCCCGTCTCCACTTAGAAACAGGATGGCCCTGTTTCGGTGGGGAAGATGGCATCAGCGTGACCCTAACGCCCCGCAACCGGGGCAGGGTTTCGTCCGAGCGCCATTTGGCGCGGTTATGCTCAAGGAAGGCTTAACGCGGCGCACGGTCAAGGCAATAAGATACCGCACGGGTGTTCCGGCCTTCAGCGCCGTTCAGTTTTGCCTCGAACTGGTCTATGTGCGTTGCAGCGAAGAGGAGCTGCGCCATGTATGAGATGCTGGATCCCGCCACACTGCGTGTCCTTGTCACCGGAGCGACCTCCGGCATCGGCGCCGCCACGGCCCGGCGTTTCGCGCTGGCGGGCGCGCGCGTCGTCGGCACTGGCCGCCGCGCCGACCGGCTGATCGCCCTGCGCGACGAACTTGGCAGCCATTTCCACCCGCTGGAAGTCGACGTGCGCGACAATGACGCGCTGGTCGCGGCGCTGGCCGGCGTGCCGGAAGCCTTCGCCCCGTTCAATGTCGTGTTCGCCAATGCCGGTCTGGCGCTGGGGCTGGAGCCGGCCCATGCCGCCAGCCTGAAGGACTGGGACGACATGGTGGAGACCAATATCAAGGGTATGCTCTACACCGTCCGCGCCACTCTGCCGGCCATGGTGGAGGCGAAGGAGGGGCATGTGCTGTTCACCGGCTCGGTGGCCGGCGATTATCCCTATCCCGGCGGCAACGCCTATGGCGCTAGCAAGGCCTTCGTGAAGCAGTTCGCGCTCAACCTGATTTCCGATGTCGCCGGCACCGGCGTGCGCGTCACCAATATCGAGCCCGGCATGGTGGAGACGGAGTTTTCGCTGGTGCGCTTCCATGGCGATGCCGCCAAGTCGGAGAGCGTCTATGCCGGCACCGAGGCGATGACGGCCGAGGACATCGCCGAGCAGGTGTTCTTCGCCGCCACCCTGCCGCGCCGGGTCAACATCAACCGTATCCAGGCCTTCGCCACCTGCCAGAGCTTCGCCCCGTTCAAAGTCTCGCGCGGCTGACGCCTTTGCAGCAGGACGGCGCCGCCAAGGGCGGCCGGTTCTTTTTAGAGAAGGATGGCGCCGCCAAGGGCGGCGCCGGCGACCACCGCCCAGGCCGGCACCCGCCACAGCGCCAGGGCGAGATAGGCGAGGAGGGCCAGCGCGAAGGCGCGGCCCGAGGTGACGCTGGAGGTGAACACCGGGTCCCACAGCGCCGCGCCGAGCAGCCCGACCACCGCCGCATTGATGCCGGCAAGGGCGTCGCGCACGCGCCGGTCGGTCGACAGGCGGGTCCAGAAGCGCAGTGCGCCATATACCAGCAAAGCGGAGGGAAGGAACACCGCCACCAGCGCCAGCAGCCCCCCGGCGATGCCGTTGGGTGGCACCGGCATGACGGCGCCGACATAGGCGGCGAAGGAGAACAGCGGTCCCGGCACCGCCTGCGCCGCGCCATAGCCGGCGAGAAAGACCTCCCGCGTCAGCCCGCCGGGCTTCACCAGTTCCGCCTCGATCAGCGGCAGCACCACATGGCCGCCGCCGAACACCAGCGCCCCGGCGCGGTAGAGCGTGTCGAACAGGGAGATTCCCGCATTGCCCGTCGCTTGCGCGAGGAGGGGAAGGCCGACGAGCAGCAGCGCGAACAGCGCGAAGGCGGCGAGCGAGGCCATGCGGCCCGGCAGATGGTGCCGCGCCGGCTCGGTCACGGCGACCCCATCGAGCCGGATGACGGCGAGGCCGATAAGTGCGCCGCCGGCGATGATGCCGATCTGGCCGAGCGCCCCCGGCACCAGCGCCGCCGCGGCCGCCGCCACGAGGGCGAGGCTGCGGCGGGTGCGGTCGGGGCACAGGTTCTTCGCCATGCCCAGCACCGCGTCGGCGACGATGGCCACCGCCGCCACCTTCAGCCCGGCGAGCCAGCCGCCCGCGAGGCCGGCCTTGTCGGCATGCGTGACCCCATAGGCGAAGGCGAGCATCAGCAGGGCCGAGGGCAGGGTGAACGCCACCCACGCCGCCGCCATGCCCAGCGGCCCCGCGCGCATCAACCCCACCGCCATGCCGACCTGGCTGGAGGCCGGGCCCGGCAGGAACTGGCAGAGCGCGACGAGGCTGGCATAGCTCTCCTCGCTCAGCCAGCGGCGCCGCTTCACCAGATCCTCGCGGAAGAAGCCGAGATGCGCCACCGGCCCGCCGAAGGAGGTGAGGCCGAGGCGCAGAAAGGCGAGGAACACCTCGCGCGGCGTTCCTTCATGGGGGGTAGAGGCAGGTGTCTCGCTCATGGCGCGGCTTTACCGCGCCCGCGCGCCCGCCGCATGTGAATTTTTGACGACGCCGGTGGTCCGCAGGGCGGCGGCGTCAGGCGGCTTCCACCACCGGCATGGCCATCGCCGCGCGCAGCATGTCGGCAAGGCGGCGGGCGGCGGCGGAGGCGGCGGGGGCGAGGAACAGCGCCACCTCGATGTCGGGCAGCGGCGGCAGCCCATCCGCCGGGCCGAGCCGGCGCCAGTCCGCCGGCGCGGCGCATTCCGGCAGGGCGGTGATGCACAGCCCGGTTTCGATCGCCGCGTGGATGCCGCCCTGCGAGGACGAGGTGCAGGCCACCCGCCAGCTTAAGCCAGCCTTGTCGAGGCTGGAGGCGATGTGCGGGCGGGCGCGGCAGCCGGTGGGAAACAGCGCCAGCGGCAGAGGCGAGCTGCGCTCCGGGCGGTAGCCGCGCGCGGCCAGCCAGAGCAGCTTTTCGCGCTTGATCAGTTCGCCGGTCGGCCGGGTGCTGTCACGGGTGAGCAGCGCCACGTCGATATGCCCGCGATCGACTTCCGGCTCGATATGTTTGGAGAGATCGGCGCGGATGGAAATCTCGACGCGCGGATAGGCGGCGGCGAAGCGAGCGATGGTGGGGGTGAAATAGGCGTCGACATAATCGTCGGGCATGCCGACGCGCACGCTGCCTTCCGGCGTGCCGCCCTTGAGATCCGCCAGCGCCTCGCTCTCATAGGCGAGAAGGCGGCGGGCATGGGCGACGAGCCGCTCGCCGGTCTCGGTGAGCGAGATGCCGCGCCGCGAGCGCTCCAGCAGCCGCACGCCGAGATTGTCCTCCAGCTGGGCGATGCGGGCCGAGACCGCGGACTGGGTGCGCCCGACGCGCTCGGCTGCCGCCGTGAACCCGCCCGTGTCGACAATGGCGATCAGCATGCCCAGCGATTCGGTGTCGAGATGTCGCATCGCGCTCCCCGGTCCGCCGGATGAGTATGGTCCGCGCCCAGACCGGCGCGCGGGACTTATATCAGAAACCATGATGGAATGACAAAATAAACTCGCTTTGGCGATTTCAGCCGGCGGGTTAGACATTCTGCCATGGGCCTGCCGACATAGGCCCGCCCCGGCCGCCGCGCCGGTGCGGCCACGGTCGGGTGCAGGCCACGTCACCTGTGCACCTGTCGAGTTCGGCAATGTCTCCGCCCCCCGCCGCCACCATCGAGCCTTCGCTCGGGGGGCTCCCCCTCGCGACCCCTTCCGTGCTGCGCGAGACGCAGCTGCGCCGGCAGGCTTTCTTCGCCGTGGTCATGGCCGCGATCTGCATCGGGTTTTCGGCGCCGCTGGTGCGCCTCGCCGATGCCGGACCGGCGGCGATCGGCTTCTGGCGCCTGTTCTTCGCGCTCGGACCGGCCATTGTGTGGGCCTATGCCGAGCATCGCGCGCGCGTGCGCTGGGCTCGCCTCACCGGCGCGACGGCGCTGCGCCCCTCGGCGCGGCAGATTCTGCTCGCCATGCTGGCGGGCGTGTTCTTTGGCGCCGACCTCATCGTGTTCCACAAGGGGCTGGCGCTCACCAGCACGGCCAATGCGCTGCTGCTCGGCAATCTCGCCGTGGTGTTCGTCTTCGTCTTCGGCTGGCTGATCCTGCGCGAGCGGCCGACGCGCGGGCTGCTGATCGCGCTGGTGCTGGCGCTCACCGGCACGTTCATCATCATCGGCTCCAGCGCGCTGGGCGGCGGTCATGCCGGCGGCCGTCCGGTGAGCGTGGCCGGCGACCTGCTCTGCGTCGGCGCCGCTCTCGCCTATGCCGGCTACATGCTGGTGACGCGCGCCGTGCGCCGCGCCGGGCGCGGGGATGCGGTGCCGCTCGGCGGGGGCATGGTGTCGCTAGTGGCGAGCGCCACCGGCGCCGTGGTCTGCCTCGCCTGGGCGGTGGCGAGCGGGGAAGTGCTGGTGCCGCAGTCCTTGCAGGGTCTGCTGGCGGTGATCGGGCTCGGGCTGATCGCCCATGCCACGGGCCAGGGGCTGGCCACTTTCGCGCTCGGCCGGCTGCCGGCGGGCGTGATCTCGGTGGTGCTGCTGCTGCAGATCGTCGTCGGTACGGCGCTGGCGGCGCTGCTGTTCGGCGAAGTGCCCTCGCTCATCGTGCTGGCCGGCGGGCTGCTGGTGGTCGCCGGCGTCACCACGGCGCGACCGAATTGACCGGCTCCTGACGGCAACGGACTTGCGCGCTTCGGCTCAGGGCACTACGTCGTCCCCGGAGCCAAGGAGCACGACGATGCAGCCCAACCCGTTCGGTGGCGTGATCGAGAATCTGACGGTCGAGCAGGTGAAGGCCGGTCTTGAGGACGGCACCATCTTGCTCGTCGATGTGCGCGAGCCGAACGAACTGGCCGCCGAGCGCATTCCCGGCGCGGTCGATTTTCCCCTGTCCACTTTCGACGCCGCCGCCCTGCCGGACCCCGGCGCGAAGACCCTGGTGTTCTCCTGCCGCTCCGGCCAGCGCTCGCAGAAGGCCGCCGCCGCCGCGCAGGCCGCCGGGCTCGATCTGCACCGCCATATGGCGGGCGGCATTCTCGCCTGGAAAGCCGCCGGCTTCGAGACGACGCAGGGCTGATGAGGGGTCCGCGCGCCCTTCGCTTACCCAGGAGATGGCGCGACGCGCTGGCCAGAAGGCGCGCGATGGCGCGTGCCGCGCGCGCGCCGGAGCCGCGCCCCCGTCGCCTGCTGCTGCATGTCGGCGGCCCCAAATGCGGCAGCTCGGCGATACAGGCGGCGCTCGCGGCCAATAGCGCGGCACTGGCGGCGCGGGGCGTGTTGCTGGCCTCCGACCGCTTGGACGCGGAGGGGGGCTTCATCCATGGTCAGGTCGGCTATTTCGACGAATTGAAAGGCCGGTCGGACAGCGCCGCGGAACTCGCGGGACGCTTCAGGCAACTGGCCGTCGCCATGGACGAGTGCGCCGCCGACACACTGGTGATCAGTGCGGAAAACCTGCTGCTGCAGACCGGCGCCGCCGACATGCTGATTCCGCCGGCGCGGGCGGCCGGGTTCACGCCCGAAGTCGTCGCCTATGTGCGCCGGTGGGACGACTTCCTGATCGCGGCCTGGCAGCAATGGGGCATCAAGACCCATGACTCGCCCGAGGCCTATTGGCAGGATCACGGCTTCCCCAGCTGGTTTGCAGGCCTGCAGGCGTGGGAACACCAGGCCGGGCGGCCGGCGCTGAAGGTCTTTCCGTTCCGGCGCGATCTCTTCCCCGAGGGCGACGTCGCGGCGCATTTCTTCGACGTTACCGGTCTGTCCTTTCCCGACATGCTGCGCCCCAGGCCGGTCAATCCCAGCACCAGCGAGCCTCTGTCCGATCTGATGAACCGCGCGCGCGACCTGTTCGCGGATGAGAACGACAATGACGTGCTCGGCATTCTGGCGCCGCTGATCGGGCCGGCGGCCTATAAATCGGGCTCGGCGTCCTATCTCCTCACCTTGGACCAGCGCCGTGCCCTGCTGGAGCAGGCGCAGGCGGACGATGAGGCGCTGAAGGCGCGTTATTTGCCGCAGTTCGGTGCCGCGCCGCTGTTTCCGCCACTGCGGCCGGAGCAGGTGACGGAATGTTCGGACATCGACAAGCTGCGCGCCGAGAACGCGCTGCTGCTGCGTGCGGTCCATACGCTGGGCCAGCGCCTTTCGGCGCTTGAAACCCGCACGGCCAAAGCCGCGCAGCGGCGGCGCTGGCGTATCAGGCTCTAGCCGGCCAGCCGCTCCACCACATTGCGCGTGGCGGCGACGAGATTGTCGACCTGCGCCTCCGACGTGGCGGGCGAGGCCAGCATCATGTCGTGGAAGGGCGAGATGAGCACCCCGCGCACCAGCAGTGCGAGGTGGATGGTCGCTTCCAGCGCCGGGAAATGCGCGCCCTTGGCCTGGCGCCCGTCGGTGAGGGGGGCAGGTGCGCGCACCACTTCCACCCGCGCGCCGCAGCGGGCGACGTGCCAGGGCATGCGGGCCTCGCTCAGCACCTGCGCCAGCCCCGCCTCCATGCGGTCGGCCAGCCGGTTCATATGCGCATAGGCCGCGTCGGTGGCGACCTCTTCGAGATTGGCGCGCAGGGCGGCGAGCTGCAGCGGGCTGCCGGACAGGGTGGTGCCCATGCCGGAATGGCCGTCGGGCCGGTTGATGCGGGCGGTACGGAAGCGTTCCGCCACCTCCGCATTCATGCCCCAGACGGCGGCGGGAATGCCGCCGGCCACCGCCTTGCCGGCGACGAACATGTCCGGCTCCAGCCCGTGCGCGCGCGTATAGCCGCCCGGCCCGGTGGAGAGGGTGTGGGTCTCGTCGATCAGCAGCAGCGTGCCATGGCGGCGGGTGATCTCGCGCAGCCCCTCATGGAAGCCGGGGCGCGGCAGCACCATGGCGCAGTTGGTCATTACCGGCTCGGTGATGACGCAGGCGACGGTGCGGTCGGCCAGCGCCGCTTCCAGCGCGTCGAGATCGTTGAACGGCACGACGCGGGTGAGCTGGGCGAGGTCGCGCGGTTCGCCCATCAGCGCCGGGCGGTTGGCGGCGCGCCCGTCCGGGCCGATTTCGACGAAGGTTTCGTCCACCGCGCCATGATAGGCGCCGTCGAAGACGAGAATGCGCGGGCGTCCGGTGGCGGCGCGGGCGGCGCGCAGGGCGAAGCGGTTGGCGTCGGTGGCGGTGGTGGCGATCTGCCAATAGGGCAGGCCGAAGCGCGCGCTCAGCAGGTCGCCGACGATGGCCGCATCCGGGCTCGGCAGCATGGTGGCAAGGCCGCGCTGTCCCTGCCGCGCCAGCGCCTCCGCCACCGGTGCGGGCCCGTGGCCAAACAGCGAGGCGGTGTCGCCGAGGCAGAAATCGTCATAGCCATGGCCGTCGACATCCAGCAGACGGGCGCCGGACGCCTCGGCGATGACCAGCGGCACCGGGGTCGACCAGTCGACCATCCAGTGCATGGGCACGCCGTCGAGCAGATGCGCGGCGGCGCCGGCGGCGGCGCGGGTCTTCGGGCGGGTGCCGAGATAGAGCGCTTCCGCCTCCGCGCGCAGGGCGGCGGTGCGGGCCGGGCTGACGCCCGGTCCTTCGGCGAAGGAGGTCACGGCATTCATGTCCGGGCTCGTGCGTTGTCTCTGCGCCAGGCGCCCCGTGGGGCGTATTTAAGCACGTTTCGCGGCGGGGCGGGTGCCTAGCGCACCCAACCCCAGCGCTTCAGCTCGGCGAAAGTGTCGTCCAGCGTCTTGCGGACTCGGGCGATCAGCTCGTCGCATTCCTCATGCGAGATGACGAGCGGCGGGGCGATGATCAACCGGTCGCGCACGGCGCGCATGACGAGGTTGTTCTTGAACGAGAAATCGCGCGCCAGCGTGCCGACCTTGCCGACATCGGGGAATTTGGTGCGGCCCAGCTTGTCCGGCGTCAGTTCCAGCGCGCCGACGAGACCGAGCATCGGCGCCTCGCCGACCAGCGGGTGTTCGGCCAGCGCGTTCCAGCGCGCCTGGAGATAGGGGCCGACATCGTTGGCGACGCGGCCGACGAGGTCCTCGCGCTGCATGATGGCGAGATTGGCCAGCGCCGCGGCGCAGGCCGCGGGATGGCCGGAATAGGTGTAGCCATGGTTGAAGTCGCCGCCCTCGTGCAGCACGTCCGCCACCCGGTCCGCCACCATGACGCCGCCGAGCGGCATGTAGCCCGAGGTGATGCCCTTGGCCATGACGAGAATGTCCGGCTCCGTGCCGAAGGTCTCGCAGCCGAACCAGCTGCCCGTGCGGCCAAAGCCGCAGATCACTTCGTCGGACACGAACAGGATGTCGCGCTCGCGGCAGATGCGGGCGATCTCCGGCCAGTAGCTGGCGGGCGGAATGATGACGCCGCCGGCGCCCTGCACCGGCTCGGCGATGAAGGCGGCGATGCGGTCCTCGCCCATGGCGTCGATGGTGGCTTCCAGCGCCCGCGCGGTGCGCAGGCCGAACTCTTCCGGCGTCTCGCCCTGGCGCGCTTCACCCCAGAAATAGGGCTGGGCGATGTGCAGGATATCCGGAATCACCGCGCTCTGGCCGTGCATCGGCGCCATGCCGCCAAGGCTGCCGGCGGCGACGGTGGAGCCGTGATAGGCATTGCGGCGGGAGATGATGATCTTCTTCTCCGGCTTTTCCTTGATCTGGAAATAGCGGCGGACGAGCTTGATCACCGTGTCGTTGGATTCCGAGCCGGAGCCGGTGAAGAACACCTTGTTGAACTGCGGCGGCGTCAGCTCGGCGAGCTTGGCCGACAGCTCGATGGCCGGGCGGTGAGTGGTCTTGAAGAAGGTGTTGTAATAGGGCAGCTCGCGCAGCTGCGCCGCCACCGCCTCGACGATCTCCTCGCGGCCATAGCCGACATTCACGCACCACAGGCCGGACATGCCGTCGAGGATGCGGTTGCCGTCGGAATCGGTCAGCCAGACGCCTTCCGCCTTCACCACGATGCGGGAGCCTTCGGCGTTCAGGGACTTCATGTCGCTGAACGGGTGGAGGTGATGGGCGGCATCGAGCGCACGCAGCTCGGCGGTGGTTTTCGGCAGGGTCATGACGCGCACTCGCGAGAGTTATGAAGCTGACCGGCACAATGTGATCACATTTTGCGTGCGTCAAGCCTTGCCGCGTGTCACAAGTGCGCTCGGCGGGTCGGGGGCCGGCCGGGCCCCGGCGCGCAAGCGGGGGTGCTTGACCGAGGCCCCCGCGCCGTGACCAGAATTGACGTGTCGACTTATACCAGGTGGATCATGCCATTGCCCGAAGCCGTGGGAGACGCCACGGCGGCTGCCCGCGAAACCGTTCCGCAGATCGACGAATTCGGCGCCTATGTCGCCGCGCATGGCGCGCCGGAGATCGTCGAGGTGCTGTTGCCCGACACCCATGGGGTGCTTCGCGGCAAATGGATTCCCGGCGGGGCAGGGGGCAAGATCTGGGGCGACGGCGTCGCCATTCCGCTCTCCATCTTCGGGCTGGACATCTGGGGCCGCGAGGTCGAGGAGACCGGCATCCATATCGAGACCGGCGACCGCGACGGCATTTGCCGCCCGGTGCCGGGCACGCTGAAGCCGGTGCCGTGGTCGCCGCGTCCGGCGGCGCAGGTGATGCTCACCATGAACGAGCCGGATGGGCGCGGCGGCGAGCGGCCCTGGGACCTCGACCCGCGCCACAAGCTGGAGGCGCAGGTGCAGCGCCTCGCCGCGCTGGGGCTGACCCCCTGCGTCGCCTTCGAGCTGGAATTCTACCTGCTCAAGCCGGCGCCGGGGCCGAATGGCGTGCCGGAGCCGGTGTTTCCCGCCTCCTCCGGCGGGCCGGCGCGGCAGAACATGTATTCCATGTCCGATCTCGACGCCTATGCGCCGCTGCTGCACGACATTCGCGAGGCCGCGCGCATTCAGGGCCTGCCGGCCGACACGGTGATCTCGGAAGCCGCGCCCGGCCAGTATGAAGTGAATCTCTATCACCGCCGCGACCCGATGGCGGCGGCGGACGATGCCATCCTGCTGCGCCGGCTGATCGACGGCGTTGCCCGCAAGCATGGGGTGCGGGCGAGCTTCATGGCCAAGCCCTTTCTCGATTTCGCCGGCTCCGGCATGCATGTGCATGTGAGCCTGACCGACGCCGCCGGCCACAACGCCTTCGGCGCCGGTGAGGCGGGCGACCGGCTGCTGCGCCATTGCGCGGCCGGGCTGCTCACCACCATGGCCGACACCGCCGTGCTCTATGTGCCGAGCTATAACGGCTTCCGCCGGCTGGTGCCGGGCAGCTACGCCCCCACCAGCGTCTCCTGGGGCTATGACAACCGCGCCGTGGCGGTGCGGGTGCCGAACGGCCCGCCCAAGGCGCGCCGGTTGGAGCACCGCATCGCCGGCGCCGACGCCCATCCCCATCTCGTGCTCGCGGCGATCCTCGCCGGCATGCTGGAAGGCATTGAGCGCGGCGAGGAGCCGCCGGCGCCGCTGACCGGCAATGCCTATGAGCAGGGCGCGCCGGGCCTTTCCTACGACATGGGCGAGGCGATCCGGCTGTTCGGCGCCTCCGACTTCGTCGGGCGCGCCTTCGGCACCGAATATCAGCGCGTGTTCGCCATCATGAAGGAAGCGGAGCTGTTCGCCTTCGAGCGGCGCATCAACCCGCTGGAATACGAGACCTATTTGTAAGCACGGCCAAGGGATGAGCAAACTGCGGGTTGAGCAAAGCCCGTCGACGCTCTAGCCTTGGTATGATGAGGCTGCGAACCTCAGCCGAACAACGCTTTCCCGAGGAGAATAGGATGTCCCGCCTCCTGACCACCATCGCGGCCGGCCTGCTGACCGCGCTGGCCATCGCGCCGGCTGCGGCGCAGGAAAAGGTCGTGAACGTCTACAACTGGTCCGACTACATCGACGAATCGGTGTTGGAGGAGTTCACCAAGGAAACCGGCATCAAGGTCCGGTACGACGTCTTCGACTCGAACGAGGTGCTGGAGACCAAGCTCCTCGGCGGGAAGACCGGCTATGACGTGGTGGTGCCCACCGGCTCCTTCCTGCAGCGCCAGATCCAGGCCGGCGTGTTCCTCAAGCTCGACAAGGCCAAGCTGCCCAATCTGCAGTATCAGTGGCCGCTGATCTCCGAGCGCCTCGCCGTCTATGATCCCGGCAACGAATATGCCGTGAACTATATGTGGGGCACGACCGGCATCGGCATGAATGTCGACAAGGTGAAGGAGCGCCTCGGCGACACCCCGCTCAACAGCTGGGACATCATCTTCAAGCCGGAGCTGCTGGCCAAGCTGAAGGATTGCGGCGTCTACATCCTCGACGGGCCGGAAGAGGTGATCCCGACCGCGCTGCGCTATCTCGGCAAGGACCCGAACTCGAAGGATCCGAAGGACATCGAGGAAGCCGGAAAGCTGCTGGCGCCGATCCGCAAATATGTGAAGAAGTTCGATTCCTCGGGCTATATCAACGCGCTCGCCGGCGGCGACATCTGCATCGCGCTCGGTTGGTCCGGCGACGTGTTCCAGGCCAAGGCCCGCGCCGAGGAAGCCGCGGAGAAGACCGGCAAGAAGCCGATCAACATCGAGTACGTCATCCCCAAGGAAGGCGCGCTGATGTGGTTCGACAACTTCGCCATCCCCAAGGATGCCCCGCATCCGGAGGAAGCGCTGGCCTTCATCAACTACATGATGAAGCCGGAAGTGGCGGCGAAGAACGCCAACTTCATCTCCTATGCCAGCGGCAATCTCGGCGCGCAGCAGTTCATCGACAAGGCGATCATCGACAACCCCGCGATCTACCCGGACAAGGAGACGCAGGCGAAGCTGTTCACCGTCACCACCTACCCGCAGAAGGTCCAGCGCGTGGTCACCCGCACCTGGAACGACTTCAAGCGCGGCAAGTGAGCGTGCGGTGAACAACGTTCTCCGCTGATGCGAAAGGCCGGGCCCAGCGCCCGGCCTTTTTGTTTGTGGGCGGGGCGAAGGGGCAACGTCATCCTGAGGTGCCCGCACAGCGGGCCTCGAAGGATGCCCGGGCAGGAGAGGGACCTGCGTGCTTCGAGGCCGGGCTGTGCCCGGCGCCTCAGCATGACGGGCCTCGCATTCAGGACGGCTT
The DNA here is from genome assembly GCF_022836935.1 of Ancylobacter polymorphus. Lineage (NCBI taxonomy): Bacteria > Pseudomonadati > Pseudomonadota > Alphaproteobacteria > Hyphomicrobiales > Xanthobacteraceae > Ancylobacter > Ancylobacter polymorphus. The sequence continues at coordinate 4,040,931 of NZ_CP083239.1, read as the reverse complement.
GTCCAGGGAGCCGGAGAGGCGCCCAGCGCGCCCTACATCCGCCAGCGCTTGTAGAACCAGGTCCACTGCTCGGGATATTCGCGCACCCAGCCTTCGACGACGGAGGTGATCATCTGCATCGCCCCGTCCACGTCGATGCGCCCGCTGGCGTCGCGCGGAAGGTTGAGCGCCGGGGTGCACTGGATGCGGAAGCGGCCTTCCGGCAGACGGATCACCCGCACGCCATGCACCGGGCACTCATAGAGCCGGGCGAGGCGGGCGATAGTGGGGTTGGCGGAGCAGGGCTGGCCGAAGAACTGCACGGTCGGCCCGCCACGGCGCGCCTGATCCACGAGGATGCCGAGATGCTTGCCCTGGTCGAGCACGGCGGCGAGCTCGAACACCGCCACATGCGAGGCGGCGACCAGATTGCCCATCACTCGGCTGCGGGCCTCGAACAGGAGGTCGGCGAAGAAGGAATTGTCCGGCGCGCGGAACAGCACGGCGCTGTCCAGCCCCTGCGCGGCGGCGGCGATGGCCGGCAGTTCCCAATTGGCGAGATGCGCGGTGAACACCAGCGCCGGCTTGCCGTCCACCCGCATGGCGACGAAATTCGACACGCCCGTGGTCTCGATCCGGCTCTTGGCCGGCTCCCACATATTGTACTGCCAGATGCGGTCGAGATGGACGAACTCGCCGGCCATGCGGCCGAGATTGTCCCACATGCCGCGCGCGATCGCCTCGCGCTCGGCCTCCGTCTTCTCGGGGTAGGCGCGGCGCAGATTGCTCAGCGTCACCCGGTGGATCGAGGTGTAGGGCCCGATTCTGCGGGCCCAGAAGCCGCCATTCCATGAGGCGAAGCGCGGCGGCTGCAGCCGCATGACGCGCATCAGCGTCCACACGCCCGCCGACAGCGCGGCATCGCGCAGGCGCGTGGTCCAGGGGCGGGAAGGGGTCATCGCGTTACGGCCCGAACCTCGCCGGCGTTCAGAAGGTGATGACGACCTTGCCGAACACGCGGCGGGTTTCCAGCCGTTCCAGCCCGGCGCCGAACTGCTCCAGCGGGAATTCGGAATCGATCACCGGCTTCACCCCGCGCTCCATCCGCTTCAGCCCGTCGGCAATGGCGCGGATCGGCGCGCCGAAGGAGCCGATGATGCGGTACTGGCGCTGGAACAGCTGCATCAGGTTCATGTTGACGGACACGCCCGACGTCGAGCCGCAGGTGACGAGACGCGCGCCCGGCTTCATCGACAGCAGCGAGCCGTTCCAGGTCTCGGCGCCGACATGCTCGAACACCACGTCGACACCCTTCTTCTTGGTGATCTTGCGCACCTCGTGCTCGAAGCGGTCGGTCTTGTAGTTGATGACGTGATCGGCGCCGAGGGCCTTCGCCTTGGCGCATTTCTCGTCGTCGCCCGCCGTGGTGATGACGGTGCAGCCGATCTCCTTGGCCATGCGGATCGCCACCGTGCCGATGCCGGAGCCGGCCGCGTGGACGAGAATCGTCTCGCCCGGCTCAAGCTTGGCATTGTCGAACAGCATGTGCTCGACGGTGGAGAAGGTGACGGGCGCGGTGGCGGCGTCGGTCCAGGAAATGCCGTCCGGGATCGGCACGCACAGGCGTTCCTTGATGTTGAGCTGGTCGCGGGCGAACCCATCGACATGGAAGCCCATCACGCCGGCGACTTCCTCGCAGAGATTGTCGCGGCCCTGCCGGCACATCTTGCACTGGCCGCAGGTGAGCGCGCCATACATCGCGACCTTGGAGCCCGGCCGGAAGCGGGTGACGCCCTCGCCAATGGCGGTGACTTCGCCCACGGCCTCGGCACCCACCACCAGCGGCATCTTGCGCTTGGCGAAGGCCATGCCGCGCCAGCCCCACACGTCGATATGGTTCAGCGCCAGCGCCTTGATGCTGACCTGCACCTCGCCCGGTTCCGGCGCGCCGGGGGCGGGCAGGTCGGTGAGGATGAGTTCGCGGTCGGAGACCAGCTGAAGCGCGCGCATGAACAACTCCGGACAGACGGCGGCGGCAGGACGCGCCCCGCGACCCGTCGATACGGGAAAGGGGCACGCGTGGATGCCGTCCGCGAAAGGACGAGGGTGGATAACGAAATCAGCGCTGTATGGCTAGTGCGGCGGTGAGGCCGCCATCCACCGGCAGGGTTGCGCCGGTGACATAGGCGGCGCCGGGCGAGAGCAGGAACGACACCACGCCCGCCACATCCTCCGGCGCGGCGAAGCGGCCGGCGGGGATCTGCTTCTCGACATTGGCGCGGTAGGCGGCATAGGGCGCCAGCATCGCCGTATCGACGAAGCCGGGAGCGACGACATTCACCGTCACCCCGCGCCGGGCGCTCTCGATCGCCAGTGTGCGGCAATAGCCGGCCAGCGCGGCCTTGGAGCCGGCATAGATGGCGTTGCCGGCATTGGCGACATCCGCCGCGATGGAGCCAATGGCAATGATGCGCCCGGCCCGCGCCCGCGTCATCGGCCGCACGAGTGCGCCGACCAGCTTGACGAAGGACCAGTAATTCACCTGCATCAGCTGCTCGGCACGGTGCTGGTCGACCAGCGCCGCGAGCGTGTCGTAGCTCATGCCGGCATTGTGGACGAAGCCGAAATAGGTCGGCTCCTCCGCGAGCACGCCGGCGAAGGCTTCCACCGCGGCTTTGTCGGCGAGGTCGAGCGCGCGGGCCTCGACTTGGGCGTCCGGCTTCTCGGCCGTGATGGCGGCGATCAGCGCCTGCGCTTCGGCCTCGGCCGTGCGCACGGTGAAGACGACCTCGAACCCCGCGAGCGCGAGGGCGCGCACGATGGCGGCGCCGACGCCGCGCCCGCCGCCGGTGACGAGGACGCGCTGGCTCACGCGGGTTCGCCCGTGAGGATCAGGCACACATTCTGCCCGCCGAAGCCGAACGAGTTCGACATCACCCGCGTGACCTTGGCGTCGCGGGCGACGTTGGGCACCACGTCGAGCGGAATGGCCGGGTCGGGCAGCTCGTAATTGATGGTCGGCGGAATGCGGCCATTGGCGATGGTCATCAGCGAGACCACGGCCTCGATGGCGCCGGCGGCGGTGAGCGTATGGCCGATCATCGACTTGTTGGACGAGATCGGGATGCCCGCCAGCCGCTCGCCGAACACGGCGCTCATGCCGGTGAACTCCATGCGGTCATTCTCTGGCGTCGAGGTGCCGTGGGCGTTGATGTAGTCGATGGCGTCGGGATCGACGCCGGCATCGGCCAGCGCGTTGCGCATGCAGCCGATCACCGGCTTGGCGTCCGGCGAGGAGCGGGTGCGGTGGAAGCTGTCGGCCATCTCGCCGACGCCCTCGACCACGCCGAGGATCTTCGCCCCACGCGCCAGCGCGTGCTCCAGGCTCTCCAGCACCAGCGCGCCCGCACCCTCGGCGATGATGAAGCCGTCGCGGTTCTTGGCGAAGGGGCGGGAAGCGGCTTCCGGAACGTCGTTGTTGGTCGACAGCGCCGAGAGCAGCGAGAAGCGGATCAGCGCTTCCGCCGTCACCGAGCCGTCGGTGGCGATGGACAGTGCCGCCTCGCAATCGCCGCGCCGGATCGCCTCGACGCCGAGCTGGATCGAGGTGTTGCCGGAAGCGCAGGCGGTGGACAGCGAGATCGGCTGGCCCTTGGTGCCGAAGCGGTCGGCGAGATGGTCGGCGATCGAGCCATAGAGGAAGCGCTCGTGCCAGGCATCGTGGCCATGGGCCTCGGCGGCGCGCAGCAGGTCGTCATAGGAGACGGGGGCGTTGGGGGCGGCTTCCTGGGCGAGGATGCGGCGCTGCGGCCATTCCAGCTCGATCGGCGGCACGGCGCAGAACAGCGGGCCGGGGAAGGCGCCCTTGCCGCCAATACCGGATTCGGCGATCGCCTCTTCCGCCGCCAGCGTCGCCAGTTCCTCGGAGAGGTCGGGCGCGGTGCTCTTGCTTTTCGGCAGGTAGTCCACCGTGCCGGCGATGGTGGTGCGCATCGCGTCGATGGGGAAGCGGGTGATGCGGTGAATGCCGGACGTGCCGGAGGTCAGCTTCGCCCAGTTATCCTGCTTGCCCTGGCCGAGCGAGGTGACGAGCCCCATGCCGGTGACGACGACAATCGGCCGGCCGGCCTTGTCGGTATAGGAAGCCATGATCTGCTCCTCGGAAGCGATATGCTCCCGGCTGGTGGGTCAGTCGGCGCGCTCGACCAGCGCGACGCCTTCCCCACGCCAATGCCCCACTGCGGTCACGATGGCACGGGAAAGCGGGCCATCGAAAGGCTTTTCAAGCGTCTCGCCGTCGAGCGGCGGGAACAGCTTGCCCTCGGCGACGCAGAGCGCGGCCAGCGCCAGCGCCACCGGCATCTGCGCTTCCAGCCCATGGCCGACACGGTCGGTGACGGAACGCACCGGCAGGCCGGAGCGGGCGAGCACGGCGGCTTCCGCGTGCGTCGGCTCGGGCGCGCCGCTGGCGGCGGAAAACAGCGCGGTCGCTTCCGCGTCCGTGGCGCCGGCGGTCTTCAGCAATTCGTCCAGCACCGCCTCGACCGCGCCGGGCTCATTGCGGCGGGCGCGCTCGGACCACACGCCGGAAAGCTTGGCGATGGGCTTGGCGCCGCGCGCCGTCGCGTGCTCGGGCGATTCCAACACCAGGAAAGCGCCGGCCGAGCCGGTCGGCACGCCCTTCGGCTCCGCCAGCACCGGCGCCCAGGGCGCATGCATGGCGAGGCGCTTGAGGGCGAAGAGCAGCAGCATGTCGCGCCGCTCGGCATTATAGGCGCCGCCCACAAGGGCGATCTCGCTGGTGCCGGCGGCGATGCGCGACCAGCCGATGCGCACCGCGTCCGTGCCGGAGCTTTCCTCGCCCATGAAGGTGCGCGAGGAACCGGTGACGCCATGAACGATGGAGATGTTGCCGGCGAGCAGGTTGGAGAGCTGCGCCAGGAACAGCGTCGGACGCAGATTCGACTGCAGCTGCTCGTTGAGGAACACCTCGGGGTTCGGCTGCTTCTCGATGTCGCTGAGAATGGCACCGTCGACCGCCTGGTCGCGCTCGCCGCCGCCCGCCGCCACCACCATGTCGGTGGTGGAGAGAATGTCCTTGTTGCCCTTGATGCCGGCCGAATCCAGCGCGAGGCCGGCGGCATAGGTGCCGATGCGCTGCCACGGCTCCATCTGCCGCTGGTCGCCCTTCTTGGGGATCTGCGCGTCGAAGCTGATCGGGGCGAGCGGATGCACGACGTAGGGCGCGAAGCCCGATTCGTCGATCACCGGGCGGGCGCCGGAGGACAGCGCCTGCCAATGGGCTTCAGGCCCTTCACCGAGCGAGGAAACAAGCCCGATGCCGGTGATCCAGACGTCGCGACGATTAGACATGCGTGAGATTTCCTGCGGCTTCCGCCGTGTCGAACACGGCCTCGCCCATCGGCATGCCGATGCGTTCGGCGGTGGAAAGCAGATAGCCGCGCAGTTCCGGGGCCGGGAAGGGCATGGTCTTGAGCGTCACGTCGGCATTGCAGACGAGCTTGCCGTCGACGCGCCCCTCGGCCTTCAGCCGGGCGAAGCCGGAGCCGTCATGGTCGAGGCGTGCGAACACCTCGATCACCTGGCCCGGCGTCACGAAGGTGCGCAGCTTGCCCTTGTCGACCGAGGCGAGGAACGCCATGCGGTCGTAATTGTGCAGCCGCAGCAGCAGCATGCCGCAGCTCTGCGCCATGATCTCGAACAGCAGCACGCCCGGCAGCAGCGGGTGCCCGGGGAAATGGCCTTCAAAGATCGGGCTTTCGCACGGGACGGTGTTGGCGGTCCGCAAGGTGCGAGCCTCAAGGTCGAGCTCAACCACCTTGTCGATCATCTGAAAATATTCGAGGCGCATTACCCGTCCCGCTTCTACGTCGCCCTTCCGCCGGATCAGGCGGACTTGGCCGCAATCAGCTCGTCGATGCGCGCGCAGAGATTCTTGAGCACGAAATACTGCTCGGTCGTCGCCTTGCCTTCATTGACTTCCTGCGTCCAGCTTTCAAGCGGCAGCTTGATGCCGAACGCCTTGTCGATGGCGAAGGCGATGTCGAGGAAGTCCAGGCTGTCGATGCCGAGATCGTCGATGGCGTGGCTCTCGGGCGTGATGTTCTCGCGCGGAATGTCGCACGTTTCGGCAATGATGTTGGCGACGGTCTCGAACGTGGTCGACATGAAAGGCCTCTGATCTCGCAGCCGCGTCCGGCCACAGTTGAATGGGTTCGCCCGGCGCTCCCGCGTCGCAGGCCCCCGAATGGATGTCGGCCCGTATACCTAAGCGCGACCGGCGATTCAATGGCGCCGGCACGGCAATCCTCGGCAGTGTGACATCCCTGCCGTCGCGCTTTGGCCGGCCCGGCATCCACATGGGTTGCGCGGCGTCATGGCGAGGTGATCGATTTCGTCCTATCGTCCCCCGCGTCGGTCGGCAGTCACGTTGCGGAGCAGGTGTCATGAACCCTTTTAGTTCGGCCTTTTCATGGCTCGGAAAGGGGGCGGCGCTTTCGCTCCTCGCGCTCTCGCTGGCGACAGCCGTTCACGCGCAGGCACCGAAGCCGGCGGCGACCAAGCCGGGCGCGGCTGCTGCTGGGGCGGCTGCGGCGGCCGCTGCCACCGCCGCGAAGCCGGCTGCCGCCACGCCGACCGCCGCCACCCCGGCGAAACCGGCGCCGGATGCGCTGCCGAAGACCTATGCCCCGCAGGAACTGGTGGAAGCCGCGCGCCGGCTTCAAGCCCTGCTGCAGCGCGAGCGCGGCCCGCTGCCCAAGCCCGCCGCCCAGCTGCGCAAGGATGCCGACGCCGCGCTGGCCGCCGGGGATGCGCGCACCGCCGCCGATCTCTATGGCAAGCTGGCGCAGGCGAGCCCCGGCGATGCCGGGCTGTGGCAGCGCCTCTCGCGCGCCCTCTCGCGCATCAAGCCGAACGACGATGAGAGCGCCGACACCTTCCTGGAGCGGGCGCAGGCCGCCGCCTTCCTCGCCTATCGCGCCGCGACGACCAAGGCGCAGCAAGCCGACGCGCTGTTCGCCATCGGCCGTCTCTACGACCAGCGCTCGCTCTGGCGCCCGGCGCTCGACACGCTCGCCACCGGCCTCACCTATGTCGACGTGCCGGAGCAGCGCGCCTTCTACAACAAGCTGCGCGAAGAGCGCGGCTTCCGCATTCTCGACTACAGCGTCGATTCGGACGCTTCCAACCCGCGCATCTGCGTGCAGTTCTCCGAACCGCTGGTGAAGGGCGGCAAGGACTATTCCGCCTATGTGACGCTGCGCGGGCCGCAAGGCCCGGTGGACAAGCCGGCGGTGACGGCGGAGGAGAGCCAGCTCTGCGTCGAAGGGCTCAAGCATGGCGAGAGCTATGACGTGACGCTGCGCGCCGGGCTGCCGTCCTCGATTGCCGCCGAGCCGCTCGCCGCCGCTTCCGAACTCACCATCTATGTGCGCGACCGCAAGCCGGGCGTGCGTTTCACCGGCCGCAATTATGTGCTGCCGCGCACCGGCCCGCGCGGCATTCCGGTCGTCTCGGTCAACACCGCCAAGGTGGCGGTCGATCTCTACCGCATCGGCGACCGCAGTCTGATTCCGACCGCCATTGACGGCGAGTTCCGCCGCGATCTCGGCGGCTATGACCTGCAACAGCTCAAGGATGGCAAGGCCGAACTCGTCTTCAAGGGCGAGCTGGAGACTGCCTCGCCGCTCAATGAGGATGTGACCACCTCTTTCCCCGTCGATGAGGCGGTGAAGACGCTGGCGCCCGGCGTCTATGTGCTCGCCGCCCGTCCGGGAGGCGATGCCGCCGACCCGAATGACGAGTGGCAGTCGCGCGCCACCCAGTGGTTCGTCGTCTCCGATCTCGGCCTCACCGCGCTCTCCGGCAGCAACGGACTGACCGTGCTGGTGCGCGCGCTCGGCACCGCGCAGCCGCTGGAAGGGGTGGAACTGCGCCTGCTCGCCAAATCCAACGACGTGCTCGCCACCGCCCGCACTGACGCCAGCGGCAGCGCCGCCTTCGATGCCGGGCTGATGCGCGGCAAGGAGGGCTTCGCCCCGGCGGTGATCGTCGCCCAGGCGAAGGAGGGCGACTATGCCTTCCTCTCGCTGGCCGACCAGGCCTTCGACCTTACCGATCGCGGCGTGGGCGGGCGCGCGGCGCCGGAGCGTTATGACGCCTTCGTCACCACGGAGCGGGGCGTCTACCGCTCCGGTGAGCAGGTCCACGTCACCGCGCTGCTGCGCAGCCCGCGGGTGAGCGCGGCGGCGGGCGTGCCGCTCACCGTCATCTTCAAGCGCCCCGACGGCGTGGAGGAGCGCCGTGAGCTGCTTGCCGACCAGGGCGCGGGCGGTCGGACGGTCACCTATCCCCTGATGGGCGACGCCATGACCGGCACCTGGCGGGTCGAGGCCTATGTCGATCCGCGCGGCGCGCCGGTGGGTTCCACGACCTTCCTGCTTGAGGACTATGTGCCCGAGCGGCTCGCGCTCGACCTCTCCACCACCGCGACCACGATCGCGCCGAACGCGCCCGTGACGGTGGCGGCGGATGGGCGCTGGCTGTTCGGCCCGCCGGCGGCCGGGCTCGATATCGACGCGGAGATCGAGGTGCGCGTCGCCGATTCCCGCCCCGGCCTGCCGGGCTGGCGTTTCGGCCGCACTGACGACGGCTTCACCCCCGTGCGCCAGCCGCTAGCCGACGCGCCGGTGACGGATGCGCAGGGCAAGGCGAGCCTTTCCGTGCTGCTGCCCACCCTGCCGCCGACCGCGCGGCCGCTGGAGGCGGAGATCTTCGTCGGGCTGAACGAGGGCGCGGGCCGCGCGGTGCGCCGCTCACTGGTGCTGCCGGTGCAGCCCTCGGGCAATGGCATCGGCGTCAAGCCGCTATTCGACAAGGCGGGGCCCGGCGAGAACGGCAATGCCGGCTTCGAGGTGCAGGGTTTTGACGCCGCCGGCCAGCCGGTGGCGCTGAAGGGCGCGCAATGGGCGCTCTACCGCATCGAGACCCGCTATCAATGGTACCGCCTCGGCGGCAGCTGGGATTTCGAGCCGGTCGAATCGGTGGCGAAGGTCGCCGACGGCACGCTCGACCTCACCGGCGGCGCCCCGGCGCGGCTGAGCGTTCCCGTCGCCTGGGGCCGCTACCGGCTGGAAGTGACGGACGGCACCCGCGCCACCGCCGTGCCGTTCAATGCCGGCTGGGGCGGCGGCGCCACCGCCGACGCGCCGGACCGGCTGGAAGTGGGCCTCGACAAGGCGCAATACGCCGCCGGCGACGCGCTGAAAGTCAACCTCACCAGCCGCTATGCCGGCTCGGCCACCGTGCTGATCGTCGGCGACGGCGTGCTGGCGGCGAAGACGCTTGACGTGAAGGCGGGCGACAACGCGGTCGAGTTCAAGGTCGCCGCCGGCTGGGCGCCGGGCGCCTATGCGCTCGCCTTCCTGCACCGCCCGCTCGACGTGGCGGCGGGCCGCAATCCCGGCCGCGCCATCGGCCTCGCCTGGTTCGGGGTCGACCGCGCCGAGCGGGTGCTGGCGGTGAAGCTGGGCGCGCCCGCGCTCGCCCGGCCGGAGACGACGCTGTCCGTGCCGGTCGAAGTGGCGGGCAACGGTCAAGGCGAGGCCTATGTGACGCTCGCGCTGGTCGATGTCGGCATTCTCAACCTCACCGGCTTCAAGGCGCCGGACCCGGACGGCTTTTATCTCGGCCAGCGCGCGCTGGGCACGCAGGTGCGCGACTTCTATGGCCAACTCATCGACGGCATGCTCGGCAATCGCGGGCGCCTGCGCGCCGGCGGCGACGCCATGGATATGGGGCTGCAGGCCGAGCCGCCGACGCAGCCGCCGCTCGCCCTGTTCTCCGGCCTCGTGAAACTGGACGCGCAGGGCCGGGGCACCGTCGACTTCACCCTGCCGCCCTTCGACGGCACCGGCCGGCTGATGGCGGTGGCGTGGTCCGGCGCGGCGGTGGGTCATGCTGAGGCCGATGTGGTGATCCGCGACCCCGTGGTCATCACCGCCACCCTGCCGCGCTTCCTCGCTACCGGCGACCGCTCGACGCTGAACCTTGCCCTCGACAATGTGGATGGCGAGGCGGGCGACTATGCGCTGGAGATCGTCACCGACGGCCCGGTCGCGGTGTCGACCGCGCCGAAGACGGTGCCGCTCGCCAAGGGCGCGCGCCAGTCCTTCGCCGTGCAGCTGAACGGCACCGGAATCGGCGAGGCGAAGGTCTCGGTGCGGCTGTCGGGCCCCGGCGGGCTCGCCATCGTCCGCGACTACGCGCTCAATGTCCGCCCGGCCTATCCCGCCATCTCCCGCCGCAGCGTCGAGACGCTGGCGCCGGGCGCGGCACTGACGCTGAGCGCCGATCTCGTGGCGGACCTCGTGCCGGGACGGGGCGGGGTGAGCGTTTCCGCCGGGCTCGACCCGGCCTTCGACGTGCCGGCGCTGATCGGCGCGCTCGACCGCTACCCCTTCGCCTGTTCCGAACAGCTCACCAGCCGGGCGCTGCCGCTGCTCTATCTCAGCGATTTCGGCCCACCCAACCGCTTCCGCCTGACCAAGGACCCGGCGGACACGATCCGCAACGCCATCGCCCGGCTCATTGCCCGGCAGGGATCGGACGGCTCCTTCGGCCTGTGGGATGCGGGCGGCAATGATCTGTGGCTCGACGCCTATGTGAGCGACTTCCTCACCCGCGCCCGCGAGCGCGGCCACGCCGTGCCCGAGCAGCCCTTCACCCTCGCGCTCGACCGGCTGCGCAATTCGCTCGCCTATGCCGGCGACGGCGCCACCGATGACGGCACGGCCTATGCCATCTATGTGCTGGCGCGCAACGGCCGGGCGCCGCTGGGCGACCTGCGCTACGTCGCCGACGCCAAGCTCGACGCGGTGACCAGCGCCATGGCGCGTGGCCAACTCGCGGCGGCGCTCGCCATGCTCGGCGACAAGGGGCGGGCGGAAAAGGTGTTCAACGCGGCGCTGGAGATTCTCCCCGACGCCTCGGAGACGCTGACCACCGGCCGGCCGGATTTCGGCTCGATCCTGCGCGACGCCGCCGGCGTGGCGACACTCGCCTCGGAAGCCGGCTTCACCGCCACCGCCCGCACCGCGCGCCAGCGCGTCGCCACCGCCTTTGTCGAGGCGGGTCCGACCTCGACGCAGGAAGACGCCTGGCTGCTGCTCGCCGCCCGCGCGCTGCGCGAGGGCAAGGGCATCGCGCTCGACATCGACGGCCGGGCGCATACCGGCCTCTATGAGCGCAGCCTGACGCCGCAGGAACTCACTAAGCCGATCATCCTCACCAATCGCGGCATCGCCCCGTTGGATGTCGCGGTGTCCATCGACGGCCCGCCGGTGGCGCCGGAGCCGGCGGCGGCGGACGGTTTCACCCTGACCCGCAGCTATTACACGCTGGCCGGCGTGCCGGCCGATCCCGCCAAGGTGGCGCAGAACCAGCGCCTCGTCGTGGTGCTGGAGGCGACGGAGGAGGAGGCCGGGCCCAGCCATGTGCTGCTGGTCGATTATCTCCCCGCCGGCTTCGAGATCGACAATCCGGCGCTGGCGGTGGGCGCCGACACCGGCGCTCTGGCCTGGCTCGGCGATACCTCGCAGCCCGACCATGCGGAGTTCCGCGACGCCTTCTTCGCCGCCGCCTTCGATCGCACGCAGGGTGGCGAGGAACCGGGCCTGCTGCGCGTCGCCTATATCGTCCGCGCGGTCTCGCCCGGCCGCTACGCCCATCCCCCGGCCATTGTCGAGGACATGTACCGCCCGGGCCGCTTCGCCCGCACCAGCGCCGACCAGACCGAAGTGACGGGGCCGGCACGATGAGGGGGCGGTTGTGAGGGGCGCCCGGTGAGGCGCGGGCTGCAGCGTGTCGCGGCCGGGGGCCTCCTCGGCGCGATGCTGCTGGGCGGGGGCTCATACGCCTGGCTCGCCGGCGTGCGCGCCAGCGCGCCGCCGCCACCTCGTCTCGCGCTCTCGGTGGAGGTGCGCGACCGCGAGGGCCGGCTGCTGCGTCCCTTCGCTCTGCCGGACGGCCGCTGGCGGCTGCCGGCGCAGACGCGCGACATCGACCGGCGCTTCCGCGACATGCTGATCGCCTATGAGGACCGGCGCTTCTACGCCCATGCCGGCGTCGATCCGCTGGCGCTGCTGCGGGCGGCCGGGCAGATGCTGCGCCATGGCCGCATCGTCTCCGGCGGCTCCACCCTCACCATGCAGGTGGCGCGGCTGCTGGAACCGCGCGAGGGCAGCGGGCTCAAAGCCAAGCTCGGCGCCAAGCTGGCCGAGATGCGCCGCGCCATCCAGCTGGAAGCGCGGCTGAGCAAGGACGAGATCCTCGCGCTCTATCTCACCCTCGCGCCCTATGGCGGCAATATCGAGGGCGTGCGCGCGGCGAGTCTCGCCTGGTTCGGCAAGGAGCCACGCCGGCTCTCGCTCGCCGAGGCGGCGCTCTTGGTGGCGCTGCCGCAGGCGCCCGAATCGCGCCGGCCCGACCGTTTCCCGGAGCGGGCAGCGCGGGCGCGGGAGAAGGTGCTCACCCGGCTCGGCGAAGCCGGGCTGTTCGGCCCGGCGGAGGTGGAGTACGCCCTGCGCGCGCCCGCACCGGGCGGCCGGCTCGACCTGCCCCGGCTCGCTCCGCATGCGGCGGAGGAGGCGCGGCGCCAGCAGCCGGCCCTGCAGCGTCACGACCTCGCCATCGACGGCTCGGCACAGGCGCGGCTGGAAGAACTGGCGGCAGAGCGGGTGCGCGAACTCGGCACCGGCGTCTCGCTGGCGCTGGTCATGGTGGACAATGCCAGCGGCGAGGTGCTGGCCCGGGTGAGCGGCGCCGACCCGCTGGACGCCACCCGCGCCGGAGCGGTGGACCTGACGCGCGCCATACGCTCGCCCGGCTCGACACTGAAGCCCTTCATCTACGGCCTCGCCTTCGAGGATGGCATCGCCCACCCCGAAACGCTGATCGAGGACCGGCCGGCGCGCTTCGGCGCCTATCGGCCGCGCAATTTCGACCGCGACTATCAGGGCACGGTATCGGTGCGCCAGGCGCTGCAATTGTCGCTGAATGTGCCGGCCGTGGTGCTGCTGCAGGCGGTGGGGCCGCAGCGCCTCGCCAGCCGGCTCGGCCAGTCCGGCTTCGCGCTGAAGCTGCCGCCGGGCGAGGTGCCGGGGCTGGCGGTGGGGCTCGGCGGTGTCGGCATGAGTCTCGATGCGCTCGCCGGGCTTTATGCCGGCATCGCCAATGGCGGGCGGGCGCAAGCGCTGCGCGATCGAATGGATGGCGCCGCCTCCGGCCCCGACGGGGTGCGCGAATTGATGAGCCCGGTGGCGGCGGCCTATCTCGCCCAGTCGCTCGCCGGCACGCCGGCGCCGCGCAATGAGCGCGCCGGGCGCATCGCCTTCAAGACCGGCACGTCCTTCGGCTATCGCGACGCCTGGGCGGTGGGGTTCGACGGGCGGCGGACCATCGCCGTGTGGGTGGGTCGGCCGGACGGCCAGCCCGTGCCGGGCATGATCGGGCGCGAGGCGGCGGCGCCGATCCTGTTCGAGGCCTTCGCCCGGCTGGTAACGCGGCCGGCGCCCTTCGCGCCGGCGCCGCGCGAGGCCATCGAGGCGAAAAACGCGCAATTGCCGCCGCCGCTCCGGTTTTTCGGGCGGGCGTCGGGGCAGGGCGGTACGGAAAATGGGCCGAAAATCGCGTTTCCGCCCGATGGGGCGAATCTGGAGCGCGAGGGCGACGAGCCAATGGCGCTCAAGGTGAGCGGCGGAACGGGCCCGCTGACCGTGTTTGTCGACGGCGTGCCGGCCAGCCAGCCCGCCGGGGCCGCCACATTGTTCTGGCGGCCGGCGGGCGCGGGCTTCGTACGTCTGACCGTCATGGACGCTGCGGGATCAACCGACAGCGTCACCTTGCGTATTCGCGGAGCGGCCGATGAGGGAGCGGCCACTCAGAGCGGACGTCTCAGCGGCCGTTGACGGCGGCGCGGGCGATGTCCTGGCGGGTCAGGCCACGCTTGGCGAGGGCGGCGTCGGACAGGCGGGACAGGGCCTCATAGCGCTGGGCGATGCGGCGGCCTTCACCGATGGCTTCGAAGAAGCTGGTGACGTTCTCGACGAAACGCGAGAAGAAATCGGACGAGGTGTGGTTCAGGGTTGTGGTGGTCATCTCTGGCTCCTGTATTCTGTATGCCAGCGAATATAGAGATTTCACCGCAGCGCAAAAGACGGAATGCTGCATGGCAGCACTGAAGAGCGTGCATGCCTGCTTCTGCCTGTTAAGCCGGCATTAACGGTGGTGGGGTGGCATAGATCAACCAAAATGGTTGGAAGTGTTCCAGGATCGGCAAATTGTCCGCCCATATCTTCGCCTTTTGGCGAAGAAGCTATGCCAAAACTGCTGGTCGGTATGCCTGCTCTTCCTTTGCGGCATGGCTGGGCGTGGCGGGCCGCAGGCGGCGCAACGTCGTGCAGGGCTCGGCTCGGTCGCTGCGGATGATCGCGCACGGCGATGGGGTCACGGGGCCTCGGGTGGCGGATTGCGTCTTCGCGGGCCGCGGCGGTGCCCATCTGGGGAGGACGGTGGAAACTGCGCGAGAGGGGGTAGACCGGGCCAGCGGGAGCGTCTATAGAGCGCGCCACTGCCGCTGCCCCGCGCCCCGACACTGCAAGAGTCGACGCGGAAAGCCCTGGAAGCGTCGTTTGCGGCGCTCTGGTGGGGGATAGTTTAACGGTAGAACTGCGGACTCTGACTCCGTTAGTCCAGGTTCGAATCCTGGTCCCCCAGCCACTCCAGATAAGTCTTTGAAATCAAAGACTTTAATCTGCGGCTACACCCGCCAAATACACCCACGAATACACCCATTATCAGCATCAGCGATGCGCTAGCGCGCAAATTCAGGCGGCCTCCGCGCTCCCTGAGTGGGGCCTTCGCCCTCTATCCGTTTTCCACGTCGCCGCTTGTTCTCTTTTCGTTCTCATGCTTCGATCCGGGCACGAGGAGAGACCGCCATGCAGACGAAACCCGAAACCACCCCCGAAGAGCAGCCTGACGCCCCCGAGGCGCCCGCTTTCGACATCACCGAGGCGGACATAGACGAGGTGATAGTGACCTGCTCAGGGGACCCTAGGGCGGCCATACGCGCCCTTCTGATAGGTCAGCAGTTCCTAGAGGCGGCGCTTGAAGAGGCTCGTAAGGAGGCGTCTTGGGGCTATGTGAGGGGGCGGCCTTCGCGGTGGACGAAGGATGCGCCGGAAGGGTGAAGTCACCGCGAGCATGATCCTGCGGGATCATCCGTGGCGCGTGGTGTTCCCCGACGGGGGGGGGTGAACCACGACCACATGCGGGGCGCGGGGCGCCGTTAGCTCAAGACGCGCTTCTCTCCCAAATCACCTCAGGCAGCATGCCCCGTCTATGGAGTTCAATTCTGCTTAGCCCAACCGTCCGTATCCTCTGCGCTGCGCGTCGCATGTTTTCGACATAATCCGGACGCGGCAGCAGCGCCCCAAGCTGCTTTCCAACCCTAGTAAACTCTAGATGCGGCCAGTTCGTTGTGGATGATTGAGTAAAATGGACAAGAATCCAAGCATCTTCAACGCACATCGGCGACCAAAGCGAGTTGTCTCCAAGATGCGGCTGGTACGGTGGGAGATATTGTGTGATGGAGGTTGGAGCTATGAGGCCCGCTTCGCTGAGGCGCTTCCATCGTGTAAAGCCCTCACCCCGCTGAAGTTCAGGGTCGTAGTCTAAGCACCCGTCGATAGATTTTTCCCATGCCCAACTGAAATCCTTGGCAATTGATTGGTCCAATTCGCTGACGGCTCGAAGGGTAGCCATGCTGAAGGAGCCGGGACGAAAAATTTCTCCCGCCAGTATTCGGCCAAATAGGTCCTGAATCCGCTCTGATGAGGCATCTTCCGCAAAGCGCATAAAGCGGTTCATCCAGTCATCGTCCGGCGGCGCGGCCTGCGTGCTGTCATTCGCTTCCTCTGCGGCATACTCCACCGCGCGCAGCCCTACTGCAATACGGTTCGCTGTTCTTTGGATGCTCGGCGGAAGGTACAACTCAGTGGCCGCCTCCATTAACAAGGGGTCCTTGATAGCTTTTTCGGCTACGGCCTTAGCAAGGATGGCCGTTACTGTAGAACGTGCGAGAGTGGTATCTTCGACTGCCTGCGCGGGGCGTTTAATCCATGCAGCCGGTATCGCGACAATCCCTCCGAAAATATTGCTGAGGGCCTTTATCAGAGATGTCTGAACCGGAGCTGGCAGCGTGCTTGCTAATTCCGCGAGCGGGACCAGATCGGTGCCTTCAGGGGTAGTCATCCGCATCCTCCCTCACTGTCGCTGTAAGATGTTAATCTCCCAAAGGCTCGCTCGGAAGGGCCTTGCCATCACCCGCAACGGCAACGCAACTACCACCTATCGCATTCGCGTGGTGCCTCTGGAGGGGAACCCGTGGTTTGTGGCGACCGACGTTTGCCGGGCCCTTGGCCTCACCCTCGATGGTGGCTCTACCCGCCACCTGAGGAACCTCAATCAGATTGATGTTCGCCGTGGGAGGGTGACTACCGGCCCGCAGGGTGGTCGCCCTAATGCGCTCATCTCCGAGGCCGGCCTCTACGAATTGATCGCGCGCAGCAACAAGGCCGAGGCGCGCGCCTTCAAGGATTGGGTGTTCGGGGAAGTCCTTCCCACCATCAGGAAGACAGGCGGTTACGTCCTTCAGGGCGCCGCCGGGCGGCCGTGGGCGAGGGCACGGCAGCCGGCTTATGCTTCCTGTAGATGGAGGGCCGTTCCAAAGAGGGGACACGCGCCGCTTACGGGTCCTGCATAGGGAGTGAAGGTTCCCACATCAGGCGCGGCCGACCACGAGCGCCCGTCTGAATCAGGGCTTCAGCTCGGCAACCGGCACTGACTTGTTGACATGGAATACCTCACGGGACTGCTGATTGCCGGCCCATTTGAGTCCTGTGCCTGTCCCATCCGAGATGAAGTAGACGATGCTGCGGACATCCCCATCGTTGTCAGCAACGGGCTCGCGGTCGATCCGCGTGATAGTCCCGCCGAAGTACGAGGGCTTACTCTTCACCTCGTGGAAGCAGATCGGGCGGCCGATCAGGCCGGGAATATGCCCCGCATGGAACCTCCACGACACCGACTGATACTGCCCCTTCTCAATCTGCGTCACCCCCTGCGGAGTAATGCCCTTCATGCGGCAAAGGACGTGCAGGGATATCGACTCATCCAAGTGTGTTCTCCATCAACCAATGCCGGCAACTCTGTCCTGTCGCGGCGGTCGCGCCCGTAGCTGCCAACGAGACGAAACATTCTGGCAATCCACCAAGGGCAGCGCTACTCCTGAGACGGTGCAAATATGCCTTCTGGAGTGAAAGCCTGTGTCAGTAGGCTTGCGGTCAGATCAGCCCTCGTTCTTTCCCGATGAGGTTCAATGGCGGCTTGGCAAGTACGTGTACCGGCTGGTCGATCCACGCACGAACGAGACCTTCTATGTGGGTAAGGGGACCGGGAACCGGGTCTTTGAGCACGCTCGCGGTGAGATAGAGCCTCACCCGGAGGAGCTTCTGCCGCCCAAGCTCGACACCATCCACCAGATCAAGGCGGCGGGACTTGATGTCGTACATGTCATCCACCGCCACGGCCTCACCGACACTGAAGCATTCCTTGTGGAGGCGTCGCTCATAGACGCCTATCCAAACCTCACCAATGCCGTTGTCGGCCATGGTTCGGGTGAATACGGCCTCATGACGGCCAAGGAGGTCATGATCAAGTACGCCCTTCCCGAACTGCCGATGAACCCGCCACACCGTCTCGTGCTGATCAACATCCGAAAGCTGACCGACCGCGAGAGTACCGAGGACATCTATCGGCTGGTACGTTACTGCTGGCGGATCAACAAGGCTCGTGCGGAGCGTGCGGAGTATGTGCTCGCGGTCCTCCGGGGTGTCGTGCTCGGTGCTTACAAGGCCACCGAGTGGCTCCCTGCCACGCGCGAGAATTTCCAATCTGAAATCTCATATGCGGATGGCTCCGAGGCGCATCGGTTCGGGTTCAAGGGGGAGAAAGCCCCAGCGGACGTTTGGGACTTGTATGTCGGCCAGTATGGAAAGCGGATCACCCAGCCGGAGTTGAGGCACGATCAGTACCCCATCCGCTACTGGCGTTGCTGAGAAGGCGACACTGCGACTGGCGCAGCATCCCTCATCACGACCACCTTCAAGGGCACCGAAATCCGCGCCGTGGATCACCCCGAGAAGGGGATGGTGCTGATGGCTGTAGATGTGCTCCGCACGGCAGGCTACGCAATTGGAAAGGCCGGTGCGCATCCGCTTCTCAAGTATGCCGGGGTCTCTGAAACGGAGCGGATACATCTACTTGGAAGCACCCTAGTGTGTTGATTTCCACTGAGATCTGACCCTGCAGGAGCGGATTTTTCCATCGAGAAGTGACCCATGTTTTCACCACGTCTCACGCGGCACACGCGGGGGACAGCGGAGTGATCGACATGGAGTTATTGAGCGTCATCCGACGCTGGCATCATAGGGATCGTAGCTCGATCCGGGAGATATCCCGCCGCACCGGGCTCTCACGGAACACCGTGCGTAAGTACCTGCGAGCGGACAGCGTCGAACCCCGGTTTCACGTTCCGGACCGGCCGAGCAAGCTCGATCCCTATGCCGACAAGCTCGCGGCGATGCTGCGGGTGGAGAGCGGCAAGTCGCGCAAGCACAAGCGCACCGTCAAGCAGTTGCACGCCGATCTCGTGACGTTGGGCTATGAGGGCTCCTACAATCGGGTGGCGGCCTTTGCCCGCGACTGGAAGGCCGCCCGGTTGCGCGAGCAGCAGACCAGCGGCCGCGGCACCTTCGTGCCGCTGGCCTTTGTGCCCGGAGAGGCGTTCCAGTTCGACTGGTCTGAGGACTGGGCGATCATCGCCGGCGAGCGCACCAAGCTGCAGGTCGCTCACGTCAAGCTGTCCTACAGCCGCGCCTTCACTCTGCGAGCCTACCCGCAGCAGACCCACGAGATGCTGTTCGACGCCCATAACCACGCCTTCCGGGTACTGGGCGGCGTGCCGCGGCGGGGGATTTACGACAACATGCGAACGGCCGTCGACAAGGTCGGCCGGGGCAAGGAGCGCCAGGTCAACATCCGCTTCTCGGCCATGGTCAGCCACTTCCTGTTCGAGGCGGAGTTCTGCAACCCGGCCTCCGGCTGGGAGAAGGGGCAGATCGAGAAGAACGTACAGGATGCCCGTCATCGGCTCTGGCAACCCATACCGAACGTCCCCTCGCTGGAGGCCTTGAACGAGTGGCTCGAGACCCGGTGCCGGGAGCTGTGGTCGCAGGCCGGGCACGGCTCGCAACCCGGCTCGATCGCCGATGTGTGGGCTGAGGAGATCCGCCACCTGATGCCGATGCCGCGGCCGTTCGACGGCTTCGTCGAACACGCCAAGCGCGTTTCCCCGACCTGCCTCGTCCACCTCGAGCGCAATCGCTACAGCGTGCCGGCCTCCTTCGCCAACCGCCCGGTGAGCTTGCGTGTCTATCCCGACCGGATCGTTGTGGTCGCTGAGGGACAGGCCATCTGTGAGCATGGTCGGGTGTTCGCTCGCTCCCATGATCGCCAGAGCCGGACCGTCTATGACTGGCGGCATTATCTGGCCGTGGTCCAGCGCAAGCCCGGCGCATTGCGCAACGGCGCACCGTTCGCCGAGATGCCGCCGGCGTTCCGATCCTTGCAGCAGCATCTGCTCAAGCGGCCGGGCGGTGACCGCGAGATGGTGGAGATCCTGTCCCTGGTCCTCCAGCATGACGAGCAGGTCGTGCTCACGGCCGTCGAACTCGCGCTGCAAGCAGGCGTGCCGACCAAGACCCACATCCTCAATCTGCTGCACCGCCTGATCGACGGTACACCGCTGAGCACGCCGACGATCCCAGCTCCTGGCGCCCTTACGCTGACCACCGAGCCTCAAGCCAATGTCGAACGCTATGACGCCCTCCGCAGGGCCAGGGAGGCGCGCCATGCGTCATGATCCGGCCAGCGGAGCCCTCGTCATTATGCTGAGAAGCCTCAAGATGCACGGCATGGCGCAAGCCGCTGCCGAACTCATCGAACAGGGGTCTCCCGCCTTCGAGACCGCCATGCCGATCCTCTCACAGCTCCTGAAGGCAGAGACCGCCGAGCGGGAGGTGCGCTCGACCGCCTATCAGCTCAAGGCCGCCCGCTTCCCGGCCTATCGCGACCTCGCCGGCTTCGACTTCACCAGCAGCGAGGTCAATGAGGCGCTCGTGCGCCAACTCCATCGCTGCGAGTTCCTCGACGACGCGCACAACGTCGTCCTGATCGGTGGTCCCGGTACCGGCAAGACCCACATCGCCACGGCTCTCGGCGTCCACGCCGTCGAGCATCATCACAGGCGGGTCCGCTTCTTCTCTACCGTCGAGCTCGTCAACGCTCTCGAACAGGAGAAGGCCCAAGGCAAAGCGGGTCAGATCGCCGGTCGGCTCCTCCATGCCGACCTCGTCATCCTCGACGAGCTCGGCTACCTGCCGTTCAGCACCTCGGGCGGCGCCTTGCTGTTCCACCTGCTGAGCAAGCTCTATGAGCGCACCAGCGTGATCATCACCACCAATCTCAGCTTCTCCGAATGGGCTGCCGTCTTCGGCGATGCCAAGATGACCACGGCCCTGCTCGACCGGCTCACCCATCACTGCCATATCCTCGAGACCGGCAATGACAGCTTCCGCTTCAAGAGCAGCTCGGCAAAGCCACCCAAACCCACCAGGGAGAAGCCGCGAAACTTGACCGCAACCTAACCCCAAGACCACCATCAGCCCGGGTCACTTCTCACTGGAAATCCAGGGTCACTTCTCAACGGAAATCAACAGGTGCCGCGCCCTTCGATGTCATCAGCCCGGCAGGGCAGGCATGGCTCCGTGTGCGGTGGGCTGATGCCCTCGCGAAGCTGAACCACCGGGGAGGGCGGGGACCCGTTGCGGTGGCCGGGGCGGCCCTCAGGGAGTTTCAGGTTTCCCGTGGTCGGGAGAACATGCCGGTGCAGGAGGCCGTGTGCTGGTTGTCCGACCATTTCCCGAGGCTCTCGCAGGAGGACATGGCCGTCATCCTTGATGTCACCCGGCAGCTCGTGAGCCGGTATCAGGGCGTTCAGGCGAAGCAGCGGAAGGAGGCTCGGGAGTGGGTGGAGGCGACGAGATGAGGGTGGTGTCTCAGGGATGAACCCGGAGGATAGCTTCATGGGCTCGTGTTGTGGCAGCTTGCGTTTGGCGAGGTATATTACCCATGAGCGCAACACGCTGGAAAATGGGGAACAGCTCGTCCCACGCAAGCGCCGATACCGGACTCATTTACCCTCCAGCCCCCGGCGCTCTTGAGGGTCGTCAATGAGAGCAAGCAGAGCTGCCTGCGCCTGTCTAGCCGCCGCTACGACTTCCGCCCATCTCGCGTCTGACAGGATGGCCGCGTGGTCGTCATCATCCGTGGGGCTTTCATAGCTTGCGGCTAGCCGGTGAAAGTGCGCTACGGCCGCGACCTCACGGGTGCTCACAAGCCCCTCGCGCAGCAGTCCCTCATAGCCTTCGTCTGCTAATCCCGTATCGTCGAAGTATGAGCAGAGGCATTCGGCGAATGAGAAGCGCGGATTGCGGTTCGACATGTCGAGCCAAAGCCGCTGTTGGGTTTCATCATCGGCAAATGCCCGGATGCTGGAGAGCCAGCTCACTCTCCAGTGACGCCGCAATTCCATGTCCCTGTTCATCGTGCTCCTCCCACGGCTACGAGGCGCTCTCACTCTCGGCAGGGGCAGCACCCTCCGGCCGCTTCGGCTTCTCCTTCGGGAACTGCACGGCCTCCACGCAGGCCCGCAACTGGTCCACGCTAGGGCCGCCTGAATAGGTCCCCAGCGTCATCCCCTGCCGCACGTGGCCGACCACGCTGGAGATAATGTGCGGGGGTTGCCCGGCCATCTCAGCCTTCGTGATGAACCAGCGGCGGAAGGAGTGGAAGTCGATATTGCTCTGTCTCGCTCCGGGCGCTTTCTCGTCCACCTTAAGGGTCGTCCGCAGGCGGCCGAAGTGCTTCGTGATGGCCTGTCCGGGTTCCATAGAGCTGCCCTCTTTGACGGCCGGAAGCTCGCTGAAGAGGCGGTCTTCGGGTGATTTTCCGTTCGTCCGCGCGACTACGAGGGGGGCCACAAGGGGGTGGATGGGCACGACCCGGTTTCCGGCCTTGGTCTTCGCGTTCAGCACGTGGAAAAGGCCGTCACGCACGTCCTTCACCCGCAGCTTGGCAATCTCGGACACGCGCATTCCCGAGAGTGCCGCGATGCGGATGGCGTCCCCCAGCATCGTCGCAGGTTCCGTGCCCTTGATGAGGGTCGTTATCTCGTCGTCGGTGAAGGGGCGTTTGGTGGTCGCCACCACCTCTAGGTCTCGGTCGTTTACCCCCTGTCCGCGCCAAGGATTGTCGCCCTCGACATACCCGCGCTTCTCCAGCCATCGCCAAAAGGAGGACAGGCAGGACACATCCTTGTTGATCGTCTTCGGATGAATGCCCTTCTGAATAAAGTGCTCCGTGACGTACTGCCCCGCCTTGCGCCGGGTCACGTCCTCAATCGCGGAGCAGAAGGACGCGAACTTGGTGATGGCGCGCCGGTAGTCGTGCTTCTGCCGGGGCTTCATGCTGATCCGCTCATCAAGCCACGGATCAATCAGCGGCAGGAAAGGCGTGGCGGCACCCGTCGCGACAGAAGCGAACTCGACAGCGGCGGCCTCTCCCTCGCTCGCTTCAATCGCCTCCGCGCGCTGATAAATGAGGTCCCGCAGGAGGCCCTCACGTTCCTCCTCGGGTACACCCCCAAGCACCTCAGCGGTTTTCCAGCGGAGAGCCTCCTGCAAGCGGCTATCCCGAGCCTTCACACTTCTGCCCCTCGCTTCCTCGAAGGTCTGCCTGATTTCAGCGATGACCGCGTGTTTCAGTCGGGCGGCTTCGGACAGACTCTCCGTGCCCAAGGAGACCACAATATGAGGCTTGCCGATGGTCGCTCGGATGTCCTTGGGCACTGCGATACGGACGCGCCATTGCCGCCGATGCTGCTCAAGATGCGTTCGATCATAGCGCATGGAGGGGTCCGATTGGGTGGCTGGGGAACGAAAATACACCCGTCCAATACACCCACCAGCTACACCAGTGCAATGATTTCGTTATAGAATATGGGTTTGAAGGGCCGAATCGGAGTGTCCTGGTCCCCCAGCCATCTCCGATAGGGCCTGGAATCACGGGCGGATGCCCCGGCGGCCACTGCCACGCAACGGCCTCAGCCCATCGAGCGGATGAAAGACCCTCCCGGGATTGGCAATGACAGTGAAGCCGCGACTCTATGTGTTGGGTGCCTCCTGTTCCGGCGTGTCCACACTGGGCCGGGCTCTCGCCGCGCGGTTCGATGTCCCACCTCTCGACGTCGACGACTTCTACTGGATGCCGACGGATCCTCCCTTCAGCGTCAAGCGTGCGCCGGAGGACCGGGTGCGCCTGATCGCGCAGCAGCAGCGGGAAGCCGAGGGCTGGGTGCTTTGCGGCTCCTTCATGGGCTGGGGTGAGGCGCTGGTTCAGGCCGTCGACCTCATTGTCTTCCTCATCACGCCGACACTGGTGCGGCTGCAGCGCCTCGACGCGCGGGAGGAGGCGCGGCACGGCGGGCGCATTCGGCCCGGCGGCGACATGCACGAGGCCAGCCGCGCGTTCCGCGAATGGGCGTCGCGTTATGACGATCCATCCTTCGACGGCCGCAACCGGGCCCAGCATGAGCGCTGGCTGGCCGGGCAGGGCGCTCCGGTGCTGCGCCTCGACGGCGAGCGCCCTGTCGAGGAGCTGGTGCTGTCCGTGGCCGCAGCGCTCTCCCGCTGATCGGAGCGCTTGCGGGGGAAGGCATTTTATCCCCCCGCTACGCTCATTGGTGCTGCTGGAAGCCTCAGTTGCCGCCGTCGTCGGCATGCCCGGCCTTTTGTGGGCGGCGCGGGAAGATGCGGTAGACCGTGGCCGGGGAGACGCCAAGCGCGCGGGCGACATCGGGCACCGCATTGCCGCTCGCCAGCAGGCGATGGGCTTTGGCGATATCCTTGTTGGACAGCGATTGCGGCCGCCCCCGGCGGCGCGGGCCTCCGCTCGTGGTCGCCGGGGTGGGGGCCGGCTCGCTGAGCTGGGCGAGCGCGCGGCAGGCGAAGGCGAGGGCTTCGCCGGTGGGGATCATCATGTCCATCGGCATATGGCCGAGCTGGATGGTCACGCCCTTCCGGCTGAGCGAGGCGACGATGCGCACCACGGCTTCCACATCCACGCCGAGATGATTGAGCGCCGGCACAACAAGCACATCGCCCACCCGCGCGAAATCGAGCGCCGACCGCAGGCCGGGGCGGTCGATCCGCCGGTCGTCGTCAATATCGCTGAACACATGCTCGCAGCCCAGCGCCCGCAGCGCGGCGGCTTCGGCGGGCTCTGATCCAGCAGTCGGCGGCAGCGCGTCGCGACGGGCAGGAAATGTGGATTCGGTGACGGGACGGGGGGGTACCCCCGCTTCGGATTCGACCAGACAATAACCGATGAGCATCATTCCCCACAGGCTGGGTGCGCCTCCCGCAACGGCGCGCATGACCGGAACCGTTCCGGTTTTCTCGCCAGCCTTCCCCTCATAGATGCAAAAATAGCACGGTCGCGAAAAACTGCTATGCCGACGTGCGGTTGTAAGCGAATGCGATCATTCATCGTGATTTTTGAGAGCGGCGGACCACACTCGGGTGTGGTTACGAAATGGTTGAGATTCCATCCATTTTGGAAAGGAAAAAGAGAGTCGCCATCCAGAATGGAGGTTTCTTACCTAAAATTACGCGAGCCTTTATGAAATAAGGGTCTGTTGCAGTCCCTCAGATTCTTGAACTAGTTTGCATCCGAATCGTGGCGTGCCTGCCGTGCGGGTACCGGCGCTGTCGCGGATCGGGCGGGAGTACCGCCTGCAAATTGGGGAATCGGGGGAATTTCATGGCGAGAAAAATTGCCAGGGTGCGTGGTGCTGCGTGCGCTATGAGCGGGTTCGTGCGTCGCAACGACACCCATGCATCTGCGCCGGTCATTGTCGATCATCGCAGGGCAGTGCTGTTCGGCTCGGTGTCCGGCGTTGCCGTGGCGGCGATGCTGGCGGCTGCCGTCATGCTGTCCCCGTCCGGGGCTGACGCCGAACCGGCGGCTCCGGCTAGCTGCACAGAGACCCCGAGTGCGGGGAGCTGGTTCTGCGACAACAGCCCGGTCCCTACCGACGGGGACATTAACGGCAACGAAAATGCGAACACGATAACCATCATCGGTGGCAATTACTCCTGGTATGACACGGCCACCGGCTTCAGCAACATCAACGGGCAGGGCGAAGATGACGTGATCACCGTCGCGCCCGATGCCACGTTGCCTGATCACAGCTCGATTTACATCAAGGGCTCGATCAATGGCGACGACGGCGACGACACCATCAATTTCGGCGGGGGCACGCTCTCCTCGGACACCGGCACCGTCTCGCTCTTCCAGGGCAATATCGATGGCGGCGACGGGGATGATGTCATCAATGTGACCGCCTCTGACCAGGTTGGTACAACGATCGAGCGGGGCGGCATTCCGGGCACGGCCAACATCTATGGCGGCTCCGGCAATGACGAGATCAGAATCTTCAATTCGTCCTCGCAGGACATTCTGATTGAGGGCTCGGTCGACGGCGGCTCTGGCCGCGACGAGATCTCGGTTTTCGCAACGGATGGCGGCGATATCTACATCGGCGGTGATGTCGAGGGCGGGCGCGGCGACGACAGAATTCTGCTCGGCGCCTTCGGCTTCCGCAGCGATGTGCGGGCCGACGACGTCGAGGGCGGCTCCGGAGACGATTTCATTGGCGTGTTCAGCGGCTTCGGCGGCGAGACGCGGGTGGACGACATTGACGGCGGTCGCGGCGACGACTTCATTCTGGTCGGCAATGTGTTTGGCGGCGAAACCCGCGTCGACGACATCGACGGCGGCTCCGGCAACGACTTCATCGGCGTGGTCAGTGTCCTCGGCGGTGAAACGCGCGTCGACGATATCGACGGCGGCTGGGGTAATGATGCCATTGTCCTGGCGGCGATCGGCCCCGGCGCGGATGTGCGTGCGGACGACATCGATGGCGGCTGGGGCAATGACCTCATTCTGGTCGGCAACGCGCTGGGCGGCGAGACCCGCGTCGACGATATCGACGGCGGCGCCGGCAACGACTTCATCGGCGTGGTCAGCGTCCTCGGCGGTGAAACGCGCGTCGACGATATCGACGGCGGCTGGGGTAATGATGCCATTGTCCTGGCGGCGATCGGCCCCGGCGCGGATGTGCGTGCGGACGACATCGATGGCGGCTGGGGCAATGACCTCATTCTGGTCGGCAACGCGCTGGGCGGCGAGACCCGCGTCGACGATATCGACGGCGGCGCCGGCAACGACTTCATCGGCGTGGTCAGCGTCCTCGGCGGTGAAACGCGCGTCGACGATATCGACGGCGGCTGGGGTAATGACGCCATTGTCCTGGCGGCGATCGGCCCCGGCGCGGATGTGCGTGCGGACGACATCGATGGCGGCTGGGGCAATGACCTCATTCTGGTCGGCAACGCGCTGGGCGGCGAGACCCGCGTCGACGATATCGACGGTGGCGCCGGCAACGACTTCATCGGCGTGGTCAGCGTCCTCGGCGGTGAAACGCGCGTCGATGATATCGACGGCGGCTGGGGTAATGACGCCATTGTCCTGGCGGCGATCGGCCCCGGCGCGGATGTGCGTGCGGACGATATCAGCGGCGGTGACGGCAATGATCTGATCGTCCTCGGCGCGGCGTTCGGCGGCGATGTCCGTGTGGACGACGTTTCCGGCGGCGACGGCAACGATGCGATCGTTCTGGCGTCGGCCGGGCGGTGGAGCGATGTCAGCACCGACGACATTTCCGGCGGCGACGGCGACGATCTGATCGTGCTGAGCGCGTCGGAGGGCGGCGAGATCCGCTTCGACGACATTTCTGGCGACAGCGAGGATCGCCGCGGCGGCGACGACCGGCGCTACCGGGCGAGCAATGACGATGTGATCGTGCTCTCGGCGACCGAAGACGGCGAGATTTCCGGCAATGACATTGACGGCAATCGCGGCGATGACTTCATCGGTCTGTTCGCTTCCGAAGGCGGCGACATCCGGGTTGAGGACATTTCCGGCGGCGACGGTGACGATATCCTGGTGCTGGCGGCCACCGGCCGCCGCAGCGACATCGAGGCCGAGGACATTTCCGGCGGCGATGGCGACGACTTCATCGGCCTGCTCGCCTCGCAGGGCGCTGAGATTCGCGTCGACGACATCTCCGGCGGCGACGGCGACGATATCATCGGTCTGCTGGCCACCCGTGGCGGCGAGATCCGTGCCGACGACATCTCCGGCGGCGATGGTGACGATTTCATCGGCCTGATCGCCAGCGAGGGCGGCGAGATCCGGGTTGACGACATTTCCGGCGGCGACGGCGACGATCTGATCGTGCTGAGCGCGTCGGACGGCGGCGAGATCCGCTTCGACGACATTTCCGGCGACAGCGAGGATCGCCGCGGCGGCGACGACCGGCGCTACCGGGCGAGCAATGACGATGTGATCGTGCTCTCGGCGACCGAAGGCGGCGAGATCCGTGGCAACGACATTGACGGTGGTCGCGGCGACGACTTCATCGGCCTGTTCGCTTCCGAGGGCGGCGACATCCGGGTCGAGGACATCGACGGCGGCCGTGGCGACGACACCATCATCCTCGCGGCCACCGACCGTCGCAGCGACATCCGCGCCGACGACATCGATGGCGGCTCGGGCGACGACTTCATCGGCCTGTTCGCGTCCGAGCGGGCGGAAGTGCGCTTCGACAGCATCTCCGGCGGCTTCGGCGACGACGTCATCGGCCTGCTGGCGACCAAGGGTGGCGAGATTTCCGGCGGCGACATCTCCGGCGGCTTCGGTGACGACGCCATCGGCCTGATCGCCACCAAGGGCGGCGAGATCCGCGTCGATGACATTTCCGGCGGCGATGGCGACGACACGATCGCCCTGCTGGCCTCGAAGGGCGGCGAAATCCGCTTCGACGACATCTCCGGCGATGGCGGCTGGTTCTCCAGCGGCGACGACCGCATCGTTCTGGCGGCGTCGGAAGGCGGCGAAATCCGTGGCAACGACATTGACGGTGATCGCGGCGACGACTTCATCGGCCTGTTCGCTTCCGAGGGCGGCGACATCCGTGTCGACGACATCGACGGCGGCCGTGGCGACGACACCATCATCCTGGCGGCCACCGACCGTCGCAGCGACATCCGCGCCGACGACATCGATGGCGGCTCGGGCGACGACTTCATCGGCCTGTTCGCGTCCGAGCGGGCGGAAGTGCGCTTCGACAGCATCTCCGGCGGCTTCGGCGACGACGTCATCGGCCTGCTGGCGACCAAGGGTGGCGAGATTTCCGGAGGTGACATCTCCGGCGGCTTCGGTGACGACGCCATCGGCCTGATCGCCACCAAGGGCGGCGAGATCCGCGTCGATGACATTTCCGGCGGCGATGGCGACGACACGATCGCCCTGCTGGCCTCGAAGGGCGGCGAAATCCGCTTCGACGACATCTCCGGCGATGGCGGCTGGTTCTCCAGCGGCGACGACCGCATCGTTCTGGCGGCGTCGGAAGGCGGCGAAATCCGTGGCAACGACATTGACGGTGGTCGCGGCGACGACTTCATCGTGCTGTTCGCTTCCGAGGGCGGCGACATCCGTGTCGACGACATCGACGGCGGCCGTGGCGACGACACCATCATCCTCGCGGCCACCGACCGTCGCAGCGACATCCGCGCCGACGACATCGATGGCGGCTCGGGCGATGACCGCATTGCCCTCTACGCCGATGGCGGCGACATCCGCATCGACGATATCGACGGCGGTTCGGGCGACGACGACATCCTCATCGCCGCCACGGATGCGGAGGGCAGCTGGATCTCCCTCGACAATATTCGCGGTGGCTCGGGTGACGATCTCGTCGTGCTGTCGGGTCTCGACAACATGAACTCCAATTTCTTCATCGGCGGGGAGATTGACGGTGGTCGCGGCTTCGACACGCTCCTCGTCACCAATGGCAGCACGCTGTCGCTGGATGAGGTCGAGCGCTTCCAGCAACTCGGCGTGTCCGATGGCTCCTATCTCCAGCTCACCCAGCGCTGGGTGAACTTCAACGGCAATAGCGGCACCGACGGGCTGGTGGCGGTCGACTCGACCTCCTATCTGCGCCTCTCGAACGCCAATGCCGACCTCGACACGGGCACCTTCGTTCTCGAAGGTTCGCAGGAGGGGGAACTGGGCTACCGCACGATCAATACCGGGGTGGCCGCGGGCGACCTCGCCGTGACCGGCGGCGTGCTCGACGTGGCCGGTGACTCGGTCGGCGGTGTCCATGACACCCGGATCGAACTCTACCACGCCACGGACAACCTGGTGCTGGAGGATCTCCCGGCCGCGACCTTCATCAACCAGGGCACCATTGCGCTGCATAATGGCATTGATGACGTGGCCGGCGACCGCCTGACCATCAATGGCAACTATGTCGGCGGCGGTAACCTGCTGATCGACACCTATCTCTACGACGCGGCCAGCGCGACCGACATTCTCGTCATCAACGGCAATGTCGCCGCCGAGAGCACGACGACCATCTACGTCAACAACACCAACCCCGGCGAAGGCATCTACACCGGCACGAGCTTCGGCCAGGGCATCAAGGTGGTGGACGTGTCGGAAGGCAGCGCCTCGCCCGACGACGCCTTCCAACTGGCGCGCAACAGCGTCAGCGGCGAGCGCGAAGTGATGGGGGGCGCCTTCTCCTACCGCCTGTTCCAGGATGCTTCCAGCGGCGGTCTCGCCGATGGCGGCAGTGGCGGCGACTGGTATCTGCGCGCGGGCTACACCGCGCAGGCCACCGGCTACGCGACCGCGCCGTCGGCCATGCAGCGCCACTTCTACGCCGGCATGGACACGCTCTATAAGCGCCTCGGCGAGATGCGCCAGCAGGAGCAGCTCGAAGGCCGCAACGCCGATCTGGCGCAGTCGGTGAATAAGGCCCCGGCCTATCAGCCGGTGCCGGCGCCGAAGTTCCAGATGTGGGGCCGCGGTGGCGGCGCCGATCTCAGCTACGACGTGAGCGGCGGCTGGGATTTCTCGCAGCAGAGCTGGGGCCTGCAGGCCGGCGGTGACTACACCTTCGACTATAATGCCTGGCGCATCACCCTCGGCGCGTTCGGTGGCTATGGCTGGTCGGATGTCGATGTGGATGGCGACTGGACGTCCTGGGGCGGCAGCTCCACCATGGACATCAATGGCTGGAATGCCGGCATCTACGCCTCGTTCCGCCAGGTCGGCCTGGCGCCGGGCGCCGGCTTCTACACCGACGTGGTCGGCAAGGTCGACGTGCTCGATCTCGACATCGCTTCCACCAGCAACGTGACGGCGAACACCGACGCCACGGTGTGGGGCGGCTCGATCGAGATGGGCTACGGCTTCGAGGTCGCGAGCGGTTGGGTGATCCAGCCGCAGGCCCAGCTCGCCTATGCCAGCGCCAATCAGGATGCCTATGTCGACTCGATCGGCACCTATGTGACGCCGGGTGATGCGGACTCGCTGATCGGGCGCCTCGGCCTGCAGGTTCAGTCGACCTTCGTCATGGCCACCGGCCAGACGCTTACGCCCTACGCCACCTTCAACGTGCTGTCGGAGTTCCTGGGCGACAACAAGACCAATGTCGCGGGCACCGTGCTCACCAGCGACATCAACGGCACCTGGTACAATGCCGGCCTCGGCTTCACCGCCGACCTCAACGGCACCGTCGCCCTGTTCGCCAACGGCGAATACAATTTCGGCGATGTGCAGGGCTGGGCTGGTACGGGCGGCGTGAAGGTCCGCTGGTAAGCGCCGGCACAGGGTCCGCGGCTGCGGCCGCGGGCCGGAAGACAAGCCTGGGCCGGCCCTTGTGGTCGGCCCATTGCTTTTCTGTCCGCTCTATCGACAGGCGCCATCGCCGATCCGCTGCATCTCGCTTTGCGGCGCGATCAATGGCAAAGACTGACCGTGATTTTCACCCCGTGGCGTGCCATGACGGTGTCGAAATCCTCGCCACACGCCCGGGATTGTTCCGGAGGACCCCATGCATCACTTCACTCGTCGTGCCGCTGCCCTGCTGCTGGCTCCCTGCCTTCTCGCCGGCGCGTCCGCCGCCCATGCGCAGACCGCGCCGGCTGAGGCCAAGGCGCCGGTCCGCACGGAAACCACCGCTTTCGACAATTGGGTGGTGACCTGCCGCGCCAGCATCGAGAAGGGCGCGAAGAAGACCTGCGTCGCCTCGCTCAAAGTGACCGAATCGAAGTCGAAAAAGACCGTGCTGCTCTGGCAGATTGGCCAGGACAAGGCCGGCGCCCCGACCTATCTCGTGCGCACCCCGCTCGGCGTCCGGCTGAAGGACGGCGTGCAGATCATCATTGCCAAGGGCAAGCCGCGCAAGGTCGACTACGCCTCCTGTGGCCGGGGCGGCTGCGAGGCCATCGGTCCGTTCGAGGACGCCTTCGGCAAGGAACTTCTCACCGCCAAGGAAGTCGTCGCGAGCTTCGTCCTCGCCAATGGCCAGACGGTCAATGTGAACCTGCCCATGGCGGGGATCGCCCAGGCGCTGCCGGCGCTGAAGGGCTGAGCGCGGGCCCCTCGGCCGCGCATTGAGGGCCGGCGGCGAATCGCCGATCGGCGCGAGCGCCGGGCGGCCTCTGTCATCCAAATGACCGGCAGGACGGGCCGATGCGCCCTTGCCCTGCCGGGCTTTGCGTCGTGGCGAGCCCCGCCTCCCGCGCCGGGCTGCCATGAAGTCGATTGCGCCAGCGCTGGCGAATGTTACATTTCATTCGAGATGTTGAACAATGCGAGCCTGGAACCGCACTTCGCGCGGCCGGCTCGACGGCTTCGGCCGGGGAAGTTGAAATGGTCGACGAGACCCAGATATGGGCCGGGGAGCGGGTGACGGAAACGTCCGCCGGCGACGAGCGGCCCTCTGTGCGTGTGCGTCCGAACGCGCCGCCCTATGGCGGTGCGGCGGGCCGTGACCCGCGCTCGGGTCCGCGCCCGCGCAACAACGACCCCTGCTATGCCGCGCTCGATCTCGGCACCAATAATTGCCGGCTGCTCGTCGCCCGCCCCACCGGCAGCGGCTTCCGCGTCGTCGATGCCTTCTCGCGCATCGTCCGGCTGGGGGAGGGGCTGATCTGCTCCGGCCGTCTCGGCGCGGCGGCGATGGACCGGGCGGTCGAGGCGCTGAAGGTCTGCGCCGCCAAGATCGAGGCGCGCCACATCGTCGATCGCCGGCTGATCGCCACCGAGGCCTGCCGCTCCGCTGTCAATGGCGCCGAATTCATCGACCGTGTGACGCGCGAGACCGGGCTCGAACTGGAGATCGTCGACCGCGAAACCGAGGCGCGCCTCGCCGCTTCCGGCTGCACGCCGCTGGTCGATCCCACTTCAGACGGGGCGGTGCTGTTCGATATTGGCGGCGGTTCGACCGAAGTGGTGTGGCTCGACCGGGTGGAAACGCGCGATGGCGGCCCGCCGGCGGCGGTGATCCGCGCCTGGGTATCGGTGCCGCTCGGCGTCGTTACCGTGGCCGAACGCCATGGCGGGGTGAAGGTGACCCGCGACGATTTCGAAGCGATGGTCAATGAGTTCACGCCGCATCTCGCCGGCTTCGTGCAGGCGGTGGGCCCGCATAATTGCGGCCGGCTGCATCTGCTCGGCACCTCAGGCACGGTGACGACCATTGCCGGCGTGCATCTCGACCTGCCGCGCTATGACCGTTCGCAGGTCGATGGCACCTGGCTCGGGGCCGAGCAGGTGCGGGTGGTGGTGGACAGGCTGCTGGCCATGCCCTTTGCCGAGCGCGCGGCCAATCCGTGCATCGGGGTGGAGCGGGCCGACCTTGTTCTGGCGGGCTGTGCGATCCTCGAATCGGTACGCCGGGCGTTTCCCTGCGACCGCCTGCGCGTGGCCGATCGTGGCCTCAGGGAAGGAATTCTGGTGGAACTGATGCGTGCCGATGGTGTGTGGCGTCCGAGGGGCGGAGCCTCGACGTGATTGACAAGCCCCAGCCCGGCAAGGGCGGCGAGGCGCGGCCGCTGAAGGTGCGGCTGAAGAAGGCCCGCTCGCTCAGTTCCTCCTCGCAGAAATGGCTCCAGCGCCAGCTTAACGATCCCTATGTCGCCCGCGCCAAGCGCGAGGGCTGGCGCTCGCGCGCCGCTTTCAAGCTGATCGAGATCGACGACAAGCTGAAAATCCTCAAGCCTGGCCTGCGGGTGGTCGATCTCGGCGCGGCTCCCGGCGGCTGGAGCCAGGTGGCAGCGAAGAAGCTAAAGGTGGACGAAGGCCGCGGCAAGATCGTCGCCATCGATCTTCTGGAGATCGACCCCATCCCCGGCGTCGATTTCGCCCAGATGGACTTCCTCAAGGACGAGGCGCCCGAGCAGCTCAAGGCCATGCTCGGCGGCGAGGCCGATATCGTCATGTCCGACATGGCCGCCAATACGACGGGCCACAGGGCGACCGACCATCTGCGCATTGTCGGGCTGGTGGAACTCGCCATCGATTTCGCCCGCCAGGTGCTGGCGCCCGGCGGCTGCTTCATCGCCAAGGTCTTTCAGGGCGGCACGGAAGGCACGTTGTTGGCGGACCTGAAGCGCGATTTCAGCGCCGTGCGCCATATCAAGCCGCAGGCGAGCCGGGCGGATTCAGCGGAGCTCTATGTGGTGGCGACGGGCTTCCGCGGCCGGCAGCGGGCGGCGCCGGAAGCCGATTAGAGCGTTTTCGAGCGAAGTGGATTCCGGTTCGCGTGAAGAAAACGCGACAAAACAAAGAATGAGATCATTTCACCGTTTCCATGAAACAGTGAAATGATCTAGCCCGCACTCCCCATCTCGCCCGGCGGCTCGGGTACCTGCGCGGGCTTCACCCGCCTCTGGGCGAGTTCCGCGCCGGCATT
The DNA here is from genome assembly GCF_022836935.1 of Ancylobacter polymorphus. Lineage (NCBI taxonomy): Bacteria > Pseudomonadati > Pseudomonadota > Alphaproteobacteria > Hyphomicrobiales > Xanthobacteraceae > Ancylobacter > Ancylobacter polymorphus. Next base: position 4,006,793 of record NZ_CP083239.1, on the reverse strand, counting down.
GGGCGGCAGGCGCAGGAAGAAGAACACCGAGCACACCGCGATCCCCGCCACGACCAGGAAGGCGACGCTGAAATCGCTGAGGGCGATGGTGCCGTCGCCGCGCCAGCTGCGCAGCCCGTCGAGCACCAGCGCCGCCACCGCGACGCCGGTGGAGATCGATACCTGCTGCGCCACGCTGGCGAAGCTCGTCGCCCGGCTCATCGCCTCCGACGAGACATCGGCATAGGAGAGGGCATTGGTGCTGGTGAATTGCAGCGAGCGGAAGAACCCGCCCAGCAGCAGCGCCCCGACCAGCACGAGATAGGGCATGCCCGGCCGGAACAGCGCCCCCACCGCGATGAAGGCGGCGGCGATGACGCAGTTCACCACCAGCACGCGGCGGAAGCCGAAAGCGCGGATGATGGGGGCGGCGGTGAATTTCATCGTCATCGCCCCCGCCGCCGAGGCGAAGGTAATCATGCCCGAGGCGAAGGGGCTGAGGCCGAAGCCGAGCTGCAGCAGCAGCGGCAGCAGAAAGGGCAGGGCGCCGATGCCGACGCGGAACAGCGAGGCGCCGACCACGCCGGCGAAAAAGGTCGGGATCTTCAACAGTGCCAGATCAAGGATCGGTTTCACCGTGCGCCGGGCGTGGCGCACATAGAAGCCCATCGACACCGCGCCGACGACGATGACGGCGAGCGCGAGCGAGGGCGCCACCGCGTGCTGGCCGAGCAGGGCGAAGCCGAAGACGAGGCCGGCAAGGCCGAGCCCGGACAGGCACATGCCCTTGAGATCGAAGGGCGGCACGTCCGGTTCGCGGATATCGGGAATGAACCGGCTCACCAGCAGGAAGCCGAGCACGCCGATGGGCAAATTGAGGAAGAAGATGTAGCGCCAGTCGAAATAGGTGGTGATGAAGCCGCCCAGCGGCGGGCCGATCACCGGCCCCAGCAGAGCGGGAATGGTGAGCCAGGCGAGCGCGGAAACCAGCTCCTCCTTCGGCACGGTGCGAAGAATGACCAGCCGCCCCACCGGCACCATCATCGCCCCGCCCATGCCCTGAAGGATGCGATAGGCGACGAAGTCCGGCAGCGAATGGGCGAGCCCGCACAGCAGCGAGCCGGCGGTGAAGATGGCGATGGCGGCGCGGAACACGGTGCGCGAGCCGAAGCGGTCGGCAAACCAGCCGCTCGCCGGAATGAACACGGCGAGGCTCAGCAGATAGGAGGTCAGCGCCAGCTTGAGCGAGATCGGGTCTTCGTGCAGATCGGCGGCGATGGCCGGCAGCGAGGTGGCGATCACGGTCGAATCGAGCTGCTCCATGAACAGCGCGCAGGCGACGATGAGCGGGACGAGACGTTCGGAGCGCACGGGCCGGTCCGGGATGGCGGGCGGGGGGAGACGAGCAGCTTTCCGGCTATAACGCCGCAATCGCGCCCCTGCGACCACAATCGCACGCACAAATCTGTCATCCACGCCGGTTACGCAGGGGCTTCCTGGCGCGTATCGGCATTGCGTTCTGCACAGAGATAGACGCCTAGGAAAGCGTACAAGGCCATGGTATGAGCCCTCGCCAACTCGAAGCGCGCGGGCGCTGTCACAAAGGCCCGGTTCGCTTCGTTTCATCCATCCATCGGGCGGGTCGGGAGTTGTATTCCCCTTGCCCCTAATCGGGAGTTGGCGATGTCGGTCTATGACGGCCTCGCGCGGGAAGCGCTCACCTTCGACGACGTGCTGCTGAAGCCCGGTCTGTCCGACGTCATGCCGGGCGAAGTCGATATTCGCTCGCGGGTGACGCGGAACATCTCGCTCAACATCCCGATCCTTTCCTCGGCCATGGACACCGTCACCGAATGGCGGCTCGCCATCGCCATGGCGCAGGCCGGCGGCCTCGGCGTCATTCACCGCAACCTCGATCCCGAGGTGCAGGCGGAGCATGTGCGCCTCGTCAAGAAGTTCGAGAGCGGCATGGTGGTGAACCCCGTCACCATTCATCCCGACCAGCCGCTGGCCGATGCGCTGGCGCTGATGAAGAACCACGGCATTTCCGGCATCCCGGTGGTCGAGCGCGGCCCGAACGGGCGCGGCGGCAAGCTGGTGGGCATTCTCACCAACCGCGACGTGCGTTTCGCCACCAATCCGGCGCAGCCCATTTCCGAGCTGATGACCAAGGAACGGCTGATCACCGTGCGCGAAGGCGTCGATCAGGCCGAGGCCAAGCGCCTGCTGCACAGCTATCGCATCGAGAAGTTGCTGGTGGTGGACGATGAAGGCCGCTGCGTCGGCCTGATCACCGTCAAGGACATGGAAAAGGCCGTCACCAACCCCAACGCGGCCAAGGACGAGCAGGGCCGCCTGCGTGTCGGCGCCGCCACCACGGTGGGCGAGGACGGCTATCGCCGCGCCGAACTGCTGATCGAGGCCGGTGTCGATCTCGTCGTGGTCGACACCGCGCACGGCCATTCCCGCAAGGTGCTGGACCAGGTGAGCCGCATCAAGACGCTGTCCAACAGCGTGCAGATCCTCGCCGGCAATGTCGCCACCGCCGAGGCGACGCAGGCGCTGATCGACGCCGGCGCCGACGCGATCAAGGTCGGCATCGGGCCGGGCTCGATCTGCACCACCCGCATCGTCGCCGGTGTCGGCGTGCCCCAGCTCACTGCCATTCTCGACGCGGTGGACGCGGCGAAGAAGAGCGATGTGCCCGTGATCGCCGATGGCGGCATCAAGTTCTCCGGCGATCTCGCCAAGGCGCTCGCCGCCGGCGCGGACTGCGCGATGATCGGCTCGCTGCTGGCCGGCACGGATGAGAGCCCGGGCGAGGTCTATCTCTACCAGGGCCGCTCCTATAAGTCGTATCGCGGCATGGGCTCGGTGGGGGCGATGGCGCGCGGCTCGGCCGACCGCTATTTCCAGGCCGAGGTGAAGGACACGCTGAAGCTGGTGCCGGAAGGCATCGAGGGTCAGGTGGCCTATAAGGGACCGGTGGGCGGCGTTCTGCACCAGCTTGCCGGTGGCCTGCGCGCCGCCATGGGCTATGTCGGTGGCGCCACGCTGCGGGATTTCCGCGAGAAGGCGCAGTTCGTGCGCATCTCCGGCGCCTCGCTGCGCGAGAGCCATGTGCACGACGTGACCATCACCCGCGAGAGCCCGAACTATCCGGGGGCCGTCTGAGCGTCGGCTTTGGCCGGCGCCGCACCGAGGAAGGAGGGCTGATCCATGTACGTCACTGCCACGCTGTTGCCCGTGTTCGTGCAGGTCGCCCTTACCTTCGCCGTGCTGTTCCGGCTGGGGGCGGTGCGTCTCAAGGCCATCCGCGCCGGCGGGCTGGTGCGCGAGGAGGTGGTGCTGGGCGACACGGGCTGGCCGCCGATCGTGCGGCAGGCCAGCAACTGCTTCCGCAACCAGTTCGAACTGCCGGTGCTGTTCTATGTGCTGGTGGTGCTGGCACTGCTGACGCGCCAGACCAGCGTCCTGTTCCAGGTGCTGGCCTGGCTGTTCGTCTTAAGCCGCATCGTCCACGCCATCGTCCACACCACCCACAATGATGTGGGCTGGCGCTTCGGCGCCTTCGCCTTTGGCGCGCTGGTTCTGCTGGCGATGTGGGTGCTGTTCGCGCTCGCGATCCTGCTGGCGCCGGCGCTGCCGTAAACCTTTGGTATTGGAGTTGAAATGACGCCGGCTGCCAGGCTTTCCGCCGCCATCGAGGTGATCGGCACGATCCTCGCCGAACGCCGTCCGGCCGCCGACGTGCTGAAGGATTGGGGCCGCAGCCACCGCTTCGCCGGTTCGGGCGACCGGGCGGCGCTGGCCTCACTGGTCTATGACACGCTGCGCCGCCGCGCCTCCGCCGCCTGGATCATGGGCGAGCGGGTCGGCGAGGAGACACCGCGCGGGCTGGTTCTCGGCATGCTGAAGGTGGCACGCGGCCTCGATGTCGACGCCATCGCCGCCTTGTGCGACGGCGGGCGCTTCGCCCCCGCGCCGCTGAGCGACAATGAGCGCCAGCATCTTTCTCAGGCAAACCTCGACGACGCGCCTGCGCCGGTGCGCGGCGACTACCCGGAATGGCTCGACGCCCCGCTCGCCGCCGTGTTCGGCGACGCGCGTGCGGAGGAGGGTGCGGCGCTGGCCGAGCGCGCGCCGCTCGACCTCCGGGTCAATTCGCTGAAAGGCGATGTGGAGAAGGTCGGCGAACTCATCGCCCATCTCGCGCCGACTCCCGGCGCCTGGTCGCCGCTCGCTTTGCGCATCGCGCTGGAAGCCGACGGCAAGGCGCCGCCGCTCACCTCCGAGCCGGCCTATCTCAAGGGGCTGGTGGAGATCCAGGACGAAGGCTCGCAGATCGCCGCCATCCTTGCCGCCCCGCCGCGCGGCGGGCAGGTGCTGGATTTGTGTGCCGGCGGTGGCGGCAAGACGCTGGAACTCGCCGCCCTGATGGATGGTGCCGGCCAGCTCTACGCCTATGACGACGATCTGCGCCGCCTCGCGCCGATCCATGAGCGGGTGCAGCGCGCCGGCGCCCATAATGTTCAGGTCCGCTCGCCGCGCGGCAAGGCGGATGTGCTGGAAGACCTTCCCGGCCGTATGGATCTCGTTCTGGTCGATGCGCCCTGCACCGGCACCGGCACCTGGCGCCGCAACCCGGATGCGAAATGGCGCATGCGCCCGGGCGCGCTCGCCGAGCGAGTGAAGGAGCAGGCCTCCATCCTCGACGCCGCCGCCCATTATGTGAAGCTTGGGGGGCGGCTGGCCTATGTCACCTGCTCGCTGCTGGACGAAGAGAATGTCGACCAGGTGCGAGGCTTCCTCGCCCGCCATCCCGGCTTCCACCTCGTGCCGCCGGCGGAAGCCGCGCTGGCGCTCGGCGAGCGCGGCATCACGCTGCGCGCCGCCGCGCTGGAGCGGCCCGAGGGCCTGCTGCTGACCCCGCGCCGCACCGGCACGGACGGCTTCTTCATCAGCCTGATGGTGCGTGCCGACCAAGCCGGATAAATGAACGCCACCGAGACCGCCCGCGCCGCCGAGAGCCACGAGACAGAGCCCGCCATGACCCAGTTTGAACCGACCGCCGCCACCGCCGAGCACGACACGATCCTCATCATCGACTTCGGCTCGCAGGTCACGCAGCTCATCGCCCGCCGCGTGCGCGAGGAGGGGGTCTATTCCGAGATCGTGCCGTTCCAGAGCGCGGCGGAAGCTGTGCGGCGGCTCAATCCGGTCGGCATCATCTTCTCCGGCGGCCCGGCTTCGGTGATGGACGAAGGCAGCCCGCGCGCGCCGCAGGAGGCGTTCGACCTCGGCGTGCCGATCTTCGCCATCTGCTACGGCCAGCAGACCTGCGCGCTGCAGCTCGGCGGCGAGGTGGAGGGCGGCCACGCCGCCGAATTCGGCCGCGCCGAGGTGACGGTGCACAAGCCCAGCGCGCTTTATGACGGCGTGTGGGAGGTGGGCGAGCGCTATCCCGTGTGGATGAGCCATGGCGACCGCGTGACCCGCCTGCCGCAGGGCTTCGAGGTGGTAGCCACCTCCGAGAACGCGCCCTTCGCCGTGGCGGTGAATGAAGAGCGGCGCATCTACACCACCATGTTCCATCCGGAAGTGGTGCACACGCCGCATGGCGCGGCGCTGATCCGCAATTTCGTCCGCAAGATCGCCGGCGCCCGCGGCGACTGGGGCATGCGGGCCTATCGCGAGGAATCCATCCGCCGCATCCGCGAGCAGGTGGGGTCGGAGAGGGTGATCTGCGGCCTTTCCGGCGGCGTCGATTCCTCTGTCGCGGCGGTGCTGATCCATGAGGCGATCGGCGACCAGCTCACCTGTGTCTTCGTCGATCACGGGCTGCTGCGACTCGGCGAGGCGCAGAAGGTGGTGACGCTGTTCCGCGACGCCTACAACATCCCGCTGGTGCATGTGGATGCCTCCGAGATGTTCCTCAGCGCGCTGGAAGGGGTCACCGACCCCGAGGTGAAGCGCAAGACCATCGGCAAGCTGTTCATCGACGTGTTCGAGGCGGAAGCCAAGAAGGTCGGCGGCGCCGCCTTCCTCGCCCAGGGCACGCTCTATCCCGATGTGATCGAGTCCGTCTCCTTCACCGGCGGCCCCTCGGTGACGATCAAGAGCCACCACAATGTCGGCGGCCTGCCCGCGCGCATGAACATGAAGCTGGTGGAGCCGCTGCGCGAACTGTTCAAGGACGAGGTGCGGGCGCTCGGTCGCGAACTCGGCCTGCCGGACGTGTTCGTCGGCCGCCACCCCTTCCCCGGGCCGGGTCTCGCCATCCGCTGCCCCGGAGAGATCACCCGCGAGAAGCTCGACATCCTGCGCCTCGCCGATGAAATCTACCTCGAAGAGATCCGCCGCCACGGGCTTTACGAGGAAATCTGGCAGGCCTTCGCCGTCATTCTGCCGGTGAAGACCGTGGGCGTGATGGGCGATTTCCGCACCTATGACTATGTGGTCGGCCTGCGCGCCGTGACCTCGGTTGACGGCATGACGGCGGATTTCTACCCGTTCGACATGGCCTTCCTCGGCCGGGTCGCCACCCGCATCGTCAACGAGGTCAAGGGCGTCAACCGCGTGGTCTACGACGTGACCTCCAAGCCGCCCGGGACCATCGAGTGGGAGTGACGCGGGACAACATCCGCGGCGGGCTCAGGTTCGATCTTGCCGGCCGTCTCGCTCAGACATATCTCCCAGCCGAGGTCGCCGGCGTAGCGCCATGCCATGCGGCCTTCGTGGTCTAGGGTGAACAGGTGCAGCCAGCGATTGTCGAACAGCGCGCGGACCTCCGGGTGACGTTCCAATATGCCGGCCACCGCCTCACGCGGGGCCTCGATCAGCACGGAAAGGCGCAGGGGTTCATGCGTCAGCCGCTCGCCATCATGCACGGATTGCCACGGCAAACCCGCGCGTAGCAGGCCGCCATTTCCTTCCACGACGCCAATGCCGCCAGTCACATTGTGCAGCAGCTTGTTGCCTGCTCCGAACACGTCGGGTGCGACGGTCGAGCCGTAATATTGCAGGCTGATCCAGCTGGCGACGACGACAGGTGCGGTCAGGATCAGCTCGAGCACGCCAAAGCCGTCGTCGAGCCGCCAGTCATAGTCGTGGAGAAAGGCTCTCCCGGCGAGATCCCGCCCGGCCGTGCGCGACCGAGGCGCGGCGATGAAGGCCTGGCACCCGGCCAGTGCCCATTCGGGGCGCAGCTCGGCCCAATTGCGGGCCCGATGCAGGATGTCGCCAGAGCGCTGTGCGCGCGGCAAGCGCAGGGCCCGTTCTCCCCGCGCGAGCACGCCGGCGGATGCCAGCCAGCGCTCCGCCCGACGGATATCCTCGGCATGGGCCGGGGAAGGATGGTCGGCGGTGTAGATGGTTACATCGTCGGTCGTCGTGTCGTGCAGGGCGGCCAGGAACAGCGTGTCGTCGGGGATGACGACGCCCCGCTCGACAAGACCGGCCCTTACCTCCGGGTCGTTGAGCAGCGAGGCCAGCAGCCGCGCATTCACCTCACCCGAATAGCCCCCGCACGCGCCGCAATTCAGCGCGCTGGCATGGGGATTGTTGACGACGCTGGCGCCGTGGCCGGCGAGGAGAACAAGCCGTGCAAAGCCTGTTGTGAGCGACATCGCCTGAAGCACGCGCATGGCCATCGTCAGCCGTGTGGGAAGGTCGAGCCCCTGCGCCGGGCGCGGCGCAGGTTCGTCTGGCGCGCTATGGCCGGTCAGTCCGAGTCCATCCCGCAGCAGCTTGGCGACATAGATCGGGCCGGTGGCCTCGACGAAAGCGAAGGAGGAAATGGCGGCCAGCTTGAAGCGCCCCCACGCGCGATGGGCGCGGGCGGTGATGCGGACGGCCAGGTCTGCCTTCGCGACGGCCGGCGTCGCGTCGCCCGCGCAGGTGAATACGCCCGGAGACAGCAGCACCGGCAGACGCGCCTCAACAATGTCCGAAGCGAAGCGGCGATGGCCGATGCCCAGGCCGAAGAACCCGGCAAAGCCAAGGGTTCGGATGCCGGGATCGAGGCTCTCGAGCGCGCGGCGGAACACTTCCGAGCGCACGTCGATGCAGAACGCCATTTGCAGCGTCGGACGCACGGGCGTTGCGGCAAGAGGCGCGCTTCCCGCCAACAGCGCATCGAGCCGCCTCTGCGCCGCGCGCTCGCTCGCTTCCTGCAACAGGGCGTCGATAATGTCCTCCGGGGAGGCGGAAACCGGCTCGGCATAGGCCGCGCGCGTGGCCTGCCACTGCGGCGCGAGCGGAGCGCCGAAATGGCGCAGAAGAGCCACCTCCCAGATCAGGCGGATGGCGAGGAGGTCGGTGACCGACGCGTCGGTGTCGCCGCCCAGCTCCGCCTGCCAGAGCCGATAGCGGGCGAGCTGACTCCAGCCGCCGAGCGACGCCAGCAGCCGGTGGAAATAGCTGTCCAGTGCCGCCCTGGGGAGGCCAAGGCGGGCGACACAGTCGATGATCGCATCTTCGGCCTTGGGGGGCGCCTCCGCCACTTGCCGTGCGAAGCCGGTGAGGCCGGCGATTTCGGGCGTCAGATCGCGGCTGGCGACGACCCGCCAGGCGGCATAGGTGCCGTCTGTCCGCGCAGTGGCCCAGAGGGCCTGACCCTGATCGAAGTGGCTGGCGGCCCAGTGGCCGATGCGCTCAGTGACCACGCCCGGCCAGTCGATCGCCGCAGCATCGCGCGCCAGATCGGCGACGGTCGGGAGCGCGTGAGGGGCGGGGCGTTCTGCCTTTAGGGCCTCCTTGAACGCGGCGAAGGTTGCCGGCCGGCGGGCCTCTGGCACGCTGTGGAAGGCCGCGTGCAGATCGTCCTCGGTCATCTCGCCGGAACGCAGCCGCGCCGCGTACCAGCTCCGTGGCATGGTCAGCGCGCTGCCCGCCGCGCGCCGCAGACGGGCGGTGGCCGTTGCGAGGGGCTCGCCGGTCTGGCCCAGGAAGGGATTGACCGCAACGCTGGAGGCGAGGGGCCAGAGCGGGGGAATAGCGCGCGCCGCCCGGTGGGCCGCCTCAAGCACGGCCTCGGGTGACAGCAGCGACGGAGTGATCGGGATCATCAGCATGGACTTGTCCTGGAACTTCTTCGGTCACGACGCTCTGGAGACGGACCAGCCGCCGAGGATGCGATCGAGGATCGTGTTGACATAAAGGCCGTTGGAGAGATGGACGCGCAGGCCGGCGGCGGCGGGATGCGAGGCCCAGAGCGGGAACAGCGCCTGCGCGACGGCCACCAGCCCAAAGCTCAGCACGGCAAGCGCCATCAGCGTCCATTCCAGCCGTCCTGGCGCCGGCGTCGTCGGGAGAAGCCCCCGCGTCAGCCATTCGGCCGCAGTCTGCAGCGCGAAGTAGCCGATGGCAGCGGCACCGGCGAAGAGTGCGGTCTTGCGTGTCAGCGGTCGCGGCGCGGCGTCCGCCAGGCCCTGCGCCAGCAAATAGGCGACACCGAAGATCAGGATGGCGCCGAGCGCGAGCGCCTGGGGCGACTTATGCTCGAAACCGAAGGCGGTGCCGAACGCCGCGCCGATCGCGGCATAGATGCCGAGCGCGATCAGGAAGGCGCGGCCGACCGCCAGCCCGTCCGGAACGGCGACCGGCCCCGGGCGTCGAAGGGCGGCCACCTGCTCCACCGCTCCGCCTGAGGCCAGGAACGCATGCGCCTTGTAGAGCGAATGGGCGACAATATGGAGCAGGGCGAGCGGAAACAGCGCCAAGCCGCACTGCAGCATCATGAAGCCCATTTGCGCCACCGTGGACCAGGCGAGCGAGGTCTTCACCGCCGGCTGCGTCAGCATCACGAGCGCGCCGAAAAGCGCGGTGAAACCGCCGATCATGGCGAGCACGGCGAGCACGCCGGGCGCGGCGAGCATCACATCGGCGAAACGGATCAGCAGGAAGCCTCCCGCATTGATCACCCCGGCATGGAGGAGGGCCGAGACCGGGGTCGGGGCTTCCATCACCTCCGTGAGCCAGCCATGGGTCGGGAACTGCGCCGATTTCAGCAGGGCGGCGAGCGCGAGCAGGGCGGCCGCCGTAACCACCAGCCAGGAGCCGTCGCTGTTGCGCGCCAGCGCGTTGATGGTGGCGATCTCGCTCGTGCCGGCATTCATCCATAGGAGAGCGCCGGCGATCACCAGCGCGGTGGCGCCGATCGCGGAGAACAGGCGCTTCTTGCGGGCGGCGCGCTGCGCCGCCGGGCGCTCGGGATAGAACAGAAGCAGGCGATGCAGCGCGGCGCTGGTGGCGATCCATGCCAGAACCAGCTGGATGACATTGCCCGCAAGGACAAGAGCCAGGACCGCCGCGAGCGTCGCGCAGAGCCAGCCGAGGAACAGGCCCTGCCGCGCCTCGCCATCGAGATAGGTGCGCGCGTATCGCACCACGATCCAACCGATGAAGGTGACAAGCAGGAGCATGGTCGCGCTGACCGCGTCGAGCCGGATCGACAGGCCGATGCCCGACCAGCCGACCAGCGCGCTGTCGCCGGGGCCGCGCAGGATCAGAGCCGCGAGCGACGCGAGCGCGATCAGCAGCGCGCCGAGGGCCGCGCCCTCCGCGATCGCGGGCACAAAGGGCGGGCGACGGCCTTGCCGCGCGAACCCGGCGAGGGCGGCGAACAGCAGCAGGAGCGGAGCGATGAGCGGGAGCAGATAGAGCGACAAGGCGGGTCCCCTGCACGAATGGCGGTTGGCGGCCTTGGTTATCGATGCGCGGCATCGAATAAAAATTCATTGTCGGCGCTAAATCGTTCGCTAAAATCGAACGTCATGTCGTCGCTGAATTACAACCATCTGCGCTATTTCTGGGCGGTCGCGCATGACGGCCATCTGACCCGCACCGCCGAGCGGCTCAATCTCACCCAGTCGGCGCTCTCGGTGCAGATCCGCAAACTTGAGGAACGGTTGGGCCATGCGCTGTTCGAGCGTCGTGGGCGGCAGTTGCATCTGACGGAGGCCGGCAAGATCGTCCTCGACCATGCCGACGCGATTTTCGCGACGGGCGATGAACTACTGGGGACGCTGCGGCAGACAGGAGCGGCGCGGCAGGCGCTGCGGGTCGGTTCGCTCGCAACGCTGTCGCGCAATTTCCAGATGGAATTCCTGCGCCCGGTGCTTGGCCGCACGGATATCGACCTCGTTTTGCGATCAGGCAGCGCGGGCGAATTGCTGCGGGCGCTGGAGGCGCTCAATCTCGATGTCGTTCTGCTGAATCAGGCGCCGGCCGGTGATGCTCTCACGCCCTTCGTCACCCATCGTCTGGCGGAGCGTCCGGTGAGCCTTGTCGGAACCCCGGACCGGCTGGGCCATGCCGCAAGCTTCGCCGAACGGCTTCGGCGCCATCCCATCATCCTGCCGACGGTGGAAAGCCCTGTGCGCATCGGATTCGACGCCTTCGCCGATCGCCTCGGCGTCCGGCCGCAAATCGTGGCGGAAGTCGAGGATATGGCGATGATGCGCCTTCTCGCTCGCGAGGACATCGGGCTGGCCGTTCTTCCGCCAATCGTCGTCAAGGACGAGATCGCGGCGGGCGTGCTGGTGGAAGGCGATCAATTGCCGGGCATCGTTGAGACGTTCCACGCCGTCACCATGGCGCGACGTTTCCCAAATCCCCTGGTGCGGCTTCTGCTCCAGCCGGCGCACATGCCGGCCCCCGCCGAAATCTAGACGATTGCCCGGAAGCTGCGGCCGATACGGGCGCCGTTGTGCGACCGAACGAAATTACCCCTGCGGGGCGGAACTCGCCTGCATCAGGCGCGTTTAGGCACGTCGAGGTCCCTTCCGGCGGGAGGCAGGGCCCACTCTTGGGTCATGGGGTGTGAAGTGCGGCTGGACGAGAGCGTCGTAAACACCGATCGCGCATTCATTGCCGGCGGTGGCCCCCTTGCGCGACGCATTGCGGCGTTTGACTGGTCCGCCACGCCGATTGGTCCGCTGGAAGGCTGGCCGGCCAGCCTTCGCCACACTGTCAGCCTGATGCTCGCGAGCCCGGTGCCGCTCGTCCTGCTGTGGGGCGAGCACGGGGTGATGATCTACAACGACGCCTATTCGGTCTTTGCCGGCGGGCGTGACAGCCGCCTGCTGGGCTCCAATGTCCGGGAAGGCTGGCCGGAAGTCGCCGATTTCAACGACAATGTCATGCGGGTCGGCTTGGCGGGTGGCACGCTGTCCTATCGCGACCTGCCGCTGACCCTGCACCGCGACGGTCATCCCGAACAGGTTTGGCTCAACCTCGATTACTCGCCCGTGGCCGGTGACGACGGGGCGCCCGCCGGCGTCATCGCCGTGGTGGTAGAGGTCACGGAGGCGCATCACACGCGGGTGGCGCTGGAAGAGAGCGAGACACGGCTGCGCTTCCTTGACGATCTCGGCCGCGCCGTGGCCGGCTCGCATGATGCGGCCGACATTCTCGCCATCACCACGCGAATGACCGCCGAGCACCTCCACGTCTCTATCTGCGCCTATGCCGATATGGACGAGGATGAGGACGGCTTCACCATTCGCGGTGATTGGCACGCGCCCGGCTCACCCTCCATTCTCGGCCGCTACCGGTTGAGCGATTTCGGCAGTCATGTCAGCCATTACCTGCGGGGCGGGCGTCCGCTGATCTTGCGCGACACGAATGTCGAACTGGCCGCGCAGGAAGCGAGGGCCTTCGCCACTCTCGGGATCGCGGCGACGATTTGCATGCCGTTGGTCAAGGATGGTCGCCTCATCGCGCTGATGGCCATCCACGACAAGCGTCCCCATGACTGGTCGGACTATGAGCTGAGCGTCATCCGCGAGGTCACGGAGCGATCATGGGCTCATATACAACGTGCCGCCGTGGAGGGGGTGCTGCGCGAGCGCGAGGCCCATCACCGCCAGATACTCGATAGTGCGATCGACTACGGCATCGTCTCCACCGATCTCGACGGTCTGTGCACGCTCTGGAACCGGGGAGCCGCCGAGATGCTTGGCTGGAGCGAGGAGGAGATGCTCGGCCAGCCCATGGACACCTTCTTCACCGCCGAGGACCGGGCGGCGGGCCGGCCGGCGGCGAAACGGCGGGAGGCACTGGAGTCCGGCCGGGCGCATGACGCGCGCTGGCATCTGCGCAAGAATGGCGAGCTCTTCTGGGGCCTCAGCGAGATGATGCCGCTGCGTGACGAGAACGGCCGGCCGATCGGCTTCGTCAAGCTCATCCGCGACCGAACGGCCGAGTATGAGGCGCAGGAGGCGCTGCGCCAGAGCGAGGAGCGGCTGCGTCGCGCCCAGGCGGCGGGCGGCGTCGGCCTGTTCTCCATCGATCTGCGCACCAATCTCATCAGCGCGACTCCCGAATTCTGTCGCCTGTTTGGCTTCGCGCCTACCCCGGAGATGCCGGCCGAGAGGATTGAGGCGCTGGTGATCCCCGAAGATGCCGGCATCGTCTCCAACGCTGCGAGCCGGGCCGCCGGGGTAGCGCTTCTCGATGTCGAGTACCGCATCCGCCGCCACGACACCGGCGAGGAGCGGATCATGGCCCGCAAGGCTGGATATGACCGCGACGAGGCGGGCGTGCCGCTGCGGCTGGTCGGCGCCGTGCTCGATGTCACCGAGCGGCGCCGCACCCAGATGGCGCTGGAAAAGAGCGAGGCGCAGTTCAGCGCGCTGGCGCAGAACATGCCCAACCAGGTGTGGACGGCGCGGGCCGATGGTGGGCTCGATTGGTTCAACGACCAGATCTACGCCTATTCCGGGACGGAGCGCGGCAGCCTCGACGGCGATGGCTGGACGCAACTGGTGCACCCCGACGACCTTTCCGGTGCCCGCGAGCGGTGGGCCCAGGCGCTTGCCTCGGGCGACACCTATGAGGCCGAGTTCCGCCTGCGCGCCGCCGATGGCGTCTATCGCTGGCATTTGGCCCGCGCCGTGCCGCTTATCGATGCGCGTGGTGCCATCACCGCCTGGGTGGGCACCAATACCGACATCGAGGCGCAGAAGCGTGCGGAGGAAGCCTTTGCCCAGGATCGCGACCGGCTCTGGCGGATCAGCCAGGACCTGATGCTCGTCTGCGATTTCGAGGGCGTCATCACGGCTGTCAACCCTTCGGCCGAGCGGCTTCTGGGGTGGGACGAGGCCGAGATGGTGGGCCGTAAGATTGGGGAGTTCCTGCATCCCGAGGACCTGGAAGCAACCACGCTCGAACTGCAGAAGTGCTCGGACGGGCGAACCACCGTCGCCTTCGAGAACCGCTATCGCACCAAGGCGGATGAGTACCGCCTGCTCGCTTGGAGCGCGGTCCCCGGGAATGGACGAATCCATGCCGTGGGGCGCGATATCACCGAACAGCGCTCGGTGGAGGAAGCGCTGCGCCAGAGCCAGAAGATGGAGGCGGTCGGCCAGCTCACCGGCGGCATCGCCCATGATTTCAACAATCTGCTGCAAGGCATTACCGGCAGCCTCGACATTCTCGGCAACCGCATCGCGCAGGGACGTACGGATGATCTCGCGCGCTGGGTGGGTGGGGCGAAGACCTGTGCCGACCGCGCCGCCTCGCTCACCCACCGGCTGCTCGCCTTCTCGCGCCGCCAGCCGCTCGACCCGCGCCCCGTGCGGGCCAACCCGCTGATCGCCTCGCTGGAGGACATGCTGCGGCGCACATTAGGCGAGCGTATCGAACTGGAGCTGGTGCTCGGCGGGGGCCTGTGGCTGACGCGCTGCGACCCCAATCAGCTAGAGAGCGCCATTCTCAACCTCGCCATCAATGCGCGCGATGCGATGCCGGAAGGCGGCAAGCTGACCATCGAGACCTGCAACGCTCATCTCGACAGCCACTTCGCCGCCCGCCAGCGCGAGGTGAAGCCTGGCCAGTATGTCTGCATCTGTGTCACCGACACCGGCACCGGCATGAGCCGGGAGACCATTTCCCGCGCCTTCGAGCCCTTCTTCACCACCAAGCCGATCGGGCAGGGGACCGGGCTCGGCCTTTCCATGGTCTACGGTTTCACCCGCCAGTCCGAAGGCTATGCCCGCATCTACTCCGAACTGGGGCAGGGCACGACGATCAAACTCTATCTGCCGCGCTATCGTGGCCAGGAGGAGATCGAGGAAGGCGGGAGCAGCCTCAGCGAGGCCCCGGGTTCGGAGGATGGAGAGGTGGTCCTGGTGGTCGAGGACGAGCCCGTTGTGCGCGGCCTGATCGTCGAAGTGCTGGGCGAACTCGGCTATCGCGCCATCGAGGCGGGGGACGGGCCCAAGGGGCTGGAAATCCTCCAGTCCCGCCAGCGCATCGACCTCCTCATCACCGATGTCGGTCTGCCCGGCCTCAATGGGCGGCAGGTCGCCGATGGCGGGCGGGTCTCCCGGCCGCACCTCAAGGTGCTGTTCATGACCGGCTATGCCGAGAACGCGGCGCTGGCATCCGGCTTCCTCGAACCGGGCATGGCGATGATCACCAAGCCCTTCGCGATGGACGTACTGGCAACCCGCATTCGCGAGATTATCGAGAAATAGCCGTACCTTGAGCCGAGAGAGGCTGTAGGCCGCGGGGCGCCATAACCGGCCGACATGTTGCGCAGCATCGGTGCAGCGAGCTTATCGATATGCATTTCCCGCTCATGGCCATGCGACACCCCTTGTTTTTGTGCAGTGCAGCAACGATCTGGGGGAAGGGGCGTTAGCCTTTCGCCGTCCAGATACTGGGCGCCGCAACCAGGAGACTTCCCTTGCGGACAATGTCGGACACCATGGCCCAGTTCGCCGCCTTTGGCGCGCGCCAGGGCTCGCTTCACATGCCGGGCTCGTCGCCCAGCCGGCTCGAATCTCTTGCCGATTTCGGCTCCAATCCCGGCCGGCTGCGGGCGCATGGCTACTGCCCGGCGGACCTTGCCAAAAAAGCGCCGCTCGTCGTCGTGCTGCACGGCTGCAAACAGAATGCCGGCGATTATGACCACCGCTCCGGCTGGTCGCAGCTCGCCGATCGGGCCGGCTTCGCGCTGCTCTATCCCGAGCAGCACCCCGGCAACAATCCGAACCTGTGCTTCAACTGGTTCCGCCCCGGCGATACGCGGCGGGATTCCGGCGAGGCGCTGTCCATCCGCCAGATGATCGACACGATGATCGCGGCCCACGACCTCGATCGCGACCGCGTTTTCGTCACCGGCCTTTCCGCCGGCGGGGCGATGGCGAATGTGATGCTGGCGACCTATCCGGAAGTGTTCGCCGGCGGCGCGATCATCGCTGGCCTTGCCTATGGCTGTGCGTCGAGCGTGCCGGAAGCCTTCGACTGCATGCGCGGGCAGGCGCCGGCGTCGGATGAGGAGCTGTGGGCCCGTCTGCGGCAGGCCTCGCGCCACGCCGGACCGTGGCCGCGGGTGGCGATCTGGCAAGGCATGGCCGATCATACCGTGGCGCCGTCCAATGCCGAGGACATCGCCGCGCAATGGCGCACGGCGCATCGGCTCGATGACGCGCCGACGCAGGAGGAAATCTCCGGCGGCCGGGTGCGGCGCATCTGGAGCAACCGGACCGGCGAAGCGGTGATCGAGATGAACACCGTCGCCGCCATGGGCCACGGCACGCCGCTGGCCAGCGATCTCGGTGCGCCCGGGCCCTACATGCTCGATGTCGGTATTTCCTCGACGCGGGAAATCGCCGCTTTCTGGGGTATCGCGGAGGACGCGACCCGAACCGGTTCGGCCCACAATGCGCAGCCGAAGACGGTTTCCCCTAAGCCCTCTCCCCGGAACGGCCCAGTCGTGAACACCCCCTTGGCCGCGCCGCCTCCGCGCACGTCCGGCACCACCGTGAAGGCTGATCCAGCCTCGCCCACGAGGCCAGCGGCCGTTTCCCGCATCAAGGACGTCATCGAGCAGGCGTTGCGCGCGGCGGGTTTGATGAAATAGGGCAGGTGCGCCCGGCTTCAGCAGAGGTGCCGCCTTGTTGCGGCGCCGGGTTCGTGCTTGTGATCCATCGGGCGCCGCCGCGCGCCACGTACAAGGGTTGGGGAAACGCATGATCATCGAGATTGCCGAACTACGGATCAAGCCGGGCGAGGAAGCCGCCTTCGAGGCGGGCGTCACTAAGGCCGTGCCGCTGTTCCTGCGCGCCAAGGGCTGTCACGGCGTCGCCCTGCACCAGGTGATCGAGACGCCGAATGTTTACCGGCTCGTCGTGCGCTGGGAGACGCTCGACAACCACATGGTGGATTTCCGCAACTCGGAGGATTTCCAGTCCTGGCGGGGCCTCGTCGGCCCCACTTTCGAGGCGCCGCCGGTGGTGACGCATGAGCGCATCGTCGATCTCGGGCCGGCCATCTGAGATCTTGCCCGGCGACCGGGCGCGTGAGAGAGGGCAGCCCGATCTACCGGGCTGCCCTTCGAGCCGCTACAGAAGGCTGACCTTGCCCGTAGCAAGATCATAGATGCCGCCGACGACCTTCAGCTTCCCGCTCGCGATGTAGTCGGTGATGATCGGCGTCGCCTCGGACAGTTCTTTCACATTATAGCGTACATTTTCCATGATCGCCGCGTTGAGCGGGTCTTGCGGGTTGGATTTCAACGCGATCTCGACGGCGGGCTTGATGCTGTCGATGAGATCATCAAGATGCCCCGGCAGGCTGATGTTCTCCTTTACCACCTTGATCGCCGCGTCGACGGCGCCGCAATTGGTGTGGCCGAGCACCATGATGAGCGGCACACCCAGAAACTTCACGCCATATTCGAGGCTGGCGAGGCCGTCGTCATTGACGAAGTTGCCCGCCACGCGGACCACGAACAATTCGCCCGGTCCCTGGTCGAAGGCGAGCTCCGGGGCAACGCGGGAATCGGCGCAGCTCACCAGCCCGGCGAAGGGGTACTGCGCCTTGGCCCGCGCGGCGCGTCCCGCCGAGAAGTCGCGGTTGTTGAGAGCGTTCGAGGTGTAGCGGCCATTGCCGTCCATCAGTCGCTTCAGCGCCTCGTCGGGGCTGATGGCGTTCGGCGGCGCTTCCTGCGCGAAGGCGCCGACCGGCAGCGCGAGGCCACCGAGAAAGGCCGCCGAGGCGAGCCCCATGCCGGCGCCGAGCATCATGCGGCGCGATGGGACGAAGGTGTGATCGTTGCACATGGGCGGTTCTCCCGGGGGCGTGTCGTGGGTGATGGCGACGGCGTGCCGTTGCCAACGAAGGCGCCCGGCCCAGGCTACCTCCGCTCTCAGGGAGGTTCCAAGTATTTCTAAGTCGATCGGACGGACCAGCCCAAACTTTGCAGGTATCACTTGTGGCGCGGCGCACGCTGGAGCAGGGAACACGCGGCCCCACCGGCCGGCCAGCGGGACTTCCCGCCGAACTTTCCGCGCGCGCGGACGATCTGCTGCGCCATCCCGGCCTGCCGCTCGCGCTGGCTGAGTATTGCGCCGGGATGGCGGCGGGCTCGCCAGTGCGCTGGCCCTATTACAAAATGTTCGATCAGCTGGGGCGCTATCTCGTCTGCTACATGCTGATCCATAATTACTACCAGTGGCGCCACCGCGCCGGGCCACCGCCGACGCTCTCCGCCCTGCAGAAGGTGGCGGGGGTGAGCCCGCGCCAGACCGCCGGCTTCGTTGCGGCGCTCAGGGCCGGGCGGCTGGTGACGGTGGAGGCCGACCCCGCCGACCGCCGCGTCACCTTGCTGCGCCCTTCTCCGGTGGTGGTCGCCGAAATCGGTCGCTCGCTGCGCCTGTTCGTCGAGGCCCTCGACCGGCTCGATCCGCCCTCCGAGCGTGCGCGACCGCTCCGCGCTGCGCCTCTCGGCGATCCGGACGCCCTCGGCGATCTCATCGCCCGTTCGGCAGCCTATGTGCTTGCGCATGGCACGCTGCTGCACCCTTTTCCACGGGTGCTGTCCTTCGCTCAGCGCGATTGCGGCTATCTGTTGCTGACCGTCGTGATCGGCAACCATTACGCGCAGAGCGTCCAGGGCGCCGCCCTGAATCTACCGTTGCGGCGGCGCGATCTCGCCGACCGGCTTCAAGTGTCGACGGCCCATATCGGTAGCCTCCTCGCCGATGCGGAGGCGAAAGGCTGGTTCAGCGTCGGCCCCGGCGGTCATCTCGCCGCTCTCGATGCCGGGTTTCTCGCCGAGTTCGAGCGCTGGTCGGTCTGGCAGATGGTCCATTTCGAGTGGCTGGGGGAGGCGGAGGCCGTGAAGGGGCTGCAACTTGAAGTATCATAGCGTCATCATTCGATGGTATCCTGTAGCTTGCCGTGGCAAGCTCGGCACCGGCGAATTCACGAGGTGGCGTCATGAAGCTTCTCTCCCTCCCATGGCAGGGCGCGCTGTTGCTCTGCGCCGCTCTCGGACTGGCGGGTTATGCCAAGGCGCAGACGCCGGCGGGGGCCGATCCCGCCCTGGTCATGACACAGCAGGGCGCAGTACGCGGCGTCGTCGCGGAGGGGGTGAGGGCGTTCAAGGGCATTCCCTATGCGCTACCGCCGACCGGCGAGCGCCGTTTCGCCCCACCAGAGCCGGCGGCGCCCTGGAGCGGCGTGCGCGACGCCAGCCGCTATGGCAGCGCCTGCCCGCAGCTCGAACGCTATGGCATCCCGGAATCGAGCCGCGATGAGGACTGCCTGTTCGTCAATGTCACCGTTCCTTTCCGTCCTGGAGAAGCCGCCGCCGCGCCGCGCCCGGTGCTGGTATGGATCCATGGCGGGGCGTTTGTCGGCGGCTCCAGCGGCCTCTACCCGCTCGATGCGCTGGCGAAGGACGGCGATCTCGTCGTCATGTCGTTCAATTACCGGCTCGGCGCCTTCGGCTTTGTCGCCCATCCCTCCTTTGCCGCTGATTACAATGGCGGCTATGGCTTGCTGGATCAGCGCGCGGCGCTCGCCTGGGTCAAACGCAACATCGCGGCCTTCGGCGGTGATCCTGGCAATGTGACAGTGGCGGGTGAATCGGCGGGCGCCGGTTCCGTCTGCATGCACCTGCTGGCGCCGGATGAGACCACGGGCCTGTTTGAGCGCGCCATCGTGGTGAGCGCGGGTTGTGCCAGCGCGCTTCCGAGCGTTGCCGAGGGCGAGAAGGTCGGCCTGGCCATGGCCGCCAAGGTTGGCTGCGGTGATCCCGCGAGCGCGCTGGCCTGCCTGCGGGCAAAGCCGGTGGACGAACTGCTGAAGGCAGCGGCCGACATTGCTGGCGCCAACATCCTCACCTTCACGCCGCTGATCGGCGCCAAGACCGTGCCGTTGCCGGGCGCGGAGGCGTTTCCGGCCGGCAAATTCGTCAAAGTGCCCGTCATGAATGGCGGCACAAGGGACGAGCAGCGGCTCTATGTCGGCTATGCCGCCCTCGAAGGCGAGGTGGTCACGGCGGCGAATTATCCCGACGAAATCCGCAAGGTCTATGGCGACAAGGCCAAGGCGGTGCTGGAAAAATACCCGCCGACCTACGCTTCTTCGCCGCCGGCAACACTCGGCTCCGTCTGGTCGGATTTCCGCCGGGATGTCGGGATCAACAACTGCGCCTATCTGGAAGCGGCCAAGCTGATGGGGGCGTTCGTGCCGGTCTATGAATTCGTCTTCGCCGATTCGGACGCGCCGCCAGTCACCCCCTCCGATCCCGGTTTTGAGATGGGGGCGGTGCATTCGTCCGAGCTGCCTTACCTCTTTCCCCATTTCGACAACACGATGAAGCGCGCCGGACCCGATCTGACGCCGGCGTCGCAGCAGCTTGCGGCGATCATGACCGCCTACTGGTCGAGCTTCGCCCGCACCGGCGCGCCTTCCGCACCGGCGGCACCCGCATGGAAGCCCTTCCGGTCCGATGACGACGTGATGAATCTGGAGCCGGGCAAGCTCGGGCTTTTCAATGCCTCGGTGGCGCATAACTGCGCCTTCTGGAAGTCGCTCTATCCCGACGATCTCACACGCTGAAGCGGCTGCCGCGACGAAATGCGCCGGGCGTTTCGCGGATCGCGGGCTGGACCTTTCGCCCTCTAGGATCATTCTAAAGGTGGCGCTATCATCCGCGCCCACTCGCAAGCGCCTCGCATAAGGGCGCCATTCAATGATCACCGCCTGGAAGGACGCCATGAATCGCTTCGTCACCACTGCCGCCCTGCTCGTTCTCGGTACCACTGCCGCACTGGCCCAGAGCCCGGCCGGCGATGCCGAAAAGGGTGCCAACGTCTTCAAGAAGTGCATGGCTTGCCACGCCGTCGGCGAGGGCGCCAAGAACAAGGTCGGCCCGGAACTCAACGGCATTATCGGCCGCAAGATGGGTTCGGTCGAAGGCTTCGCCTATTCCGATACGCTGAAGGAGCACAATGCCAAGGGCGATGTGTGGACCGCGGAAGTGCTGAGCGCCTATCTGGAAAACCCGAAGGGCTACATGCCGGGTGTCAAGATGGTGTTCGCCGGCCTGCCGAAGGAAAGCGACCGTCTGAACCTTGAGGCCTATCTCGCCCAGTTCAACGCCGACGGCACCAAGAAGTAGTCGGCGCGCCTCCTCAAGGAGGCTTCGCGTGAGGTGCGGCGATGGTAAACCTGCCGCGACTGCATAGGCGTCATCTGCTCACCCTCGGTGCGGCCCTGGCACTCGGGAGCGGGCGATGCGCTTGGGCACAGGCCGAGCCGGCGAGTGCCGGTCATGCCCTCGCCCTCGAAACCGTGGCGCCCGGGGTGCATGTGTTCCGCGCGCCCTATGAGTTGATCGCTCCGTCCAATGACGGGGCGATCGCCAATATGACGCTGATCGTCGGCGATGACGCCGCCGCGGTGATCGACACCGGTAACAGCTACCGTGCCGGTGCATTCATGCGCGATGCCATGCGCGTGGTGACGGACAAGCCGCTGCGCTACGTCATCAATACCCACATGCACCCCGACCACACGCTGGGTAATGCCGCCTTCGCGGCGGACGGCGTTCGCTTCGTCGCGCATCACAAGATGCCGCGGGCTCTTTCGCTGCGCGCCGAGACCTATCTCGCCCAGGTCGAGCGCCTGCTCGGGCCTGCGGGGGAGGGGACGCGGATCGTGCTGCCGGACCTGCTGGTGGAGGACCGACTGACGCTCGATCTCGGCGGCCGTCCGCTGGAACTGCGCGCCCATCCTACAGCGCACACGGACAACGACCTCACCATCTTCGATTCGACGACCGGCACCTGGGTCATGGGCGATCTGCTGTTCGTCGGTCACATCCCGACTCTCGATGGCAGCCTCAACGGCTGGCTGACGCTGCTCGACCGACTGGCGCAGGATTCGGTTGCCCGCGCCGTTCCCGGCCACGGACCCGCCAGCGTCGCCTGGCCGCAGGGAGCGGAGGCTGAGCGACGTTACCTCGCCGCGCTGCGTCGCGACATTCGCCAGCTTCTCGACGCAGGCCGACCGATGAGCGAGGCGCCCGCACACGCGGTTGTGTCCGAGCGCGACGACTGGGCGCTTTTCGCCGAGTTCAACGCGCGTAACGCGATCGCGGCCTATCACGAGCTGGAATGGGAATAGCGTGCTGCATTGCAGCAGGTCACGGAGGTAAAGCTGCCCGGAAACTAGTGCTTGCTTGTGGTATTTTGTATATCTTTTCGCTCTTGCAGCAAAAATATAATAAGAGCGGTTTCTCATAAGAGTTCTTATTGCCAGTCCGAGGGATTCGGATTAGCGTAACCTCGTCTTCGGCTTCAACGGCAATCGGGAAGAAGTTCCCGGGTCCGGTTCGTAGGCCAGCTTGGGGCAGGAGCCCCCGTGAGATCCGGCTGTTTCTCCCTCCAGCCGGTCGTGACACGCTGTCGAAGACAAAAAGGTCAGACGGCAAACAAGCCGCGGCGGGTCGTCCGTGCATTCGGTCGGTCCCGGAGGATCGTTCACGAGGAGAATAAGCATGCGCAAGTTTCTTGCGACAGCACTGTTGGGTGCTGCGGCGCTCTATGCTTGGCCCGCATCGGCCAATGACGGGCTGGTCAGCATCATCAAGGACCCCAAGCAATGGGGTATCCAGACCGGCGACTACGCCAATACCCGCTATTCCAAGCTCGACCAGATCAACGCCAACAATGTCGGCAAGATCCAGGTGGCCTGGACCTTCTCGACGGGCGTCCTCCGTGGTCATGAGGGCGGTCCGCTCATCATCGGCGATGTGATGTATGTCCACACGCCGTTCCCCAACATCGTCTACGCCCTCGACCTTAACAATGAGGGTCGTATTCTTTGGAAATACGAGCCGAAGCAGGATCCGAACGTCATCCCGGTGATGTGCTGCGACACCGTCAACCGCGGCCTTGCCTATTCCGACGGCACGATCTTCCTGCATCAGGCCGACACCACCCTCGTCGCGCTCGACGCCAAGACCGGTGCCAAGAAGTGGTCGGTGGTCAACGGCGACCCGAAGAAGGGCGAAACCAACACCGCCACCGTTCTCCCGGTGAAGGACAAGGTCATCGTAGGTATCTCCGGCGGCGAGTTCGGCGTGCGTTGCCATGTGACGGCCTATGACACCAAGACCGGCAAGCAGGTGTGGCGCGGCTATTCCATGGGCCCGGACAATGAGATGCTCATTGACCCGGAGAAGACCACGGCGCTCGGCAAGCCGGTCGGCAAGGATTCCTCGCTGAAGAGCTGGGAAGGCGACCAGTGGAAGATCGGCGGCGGGTGCACCTGGGGCTGGTATTCCTATGACCCCGAAACCAACCTCGTCTATTACGGCTCGGGCAACCCCTCGACCTGGAACCCGGCTCAGCGTCCTGGCGACAACAAGTGGTCGATGACCATCTGGGCTCGCGACGCGGATACGGGCGTGGCCAAGTGGGTCTACCAGATGACCCCCCATGACGAATGGGACTTTGACGGCGTCAACGAAATGATCCTTACGGATCAGCAGTTCGACGGCAAGCCGCGCAAGCTGCTCACCCATTTCGACCGTAACGGCTTCGGCTACACCCTCGACCGCGTAACCGGTGAGCTGCTCGTCGCCGAGAAGTTCGATCCGGTGGTGAACTGGGCCACCAAGGTCGACATGGACAAGAACAGCCCGACCTATGGTCGTCCGCTGGTCGTGGCCAAGTATTCGACCGCCCAGAACGGTGAAGACGTGAACACCAAGGGCATCTGCCCGGCGGCGCTCGGCACCAAGGACCAGCAGCCGGCGGCGTTCTCGCCCAAGACCAACCTGTTCTACGTGCCCACCAACCACGTCTGCATGGACTACGAGCCGTTCCGCGTCAGCTACACTGCGGGCCAGCCCTATGTCGGTGCCACCCTGTCGATGTATCCCGCGCCGAACAGCCATGGCGGCATGGGCAACTTCATCGCCTGGGACAACACCAAGGGTAAGATCGTCTGGTCGCTGCCGGAGCCCTTCTCGGTGTGGTCGGGTGCGCTCGCCACCGCTGGCGACGTGGTCTTCTACGGCACGCTCGAAGGTTACCTGAAGGCGGTTGACGCCAAGACGGGTAAGGAACTCTACAAGTTCAAGACCCCGTCGGGCATCATCGGCAACGTCACCACCTATGAGCACAAGGGCAAGCAGTACATCGCCATCCTGTCGGGTGTCGGTGGCTGGGCGGGCATCGGCCTGGCGGCTGGACTCACCGACCCGAATGCCGGCCTCGGTGCGGTGGGTGGTTATGCCGCCCTGTCCAACTATACCAATCTCGGCGGCCAGCTGACCGTGTTCGCTCTGCCGAACTGAGCCAAGGAATGGCGGGCGTCTTAGAGCGCCCGCCAGTTCGAGACGAAAAGGGGCCTGGCCGCCGGCTTGTCCGGTGCGCCGGGCCCTCACGTCTCGCAGCCCCGGCGTTTATGAGACTCTTAGAAAAATTCCAAGCCGTGGAGCGGCGTCCCGCGTGACGCTGCCCGGACGCCAGAATGGCCCCTGCGGCGCCTTGAGGAGACTGCTTCATGACGAAACCTGTTCGCGGATGGTTTGTTTCCGGCATGCTGCCGGCATCCGCCGGCGCTGCGGCGCTCATCCTGGCGGCCGCCCTGTCCCTTCCCGCTCCGGTCCTCGCGCAGGAACAGGCCCCGGCCGCCGCCGCCCCGGCGCCGGTCGAGAAGGAGAAGGACGAGCTCGGCAAGTACACGCTGCCAGACGGCGATCCGACCTATAACATCCAGCCCGACGGCACGATGGACTGGTACACCTATTCCGGCTATCGCCGCTACCATGCCGAGTGCCATGTCTGCCACGGCCCGGACGGCATGGGCTCCAGCTACGCGCCGGCGCTCGCCAACTCGCTGAAGACCATGACCTATGCGCAGTTCATGGAAATCGTCGTCAACGGCAAGCAGAATGTCGGTGTCGGCACGGCGGACCAGGTCATGCCCGCCTTCGGCGAGAACAAGAACGTCATGTGCTACCTCGACGACATCTACGTCTATCTCAAGGCCCGCGCTGACGGCGCGCTCGGCCGCGAGCGTCCCAGCAAGCGCGAGGACAAGACCAAGGCGTATACAGCAAATGAAAACCAGTGCTTCGGACGGCCGAGCTGAGCCCATGGCGGACAGGGCGCAGCCGGGACCTTGCCATCGCTCGGCGCGCCGTAAGGGGAGGGGTGTCGCGGTCTGCGTGACGCTCCTCGCCCTCGCCGCCTTTCCCCACGCGGCCTCGGCCCAGGTGGCCGATCTGGTCGACCGCTCGACATTGCGGGTCTGCGCCGATCCCGCCAACATGCCTTTCACCAATGAGGAAGGGCAGGGCTTCGAGAACAAAATTGCGGAGCTCATGGCCGAGAAGCTCGGCCTCGCCCTCGATTACACCTGGTTTCCGCAGGCGACCGGCTTCTATCGCATGACGCTCGGCGCCAAGCGCTGCGATGTGGTCATGGGTTATGTCGCCGCCGGCGACCCGATCCTCAACACCAATCCCTATTACCGCTCGGCTTGGGTGCTGATCACCAAGAAGGACGGGGAACTCGCCAGCGTCGACACGCTGGAAGACCCGCGGCTGAAGGGCAAGCGGATCGGCGTCATTGCGGGTACCCCGCCGGGCGACTTGCTGACACGGAACGGCCTGATGCCGCTGGCACGGCCCTACGCGCTGATGGTGGATCGCCGCTTCGACAGCCCGGCCGAGGCGATGATCGCGGATCTCGACGAGGGCGAGATTGATGCCGGCATCCTGTGGGGCCCGATCGGCGGCTACTACGCCAAGAAGTCGGCTGTCCCGCTCTCGGTGGTTCCACTGGTGAAGGAGAAGGGCGATCCCTCGCTCATCTACCGCATCACCTTCGGCATCCGCCCCGGCGAGCTGAACTGGAAGCACCAGCTGAACGGCTTCATCCAGAAGGAGCAGGGCGCGATCAACCGCATCCTGCTCGACTATGGCGTGCCCCTTCTCGACAATCAGGACCGCCCCATCGAAGCGGCGCCTTAGATGTGCAGGAGGCGGCGGTGAAACACTATCGGCCCGACCCCACCCTCCACCGGCTGGCCTGGCTGGGCATCGCCGGGCTCGCCGCTGTGCTCTATGTCTTCGCTCCGACCGTTGGCCGGGGCGAAGAGGTCGTGCCCGAGCCGACGGCCTACCGTATGGAGGCTTACCGGGCCCCGACCCCGGCCACCCTCAAGGGCGCCCAGGTAATCGACACGGCGCAGGCCGAGAAGCTCTGGCGCGCTAAAGCCGCGATCTTCGTTGACGTGATGCCGCGGGATGTGAAGCCGGCCAATCTCCCTCCGGGCACGCTGTGGCGCGACAAGAGGCGCGATCACTTGCCCGGCAGCGTCTGGCTACCCAATGTCGGCTATGGTGCGCTTTCGGCCGAGACTGACGCCTATTTCCGCACCCGCCTTGACGCTCTGGCCGGCGGCGATCGCGCGGCACCGCTGGTGCTTTACTGCCAGACCGATTGTTGGATGAGTTGGAACGCCGCCAAGCGTGCGATTACCGAATATGGCTACACCAACATCGCCTGGTATCCCGCCGGCAGCGATGGCTGGGCCAGGGCCGGGCTGCCGCTGGAGCAAGGTCAGCCGACGCCCTGAACGTCATCTTTATCTCTCGCGCGAAACCGTGCGCCGGGTTGAGAGACGCCCCGGCCATTGAGGCCGGGGCCGCCTCTTCATGGAAGCTTTTCCTGAATGGCGCGGGCGAGGGCGAAGACGCGCTGTTCCAGCAGCACCGGGCTCTCGCACACTGCCGTCATCGATTGCTGGCGCGCATCATAAACGCGCGTGTCCCACAGCAACTGCTTTTCGAGTTCCTGCGCCTTGGTCTTTTCCTCATCCGTGGTCGCGGCCTTCTTGGCCTTGGCGAGAGCAAGGCTCTGCTCCTTGATGCGTTTGGAAAGTTCGATCTGGTGTTCGGAATAGCGCTCAATGCCGCTCATGATGCGACTGCGCCGAGCATTGATTTGCTCGAACACGCCGGCGAACAGCAGGGTGAGGCGCTGCTTGTCGTTCGGCCCGAGCGTGCCGGCGAAGGCGTCGATCTGCTTCGTCGCTTCCTCGATAGGCGTGCGCTGGGCGGCCAGCACCGGCACAAGATCGGCGACTTGCCGGTCGTCCTGCCATTGCAGGTTTTCGATCGGAGGACCGGACCACATTTGACCGACCGCAAGCTCAGGCACTTTGCGCTGAATGCAGGGCCAGAGTCCGCCGCTGGGGGCGGCGGCGAGGGCGGGGGCGACGCCCACGAGCAGGAGAGGCACGGCGAGGCTTAGGCGACGCAAGGCAGGGTGAAATGTGGGCATGGGCTTTTCCTCGAGATATTGCCCGGAAGCTCTGCGGCTTCCGTTTCGACAGGGCCGTGCAGGGGCCGGCTCATTTGGCCGTTTCCGGTCCGCCGCGACGGGCCATGACGCCAGCGGAAGGATCATAGGCCAAGATCGCGGCGGCGAGGAACAGCGCCGCGCACCCCCCGACCACCAGCGCGGCAAAAGGCGCGAATTGGCCGTAAAGCGCGAAGCGGATCAGCTCCACGGCATAGGTGAAGGGGTTGAAGGTGCAGATCCACCAGAGGGCGAGGCTGCTCTCCTGCACCCGCCAGAGCGGGTAGAGCGCCGAGGAGGCGAAGAACATCGGAAAGATGACGAAGTTCATCACGCTGGCAAAGTTCTCCATCTGCCGGAACACCGAGGACATGAGCAGCCCCATGGCGCCGAGCATAAGGCCGGAGAGGAGGAGCGCGGGGATCACGGTGACATAGCCGATGGGCGGCAGTTCCACCTCCCAGAACCAGGCGACGGCGAGGAAGGCATAGACCTGCAGCAGCGACACGCCGATGCCGGCGATGAGCTTGCACACCAGCAAGTACCAGCGCGGATAGGGGCTCACCAGAAGGATACGCATGGCGCCGACTTCGCGGTCGTGGACCATGGAGAGCGAGGATTGCAAACCGTTGAACAGCTGAATCATCGCCACTAGCCCCGGGGTCACATAGACCTCGTAGAGCACATAGGTCTCATAAGGCGGGATGATCGAGACGCCGAGCACCGAACGGAAGCCGGCGGCGAAGATGAACAGCCACACCAGTGGGCGCACCAGGGCGGAGAGAAAGCGGCCGCGCTGGTTGAGGAAGCGCAGCGCCTCGCGCCAGCAAATGCCGGTGAGGACGATGACATAGCCGGTCAGCGGCAGGCGGAATCGCGCCGGGGTCATGCCGCTGCCTCACCCGTCTCGTTGACCAGCTGCAGGAAGGCCGTGGACAGGTCCTCGCCGCCGGCGCGGGCGCGCATCTCTTCATAGGAACCGCTGGCACGGATCTGTCCGCGGTGCAGCACCACGACGCGGTCGCCGGGGCCGATCTCCTCGATGATGTGGGTCGCCCACAGCACGCCGATCCCTTCGTGCGTCACCAGCGCGCGGACAAGGGCCACCACGGCCGCGCGCGAGGCGATGTCGAGGCCGACGGTCGGCTCGTCGAGCAGCAGCAGGCGCGGGCGGTGCATGAGCGCACGCACGATCTCCACCCGGCGCATCTGCCCGCCGGAGAGGTTGCGAACCTTGTCGCGCGCGCGTTCGGCTAGGCCATCCTGCGCCAGCAGCTCCATCGCCCGGCGGCGTCCGGCGCCGAAGCCGATGCCGTGCAGCGTGGCGTGGTAGAGCAGATTGTCGAGGACGGAGAGTTCGAGGTCGAGCGTCCGCGCCTGGAACACGACGCCGAGCCGGCTGAGCGCTTCGGCGGGCCGGCGCCGCACATCGGCCCCGAGCACATGGATCGCGCCGCTGCGGTTGTCATAGAGCCGGGTGACCAGCGAGAACAACGTCGTCTTGCCGGCGCCGTTGGGGCCCAGGAGGGCGGTGAAGCTGCCGGCGGGCACGGTGAGGCTGACATCGTCCAGCGCCTTGCGCGCACCAAAAGCATGGCTGACCGCGCGGATATCGAGCGCCGGCACCCCATCGGCCAGGCCGGAGACGTGGGGCGTGGAGCTGGTCGGTTCCGTCATGGCATCTCCCGTACCGAGAGAAGAAAGTCCCCGGCGGGGCCGGGGACAAGGGTCACGAGGATCGAAATACAGGCCTGGACGGATTACTTGACGATGAACTCGCCCTTCATGCCCCGCTCCTCCATGCCCTTGCAGTACCAGGCGAAGGTGCCGGGCTTGATGGGCACGAAGAACAGTTCGGCCTCGCCTTCCTTTTCGAACTCGATCTCGGTCAGGGCGACGGCCTTCACCTCGACCTCCTCTACCTCCACCTTACGCAGGAAGATGCTTTTGAAGAACTCCGGCGCCTGCCAGGCGCATTCCTTCTTGCCGGTGGAGCTGAGTTCGAGGCTGTAGGCCTTGCCGGTTTCCAGATTGTACTTGGTCTCCGAGACACCATAGCCGGCATTGCCCAGCCCGAGTTCGAGCGGCTTCAGTTCGGTGGGCTTCAGCGTCAGGTCGCCGGCCGCGATGGCGGCGCCGGAAGTGGCGAGAAGGGCGGCGAAGGTGAAGGAAAGAGCGGCTTTGCGGCGAAGGGTCATGAGGGGTTCCTCCCGATATTGCTTAGTTTTCTGGTGAAGAATGTCAGTCACGGCACCACGACCACGCCCCAGGGCAGGCGGCCGACCGTGACGGATTTGGTGACCTTCTCATCGGCGACGTCGATCACCGAGATGTCGTTGGAATTGCCGTTGGTCGAGAGCAGGAACTTCTCGTCCGGCGTGAAGCCGAGTTGCCAGACGCGCTGGCCGACCAGCAGATATTTCTCGACTTCCAGCGTCTTGGCATTGACGACCGCCACCCGGTTGGCCGGGCCGAGCGCGACGAAGGCCTTCGAACCGTCCTTGGTGATGCGCACGCCTACGGGCTGGATGGCGTCGTCCGCCACGCCGGGGATCTTGAAGGAGATCTTCTTGACGATCTTCCAGGTCGCGGGGTCGATCACCGACACCGTGCCGCCGACCTCCGACGACACCCAGAGCTGCTTGCCGTCCTTGCTGAACTCGGCGATGCGCGGGCGGGAATCGACGAGGATGTTCTCGATGATCTCGTTGTTCGAGGTATCGACCACATGCGCCATGTTGGTCGTCTCGGACGTGTTGACCATGTATTTGCCGTCGGGGCTGATGCCCATGCCTTCCGGCTCGACGCCGACCGGGATCTCGGCGATCAGGTCGTTGTTCTCGACATTCACCACCGTGACCATGTTGTCGTCTTCGTTGGCGATGTAGAGCGGGTTGCCCGAGGGGTGGAGCACGAACAGCTCCGGGTCGGGGCCCGAACGCAGCGTCTTGACCAGCTTCAGGGTCGCCGCGTCATAGACCTCGACGCGGTTGTCGTCGGAGGCGCAGACATAGATCAGCTTGCCGTCAGGGCTGGCGATGATGCCGCGCGGGCGACGCCCGGTCTTGATGGTGTTCGTGACCTGCAGCGTCGACATGTCGACGACGCTCATCGTGTGGTCGCGCTCATTGGTCACGAAGGCGCGCGGAGACGCCTCGGCCGGCAGGGCATCCGCCAGCATCAGCCCCACAAGGGTGGCCAGGCCGGTGGACAGCAGCATCTGTCGTTTCATCGTTTCCTCCAGGCAATCGTTTGATTTTATTGGAATTTGCAGAGCGTTTCGGGGCGGTCGAAGCCCAGCGTGTCAAGCGGAGAGGTCTGGTGCAGGAAGCCGGCCTGCGGCGAGAGCGTCACCGTATTGGTGGCGTGGGTCAGCAGGATCGGCTGGCGCAGCTGGTGGTCCCAACTGCGGAATGACGCGGCGACACCCTTGAACACCGGCAAGTCGTAGTCCGGCGAGAGCATCTGCGCCTCGATCTTCGCCGGGTCGCTGTTGCGCGTCTTCAGGCTGGCCGAGCCGACGGCGAACACGCCCTGCCACATCTGGAAATCCAGCGGCTGCATCATCCGCTTGGACTGCTTGAAGAACCGGCTCTGCAATTGCGAGGCGCCCCAATTTTCCATGGTCGGATGCCAGGAAAGCGCCATCAGCCCCTGGGTGCCGGCGATCGGGCGGGGCAGCCAGGTGTTGTAGGGCAGGATGTCGCCGAGCTCACCGAGCTCGTCGGCGACGATCAACATGTCGTACTCGCCGACCTGCGTGCCGCGCGGCACTTCCGACTGGGCGGTGGCGCGCGCGTCGGGTCCGTAGTCCCAGGTCTTTTCGGCGACAATCTTGGCGCCGAACTTTTTGGCCGAGCGCTTCACCGCCTCGCCATAGAGCTTGTCATTGTCGGTGCGCCCGACCATCAGGAACCAGTTCTGCCAGCGCTTGGTGACGAGGAACTGGGCCAGTGCGTCGGTGAGCATCGAGCGGCTGGGGGCAATGTGGAACACATTGGCCCGGCAGTCCTTCTGCCGCAGCCGGTCATCGGTGGCGCCGACATTGATGAAGACGATGTCGCGGTCCTTGTAGCTGTCGGCGATTTTCAGCAGCGCATCCGGCGGCACGTCGAGCAGTATGAAGCGGTTGCCAGCCTCAACCAGCTTCGCCACCGCCGGCAGCGGATCGCCATCCGTGGGCACGATCTCGCTCGACAGCTTGTAGTCCAGCTTCAGGAAGCGGCCGCTGGTGAGGTTGTCGCGAATACCGAGCTCGGCGCCGGCGATGCCGAGATCATCGGGAGGCATTTGCAGGGGGGCGATCCAAGGCGGCGGCTCCGGCAGCTGGCGCACCACGCCGATGAGAAACGTCTGTTCCGGACCGATCACCGCCGCCGGCTTGGCGGCCAAAGGCGGGGAGGCGGGGGGAGCGGCGGGTGCCGCAGCGTCCTGCGCCACGGCGGGGGCAGAGGCGTAAACCATCGCCATAAGCGTCGCGCCGACGGCGCTTGCCATCCTCATCATCGGCTTTCCATCCCGCGGCTTGCGTTCTCGAGGAGGTGGTCCTCGGAACTTTTCTCGTGCGCCTTGGGGAAAACTCTACGCAAACAAAATCAGGCATTCAATAAAATTGAGTACATAAGAAACTAATAAGAGAATGTAACGCTCCTATTGTCGCAAGCATAGTTGAAATATTTCAATCGGGAACTTTTTCCCGCTGGGTTGCAGGAGGAGTTCTTGTCGATATGATTGCGCGAGCCGGGAAGAAATCGCCAAGCGAGGAGGCAAGCCGGATGAGATTTCCAGTTCGTACCGGACGGCTCCTTGGTTTGGCTCTCGCCTTGTCGACGTCGCTGGGGACCGGCCTTGGAGCGGTGAGCACCGCGCAGGCCGCGACGCGAGTTGCGGTGTTCGAATTCGAACTGCTCGACACCAGCAGCGAAGTCGACATTCGCGGCCCGAAGCCGGAGGAGATCCACAGGCTCGACCTCATCACCGACGAGGTTCGGCGTCGGCTGAAGGAGGCGGGCTATGACGTGCTGGACCTTTCGCCACAGCAAGCGCAGATCGTGGAAGCAACGCCGTTTCGCAACTGCAATGGTTGTGAATTGCCGATCGCCCAGGCCCTCGGTGCGCAGATCGAGGTCATCGGATTGGTGCAGAAGGTGTCGAACCTCATCCTCAACATCAATTTCCAGCTGCGCGATGTCGCCACCGGCGAGGTGCTGCGTGCTGACAGCGCCGATATCCGCAACAACACCGATGAATCCTGGCTGCGCGGTGTCTCCTATCTCGTGCGCAACCGTCTGCTCGATCCTCCGCTTACCGGGAAGGCCGCCCCATGACCCGTGTCACGCTCACGAAGCTCTCGCGACGGGCCTTGCTCGCGGCGGCGGCGGGCCTCGTTGCCACGCCCACGCTGCTGCGCGCCCAAGGCGGGCCGGCGTTGGCGCTGCGTGTCGGGACGCTGAAATTCGGCACGCTCAACTGGCTGGTGGAGACCATCCGTGCCGAGGGGCTTGATCAGCGCGAAGGGCTGGCGCTGGAAAGCGTCGATTTCGCCAG
Source organism: Ancylobacter polymorphus (assembly GCF_022836935.1). NCBI lineage: Bacteria > Pseudomonadati > Pseudomonadota > Alphaproteobacteria > Hyphomicrobiales > Xanthobacteraceae > Ancylobacter > Ancylobacter polymorphus. The sequence continues at coordinate 3,973,641 of NZ_CP083239.1, read as the reverse complement.
CGGGCAGGCGACGACGGTGGCGCTGCAGGCGGGTGACATCGATCTCATCGTCAGCGACTGGCTCTGGGCCATGCGGCACACGACCGATGGTGAGCGCATGCGTTTCGCGCCGTTTTCCAACGCGCTGGGCGCGGTGATGGTGGCGGCGAAGGGGCCGGTGAGAACACTGGAGGATCTGCGCGGCCGGCGCATCGGCGTTGCCGGCGGCGCGCTCGACAAGAGCTGGCTGCTGCTTCGCGCCTATGGAAAGGTGAAGCTCGGCGTCGATCTCGCCAGCGCCGCCGAGCCGGTCTATGGCGCCCCGCCGCTGGTGAGCGAGCAATTACCGCTCGGCCGCGTCGATGCGGTGCTGACCTTCTGGCCCTATGCCGCGCGGCTCGATGCCCGCGGCTTCACTCGGCTGCTGGATGTCAGCGAGATGGTGCGAGGGCTCGGCATCGATCCGGTGCCGCCGTTGGTTGGCTTCGTCTGGCGCAACGCCGTCATGGCGGAACGCGGCGCGGCGATCGCGGCCTTCCTGCGTGCGGCGGCGGCGGCCAATCGCGTGCTGGCCACCGACGATTCGGCCTGGACCCGTCTTCGCCCGCTGATGCAAGCGGCGGACGATGCTGAGTTCGTCCGCCTGCGCGACTATTACCGCGCCGGTATTCCCGGCGCGTTCGGCGAGGCGGAGCGGGTTTCCTGCGCCAAGCTGTTCGAGGTGCTTGCGCAGATCGGCGGAGAGGAATTGGTGGGACCCGATCCCCGTTTCGACCGTTCGCTGTTCGGCCCTATCGGCGAGTGAAACCGTGTCCACGTCCCGGCGTCTGCTGCTGACGGCCGCTTCCTTGTTGGCGCTGCTGCTGTTCTGGCAGGTCGCCGCGCTGTGGGCGCAATCGCGCCTGCTGCCCGGACCGCTTGAGGTGTTCGCGGCCATGTTACGCGCCACGCGCACCGGGGTGCTGCCGGAAAGCGTCGCCATCACGCTCGCCCGCGTCGCCGCCAGCTTCCTCATCGCCATGACGCTGGGTTCGGCGATCGGCATCGTGCTGGGCCGCTCGGTGGCGCTGAATGAACTGTTCGGGCCGTGGCTGGTGGTGTTGCTCAACCTGCCGGCGCTGGTCGTCATCATTCTCTGCTATGTCTGGTTCGGTCTCACCGAGGTGGCGGCGATCACGGCGGTCGCGATCAACAAGATCCCCAATGTCGCGGTGACGATGCGCGAGGGCGCGGCGGCGCTGTCGCGCGATCTCGACGAGATGGCGCAGGTCTACCGGGTGCCGCGCCTGCGGACATTGCGCGAGGTCGTCCTGCCGCAGCTGGTGCCGTTCTTCGCCGCCAGTGCCCGCTCCGGCCTGGCGCTCACCTGGAAAATCGTGCTCGTTGTGGAACTGCTCGGCCGGTCCAACGGCGTCGGCTTCGAGTTGCAGACCGCATTCCAGCTGTTCGATGTCGCCGGCATCCTCGCTTATGCGCTCGCCTTCACGGCGGTGGTCCAACTCATTGAAATCGGTATCCTCCAGCCTTGGGAGCGCCGCGCCAACAGGTGGCGGCGATGAGCACGATCACGATCGCGATCGACGAGAAGCGCTATCCCGCGCAGGCGGGAGAGGCGGGCCGCGCGGTCTTTCGGGACTTCCATCTCGATATCGCGGAAGGCGCCTTCGTGGCGCTGCTGGGTGAATCGGGCATCGGCAAGACCACGCTGCTCAACATCGTGGCCGGGCTGGACCGCGATTTTCGTGGCGCGATCCGCTTCGGCACCGCGACCCCGCGCCTCGCTTATGCGTTCCAGAACCCCCGGCTGCTGCCATGGCGCACTGTGCTTCAGAACGTCGCCCTGCCGCTGCCGGCGGGGGAAGTGGGGCGCCGGGCGGCGGAGGCGATGCTCCAGGAGGTCGGATTGGCCGACCTCGCGGGGGCCTATCCCGAGCGCCTGTCGCTCGGCCAGCAGCGGCGCGTGGCGCTGGCTCGCGCTTTCGCCATTGCGCCCGACGTGCTGTTGATGGACGAGCCCTTCGTCTCGCTGGACGAGGCGGGCGCGGCGCGGCTGCGCGATCTACTGCGCCGCCTGCTCGCCCAGCGGCCGGCCACCGTGCTGTTCGTCACGCATGACCGGCGTGAGGCGGTGGAACTGGCGAGCCGTATCGTCGTGCTGGACGGCGCGCCGGTGCGGGTCGTCCGCGATATGCCGATCAACCTCACGCCGGAGGAGCGGGCGACGCCCGCGTGTCTCGACGCGGTGCGCCATAGCCTGGATGCGGCCTAGGGTGCGATCCGATCAGATTGAACCAATCTGATCGGTAAATCGCCCTCTAACTCTCAGATGGAGAACGCGTTATCCGATCAGCTTGCGATGCAAGCTGATCGGCGCGTGCTCTGGCCGAACGGAACGTATCTGTTCTCTGGTGGTCTGACGGATCGGCAGCGCTGTTCGGCCACAAGCGCGCCTCCCGCACGTCCCGAATGAAAAAGGCCCGGAGCGGTGAAGCCCCGGGCCAAAATGATCTGCGTCGGCGTGAGAGGGCGGAAACCGCCGCCTCCGTGGCGCAAGCAAGGGCGTGTGCGGCCCTCACTTGTTCAGGAAGATCGCCGCCAACCGCTGGAGCAGGCCCTTCGGGTATTGGGCCGCGGGCGGAGCTGTTGTCTGCCCAGGGTTGCTTCCGATCTAAGCGGCGAAGGGGTGCTTGGCCGAAGCGGCCTGAGCAAGAACTTCCTTGATCGTCGGCTGGCCTTCCACGGCGCGCTTGATCGCTTCCTTGGTGGCCTCATAGTTGAACTGCTGGATCTTGGCGTCGTCCGCCGCTTCCCAGTGGATGAACACGCCGACCGAGATGAACAGGTCGTCGGCTTCGTCTTCCGGGATCACGCCTTCAGCGACGCTGTCGACGACAGCCTTCGCGACCGCGTACTGGGCCGGGCCGAACATCTGGACGGCCTGGCGGGCGTCCTTGATGGTCACTTTGTTGAAGAGGATGGTGTTCGGCTTGGCCAGCAGGTTCGGAGTCACGACCGCGAGCAGCGAGGTGAAGCCGTCCTTGTTGTTGGTCAGCGCATTCAGGAAGGCGCTTTCGGCCGCGGAGCCGCGCGGTCCGATGATGAGGTCGATATGGGCGACCTCGTTGCCGTCGCCCACCAGCGACTCGCCGATGAGTACCTTGTTGATCTTGGCCATCTATTCCTCCCAGAACGGGGTTGCATGACAAGGGACGGGAATTGTCCCCCGATGTCCCGGCTATCTTTGTTGCAGCGTTTGGAACACCAAACCGGTTGGCCCGATAGCGCGACCAGACACGTTACGGCGAGAGACTAGGCCCGCTTCGCCTTTATCTGCAAGGGATTCTTCATTCGTATGACGCCGGCAGGCGCGCTTGCCCCACGGAATAATGTCGCGCATGGCTAATGGTCGCGCCTTGAGGAAACTGGCGGCACGACCAAAAATGCGGCATAGTTCGCCGGCTGTGGTCGCGGGCTGCTCACAAGCGCTCGGAACGCGCGGCAGCGGCCAGGCCGGATGTAACTGGCAAGGTTCTTGCTGCGTCGCAGCATTGATGAGTGATCCAACTGCCGCGTGCGGCGTAGAGATCAAAGCCGGCCTTCGGGGGAACGCTCGGACGGCGTTGCACTCACGCCACGAGGACCAACATGGAGCTCATACTTTCCATCTGCCTCATTGCCAGCCCCGGCACGTGCCGCGAGGAGGCGGTCTCTGTCGGGCTGGAAGCGCCGCCGGCGCCCATGCAGTGCATGATCGGCGCCATGCCGGTGATTGCCGAATGGACCGAGACCCACCCTAAATGGAAGGTGCTTAAATGGCGCTGCGCTTCTCCCGGCGCGGGCGGGCGCGAGATTTGATAGCGGCCTAGCGCGCCGCTGTCGCACGCGCGTCCTGTTGCATCGCAGCGTGCGCAAGGGTCGCGTCCGTGAAATCATTGGGGCGCCATCGCATGGGGATGGCGTCATCCGGTGAGGCGGGATGGGGCGCGGCTTGTTCTCATCGCTCAGAGCGCGCATGGCGCTTTTGCTGTCGGTTGCCGTCTTCGTGACGGCGGCTTCGACTTTGGCGCTTGTCCTCGCGCTGGGGGCCGTCAGCAGCCAGTTGGATCGGCTGGTTTCGGCGCAGACCCGGCTGGAACTGCTCTCCACGATTTCGGGGCGCATCGGCGATTACGCACTTCTGGCGTTGCAGGCCGGGCATGAGCCGCCCCACGCCGAGCGTACCCCGGCCCGCGCCGGCCGCGTTCTCGCCGCCGAGCGGACGCGTGAAGCCTTCGCGCGGCTGGAGGAGGCGCTCTCGTCCTATGTGGGCCGGCTGGTCGGCGAGGAGCAGCGGACATTGATGGCGGCCCGCAGCCGCACCATCGCCCGGCTGCGGGCGCAGTTCGATGTGCTGGACCGGCAGGTCGATCTCGCGCTGCAGGCGGAGGAGCCCGCGACGGCCGCCCGCGTCGCGCTGGACGTGTTCGCCGCGGGCTTCGGTGCGCCGCTCAGCCAGGCCATGGAGGAGGAGCGCACCACCGCCCTCGACGCCTATAATCAGGTCCGGGAACTGCGTGAGCGCACCATCCGCTGGGGGCTGGCCGGCGTGGCGCTCGCCTTCCTGTTGGCGGTCGCTCTCTACCATCTCCTCGGCCGCACGCTGGTGAACCGCGTGGCCGATGTCGCGGCGGCGGCGGCGGCGATCGCGCGCGGACGGTCGGACACACGTGTCAACGTGACGGGGCATGACGAACTCAGCCTCGCCATGGCGCGGTTCAATCGCATGGCGGCGCATCTCGCCCGCCGCGAAGTCCGGCTGGTGGCCGATCAGAAGCAGTTGCAGCAGATCGTCGAGGCCCGCACGGCCGAATTGCGCGCTGCCAATACCCGACTTGAGAATGTCGACATGGCGCGCCGGCGCTTCTTCACCGATGTCAGCCACGAATTGCGCACGCCGCTGACGGTGATTCTCGGCGAGGTGGAGATCACGCTGCGCCCGCAGAAACCGCGCGAGGAGGATCTGCGCGCGGCATTGCTGGTGATCCAGTCGCGCGCCCGCCGTCTACATCGCCGGGTGGAGGATCTCCTGCGAATCGCGCGGTCCGAAAGCGGCCAGATCGAACTCGACCGCTCACTGTTCCTGGTGTCGGACCTGTTGAGCGACGTGTGCGAAGGCATGGCGCCGCTGGCGCGGGCGAGCGGGCTCGTGCTGGAGGCAGAAGAGGGGGCGGAGGGGCTCGCCGTCGATGCCGACCGCGAATGGCTGCGCCAAACCTTCGACGGGCTCGTCGCCAATGCGGTGCGTCACTCGCCTCCCGGCGAGAGCGTGCGGCTCGGCGCGCGCCGGGAGGGCGAAGAGGTGGTGATCGAGGTGCGCGACCATGGCACCGGCATTCCGCCCGACGAATTGCCGCATGTGTTCGAGCGCTTCTGGCGCGGCTCGGCGGGCACGCGCGAAGGGACAGGTTTCGGTATAGGTCTCGCCCTCGCAAAGTGGATCGTCGACCGCCATGGGGGTCGAATCGCCATTGAAAGCAGTACGGGAGAGACCGGGGGGCGGCGCGGCACCTGCGTCGCAGTGCGCCTGCCGCTGCCGCTACCGGACATCACACTGGAGGCCGCCCAATGAACATTCTGGTCGTGGAGGACGATCCCGATATCGGCTCGCTGCTGCGGCGGGGCTTTTCCTCCGAGAGTTACGACGTGGAACTGGTCGGTGACGGCGAGGCGGCGCTGCGGGTTGCCACGGGCAAGCCGTGGGGGGCGATCATTCTCGACGTCATGCTGCCGGGGCGTTCGGGCATCGAAGTGTGCAAGGCGCTGCGGGCCGGCGGACAGACCGCGCCAATTCTCATGCTCTCTGCCCGTTCCAGCGTGAATGAGCGCACGGAGGGGTTGATGGCGGGGGCGGACGACTACATCGTCAAGCCCTTCGCATTCGAGGAACTGTTGGCGCGGGTGAAGGTGCAGGCCCTGCGCCGCAGCAGTGCCGGGAGTGAGCCCCGCACACTGGAGGTCGGGGCGCTCTCGCTCGATCTCGACACCCGGCAGGCTCAGTTCGGCGGCGTTCGTGTGCGGCTGACCGAACGTGAGGTGGAACTCCTGGCGTTGCTCATGCGTCATCCCGGCGAGCCCCTGTCGCGCGCGGATATCTTCGCCGCGCTTTGGGCGGGGCATGGCGGCGCCTCTCTGAACGTCGTGGATGTGTATGTCGGCTATCTCCGCCACAAGCTGGCGGAGGCCCTGCCGGAAGGGGCGCACCTCATCGTCACGGTGCGCGGCCGCGGCTTCATGCTGGATGCGGACGGGAATTGAGATGTACCGCCCGCGATCACATCGCTGTGGTATAATGTGTGCCTGAGGGAAAGATGGTCAGGTCTTCTTGACGGATGACCAAAGGATCATCACATTATTGAAGCGGTGAAATATCCGCAAAGCAACTCAATCTCTTATAATCTTCTTATGAAGTAAAGAGGGATTGGACAACATCAGGAGGACGATATGGCCTGGACTGCTCCTCGCATTGTTGAAGTCTGCGTCGGCATGGAAGTCAACGCCTACTACCCGGCTGACTTCTGAGCCTTCTGGGGACGGGATGGCATGAAGTCGCTTTGCCGATGACCACGCCCCCGTCCCACTTCAAGCTTGTGATCCTCGGATCAGCCGCGGGCGGTGGGTTCCCTCAGTGGAACTGCCGCTGCGCGGTCTGTTCGCTTGCATGGGCGAACGATCCCCGCGTCAAGCGGCGAACGCAGGCGTCGATCGCTGTGACATCTAATGGTCGCGACTGGGCGCTGGTGAACTGCGCGCCCGAAATTCTCGCGCAATTGCAGGCAACCCCTGCCTTGCATCCCCGAGAGGGGCTGCGGCATTCGCCGCTCAAATCCGTACTGTTGACCAATGCCGATATCGACCATGTCGCCGGCCTGCTCAGCCTGCGCGAGGCGCAGCCTTTCGCGCTGATGGCGACGCCGGGTGTGCACGGAGTGCTCGCGGGCAGCAGCGCCTTCGATGTGCTGGCCCCCGATGTCGTGGCGCGCCGCCCGGTGCAGCTGGGCGCGTCGTTTGAACTGGTCTCAGGCGTGCACGCGACGATTTTTCCGGTGCCGGGCAAGATCGCCCTCTATCTTGAAGCGCGCGAGCAGGCCGAGCAGGGGTCGCTCACCACCGATCGCGAGGGTGAGCAAACCATCGGTGTCGAACTCGCTGCCGGCGGCCGGCGCGTTCTGTATATTCCCGGCTGTGCGGCCATGACGGACACCTTGCGCGCACGGCTGGACGGCGCGGACGCTGTGCTGTTCGACGGCACGCTCTGGCAGGATGACGAGATGGTGCTCGCCGGTGTCGGCACCAAGACCGGGGCGCGGATGGGGCATATGTCGATGTCCGGTCCGCGCGGTTCGATCGAGGCTTTGCGCGAGGTCAACGTCGGGCGGAAAATCTATGTTCACATCAACAACACCAATCCGGTGCTGGTTGATGGCTCAGATGAGCGGATCACGGCGAATAAAGCCGGATGGGAAATCGCTCACGATGGGATGGAGATTGCCCTATGACCACGCTTCTTTCGCCGGAAGAACTTGAGGCGCGCCTGCGCGATGTGGGTACGCGCCGCTATCACAGCCTGCATCCCTTTCACAAGTTGCTGCATAATGGTCAGCTAACCTTTGGTCAGGTTCAGGCCTGGGCGCTCAATCGCTATTACTACCAGGCGATGATCCCGGTGAAGGATTCCGCCATTCTCGCCCGCATGGAGGAGCCGGAACTGCGCCGCGTCTGGCGCCAGCGCATCGTCGATCACGATGGCGACCATGAGGGGGAGGGCGGCATCGCCCGCTGGCTGGTGCTGACTGACAGCCTCGGGCTCGACCGCCATACCGTCACCTCGCTGCGCGGTCTGCTGCCGGCGACCAAGTTCGCAGTCGACGCCTATGTGCATTTCGTCCGCGAGAAGACGCTGCTTGAGGCCATCGCCTCCTCGCTCACGGAGATGTTCTCGCCCGGCATCATCGGCGAGCGTGTCGCCGGCATGCTGAAGAACTATGATTTCGTCTCCAAGGAGACTCTTGCCTATTTCGACAAGCGCCTGACCCAGGCGCCGCGCGATGCGGACTTCGCGCTCGACTATGTAAAGCAGCACGCCCGCACGCCGGAGCAGCAGGAACAGGCGATCCGGGCGCTGGAATTCAAGTGCGACGTGCTGTGGGTGCAACTCGACGCGCTCTATTTCGCCTATATCGACCCGAGAATGGCCTATCCGGGAGCCTTCGTCCCGAAGGAGGGGTGATGACAGCGACTCTTGCGGCGAACAGCGTTCCCAGGCTGGCGCGCGGTGTGCGACTCCGGCATGACGAGGCGCGGGGCCAGTGGGTGCTGCTGGCGCCCGAACGGGTGCTCAATCCCGATCCTGTCGCGGTCGAGATCCTGAAAAAGGTGGACGGTGCGCGCTCCATCGGCCTCATCGTCGATGAACTCGCGACCGCCTTCACGGTGGAGCGTCAGACGATCGCCACAGATGTCGATGCCTTCCTCGCCGGGCTCGCCGAGAAGGGGCTGATCGAGGTCACCTCGCCCTTGGTCGGGGATGCCGCATCATGAGCCTCATTGATGAGCCTCGTCACCAGCTGGAGGTGCCGGCACGCCCGGCGCCTCCCATCCCCTATGGCATGCTGGCGGAGCTGACGCATCGCTGCCCGCTGCAATGCCCCTATTGCTCCAACCCGGTCGAGCTCGACCGGCGCAATGTCGAACTCGACACCGAGACCTGGCTGCGGGTGTTCTCCGAGGCGGCCAAGCTCGGCGTGCTGCAGGTCCATCTCTCCGGCGGCGAGCCCACGGCGCGGCGCGATCTCGAACAGATGATCCGCCACTGTGTCGAGGTGGGGCTCTACACCAATCTGATCACCGCCGGCGTGGGCGTGACGGCGGAGCGGCTGCAGTCCATTTCCGATGCCGGCATCGACCATGTTCAGCTGTCCTTCCAGGGCGCGACGGCTGACATGACCGACAAGGTCTCGAATTTCCGCGGTGCGCATGAGAGGAAGCTTGCGGTTGCCCATGAGGTCCGGCGGCTCGGCCTGCCGCTCACCATCAATTCCGTGGTGCACCGGGCCAACATCCACCAGATCCCGGACTTCATCGAGCTCGCCTTGTCCCTCGGTGCCAAACGCATCGAGATCGCCCATTCGCAATATTATGGCTGGGCGCTGCGCAATCGCGGCGCGTTGATGCCGACCCGCGACCAGGTGTTCTGGGCGCTCGACGTGGTGGAGGAGGCGCGCACGCGGCTCAAGGGCATCCTTACCATCGACGCCGTCGTGCCGGACTATTACGCCAAGTACCCCAAGCCCTGCATGAATGGCTGGGGCCGTCAGTCGCTCAATGTCACGCCCTCCGGCAAGGTGCTGCCCTGCCATGCGGCGGAGACGATTCCGAACCTCGATTTCTGGAATGTGCGAGACCATTCGCTCAGCGATGTCTGGGTGAATTCACCGGCCTTCAACGCCTTTCGCGGCACGGACTGGATGCCGCCGCTGTGCAAGAGCTGCGACCGCAAGGAAATCGACTGGGGTGGCTGCCGCTGCCAGGCCATGGCCATTGCCGGCGATGCCGCCGCCACCGATCCCGCCTGCCATTTGTCGCCGCTGCACGCCGACCTGCTGGCGCTGGCCGAAGCCGATGCCGACGGCTCCGAGATCTATGACTACCGACGCTATTTCCAGCCCGACCGCGCCGGCTGACGGAGACGTTCCATGTTGCGTATTGCCCGCACCCTTGCCGCCGCGGCCTCGCTGGCGACCCTTGTCGCGTCCGCCGCGTTTGCCGCGCCAACGGCCGCCGAGCTGTTCTTCGAGCGTCCCTATCTCGCCCAGGTGCAGCCGGGCACGACTCTGATCTATGCCTATAAGCATGTGACTTCCGAGGCCAAGCTCGGCGACGGCTTTGAGGAAACGCTGGACATGAAGGTCGAGGCGCCGGCCGACGATCCCGCCAAACGGGTCGCGGATGTCATCATTCACCGTGGCAGTCAGGAGGGCGAGGCCGGGCCTTTCCCGACCATGAACGGCAATCCGATCGCGCTCATCCTGCTGGAGCGTGACGTAAAGGAAATCGCGCAGCTGACCAAGGGCAGCCCGTTTTATTTGCGCAACCGGGTGCGTGAGCATCTTTCCACCGGCACCGTGACGCCAGCGCGCTTTTCCTTTGATGGACGTGAGGTCGAGGGCTGGAAGCTCACCATGCTGCCCTTCGCCGAGGACCCGAACAAGGACAAGCTGCTGGAACTGGTGGGGCGGCGCTACGAATTCCTGTTCGCCGACGCGGTGCCCGGCGGGCTCTATTCCATCGATGTCGTCACGCCCAAGGCGGATGGCAGCTCCAACATGATCGAGACCAGCCTTACGCTGACCGGCGTGACCCACACGCCAGCAGTGAAATAGGCGGCCGCCCCAGGAGAGGAATGACCATGGCGAACACACGGTCCGTGCGGACGGCGAAGGCGGGGCATCTCGCCGCCGTCCTGATGTTCACGCTGCTGGGGGCCGGCGGCGTGCTGGCGCAGGAGACGCTGTCTCCCGGCCTCACCGCCGGCGCGCGCAAGCCGGTGCCCAAGGCGCCGACTTCCGGCCTGATCAACGATTACCCCACGGCGGCGCGGGCCGACTATGTGTTCGCCTGCATGATCGTGAACGGCCAGACGCGGCAGGCGCTTGAAAAGTGCTCCTGCTCGATCGACACCATCGCGACCATCATGCCCTATGAGCGCTATGAGGAAGCCGAAACCATCATGAGCGTCAGCCAGGTGGCGGGGCAGCAGGCCGAGCTGTTCCGCAATACGGGCCTGTTCCGCGACATCGTGGCCGATCTGCATCGGGCGCAGGCGGAAGCGGAAGTCACCTGTTTCTATTGATCGAAGGCGGGAGGGCGGGAGCGGCGCGATCCGTGGCTCCCGCTTGTTGCTGGCCCGGCGGTCAACTCGCCGGCTTCAGCTCGCCCTCGAACTTGCGTCCGTCCGTATCGCCGGCGTCGACATGGACTTCCTTGCCATCCGGGTCGTAGGAGACGCGGATCGCAGGATCCTCGCTGAGCGAGATGCCGCCGACCATGGAGAAGATCAGCTCGTCGCCCTGGGTCACGCGGATATTGTCGACGAACTTGGCGGGGATATAGGCCCGCGTCAGCGGGTCCATCTGCAGGCCGGAATAGTTGGGGTGACGGATCATCAGCTGCAGCTGCGAGACGCGGCTCGCCTGGCTGGCGTCATCCATCCCGTCCGCCTTCACCGATTTCAGCTTGAGCTGGCCGAGATTTTTCAGCTGCGCTTCTTCGTCCTTCATTGCCGGGGCGGAGCAGCCGCCCGAGGCCTTTACATAGCGCTCGGCCATGTGCAGGCCGCCGTCGCTGGTCTCCGCGATGGCGCGCACATAGGAATAGGAGTTCACCCGCAGCCGGGTGCCGAGCGCCACATCGCGGCGATTGCCACCGAAGGTGAATGTGGCCGCAAGCGGGGCGGGGTTCTCGTCGACGATCAGCGTCAGCTTGGATACGGTGCGCGGATCGCCCTCGGGCAACACGATTTCCACGTCGATCGGCACCATGGCGGCGTCCTCCGCCCGTTTGGGGGCGGTGAGGCGAACAAGCGGACTCGCCTCCTCAATGGGACGCTCGCCGAAGATATCCGGCCGCAGCGACTTCCAGGTGGCATCGGCTCCCGGCTCCTGCGCGGCGGCGGCGCTGACGGCGAGGGCAGAAAACAGCGTGACGGCGAGGAAAAGGCGTAGACGGCGTTGATAGCGGTGCATGGCGACCTCCCGGCCTGCCGGATCGTTGCCCGTCCGGCGGTTGGCACCATCATACACCTTTTCGACGTTGAATCTCAGGCCACGATACCGCGAGCCCGCGACGATTGCGTGGGCAGCGCGCGGCGGTCATCATCCAGCTTTGTGACGTCCACGCCCTGCTGAGGGCTTGGCTGTCGCCGCGCCTCTTTCAAGCTGGAGTGAGCCTGATGCTCTCGCGTCGATCCCTTCTCAAGGTCGCTGCCGCCCTTCTCTCCGCGCCGCTCGGTATCGCCGCGCATCAGACGGCACAGGCGCAGTCCGCGCCGACGAGCCCTCCGCCGGCTCCCCGACGCGAGCCTCGCCCGGCGCCACGCCGGGGTTACGCTTGGGTGCCGGGACATTGGGCCTGGTGGCCGGGGCGGGGATGGGTCTGGTCAGCCGGCCACTGGGAAGAAAACCGCCGCGGCTTTGAATATGTCGGCCCGCGCTGGGTGCTGCGTCGAGGTCAATGGGTCTACGAACCCGGCCGTTGGGTGAGAAGCTGGCGCTGAGGGGCTTCGCTTCTGGGTTGCTCTCCGTGCTTATGCTTAATCGATCGCGATTGTGAGGCGGGCAGGTGGGAGGTAGTTTCAGCCATCGAATCCTGGGGAGAACGCCAATGTCCAAAGCCATCGCCACGAAGCTCACTGTCATCGCCGTCGCCGCTCTCCTCGTCGCCGGCTGCACCACGACCCAGCGCCGGGCGGGCACGGGCGCGGTGATCGGCGCAGGTACTGGCGCGGTGATCGGCGGCATCGCCGGCGGCGGCACCGGCGCTGCCTGGGGCGCGGGCATTGGCGCGGTTGCCGGTGGTGCCATCGGTGCCGCGACCGCCAAGTAGATCGCGGCCTGCGGTCTTCAAACGCCGTGCCGTCCCCGTTATCACGGGGGCGGTATTGCGGAGGAGACGAGCATGAGCGTCACGATCTACGGCATCAAGAACTGCGACACGATGAAGAAGGCGCGCGCCTGGCTTGACGGGCGGGGCGTCGTCTATGTGTTCCACGATTACAAAGCTGCCGGCATCGACGCGGCACGGCTGCAGAACTGGGCCGGCAAGATCGGCTGGGAAGTCCTGCTCAACCGTGCCGGCACCACGTTTCGTAATCTGCCCGATGCCGAGAAGGTCGATATCGATGAGGCGAAGGCGGTGGCGCTGATGCAGGCCCAGCCATCCCTCATCAAGCGGCCGGTGCTCGACGTCGATGGCACGCTGCTGGTGGGCTTCAAGCCGGAACTCTACGAGAAGCAGTTCGGCTGAGGGCGGCCTTCCCGTATCACGGAAAGCCGCTCACCCCTTGATCCGGCGCGGCTTCCCTGCCACATCGGCTCGCATGAACGCACTCTCCAATTCCGCAGCCTCACCCATCGCCACCGAGGTTGCGCGCCGCCGCACCTTCGCGATCATCTCGCATCCCGATGCGGGTAAGACCACGCTGACCGAAAAGCTGCTGCTGTTCGGTGGCGCGATCCAGCTTGCCGGGCAGGTGCGGGCGAAGAAGGACCGCCGCTCCACGCGCTCGGACTGGATGGCGATCGAGCGCGAGCGTGGCATTTCGGTCGCGACCTCGGTGATGACCTTCGAGTTCGACGGCCATGTGTTCAACCTGCTGGACACGCCGGGCCATGAGGATTTCTCGGAAGACACCTACCGCACGCTGACGGCGGTTGACGCGGCGGTGATGGTGATCGACGCCGCCAAGGGCATCGAAGCGCGCACCCGCAAGCTGCTGGAAGTGTGCCGCCTGCGCGACATTCCCATCATCACCTTCATCAACAAGATGGACCGCGAGAGCCGCGATCCGTTCGAGATTCTCGACGAGATCGAGAAGACGCTGGCGCTCGACACCACGCCGATGACCTGGCCGGTGGGCCAGGGGCGTGATTTCGTCGGCACCATGGATGTCGCCACTGGCGGCATGCGTCTGCTCGATGGCGACGAGGGGAAGACCGGCCCGCTGCGGCAGATGAGCATGGCGCAGATCGCCGCGCTCAATGTCACGCTGGATGAGGAGAATCTGGCGGAGGAACTCGGCCTCGTGCGCGAGGTCGGCAACTCCTTCGACATCCAGGCCTTCCTCGAGGGGCATCTTACGCCGGTCTATTTCGGCTCGGCGCTGCGCAATTTCGGTGTCGGCGACCTCCTGGAAGGACTCGGCCGCTACGCCCCGCCGCCGCGCGCGCAGCAGGCGGACAAGCGTAAGGTGGAGGCCGAGGAAGCGCGGATGACCGCGTTCGTGTTCAAGATCCAGGCGAACATGGACCCGAACCATCGCGACCGCATCGCCTTTGCCCGCCTGTGCTCGGGCAAGCTTCAGCGCGGCATGAAGGCGAAGCTGGTGCGCACCGGCAAGCCGATGAGTCTTGCGACGCCGCAGTTCTTCTTCGCTCAGGACCGCCAGCTGGCCGAGGAGGCCTATGCCGGCGATGTAGTGGGCATTCCCAACCACGGCAATCTGCGCATCGGCGACACGCTCACCGAGGGCGAGGACATCAATTTCGTCGGCGTGCCGTCCTTCGCGCCGGAGATTCTGCGCCGGGTGAAGCTGCCCGACGCGATGAAGGCCAAGAAGCTGAAGCAGGCGCTGCAGGAAATGGCCGAGGAAGGTGTCGTTCAGGTGTTCCGCCCCACGGACGGCTCGCCCGCGCTGGTCGGCGTTGTTGGCCCGTTGCAGCTCGACGTGCTGAAGAACCGGCTGGAGGCCGAATACGGGCTGGAGGTCGGCTTCGATATGTCGGAATTCCAGCTCGCCCGCTGGGTGTCGTCGGAAGACCCCAAGAAGCTCGCGGATTTCGCCGCCGGCAACCGGCTGTCGACGGCGGAAGACCTTGATGGCGATCTGGTCTTCCTCAGCCCCTCGGCCTTCATGATCGGCTACACCGGCGATCGCTGGCCGGGCATCGTCTTCACCGATGTGAAGGATGTGAAGAAGGCGGCGTGACCTGCGCCGCCTTCCGGACCGCTCTCAGCGGCTGACCGTGATCTGCGTGTTGGCGCGACCATGTTCGCTTACCAGGGCGAAGAGCGCGCGGGCATTGTTCGGGTGCAGGCGCACGCAGCCATGCGAGGCGGGGCGGCCGAGCCGGCCGATGGCGTTCGTGCCGTGGATCGCCCAGCCCCGGTGGAAGAAGATCGCGTAGGGCATCGGCGCATTGTCGTATTTCCGCGAGAAATAGCGCTTGTGCATGCGTTCCGGCCGGTAGGTGCCGAGCGGGGTCCGGTAGCCCTTGCGGGCGGTTGAGACGGGCCAGGCGTAACGTTCCTTGCCGGCGACCGACACCACCATGCGCTGCTTGGAAACGCTGATCATCACTTGCACGTCGGGCGGTGGCGGCGCTGCGGCTTCGAGCGGGGTGGGAAGGGGGCCGGCCGATGCTGCCTCGATCGGTGACGAAGCAGCCGACGGCGCGGTCACGGGGAGAGAGCTGTCCGGCGTGGTGGAGACGGCGGGTGCGGAGAGCGCGGCCGGGGTTGCCGTGGAGGGCGGGCTCATCTCCGGCGGCGCTGCGACCGTTGCCGGCGGCGCGTCGACGGCCGCCATCCGCATGGACTGGGCCGAAGCCGGCTGTACGAGAGCCGACGCAAGACCCAGCGCAAGAAACGCCAGCACTTTCATTCCCGCTCCTCCCACCAATGGTGTCATCATTGTGGCATGCGCGCGTCGCCGGTGGGAGAGCAGACGCGCCCTATGGTTTACGCATCCCCACGGCCCCCAGCATCGGCGGGGCGGGACAAAAAGTCGGCCCTTGCCCGGATGGCGCGGGGGTTGGAAACGCTCTAGCGTGCGCGCCGTCACACGGGGAGGATGATCATGATCCTGATGCTGGCGGGGCTCGCCCTGTTCGTTGCCATTCACATCATTGCCGCGCGCCGCAAGATGGCCGCAGCGGCCACGGCGCAGCTGGGGGCCACCACCTATCGCATCGTGCATGGCATCCTCGCCATCGCCGGCGTGCTGATGATCGCCTATGGCTTCGGCCAGTGGCGGGCGGAAGGGCCGGCGCAGCTCTATGATCCGCCGGTGGGTCTGCGCCATCTCGCTCTGTTGCTCATGCTGTTCTCGTCCATCTTCGCCGTGGCGGCGCTGGTGCCGAGCCATATCAAGGCGTGGCTGAAGTTTCCCTTCCTCGTCGCCATCAAGACCTGGGCGCTGGCGCATCTTCTCGCCAATGGCGACGCCGCGACGGTGACGCTCGCTGTCGTCATCCTCGCCTGGGCAGTGGTGCTGCGGATCATGGCCAAGCGCCGGAAGGCGCCGCTCCCCGTCGCGCCGACCCACTGGTGGGGTGATCTCATTGCGGTGGGCTTGGGTGTCGTGCTTTATGCCTTCCTCTCTTTCTGGTTCCACCCCTACATCGTCGGGGTGCCGGTCATGGGCTGAGCAAGCCCATGCAGGAAAACGAGGAAATCGCCTGACATGTCCGTTCAGTCCGCTGTCCGCCGCCTTACCGCTCCGGACATCCGCGCGAAGAAGGGCGGCGAGCCCATCGTCTCGCTGACCGCCTACCACGCCCATACCGCCCGCCTGATCGACCCGCATGTCGACTTCATGCTGGTGGGCGATTCGCTCGGCATGGTGATGCACGGCATGGAGACCACCGTGCCGGTGACCGTGGACATGATGATCCTGCAAGGGCAGGCGGTGATGCGCGGCTCGGCGCGGGCGCTGGTGGTGGTGGACCTGCCCTTCGGCTCCTATGAGGGGTCGCCGCAGCAGGCCTTCGCCACCGCCGCACGGGTGCTGAAGGAAAGCGGCGCCGGCGCCGTGAAGCTGGAAGGCGGGCGCCGCATGGCGGAGACGGTGCGCTTTCTCGCCGATCGCGGTGTGCCGGTCATGGGTCATGTTGGCCTGACTCCGCAGGCCATCAACACGCTCGGCTCGTTCAAGGCGCTGGGGCGCGATGAGGCGAGCGCGGCGCTGATTCTCGACGACGCCCGCTCCATCGCCGATGCCGGCGCCTTCTCCATCGTGCTTGAGGCGATTTCCGAGCCGCTGGCCCGCCAGATCACGCAAGAGGTCGCGCCTCCCACGATCGGCATCGGCGGCTCGCCGGCCTGCGACGGCCAGATTCTCGTGCTGGAAGACATGCTCGGCCTGTCCGACCGCGTGCCCCGTTTCGTCAAGAAGTTCGCCGAAATCGGGCCCGCCATCGGCGCCGCTGTGGAGGCCTATGCCAGCGAGGTGCGTGCGCGCAGCTTCCCCGGTCCGGAGCACGTCTACGCCCCGAAGAAGGGCTAGGCGGCGTCTTTCCGGGGCAAAGCGCGGCGCCGCCCCGTCCGCCGCGCGATTTGCCTTGTTCAAGCCGCATCGGTAGTTTACGCGGCCCTTTATCAGTACCGGCCCCGCCTTGCTGCGGCGGCCCGCGGCGAGTTGCTCACGGACGTTTCATGGCTGACATCTTCAACGAGATCGACGAGGACCTGCGCCGCGAGCGTTTCGGCCGCCTATGGACCCGCTATGGCGGCTTTGTCATTGGCCTGGCCGTGCTCATCGTCGTCGCCGTCGCCGGCTGGCGCGGTTATGAATGGTGGAAGCTGAAGCAGGATCAGGCAGCCGGTGCGCAATTCGAGGCGGCCCAGAAGCTCGCTTCCGAGGGCAAGACGGCGGAAGCCGAAGCCGCTTTCGTCGCGCTGGAGAAGGACGGCACCAGCGGTTACCGGCTTCTCGCGCGTTTCCGAGCGGCCGACGAACTTGCCAAGACCAATGCCCCCGCCGCCGTCGCGGATTACGACGCGCTGGCGAAGGACCCGTCGGTCAGCGCGTTGATGCAGAATGTTGCCCAGGTTCGCGCGGCGCTGCTGCTGGTGGATACGGCTTCGCTCGCCGACATCGAAGGCCGGATGAAGCCGCTCGACACGCCCGAGGGGGCGTTCCGCCATTCTGCCCGCGAGATTATCGGCCTCGCCCAGTACAAGGCGGGCGACTATAAAGCGGCGACGGAGACCTTCACCGCGATCCTCAACGATGGGCAGACGCCGCCCGGTCTGCGCCGTCGCGCCGAGTTGATGCGCACGCTCGCGGCCTCTTCGATGCCGGTTCCGGCGGCTGCCGTGCCTGCGGCGACCGCTCCCGCCGGGACGCCCACCGCCACGCCGGCCCCTGCCGAGCCCGCTCCGGCCACGCCGCCGGCTTCCGCTCCCCCCGCGCCGTGAGGAGGTGCTGATGCGCCGTGACACGTCCTCCACTCGTTCCCGCCTGCGCCGCGCCCTGTTTCTGCTGCCGGTTCTCGGTCTCACGCTGGCTGCCGCCGGCTGCGAGACGCTCGATGCGCTCAATCCGTTCAATGAACGCGAGAAGCCGCTTCCCGGCGCGCGCCAGCCGGTTTTCCCCGAAGGTGTTCCGGGGGTCGACTATAATCAGGCCCCGCCGCAGCCGGCGAACTCGGCCTACAATCCCTACCAGAACGAGCCGCCGGCGGCCGGAGCGGCGAGCGCTACTGCGCCGGCCCGGTAAAGCTGACGGGCGCGGAGGCCCCTTTTTCCCATGACGATGACCGTCGCGATTGTCGGCCGGCCGAATGTCGGCAAGTCGACGCTGTTCAATCGTCTGGTCGGCAAGCGCCTTGCGCTCGTCGATGATCGCCCGGGCGTGACCCGCGACCGGCGCGAGGGGGATGCGCGGCTCGGCCATCTCTCCTTCCGTGTCATCGACACGGCGGGGCTGGAGGAGGCCAAGGCGGAATCGCTTGAAGGCCGTATGCGCGCCCAGACCGAAGCCGCCATCGCCGATGCCGATGTGCTGCTGTTCCTGATCGACGCCAAGGCCGGTGTCACACCGAGCGACCGCGCCTTTGGCGAATTGGCGCGGCGCTCCGGCAAGCACACCATCCTCGTGGCCAACAAGGCTGAAGCCAAGGGATCTGAAAGCGGCACGCTCGACGCTTACGCGCTCGGACTCGGCGAGCCGGTGGAGCTTTCCGCCGAGCATGGCGATGGCATGGCTGACCTGCTTCGTGCGCTGGCGCTTTGCCTGCCGGACGAAGATGATGAAGACGAAGGGATAGACCCGGAAGCCGGGCGACGCATCCGGGTCGCCGTTCTCGGGCGGCCGAATGCGGGCAAATCGACCCTGATCAACGCCCTGCTGGGGGAGGACCGGCTGCTGACCGGGCCTGAAGCCGGCATCACACGCGATTCCATCGCCGTGGATGTGGAGCGCCACGGTGTGGAGCTGCGCGTCTTCGATACGGCCGGCATGCGCAAGCGCGCGCGCATTGACGACAAGCTGGAAAAGCTGTCCGTCGCCGACGGGTTGCGCGCCGCGCGCTTCGCCGAAGTCGTCATCGTGCTGATGGACGCCACCCATCCCTTCGAGGAGCAGGATGTGCGCATCGCCGACCTCGTCGAGCGCGAGGGGCGGGCGGTGGTGCTGGCGATCTCGAAATCCGATCTGGTGAAGGATCAGCAGGGCTTCGTCACCCGCATGCGCCAGGAGGCCGACGACCGGCTGCCGCAGGTGAAGGGCGCGCCGGTGGTGCTGGTCTCGGCCCTCACCGGAGAGGGGCTCGACCGCCTGGTGCGGGCGGTGCAGCAGGCGCATGAGGTGTGGAACCGCCGCGTCTCCACCAATCCGCTGAACCGCTGGCTGATCGAGACCACTGACCAACATCCGCCACCGGCCGTGTCGGGCCGTCGCATCAAGCTGCGCTACATCACCCAGCCCAAGGCGCGCCCGCCGAGCTTCGTGCTGTTCTGCTCGCGCGCCGATGCGCTGCCCGAGAGCTATGTGCGCTATCTCGTCAACAATCTGCGCACCACTTTCAACCTTCCCGGCGTTCCGATCCGCCTGACGCTGCGAGAGAAGGACAATCCCTACGCCGAGAAGGACTGAGGCAGTTTGCCCAGTTCATGCAGCCCTTTGCGGGCGGCGTGGCGTGTCCAGCGGCGGCCGGCGGCAAGCCAGCGGCGCACGGAGTGTCTCAACCTTAGTCCCTGCCGCTGCTGGTTTTGCGCGTTGCGCCAGTGCTGGCGCAGATCGGCGGCCAGAAGTCGCTCCTGCGCGATCATGGGGTCGCGCGCCAGCTGTTCCGCACGTGCGGCGTTGTGGGAAGGCGGCACGGCGAGCATGGCGTCGAGATGGGGCTCCAGCCGGTAACGCTCGAGCACTGAATCGCCCAGTGTCCGGGCGAATGCATCCGCGGTTGCATAGCCTGCGGTGATCTCGCGGGCGATTTCACCCGGGTCCAGCCGCCGCTCGCAGCAGCGGCCGGTAAAGTTGAATCGCGCTGTCAGGGCGAAGTTGTCGGCCGTGAGATAGCCCGGACCACCGAAATGGTCGTAGACATAGACAGGCACACGCGCGGCAAGCGCATAGGGGATGGTCTTGCCGATGCTGATGACGAGGTCGGAACGGCCGATCAGGTCGGGGCTCACCAGCCTTTGGCGAAACTGAAGCCCGATCCGCTCAATCTGGATGTCGAGTGACAGTTGGTCCAGTGCGGCGGCCAGAGCAGGATCGAGGTGGTTGGTGATGACGGTGATCCTCCCCAGCTTTCGCGCGGCTTCGGGAGGGTGCCGGAAATAGGCCGACGGGGCAGCGTTGTAGAAAACGGAAACGGGCGCGGTAACTTCAAGCTCGTTGAGCCTGCGCGCGGTTTCCACGGAATTTGCGAAATAGGCGTCGGCCAGCAGGCGATCAAACCGCCAGCCGCCGCTTTCCATGAAGGTCCGGCGCCCCAGTTTGCCGAACACAAAGGCCGTGCGCTCCCGCGAAGCGGAGTCCAGACGGTAGTCGAACAGCCCGGCAACATGATGCTGGAGATACACGACATCATAGGAAAAAGGCGCGATCGCGCGTGGGTCGGTGACGATGCCCAGCCCGAGCAGCGACTTGAACATGCCCGCCATCGGGTCCGACGCGACATTGGTGAACAGCGTGACGCGATGTCCCAAGCTGCGGAAATAACGGGCCAGTTCCAGACATATCAGCTCGGAACCGGCCATCAGCGCCAGATGGTTGGTGCCGATCAAAATCTCCAAAATGCCAAACCCTCAACCTATGGCCTGTTCAGGCAGGTATCGGGAAACCCTTAAAGCCGCGTGTCGGAAAATCATAGAGCTGACCCGTTTCCACGACACTCGGCAGGCACAGCGCGAGGATGGCCTGCGCCAGCTCTTCCGGGCTCGGCAGCGTGTTCGGGTCTTCGCTCGGGAAGGCCTTGGCACGCATGCGGGTGCGGATGGGGCCGGGATTGATGAGGTTCACCCTGAGGCTGGAAATATTCTCCACCTCGGCTGCCCAGGTGCGTGCGAGCACTTCCACAGCCGCCTTGGTGACGGCGTAGGCGCCCCAGAACGGGCGGGCCTTGTGAGCGGCGCCGGAGGACACGAGGACCGCGCGCCCGGCGGTGGAGAGCCGCAGCAGTGGATCGAGCGAGCGAATGAGCCGCCAGTTTGCGGTGAGGTTCACCGCCAGCGTATCATTCCACTCCTTGGGCTCGATCTGCGCCAGCGGGGTCATCGGGCCCAGCACGCCGGCATTGCCCACGAAAATGTCGAGCCGACCGAACCGCTCGTAAAGCGCACCGCCAAGCCGGTCGAGACCCTCGCCGTCCTTGATGTCGAGCGGCACCAGCGTCGCTGTCGAGCGCGCGGCGATGATCGCGTCGTCGAGCTCCTCCAGCGCGCCGCTGGTACGCCCCACCGCCACGACATGCGCACCGGCGGCGGCAAGAGCGAGGGCGGTCGCCCGACCGATGCCACGTGTGGCGCCGGTGACGAGGGCGATGCGGCCATCGAGCGGGCGCAGGGCAGCTTCGGCCGCAGGAAGGTCGGACATGGCGTTTCCTTGAAGGTTCAGTTGTCGTCGGTCATGACCACGGACGGCGCGGAGCGCCGGGCCGGGCCGTGGAAGACCGCTTCGATGTTGTTGCCTTCGGGATCGAGCACGAAGGCGGCGTAATAGCCGGGGTGATAGTCGCGCAGCCCCGGCGGTCCATTGTCCCGGCCGCCATGGGCGAGGGCGGCGGCGTGGAAGCGGCGCACCGTCTCCTCGTCCCCTGCCTGGAAGGCGATATGCGCGCGCCCGGTTGTCGGCACGCCGGGCGAGACGAAGAGCTCGTCGGCGAAGAAATAGCCATCGCCCTCCACGAGGGGCACATCAAGCACGGCAAGCACCGCCGCATAGAAGCGGCGGCAGGCCTCGTAATCGGCGACGACCAGTGAGATATGGTCAATCAGCCGGCCGCGATGCCACTCGCGCAGCTCGACCATACCGCTCAGCTCGCCTCAGCCAGCAACGAGAGCTGGCGCGGCGACACTTCGCCGTCGCGATCCGACAGCGGGGTGGGGTATTCGCCGGTGAAGCAATGGTCGGTGAATTGCGGGCGGAGCGGGTCGCGGCCCTCATAGCCCATCGACTTGTAGATGCCGTCGATGGAAAGGAAGGCGAGGCTGTCGGCGCCGATATAGCGGCGCATGCCTTCGAGGTCGTGTGTCGCCGCCAGCAGCTTGTCGCGATCCGGCGTGTCGATGCCGTAATAGTCGGGATGGGTGATGGGCGGCGAGGAGATGCGGAAATGCACCTCGCGGGCCCCGGCTTCGCGCATCATGCGGACAATCTTTACCGACGTGGTGCCGCGCACCAGACTGTCGTCGATCAGCACGATACGCTTGCCCTCGACGACGGCCCGATTGGCCGAGTGCTTCATCCGCACGCCCTGGTCGCGTACCGACTGGGTCGGCTGGATGAAGGTGCGGCCGACATAGTGGTTGCGGATGATGCCGAGCTCGTAGGGCAGGCCCGACGCCTGGGAATAGCCGATCGCCGCCGGCACGCCGGAATCCGGCACTGGCACCACGAGATCCGCGTCGGCCGGCGCTTCCGCCGCGAGCTGCATGCCCATGGTCTTGCGCACCTGATAGACCGAGCGACCGCCAACCACGGAGTCCGGGCGGGCGAAATAGATGTACTCGAAGATGCAGGGGCGCGGCGGCACGCTGCCGAAGGGGCGCAGCGTTTCCACCTTGTCGGAGGAGAAGACGATCACTTCGCCGGGCTCGATGTCCCGCACGTGACGCGCACCAATTATGTCGAGGGCGCAGGTCTCGGAGGTCAGGATCGGGTGGCCGTCGAGCTCGCCGAGCACCAGCGGGCGGATGCCGAGCGGGTCGCGGGCGCCGACCAGCTTCTTGTTGGTGAGGCCGACAAAGGCATAGGCGCCTTCGAGCGAACGCAGCGCATCGATGAAACGCTCGGTGAAGCGCGCACGCTTGGAGCGGGCGACGAGGTGGAGCATCACCTCGGTATCGGAGGTCGACTGGCAGATCGCGCCGTCGCGGATGAGCTGGCGGCGCAGGGTGAGGCCGTTGGTCAGATTGCCATTATGGGCAATGGCGAAGCCGCCGCCATCGAGCTCGGCGAAGAGCGGCTGAACGTTGCGGAGGATGGTTTCGCCCGTGGTCGAATAGCGCACATGGCCGACCGCGATATGACCCGGCAGACGCTTGATCGCCTCGCCGTCGGAGAAGGCATCGCTCACCAGGCCTAGACGCCGTTCGGAGTGAAAACGCCTTCCGTCGTAAGTGGTTATGCCAGCCGCCTCCTGGCCGCGATGCTGCAGAGCATGCAGGCCGAGGGCGGTGATCGCCGCGGCATCGGGGTGGCCGTAAATGCCGAACACGCCGCACTCCTCGCGCAGCGTGTCCCCGTAGTCGTCGTAGAAATCATCCGACTGCGCCGATTTCGACGCCACATGATCACCCATTAGATCGGCCATAGGGTCTTCGCTCCTCGGCGCAGGTCAAGGCTGCGCCCGCTCCACTCTGCTCAAAAGCAACTGTGCCCGGGACGCTTGGCGCACGGGCGCGGTCGAATTAAGGCGCCGACGGCGTCACCGGGCTCGGCGTGGCCGGCGCGCTGCCCGGTGCGACGGGCTCGGGCGGCGGCTCGGTCGGCTCGGCGTCCTTCGAGCTGCGCATCTCACGGATGAGGCTCTCAGGGTCTTCCGGCAGGATGGAGATGAGCCAGTCACCCGCACTTTGCAAGACCAGCTTGGTCCGCGCGTCGCGAATCCACTCGGGCTGACCCTGCTCGTTCTGGACCAGCCAGTTGAAGAACAGGAAGGCCACAACCATGATGAGGAAGCCGCGGGCCAGGCCGAACAGGAAACCGAGGGTGCGGTCGAGCGCCCCGATGCGGCTGTCGAGCACGAGGTCGGAAATCCGCACCGTGATGATCGAGACGATCAGCAGAGTGATGATGAACAGCGAACCGACAGTCGCCGCCATCGCGAAGGTGTCGTTGCTGATGTACTGCTTGGCGAAGGGCAAAGCGTGCGGATAGGCATAGAGCGTGACCAGCGCCGCCGCCACCCACGAGACGATGGCGAAGACCTCGCGCACAAAGCCGCGCACCATAGCAAGCAGGCCGGATACGACCATCACGGCGATCAGGATGATGTCGAGGAGCGTCAAGACGATCTCACCGTGGTGGGGCTGGGCTTCACGCGAAAGCGCAGCGAATCTGGACTGATCCGGCCCCGCAGCGGGCCGCGCGAGGTATAGCGCGGTGAGGCCCGCGCGTCATCCCTCTTGCGCCTTGTCGCTGCCGCGGCGCGATCCCTTGGCGGCGATGGTGGCGACGATATCCCCAAGAGAGCTGATGGCATCGACCGCCAGTGGCGCCTCGCCGGCGTCGCGTGCGTTGGCTGCCGTTCCCTTGGCCGCCGGCGCCACCGCGCGAGTGAAACCGAGCTTCGCCGCCTCTTTGAGCCGCGCGACCGCATGCGGCACGGCGCGCACCGCGCCGGTGAGGCTGACCTCGCCGAAATAGACGCTGTCGGGGGGCAGTACCGCGCCGGAAAGCGACGAGATGAGCGCCGCCGCCACCGCCACATCCGCCGCCGGCTCGCTGATGCGGAAGCCGCCGGCGACGTTGAGATGCACATCATGCGCGCCGAGCTTGATGCCGCAGCGCGCTTCCAGCACGGCGAGCACCATGGACAGGCGGCTGGGGTCCCAGCCGACCACGGCCCGGCGCGGCGTGCCGAGGCTGGTCGGCACGACAAGCGCCTGGATTTCCACCAGCACCGGCCGCGTGCCCTCCATACCCGCATAGACGGCCGTGCCGGGCGCTCCGCTGTCGCGGTTCGACAGGAATAGGGCGGACGGGTTGGCCACTTCCGCAAGGCCGAGGCCGGTCATTTCGAACACGCCGATCTCGTCGGTCGGCCCGAAGCGGTTCTTCTGCGCACGGAGAATGCGGAAATGATGGGCGCCGTCGCCCTCGAAGGAGAGCACGGCGTCGACCATGTGCTCGACCACGCGCGGGCCGGCGATCTGGCCGTCCTTGGTCACATGGCCAACCAGAATGACGGCGGCGCCGGCGCGCTTGGCGTAGCGGATGAGGATCTGCGCCGAAGAGCGCACCTGTGTCACCGTGCCGGGCGCGGACTCCACCGTGTCGGTCCACATGGTCTGGATCGAATCGATCACCACCAGTGCCGGCCGGCGGCCTTCCGAGAGGGTAGCGACGATATCCTCGACATTGGTTTCGGCGGCGAGTTCCACCGGTGCGCCGGAGAGGCCGAGCCGTTCCGCGCGCAGGCGCACCTGGGCGACGGCTTCTTCACCGGAGACATAGATGATGCGATGCCCGGCGCTCGCGAGCTTCGCCGAGGCCTGGATCAGCAGGGTTGACTTGCCGATGCCGGGATCGCCGCCGATCAGCAGCACCGAGCCGGGCACGATGCCGCCGCCGGCGACGCGGTCGAGTTCGGAAATGCCGACCTGCACGCGGGGCGCGTCTTCCGAGGTGCCGGTGAGGCTTTCCAGCGCAATCAGCCGGCCGCGCCGTCCGCCGCGCAGCGTGGCGGGCATGGTATCGGCCGCCGTGGTTTCCTCGGCGATCGAGTTCCACGCGCCGCAGGCGTCGCACCGGCCCTGCCAGCGCGCATGCACGGCGCCACAAATCTGGCAGAGAAAGCTGGTGCTGCGTTTGGCCATGGAGAACGGGTCCCGTACTGAGAAGTTCCCGCGCTTCTAGCGCGAGAACAAACCGGGATCAAATCTCTTGCGCCGCCGGCAGGATGCGCCTGTGATAGCGGCGGCCGAGCGAGGTGAGGATTTCGTAGTCGATGGTCTGGGAGTGGCGGGCGAGATTGTCGAGCGTCAGCCCGTCACCGAGCAGGGTCGCGAAGTCGCCGAGCTGGACCGCATCTTCGGGCAGTTCGGTGATGTCGACGGCAAGCAGGTCCATCGAGATGCGGCCGATCAAGGGGCAGCGATGGCCCGCCACCACGGCCTCCGCTCCGGGGCGCAGGTCGGAGGCGCCCGCGAGACGCGGGATGCCGTCGGCATAGCCGGCGGAGAGGATAGCGACGCGCGAAGGGCGGATGGCGGTGTGGGCGCCGCCATAACCGACCGTTTCACCCTCATGCACGTGGCGGATGCGGGCGATACGCAGTTCGAGCCGCACCACCGGCCGCAGCGGCGCGACATCCGCCCGCGGGCGCCCGCCATAAACGGCGATACCGGGGCGGACCAGATCGAAATGATAGGCGGCGTCACCGAGCGCCCCGGCGGAGTTGGACAGCGAGGCACGCACATCCGGGAACAGCGCGGCGATGGCGCGGAAATCCTCCAATTGGCGCGCATTGAGCGGGTGGTCCGGCTCGTCGGCACAGGCAAGGTGGCTCATCAGCAGGGCGAGCGGAAAGCCGAGTTCGTCCCGGCCCTCCGCCACGTTCACCGCCTCGGCCGGGGTCAGCCCTAGCCGGTTCATGCCAGTGTCGACATGGATGGCGGCGGGCAGTGCCTGGCCGATACGGTCGCAGAAATCGCGCCAGTTTGCGATCTCGTCCGTGCTGCCGAGCACCGGCCGCAGCCCGTTTTCCTGATAGGCAGCTTCGGTGCCGGGGAACAGGCCGTTGAGAACGAAGATTTCAGCGTCGGGGAGAAGGGCGCGCAGGCGCCGGGCTTCGCTCAGCAGGGCGACGAAGAAGCTGCGGGCGCCGGCGTGCCAGAGCGTGGTGGCGGCCGCCGCGAGGCCGATGCCGTAGCCGTCGCCCTTGACCACGGCGGCGCAGGCGGCCGGCGCGACGCGACGCGCCAGTTCCTGATAATTCGCCGCCAGGGCCGAGAGGTCCAGGGTGAGAAGACCGCCGGCCTCGGCGAGCGGGAGGGGATCAGAACTCACAATGGGCGCTCACGGCTCAGGCAGCCGGTCCGACTGCACCAGATTGGAGAAGCGGGTGAACTGCGGCTCGAATGAGACTTTCACCGTGCCGGTCGGTCCGTGGCGCTGCTTGCCGATAATGACCTCGGCGATGCCTTGCGCGGCCTTCATGTCCTGGTCCCACTTGAACCATTCCTCGGTGCCTTCCTTCGGCTCGCGGCCCTTGAGGTAGTACTCCTCACGGAACACGAACATCACCACGTCGGCATCCTGCTCGATCGAGCCGGATTCGCGAAGATCGGACAATTGCGGACGCTTGTCATCGCGGGCCTCGACCTGACGCGAGAGCTGCGAGAGCGCCATGATCGGCACGCCGAGTTCCTTCGCCAGTGCCTTCAAGCCGGTGGTGATCTCGGTGATCTCCTGCACGCGGCCCTGCGAGGAGCTCTTGGACGAGCCGGTGAGCAGCTGGAGATAGTCCACCACCATGAAATCGAGACCGCGCTGGCGCTTCAGCCGCCGGGCGCGGGCGCGCAGCTGGGCGATGGAGATGCCGCCGGTGTCGTCGATATAGAGCGGGATCGTCTGCATCATCTGGGCGCAGCTGGCGAGCTTGTCGAATTCGTGCTCGGAGATGTCGCCGCGTCGGATCTTGTAGGAGGCGATCTCGGCCTGCTCGGCGAGAATACGGGTGGCGAGCTGCTCCGCCGACATTTCCAGCGAGAAGAAGCCGACCACGCCGCCATCCACCGCGCGGATCGACCCGTCGGGCAGTGTTTCCGATGTGTACGCCGCCGCGACGTTGAAGGCGATGTTGGTGGCCAGCGAGGTCTTACCCATCGCCGGACGGCCGGCGAGGATGATGAGGTCCGAAGGCTGCAGCCCGCCCATCATCTGGTCGAGGTCGTCGAGGCCGGAGGCGGTGCCGGAGAGGTGGCCGTCGCGCTGGAAGGCGCGGCTCGCCATGTCGACGGCTTCCTTCAGCGCGTCGTTGAAGCGCATGAAACCGCCATCGTAGCGGCCGGTTTCGGCCAGCTCGTAGAGCCGCTTCTCCGCTTCCTCGATCTGCTCCTGCGGTGTGGCGTCGATCGGGGCCTCATAGGCCTCGTTGACGATCTCCTCGCCGATCTGGATGAGATCGCGCCGTACCGAGAGGTCGTAAATGGTGCGCCCGTAATCCTCGGCATTGATGATCGTCGTCGCTTCCGCCGCGAGGCGGGCGAGATATTGCGGCGCCGTCAGCCCGCCGGCGTCGAAATCGGCCGGCAGAAAAGTCTTCAGCGTGACGGGCGTCGCGACCTTGCCGGCACGGATCAACGCGGCCGCCGTCTCGAAGATGGCGACATGGATCGGCTCGAAGAAGTGCCGCGGCTCCAGAAAGTCGGATACGCGGTAGAAGGCCTCGTTGTTGACGAGGATCGCCCCCAGCAGCGCCTGCTCGGCCTCGATATTGTGCGGGGCGGTGCGATAGGACGCATCGGTCTCCGCCGGTGGGCGGTTCGGAGAATCGAGCATGGCTGTTCCGGGTGCAGGTGGGTCGACGCCACAGCTAACGCCGCACCGGGCAGATGTCCGGGGCGAATCGCGCGCGGCCTATTTTGTCCTGTGGAGCGCCTGTGGAAAGCCGAATCTGGCTTGACGGGAATCCGCCACCACCGGCCCGGCGCCCAGAGGTTGCCGGCTACTCACCCGCCAATCGCAGGCCGGGCCGGTTCTGGTTCTCCATGCCCCGCAGCGCCGCTTCGCCCTGCGCAATATAGCTGCGGGTCATCGGCACCACGCCCTCCCGTTTGGCCAGCTGCACCTGGAACACCATCATGCCCTGATGGCGGAAGGCCATCTCGGACGAGGCGAGGTAGAACTCGAACATCCGCACGAAACGCGCATCGTAGAGCCGCTCCACCTCCTCGCGATGGGCGAGGAAACGCTCCCGCCAAGCTTTCAGCGTCTCGGCATAATGCAGGCGCAGGATCTCTATATCGGTGACAAGCAGCCCCGCCTTCTCGATCGCCGGCAGCACCTCGGAGAGGGCGGGGATATAGCCGCCGGGGAAGATGTATTTGGCGATCCAGGGATTGGTGATGCCGGGACCTTCCGAGCGGCCGATGGAGTGGATGAGCGCGACGCCGTCCTCCTTCATGAGCGCCGCCACCTTGGCGAAGTACTCCTCGTAATGACCGACGCCGACATGCTCGAACATGCCGACCGAGACGATGCGGTCGAACGGGCCTTCCACGTCGCGATAATCCTGCAGGCGGAAATCGGCTCGCCCGGCGAGGCCCCGCTCCTCGGCGCGGCACCTCGCCACGCCATGCTGCTCCTGCGACAGCGTCACTCCGGTGACTTTCGCTCCCGCATGAGCGGCGAGGTAAAGTCCCATCCCGCCCCAGCCGCAGCCAATGTCGAGCGCGGACAGGCCCGGCCGATCAAACAGCAGCTTGGCCGCGATATGCCGCTTCTTGGCCAGTTGGGCGTCATCCAGTGACTGGTCGGGTGTCTCGAAATATGCGCAGGAATATTGCCGGTCGGCGTCGAGGAACAGCGAGTAGAGCCGTCCATCGAGATCGTAATGATGGGCGACGTTCTTCTGCGAACGCTCCGGCGGGTTGAATTGCGCCAAGCGTCGGAACAGAAAGCGCAGCCTTAGGAAGAACTGCGCGCTGGCGCTGGGCACCTCGAGGCCGACCTGCGCCATCAGCAGCGCGAGCACCTCGGCGATGTCGCCCTGCTCCACCACCATGCCGCCTTCCATATAGGCCTCGCCGAAGCTCAGTTCGGGATCGAGGACGATCTGGCGCTGCCAGGCATGAGAGGTGAAGCGCACAGTGAGGGGTGGTCCACTGCCATCCCCGAACACGGCGCGATCGCCGGAGGCGAAGACCACGGACAGGGAGCCACGGCGCACAATGCGCGCGAGGACCTTGGCGAGCAACCGTTCCATCGGCCAATCCCAAAGTACGGGGCAGCCGGCGAAGACAACGCGAATAGGCCCGTCTCCGCACGAAGACTGCCTGCCCATGCGCTGGGCATGTGGTTTATCTGCCGATCATTGCATCACAAGCTTCCAAGCCTCGCAACCTCCCGAACAGCCGCATCTATGCAAAAAAGCCCGGCCATCGCTGGCCGGGCTTCGACTTTGCGCCGATAACGCAAGGTAAACTATCAGGCTTGCTCGGCTTCGGCGTCGTCGCCGTCTTCGGCAGCGGCCTCTTCCAGGAACTCTTCTTCGTCCTCGTCATCGCGCACGACGCTGAGATCCTCACCGCGCGACTGGCGCTGCGCTTCCTCGGGGCTACGGGCGACATTGGCGCGAACCGTAACCTCGACCTCCGGGTGGAGGGTGACCGGCACCTCATGCACGCCGATGGTCTTGATCGGGTGGTTCAGGACAATCTGGCGGCGCTCGACGGAGAAGCCGGCCGCGGTCAGCGCGTCGGCGATGTCGCGGGTCGACACCGAGCCGTAGAGATAACCCGTCTCGCCAGCCTGGCGGACGAGAACGACCTCGGTGCCCTGGAGGCTTTCGCCCACCTTCGCCGCCTCGGACTTCAGTTCGAGGTTGCGGGCTTCGAGCTGAGCCTTCATCGACTCGAAGCGGCCCTTGTTCTCCTTGGTGGCGCGCAGCGCCTTGCCCGAGGGCAGAAGGAAATTACGGGCATAGCCGTCGCGGACGCGGACGACTTCGCCCATCTGGCCGAGCTTGGCGACACGCTCAAGCAGAATGACTTCCATTTCAGTTCTCCATTCAATGCGTCGATGCGGGAAGGTGGGAATCTCAGATGTCATTGGCGGCCGGCGGGCGCCCGGGCGGCCCGCCCCGGCGGAACCGGTAGCGCACGCCGAACAGCGTTTCCGCGAGGCCGAGCAGGGCGAGGATGGCGAAGGGCCAGCCGAGGGCCAGTGCCGCGATCCAGACCGTGGCGATCACCAGGGCGCGGCCGGCAGCACCCCGCGTGATCCAGTGGATGACGGCCAGCCCGATGAAGGCGAACACCATGACCAGGGTGGAGGCGAGCAACTGCGACAGCAGGCCGACGAAACCGCCTGCCAGATTGGCGGCGATGAACGCGCCCACGAGCACGACGGCGACCGGACGCGGCACCGAGATAGCCGCGAGATCGGGCCAGGGGCGCATAAGCCGGCCGGAGAGACGAGCGGCGTGGGCGGCCAGCCACAGATTGCCGATCTGCGTCACCATGGTGACGACAGCGGCGGCTGGCGGCATGATGAGGACCAGAAGGTCGATCATCCGTTCCACATCTGCCCCGCCGGCACCGGGCGTCTCCTCGAACATCGCCTGGAAAAGCGCGCGCAGGGCGGCCTGATAGCCTTCGACACTGCCGGCCACGAGCGGGATCAGCGCCGCCACGGCGAGGCAGCCAAGAATGCCGGAGGCAAGAACGATGCGGCCGACCGGGAACCATTCCAGCGGTGCGCCCGGCTGCGGCTCGCGGGCCATCAGCGCGAGATAGGCCAGCACATAGGCCGGCAGACCGACGCCCGCGACATAGGCGGTCAGCAGTTCGAGGCCGAAGAAAACGCCGATGGCGACGGCCGCCGCCGATGCGGCGACCAGCGCGGAAACGTGCGTCCAGCCGAGGCCGACAATGAGGACGGGCAGGGGGGCGAGATAGAACAGGGGGAGCGCAAGCGGGCTGCCCGTGGAAACAGTCGCCACGAGAAGAGCGGACGCCGCGCCGGCGCCGAGCGCTATGAGCCAGTTCTGTATCATCGACGCGCTGTCCCGCCTTTAGCGGTTAGGGGCGGATCATCGTCCGTCCCAGCCAAGGTCCCCGGAAGGCCGGAAACCTGTCGGAAATGGGGTTCAGAAAATGTCCCCGGCCGTGGCCGGGGACAGAAATTTCACGCGATCAGCGGATCACGAAGGGCAGCAGGCCGAGGAAGCGCGCGCGCTTGATCGCCTGGGCCAGTTCGCGCTGCTTCTTGGCCGACACGGCCGTGATGCGCGAGGGAACGATCTTGCCGCGCTCGGAAATGTAGCGCTGCAGCAGACGCACGTCCTTGTAGTCGATCTTCGGCGCATTGGCGCCGGAGAACGGGCAGGTCTTGCGACGGCGGAAGAAGGGGCGACGGGCGCCCGAGGAGTTCGCGGCTGCGCCGCCGGTGCCACCGAAAGCCATCACTCAGTCTCCACGTTGGCCGGAGCTTCTTCACGGTCACGGCGCGGGCCGCGGTCGCCACGATCGCCGCCGAAGCCGCGCCCGCCGCCACCAAAGCCGCGATCGCCGCCGAAGCCGCGGTCACCGAAACCGCGGTCGCCGCGGTCATCACGGTCGCGCTTCTGCAGCATGACCGACTGGCCTTCCTCAAGCTCCTCGACCCGGACGGTGAGGTAGCGGAGGATGTCCTCGTCGATGCGCATCTGGCGCTCCATCTCGGCCACGGCGGCCGGAGGGGCGTCGATGTTCATCAGCGAGAAATGCGCCTTGCGGTTCTTGCGGACGCGGTAGGTGAGCGTCTTCACGCCCCAGTATTCGGTCTTGGAGACCGTGCCGCCATTCGCCTCGATCACGCCCTTGAAGCGTGTCGTGAGTTCCTCGACCTGCTGCGCCGTCACATCCTGGCGCGCGAGGAACACGTGCTCGTAAAGAGCCATGTTCATGCCTTTCCTATGTTCCGCACTATTGCGGCCATCATCCCGACGCCGAGCCCTTCGAGCCCGGAAAGGCTCGAATATTCTCGAAGGCGGGGACACGGGACGACGCGAATCCGCGGATTCGCTGCTGCGCGGAGTCAAAAAGCCAAGCGCAACCGTCCGTTCAGCCCCCGGCCGGGACTGACAGTGCGCGGGCTTATACGCGAAAAACGCGGGAAATCAAGGCGCGGGGAGAGGAGAGGCGGGCTTTGCCGCGCTGCGCTCACCATCCCTGCGACCCCGCCACACTCTATATACGCGAGGTGTGGCGGCATCGCGTCCCTTCGGACATCGCCGCCGCCGCCCGTACAGAATAGCGTGCAGTCGAGCCGCAGGAATCGCGCGTCTGCCCACAGGGCCGCGCCGCTGCAACTTGACATGTAACGCAGGGCGTTGTTCCTGCGCCCGCCAATTCTCAGCGTATAGGTTCTTCCAACGTCATGAGCATCGCGTTCGTTTTCCCCGGTCAGGGCAGCCAGGCCGTCGGCATGGGCAAGGCCCTGGCCGACCAGTTCCCGGTTGCGCGCGCCGTGTTCGAGGAAGTGGACGCCGCGCTTGGCGAGAAACTTTCCGCCGTGATGTGGGACGGCCCCATCGAGACGCTGACGCTGACCGCAAACACCCAGCCCGCGCTGATGGCCGCTTCTCTCGCCGCGCTCCGCGTTCTCGAAGCCGAGGCGGGGCTGGACCTCGCCCGCGACGCGGCCTTCGTCGCCGGCCACTCGCTGGGCGAATACTCGGCGCTTGCCGCCGCCGGTTCGCTCTCCATTGCCGATACGGCGCGCCTGCTGCGCCTGCGCGGCACCGCAATGCAGGCCGCGACGCCGGTTGGCACGGGTGCGATGGCGGCGATCCTGGGTCTCGACTTCGATAAGGTGGCTGCTGTTGCCGCCGAAGCGGCGCAGGGCGAGGTGTGCGACATCGCCAATGACAACGCGCCCGGTCAGGTGGTTGTCTCCGGCAACGCGGCCGCGGTCGAGCGCGCCTGCGAGATCGCCAAGCGCGAGGGCGCCTCGCGCGCGATTCCGCTCACGGTTTCCGCCCCGTTCCACTGCCGTCTCATTGCTTCCGCCGCCGACGCCATGCGCGAGGCGCTGGCAGGCGTCGAGGTGCGGGCGCCGAAGGTGCCTCTGGTCGCCAATGTCACCGCCGCGCCGGTCAACGCGCCGGATGAGATTCGCGCTCTGCTGGTGCAGCAGGTGACGAGCACGGTGCGCTGGCGCGAATCCGTTGCGTTTATGGCGGAGCAGGGCGTGAGCCGGCTGGTCGAGGTGGGGACTGGCAAGGTGCTTTCCGGCCTCACCAAGCGTATCGCCCGCCAGGTGGCCGCGGCAAGCGTTGGCACGCCCGAGGATGTCGCCGCCTACGCCGCTTCCGCAGACCAGGCTTGAGACAGCAATTCAGGAGTTTCCCATGTTCGATCTGACCGGGAAGACGGCGCTCGTCACCGGCGCCACGGGCGGGATCGGTGGCGCCATCGCCAAGGCGCTGCACGCGCAGGGCGCGACGGTGGCGCTGTCGGGCACGCGGCGCGAGGTGCTGGAGGCGCTGGCCGCCGAGATGGGCGAGCGCACCCATGTGCTGCCCTGCGACCTCTCGAACATCGAGCAGGTCGAGCAGTTGGTGCCGCAGGCCGAGGAGGCCATGGGCGAGCTGGACATTCTCGTCAACAATGCCGGCATCACCCGCGATGGCCTGTTCGTGCGCCTCACCGACGAGATGTGGGACACGGTGATCGCGGTGAACCTCACCGCCGGGTTTCGCCTCACCCGCGCCGCGGCGCGCTCGATGATGCGCCGGCGCACCGGCCGCATCATCGGCATCACCTCGGTGGTCGGAGTGACCGGCAATGCCGGCCAGGGCAATTATGCCGCCGCCAAGGCTGGCATGATCGGCATGTCCAAGGCGCTCGCCAAGGAAGTGGCGGCGCGCGGTGTGACGGTGAACTGCATCGCGCCGGGTTTCATCGCCACGCCGATGACCGACGTGCTGAACGACAAGCAGAAGCAGGCGATTCTCTCCGCCGTCCCGGCCGCGCGGCTGGGTTCGCCCGAGGATATCGCCGCTGCCGCCGTCTATCTCGCATCCGCCGAGGCCGGATATGTCACCGGCCAGACGCTGCATGTGAATGGCGGGATGGCCATGATCTGACGAGGCCCGCCCGAGCGCCATTAACAGGACTTTAACGGTGCTGGTTTTGGCGTTTGAAGTGTGCTAACAGCCGCCTCGGCTCACAGGGTCGAACACCGCATGTCCATTGCGGAATCGTTCGGGACATCCTGTAATCGGGGCAAAAAAGCAGGCCGCCAAAGCCGCGTTCGCGCGGGGGCCAAATGGTACAACGTAGCAACCTCCGGATACGGACGAGGGTGAACCGATGAGCGATATTGCCGAGCGCGTGAAGAAGATTGTAGCCGAGCATCTGGGCGTCGAGCCCGAGAAGGTTACCGAGAATGCGAGCTTCATCGACGACCTCGGCGCTGACAGCCTCGACACCGTCGAGCTGGTCATGGCCTTTGAAGAAGCCTTCAACTGCGAAATTCCCGACGACGCCGCCGAGACGATCCTGACCGTCGGTGACGCGATCAGCTTCCTGGAAAAGAACGCGGCCTGAGTGCTGCTCTCGCGCGCTGCGGCGGCTCGTCCGTCGCGGCGCCTACTGGTGTGACGTTTCCGGAGATATCGGATGAGGCGCGTCGTCGTTACCGGCCTCGGCATGGTGACGCCGCTCGGATGCGGTGTCGAGATCACCTGGCAGCGGCTGCTTGCCGGACAGAGCGGGGCCCGTCGCGTCGAGAGCTTCGATGTCTCCGACCTCCCGGCCAAGATCGCCTGTCAGCTACCCCGCGGCGATGGCTCCGATGGCACGTTCAATCCCGATCAGTGGATGGAGCCGAAAGAGCAGCGCAAGGTCGATGATTTCATCGTCTATGCGATGGCGGCGGCGCGTCAGGCGCTTGATGATGCCGACTGGCATCCCTCTTCCTATGACGACCAGTGCGCCACCGGCGTGATGATTGGCTCCGGCATCGGTGGGCTTCAGGGCATCGCCGAGACTGCGCTGCTGATGCAGGAGCGTGGCCCGCGCCGCGTTTCCCCCTTCTTCATTCCCGGCCGCCTGATCAATCTCGCCGGGGGCTATGTCTCCATCGAGCATGGCCTCAAGGGCCCGAATCACGCGGTCGTCACTGCCTGCTCCACCGGCGCGCATGCCATTGGCGATGCGTCCCGCCTGGTTGCTTTCGGCGATGCCGATGTGATGGTGGCGGGCGGCACCGAATCCTCGATCAATCGCCTCGGCCTGGCCGGCTTCGCCGCCTGTCGTGCGCTGTCGACCAGTTATAACGACACGCCCGAGAAGGCCTCGCGCCCCTATGACAAGGACCGCGACGGCTTCGTCATGGGGGAGGGTGCCGGCGTCGTTGTGGTCGAGGCCCTCGACCACGCGCTGGCGCGCGGCGCCAAGATTTACGGCGAAATCGTCGGCTACGGCCTGTCGGGCGACGCCTACCACATCACCGCGCCGTCCGAGGACGGCGACGGGGCCTTCCGCTGCATGACCGCGGCGCTGAAGCGGGCGGGGATCACCGCCGCTGAGATCGACTACATCAACGCCCATGGCACCTCGACCATGGCGGACGAGATCGAACTCGGCGCCGTGCAACGCCTTCTTGGCAACAATGCCGCCAAGGTGTCGATGTCGTCGACCAAGTCGGCCATCGGTCATCTGCTCGGCGCGGCAGGCGCGGTGGAGGCGATTTTCTCGCTGCTTGCCATCCGCGACCAGATCGCCCCGGCGACGATCAACCTCGACAATCCCTCGATCGACACGCCGATCGACCTTGTGCCGCACACGCCGCGCAAGCGTGAGATCGAGTATGCGCTGTCGAACTCTTTCGGCTTCGGCGGCACCAACGCGTCCGTCGTGTTCAAGCGCTACGCGAACTGAGCGAGACCGGCAAACGGCGGGAGGGCGGCGCCCTGGGGCGGTCGCTTTCCCGCTTTCGCCATTTTTCCGGGTAGTCTGCCAGTGCGTTGCGCTGCCCGCGAACGCGAGGCGAGGCATCCGATGACCGATCCGACTTCTCTAACGCCTAACGGCGCTGCCGCTCCCACGCCCCCCGGCAAGGAGCGCGATCCGCACCGGGCGTCGCGCCGCGCAAATCACCCGCTCGTCGTCGCCGGCAGCATGGTGTTCACCCTGCTCATCGTCGCCATCGTCCTTGGCGGCGGCGCGCTGTGGATCGGCAAGACGCGCTATTACGCGCCCGGTCCGCTGGCCCAGGAGAAGGCGGTCATCATCCCCAATGACTATGGCGTGATGGACATTGCCGATCTCCTGCTCAAGCAGGGGGTGATCGACGACAAGTGGGTGTTCGTCGGTGCGGCCGCGGGCACGCGCGCCTCCGGCAAGCTCAAGGCCGGCGAATATGCCTTCGCTGCCGGCTCTTCCATCCAGCAGGTGCTGAACACCATCGTTTCGGGCAAGGTGATCGAATATGTCGTCACCATCCCTGAAGGCCTGACCAGCGACCAGATCGTGGAGCGGGTGCTGGCGGTCGAGGAACTGTCGGGGAATGTACGTCAGGTGCCGCGCGAGGGGAGCCTGATGCCGGACACCTACAAGATCACGCGCGGCACGTCCCGCGAGGACCTGCTGCGCCGCATGGCGCGCACGCAGGATGCCGCACTGAAGGAAATCTGGGACACGCGCGACCCCGATCTTCCGCTGAAATCGCCGCAGGAACTGGTGATCCTCGCCTCCATCGTCGAGAAGGAAACCGGCGTTCCCGAGGAGCGGGCGCAGGTGGCGTCGGTCTTCATCAATCGGCTGAACAAGAAGATGCGGCTGCAGTCGGACCCGACGATCATCTATGGTCTGGTGCGCGGCAAAGGCCGGCTGGAGCGGCCGCTCACCCGTACCGACATAACGACGCCGACGCCGTTCAACACCTATACGATTCCCGCCCTGCCTCCGGGGCCCATCGGCAATCCCGGGCGTGCCTCGCTGGAGGCCACCGCCCGTCCGGCCAAGAGCGACAATCTCTATTTCGTCGCCGACGGCACCGGCGGGCACGCCTTCGCCCCGACGCTCGACCAGCACAACAAGAACGTCGCGCGCTGGCGGCAGATCGAGCGTGAGCGCAAGGTTGACCCCGCAGCGCAGCCGGCGGGAACGTCGGGCACGACGGGAGCCACTCCCGTCGACTGATGCCTGTGACGTGCCGTTGCCGGCTTGAGGCTGGAGGCGCCCGCCGGTATGGTCCGCCCGCCGTCCAGGGACGGGGCAGGGGGAAGGCATGACGCTGGCCAGCATGACGGGATTCGCGCGCGCGCAGGGCACCAGCGGTGCCTGGAGCTGGGCCTGGGAGCTCAAATCCGTCAATGGCAAGGGCCTCGACGTTCGGTTGCGGCTTCCTGGCGGCTGGGAGGGGCTGGAGAACGGCCTGCGGCAGAGCGCGGCGCGCGTCCTCGCGCGCGGGAACGTCAATGCCAATCTCTCGCTCACGCGCACCGACCCCGAGGTCAGCGTGCGCGTCAATGAGGCCGTGTTGCGCAGCATCGCACAGTCGGTGCGGCGCGTGGCCGAGGATCTCGGCGCGCCCCCGGTTCAACTGGAAAGCCTCATCAGTTTGAAGGGCGTGCTTGAAATCAGCGAGGCACAGGAAAGCGACGACGCGCGGGCGGCGCTGGAGACGGCCATCATTGCCGGCTTCGAGCAGGCGCTGGCGGATCTTGCCGCCATGCGGGTGCAGGAAGGTGCCGCGTTGGCGATCGTGCTGGGCGATCGTCTCGACGCGATCGCCCGGCTCACGGCCGCCGCCGAGGCGAATCCCGCTCGGCGGCCGGAGGCCATCCGTGCGAAGCTGGCCGACCAGATCCGCGTGCTGATGGATACGGGCGCCAATTTCGACCCTGACCGCCTGCACCAGGAGGCGCTGATGATCGCCTCCAAGGTGGATGTGCGCGAGGAACTGGACCGGTTGGTGACCCATGTGGCGGCGGCGCGTGCCATGCTGGGAGAAGGTGGCGCCATCGGTCGCCGTCTCGATTTCCTCGCGCAGGAATTCAACCGCGAAACCAATACGCTCTGCTCCAAGGCCAATGACGTCTCGTTGACGGCTATCGGGCTGGAGCTGAAAGGCGTGGTCGAACAGTTCCGCGAACAGGTTCAGAACATCGAGTGAGGGACAGGGTGAGCGACACCAACGAAAATGCCGCGACCCCAGGCGCCGCCATTGGCGGGCGGCGGGGGCTGATGCTGATCCTTTCCTCGCCCTCCGGGGCGGGAAAGTCGACGCTGGCCCGCCTGCTTCTGGAGCAGAATCCCGATATCTACCTCTCCGTGTCGGTGACGACGCGGGGGCGGCGGCCGAGCGAGGTCGAGGGTGTGCATTACCACTTCCTCACGCGCGAGCGCTTCGAGCGGCTGCGCGACGCCGGCGACCTCCTGGAATGGGCAGAGGTGCACGGCAATTTCTACGGCACGCCGCGCGAACCGGTGGAAGCCGCGCTGTCCGCCGGGCGGGACGTGCTGTTCGACATAGACTATCAGGGGGCCGAGCAGCTCTATGAGAAGATGCGCCAGGACATTGTCGGCGTGTTCATCCTGCCTCCTTCGGCGGCTGAGCTGAAGACGCGGCTTGAGCGGCGCGCCGAGGATGCCTCCGGCGTGATCGAGAAACGGCTGCGCAACGCACGCACCGAGATCGCGCATTGGCGCGATTACAATTATGTGCTGGTCAATGCCGACCTGAATTCGACCTTCGCCAATCTGCGCAACATCCTGCTCGCCGAGCGTCTGCGGCGCGAACGTCAGCCGGGTCTTGAGCCCGTGATCGAACGGCTGGACCGCGAACTCGCCGAGCTGGTGGAATAGCGGCGAAGGAGCGCGGGCCGCCGCGCTCAGTCCCTTCCAGCTTGCCGCATCGCCACCCAGGCATTGGCCAGGGCGACAAAACCCTCCACCGTCACCCGCTCGGCGCGTTCCGTCGGGGCGATGCCGGCGGTCTCCAGTAGAGCGCCCGTGTCCACGCCCAGACCCTTGAGGCTCTGCCGCAGCATCTTGCGACGCTGGCCGAAGCCGGCCTCGGTGACGCGCTCCAGCGCGTTCAGCGCACAGGGCAGGGGGGCCTTGCGCGGCACGATATGAACCACGGAGGAGGTGACCTTCGGCGGCGGTACAAAGGCCGAAGGCGGCACGTCGAAGGCGATATGCGCCTGTGCCCGCCAACCGGTCAGCACGGCGAGGCGGCCATAATGATCGTCGCCCGGTGCGGCAACGATGCGCTCGGCGACCTCGCGCTGGAACATCAGCGTCAGGCTCTCATACCAGGGTGGCCAGGGATCGGCCGACAGCCAGCCGACGAGCAGCGGCGTGCCAACATTATAGGGCAGGTTGGCGATGATGACGGCGCGTTCCCCCGGGGTGAGGAGGGCGCGATAGTCGGTCTCCAGCGCGTCGCCTTCAATAACTTCCAGCCGGCCGGGATAATGCGCGGCGACCGCGCCCAGTGCCGCCACGCAACGTGTATCGCGCTCGATGGCGATCACGCGCCGCGCGCCCAATGCCAGGATCGCCCGGGTCAGGCCGCCCGGACCGGGGCCGACCTCGATCACGGTCAGATCGTCGAGGCGGCCGGCGGTGCGGGCGATCTTCGAAGTGAGATTGAGATCGAGCAGAAAGTTCTGCCCGAGCGACTTCAGCGCCGAGAGCCCGTGCTCCCGGATGACGTCACGCAGCGGCGGCAGGTTGTCGATGCTCATCGCCTCGCCTCAGCGCTCCGTCCGAGCCGCGTCGCGCGCGCTGAGCCGGTGCGCTAGACGCAGGGCCTCGATCAAGCTGGACGGGTCGGCGCGCCCCGTCCCGGCAAGCGCGAAGGCTGTACCATGGTCGGGCGAAGTGCGTACGAAGGGCAGGCCCAGGGTCACATTGACCGCGCGGTCGAAGGCCAGCGCCTTGGCCGGCGCCAGCACCTGGTCGTGATAGGCTCCAATGGCGGCGTCATAGGTGGCGCGGGCGGCCGCATGGAACAGCGTGTCTGCCGGAAGCGGTCCGCGCGCGTCGATGCCCTCCTGCCGCAACGCTTCGACGGCCGGACGAGTGATCTCCTCATCCTCGCGCCCCAGCGTGCCCTCTTCGCCCGCATGTGGGTTCAGTCCGCAAATGGCGAGGCGAGGCGCCTCGATGCCGAAGCGGTGCCGGAGATCATAGGCGGTGATGCGGGCGGTCTCGACGATCAATTCGCGCGTCAGCAGGCGCGGCACCTCGGCGAGCGGCACGTGGATCGTGGCGGGGATAACGGCGAGTTCCGGCGACCAGATCATCATGACCGGGCGCGGGGCGGGCGTGCCGGCGAGATGCGCGAGATATTCGGTGTGGCCGGGAAAGGCGAAGCCGTCGGCGTAGAGTACCGCCTTCGAGATTGGATTGGTCACCACCGCGCTTGCACGTCCGGCTTTCACCAAGGCGACGGCGCCATCAATCGCCGCGCGGGCAGAGGGCGCGCTGGTCTCATCCGGATGGCCCGGCGCAGCGGTGACGGCCGGCCCCGCGCTGACGATCGGAAGCGCATCTGGAAAGAGGGTGGCAGCCTCTTCCGGTTCGCATTCGCGCACCGGCACGTCGAGGCCGAGCGCAGCCGCCCGACGGCGAAGCACCGCCGCATCGCCGACGGCGAAAAAGGCTGGCAGGCTGCGTTGCTGGCGGATCAGCCAGGCCGCGAGCGTGATGTCAGGGCCAATGCCGGCCGGCTCGCCCAAAGTGAGCGCCAGAGCGGGCGGGGGTGCCATGCGCCGCTCAGCGGTACTGGATCATGGCGGATTTGCGCGCCTCGTCGAGGAGCTTGCGCGACACCGCTTCGAACTGCTTGTTCTCCAGTTCCGCGCGGATCTCGCGCTTCTGGGCGCTTTCCCCGACCACTTCGCGTCGGTTGCAGATGGCGATCATCTCGATGCCGGCGCGGGTGACCTCCGGGGCGGTCAACTGGCCGACCGGCGTGTCATCCATGATCTTGCGCACCGGCGCGCTCATATCGGCCGAGGTGCGGATGACGGGATCGCGGACGACGGTCTCGCGCATGCCGCGCGCCGTCTGGACGCCGGCCTCGCAATCGGTGAACTGCTTGCGCAGGGTGTTGGCTTCCGCCATGCGCTGCGAACGCTCGCCAGGGTTGGCGGTACGCCCGACCACGAGCACGATCTGGCGCACGGTGTATTCCGTGGTGCGCTGGGCGCGGGTGAGATCCTCACCCTTCGACTGAAGCGCCGCGAAGACGTCCGAGTCCCGAATGGTGGCGACCGATGAGAAGCGGCCGCGCACATAGTTGTTCCAGACATAGTCGGCGCGCATCTTGGTCTTGAGCATACCGGCGTCGAGGCCGGACTGCGCCAGGGCCTGGGTCAGCTGCTCGGGCGTACGTCCGCTACGGCTGCCCATGCGGGCAAACATCTTGTCGACTTCGTCCTTGTCCGCCGTGACGCCGAAGCGCTCGGCGGTGACGATCTTGAGGCGCTCGTCGATCAGGTCCTCAAGCGCCTGCTTCTGCGTCAGCGTCTGTCGCTCGGTGAGCTGGGCGAGTTTGATGCGCTGGGCGACATCGAAGCTGGTGATGGGCTGGCCCTGGACGAGCACAAGTATCTGCTGGGCCTGGGCGGGAGCCGGCAGAAGCGGCGAGCAGGCGACGAGCGCGCAGCCGAAGAGGAGCGCGCGAACGAACGGGCCGACGACCCGATGACGACTGGCTGGCCAGCCATCCCGTCTCAAAGACCCTGCCCGCATTTTCTCTCCATCCTGGCGATCACAGCGGCGTTCCGTACATCCACCGAGCGCTGCCCCGCTGTTCTTGTCGGCGGATGTGGCGTCAATACGACCCCGCCGTCAATTGCTGCTGCTGTTCGAACCGACATTGGTCGAGAAGCCCGCTTCACCCAGCGTTTTCAACGTGAAGGTGAGAAGCACCGTGTCCACGCGCTGCCGGTTTCCGCTCTCGGTGTAGTCCGAGCGATAGCTGAGCGCGATGCCGAAGCACTCATCGATATAGGAGATGCCAAACAGGGTGAAGTCGATCTCGTCGAGGTTGAGATTGTAGCGGGCGGCCGCTTGCAGGCTCCAGTTATCGTTGAGCTTCAGTGTGCCCGTGCCGAGAATGCCCTCGCGTTCCTCGTAATAACCGAGCAGCGGCTGGGCCGTGTAGAGGCCGTAAAGGGCAGAAACCGTCAGCTTCTTGTTGATGACGGCCCGTCCTTCGACTTCGTAACGTTCGACCGACCAGTCGGTATTGTCGAAGCGGAACCGGTTGACGAGCGAGAAATTATCCGTCGGCTGGTAATAGAGCCGCGCCACATAGTCGGAGGCGTCATCCTCAAGGCCGGATTCGGCACCCGTGTTGGCCATATCGTAATTGGCGTAGGAGTTGGTGCCGAACAGCTGGTAGGACTGCCCGAACAGAGCATTGATCTGGCCGCCGTCGTTGAAATTGGCGGTGTACTGGATGCCGACGTTGGCGCGGCCGCCGCCTTCGACGCGGTCATAGCCGGAATATTTGTTGATCTCGAACAGGTTGGTGTCGTCGAAGATCAAGCTCTGGGCGTCTTCGTTCGGCAGCTGGCCGATATGGGTCTCGTCCGGGCGGACGATGACCTGAGCGATCGGCTGGATCGTTTGCGTTCCCCAGCTCTGCACCGCGATGAAGGGGTAGCGGTACTCGAGACCGACGGCGGGCATGGCGCGCACGAGCTGCGTGTCGCCGCCGGTGCCGAGCCAAGGCTCGTCTTCCGTCTGGGCCTGCACCGAGGCAACGTCGAGCTGCATGTTGAAGAACGGCGTCCAGGTCTGGCCGGCCTGGTCGATGAACGTGCGGCGCCAGTCGACCACGCCCGACAGGCGGCTGTAGCTGCCGACCATGCCGCGCATCAGGCACGCATCGCGCAGGTTTGCGCCAGCCGCGGCAACACGGGTGAGGTCGCACTGGTTGGTCGGCCCGTCATAAAGCTCGGGCACGAGCGGCGCATAGGCAGCGGAGGTCGCGCGCAGGTCGATCTCGTCGCGCGTCAGGCTCGTGAAGTTCACGTCATAGCTGAGCTGGCCG
This sequence comes from Ancylobacter polymorphus, assembly GCF_022836935.1. Classification (NCBI taxonomy): domain Bacteria; kingdom Pseudomonadati; phylum Pseudomonadota; class Alphaproteobacteria; order Hyphomicrobiales; family Xanthobacteraceae; genus Ancylobacter; species Ancylobacter polymorphus. The sequence goes on along the minus strand of NZ_CP083239.1, from coordinate 3,930,002 downwards.
CCGAATACGGAATCGCCCAGCGTCTTGCTGTAGTCCAGCACCGGGTGGATGACCGGCTGCTGAGCCTCGACGTCATAGGAGGTCAGGCCGGTGAAATACATCGCCCGGAGGTCGAAATAGGAGCGGTCGCCCTGGCCGACGAGGTAGATCTGCGAGGTGACCTCGCGCGTCGTCGCGCTGATCAGATTGTAGTCCTGGAGGAAGGTCTGGTCTGACATCAGCCAGCCGTCCCAGCCCCAGTACCAATTCTCGTTGATATTGAAGCGGCCATGCGTCTCGAGCACACCGCGCTGGTCGCGATCGCCGGGCTGACCATTGAACGCGTCCCTGTCCATCTGGTCGATGCCAGCGGCGCGGATGCTGTAGGTGCCGGTCTCCAGCCTGTGCCGGAATTCGGCGTCCATCAGAACGCCCTGCTTGGAGACGATGAGCGGCGAGAACGTCACGTCCATATTGGGCGCGATGTTCCAGAAATACGGAATGGTGGCGCCGAAGCCGATCTCCGACGTGTTCACGAATTGCGGAATTAGGAAGCCGGACTTGCGCTTCACCGTCGGATCGGGCGCTTCGAGATAAGGAGCCCACGCGATCGGGATGCCCAGGAACTCAAGCCGGGCGTCCTCGAAATAGATCGTCTGCTCTTTTTCCTTATGAATGATCTTCGCCGCCTTCACCTGCCACATGGGCGGCTTTTGCGGGTTCTCCTTACAGGGTTCGCACGGCGTGTAGGCGCCGCTCGTCAGGATCGTGGTGTCGCCATTCTCGCGGTCAGCGCGGGAGGCCACGAAATGCATGTCCTGCGGCGAATCAATGCGCAGGGAATTGACGAACCCGTTGCTGAAGTCCTGTGACAGATCGAGATTGTCGGCGGCGATGACCGTGCCGTCCTTGTCCTTCAGGCGGACGCCGCCTTCCGCACGCAGTCGGTTGGCGTTGCGGTCATACACGACGCGTCGCGCCTCAAGCACGGCGCCATCGTAATAAATCTGGACGTTGCCGTCAGCGATCACCTCGTTGCGGGTGTTGTCGTAGACAAGCTGGTCGGCGGTCACCAGCATCTTGGCGTTGGGATCGGTCTGGCGTGTGACCAGGCCGCCCGCAAGGCCGGCCGGCTGGGCGGCGGACGGCTGGGGCGAGGTTTGGGCTGCCGTGGGCTGGGCAGCCGTCATCTGGGCAAGCGCAGGCGACGTCGGGCCGAGGGCGACCAACGCAACGGAGCTGAACACAAACGCGCAGGCAGACTGACGCAGGCGACGTTTCAGTCGCGGGATCGCCGAATCTGCCTGGCCGGCTAGCACAGTGCCGACCTTCATCCGTCCTCCCGGTGAAGCAGGATGAGAATACCCATCAATGCCCCTACGACCGCTGGAAACCACGCTGCGATAATGGGATGCACAATCCCGGCCTCACCGAGGTCCTCGGCGAGCTTGGTGAAAACATAAAGCAGAAAGCCGGCGGCGACGCCACCGAGAATCGTCTGGCCGATGCCGCCGAACCGGAACACGCGCAGGCTGACCGAAGCCGCGATGAGCACCATCGCCAGCAACAGCGCGGGTCTGGCGAGGAGGCTTTGGTACTGCAGCCGGTAGCGTTCAGCGCCAAATCCCACCCGCGTTGCCGCGTCGATGGCGGCCGGGAGATCCCAAAACGGGACGGTCTCGCTCTGAAGCGATTCCTGAACCTGGTTCGGGGTGAGATTGGTGGCCAGCATGTAGACGTCGTACTCCTGCAAACCTATTGCTGGAGTTAATACGTGTGCATTTTCCAGCCGCCAGGCGCCGGGATCAAGGATGGCGCGACGGGCTTCGATGCGCTCCAGGAGCTTGTCCTTGTCGTCAAACAGGAACACGTTGACGCTGGTCAGTTCGCGCCCGCCATCGCTGGTCGCGGCCGCCTGGATGATCGCCTGCCCGTCGACGCTCTGCTGGCGCAGCCAGAAGCCGCTGCGGCCGGCCGAGAAGAGACCGGTCTGGCGGTTGAAGATTTCCGCCTCCAGACGGCTCGCGCGCTCCTTGAAGACGGCGGACATCGGATTGTAGACCGTTGTGGAAAACGTGCCGAGCGCCACCGCGATCAGTGCCGCCGGGGCGATGAACTGCCAGGCGGAAATGCCGGCCGCGCGCGCCACGACCAGTTCCAGCCGTCGCGACAGCGTGAGGAATGTGCCGATGGCGCCGAACAGCACGGCGAAGGGCAGCAGCTGCTCCGTGAAGAACGGCATGCGGTAGAACACTAGCAGCAGCAGCGTGCCGAAATCGACATCGCGCTCGCCCACGCGGCGGGAGAGTTCGAGCAGGTCGATGAGCATGATGAGGCTGGCGCAGCCGAGGAAGATGCCCATCACCGCCGAGATGAACCGGCGTCCGAAATAGAATCCCAGCGTGGGGCCGATCATGCCGCCGCTCCGCTGCCGGTGGTGTTTTTGCGATGACGCATCGGCGGCTCAGTTCACGGTAGCGCGTGCGACACGCTGGGCAAGGCGGTCGATCCGGATGCGAATCGCTTCCGGCATCCGCGGCTTGAAACGCCCGCTCAGCGAGGCCATCGCTCCAAGGATGAACAAGATAGGCACGAGGTAGACGACCGGAATCAGGGCCGGCTCGGTGCGTACCTGGTTGATCAATCCGAAGCTCGTTACCTGCAGGAAGATGATGAAGGGCGCGGTGCCCGCCAGGGCGAGGCCGCGTCCCTCGCGCGTCGTGCGCGGTTCAGCAAGGGCAGCGCAGGCAATGGCGAAGAAGGCAAGCACGTAAAACGGCAGCGAGAGCCTGCGGTGCAGTTCCTCGGTGAAGCGGCCCGTGCCTTCGAGCCGCACGACGATGTCCTTGGGGTCCGGGCTCCAGAGATCGGCGAACGGTCTCTCCGGCGCCCGATAGACGGTGGTCTCGCCGCTCGTGGTGAAAGGGGAGAGATCGAAGGCATAGCGCTGGAACTCGACGACATTGCTGTCGGCCTTGCCGGGCGTGCGCCGGTGAATGGCACCGTCTTCGAGCACGAGGAACGTGCCTTCAGCCGAGTCGATCACCTGTCCGCGTTCGGCGAGATAGGTGTTCACCTGCTTGGGATCACGCGCGTCATTGATGAAGATGCCACCCAGCACGCCGTTGGCGTTGCGCTCGCGCACATGGAACACCATGCCTTGGGACAGGGTGGTGAAACGGCCGGGCTGAGCGATGAAGGCGACCACATCCGCGCGCACGCGGGTGATCTCGTAGCGGAACTGGCGCATCGCCGCCGGTACGAGTTCCATCGACAGCGCGGCGCAGCCCGCCGCCACCAGCAGCGCCAGAATCACCAGAGGACGCAGGAAGCGCCAGGTCGAGATGCCGGCCGCGCTCGCCACCACGATTTCGGAATCGCTGTTCATGCGGAAGAGCGTCTGCGCCACCGCCATGAACAGAGCCGCCGGCGCTAGGCCGAGAATAAGGGCGGGGAGAGCGAGGGCCGTGATGAGGACGAAGGCGAGGATCGTCTGGCCCTGCGTCGTCATGATGTCGAGTTCACGCAGGGCCTGCGTCACCCAGATCATGGCGGTCAGCACGAGCAGCGTCCCGAGAAACGCGGTCACGGCCGATCGGAACACATAGCGATCCAGGCGGTTCATCCAGCGGCTATCCTGATCCCTGTCGACGACTGCCCGCTGCCCCGGCGTGGCCATGCTTGTGCACGATGCATAATTGCCTGGGCCTTCCGGCGCAAATCGGGCGGAGCCGCGTCCCCCACACGACCCGTTTGAGGCTCGTGCCCTGTCGCTCATTCGGCTAAAGAGAAACGAACCGAGCCGCGACAACTCAAGGTGCCCCGATGCCCGACCATGTGAAGATCAGTTTTGCCAAGCTCCCGGCCCGCCTGGAGGGGCTCGTCGTCGTTCTCGCCGCCGAGCCGGTGGAAGGGGACGCGCCAGCCTTCGCGGGGCCGGTCGAAGCGCTGCTTGCTCCCTCCTCCGCTCAGTTGACGAGCGCGATGCAGGCCGAGCGCTTCACCGGGAAGTCCGGCAAGGGGATTGATCTTCTGGCGCCGGTGGGGCTCGACGCTTCCCGCCTTCTCGTCATGGGCGTTGGCAAGCCCGCCGACCTCAAGGCGTTCGATTGGCTGAAGCTGGGCGGAGCCATCATGGGCCGCCTGCCGGCTGGGACAAAGGATGTCAGCGTCGTTCTCGCGCTGCCGGGTAGCGAAGTGCCGGGCGATGCCGCGGCCGAATTGGCGCTTGGCCTGCGCCTGCGCGCCTATGCCTTCGACCGCTACAAGACGAAGAAGAAGCCGGACGAGGCGACCGCGAAGCCGAAAGTGACTCTTTATATAGCGGACGATTCCGCCGCGAAGCGCGCCTGGAAGAAGCGCGAGGGCATTGGCGAGGGTGTGGTGATCGCCCGCGATCTCGTGAACGAGCCGGCCAATGTGCTCACCCCGACCGAATTCGCCAAGCGCGCGGGCGACCTCGCCAAGGTGGGCGTGGATGTCGAGGTGCTGGGCGAGAAGGACCTGAAGAAGCTCGGCATGGGCGCGCTGCTCGGCGTCGGTCAGGGGTCGGGCGAGGAGAGCCGCGTCGTGGTGATGCGGTGGAACGGTGGCAAGGCGGACGAGGCGCCGGTGGCCTTCGTCGGCAAGGGCGTGGTCTTCGACACCGGTGGCATTTCCATCAAGCAGGCCGCCGGCATGGAGGACATGAAGGGCGATATGGCGGGTGCCGCCTGCGTCGTCGGGTTGATGCATGCGCTGGCCAGCCGCAAGGCCAAGGCCAATGTGGTCGGTCTCATCGGCCTCGTCGAGAACATGCCCGACGGCAAGGCGCAGCGCCCCGGCGACATCGTCACCTCCATGTCGGGCCAGACCATCGAGATCATCAATACCGATGCCGAAGGCCGGCTCGTGCTCGGCGACGTGCTCTGGTACGCCAAGGAGCGGTTCAAGCCGCAATTCATGGTGGACCTTGCCACGCTCACCGGCGCCATCATCGTCGCGCTCGGCACCGAGCATGCGGGCCTGTTCTCCAACAACGACACGCTGGCCGAACGACTCACGGATTCGGGGCTGACAACGGGCGAGAAGGTGTGGCGCCTGCCGCTTTCCGCCGACTACGACAAGCTGATCGATTCGAAGTTCGCCGACATGAAGAACACGGGCGGGCGGTTCGGCGGCTCGATCACCGCCGCTCAGTTCATCCAGCGTTTTGTCGGCGATGTGCCGTGGGCACATCTCGACATCGCCGGCACGGCCATGTCCTCGCCCGCCACCGAGTTCAACCGCAGCTGGGGCTCGGGCTGGGGCGTGCGTCTGCTCGACGATCTGGTGGCCCGTCACTACGAATCGTGATCCGCGTTGAGAAAACGCGGCCGGATCAACGGGGGAGGGGACATTGAGCGACGTGTTCTTCTATCACCTGCAGAACCGGCCGCTCGACGCTGCCTTGCCTCAGCTTCTGGAGAAGTGCCTGGAGCGGGGCTGGCGCTGCGCGGTGCAGGCGACCTCCACCGAGCGCATCGAGGCGCTGGACGCGCTGCTGTGGACCTATGACGACGCAGCCTTCCTGCCGCATGGCACCGACCGCCAGGGCGAGCCGGCCCGACAGCCCATCCTGCTCACCACGGAAGAATCGAATCTCAACGGCGCCGTGGTGCGCTTTCTCATTGATGGCGCAGTGATTCCCGATACGGGCATCTACCAGCGGGTGATCCATCTCTTTGACGGCAACGATTCCGAAGCCGTCGAACCTGTCCGCCAGGCGTGGCGCGCGGCGAAGGCCGAAGGTCACGACGTGACCTACTGGCAGCAGGACGAGAACGGGCGCTGGCAGCGCCGCTGATTGCGGCCCACGCGTGGCACTGGTCGCCACATTCTGCAGCGCCCAGCGGCGAAGAATTCGGGCGCGTGCCCGTTAACCCCTGATTTACCAAGGCTTTTGACGGGGTTTCCGCCAGTCCGGCGGTCGGCACGTGCGGTGTGAGAATTGTGTCTCGACAGCAACACATCGTGGCGGAATGGGCGCTGAGGGCCCTTTGGCGCCACTTTGGCTTTGCGCCGTCCGGTGGTTTCGAACAGTATCGCTGTGGGTGCCGCGCCGTGCGGCGGGTCCTGACAATCGAAAACCCAACATTGGTCCAATTTGGGGGAGAATGAAATTGAAGACGGTCATTAAGAATGTGCTGCTCGGCTCGGTCGCCGGGCTTGCGATGGTCGGGACTGCTGCGGCGGCCGATCTGCCTGTGAAGGCGAAGGCTGCGGAATATGTGAAGATCTGCTCCACCTACGGCGCGGGCTTCTACTACATCCCGGGCACCGATACCTGCCTGAAGGTCGGCGGCTACGTGACGGCCGACACCTACTACACCAAGGTCGAGCGCACTGTTAGCGCCTACGAAGTTGGCGAAGGCTTCTTCCGTTACACCGGTAAGCCGGATGGTCAGTTCGACTTCTACAGCCGCGCCGCTGTTCAGCTCGACGCTCGCACCCAGACCGAATACGGCACCCTGCGTTCCTACATCGAAGCTCGCTTCGAGCAGGGGCAGAACTACGGCTACGGTCTGACCGACGACGGCACCACCTCGGCGGTCTTCTCGGACACCACGCGTAACCGCGCTGTCCTGAAGTACGGCTATATCCAGTTCGCGGGCTTCACCTTCGGTCAGGCCACTTCGGCCTTCGACTTCTGGGCTGGTGACGGCTGGTACGGCATCCGTCCGGGTAACTTCTACTCGGATCAGTCGCTCAACGTGATCCAGTACACCGCTGACTTCGGCAATGGCTTCTCGGCGACCATCGCCCTCGAAGACGGTCAGGCTCGCGAAGACGACTACGGCTTCGGCGATTTCACGCCGTTCGGTGGTTCGTTCACGACCCAGGGCCAGCAGGTTCCGGATATCGTCGCGAACATTGCCTATGAAGGCACCTGGGGTGCGTTCAAGATCTCCGGTGCTTACCACAACATCGGCGATGTTTACTATGTAGGCCTCGGTGGCACGGGCTTCATCTCGAGCGCCGACGACTCCGGCTGGGCCGCTCTCGCTGGTGTGCGCTTCGACTTCGCTGAGACCACCACCCTGTACGTCGAAGGCGCTTACTCCAAGGGCGCTCCGGGCTATCTCGGCCTCGCCGGCGCTCTCCCGGTTGTCGACTACTACGGTGACGGCGTCGCCGGCTGGTACGTCGGTGGTTCGCTGACCCACTACTGGACGCCCGCCGTCTTCACCACCCTCGTGGGTAGCTACACCGCTTCCGACGATTACGCGGTTGACAACATCAATAGCATCGACTTCACCGGCTACAACGTCGGCGTGAACATCGGTTGGAAGCCGGTCAAGGGCTTGACCCTCGTCCTGCAGTACGACTACCTGTCGGCCGAATACAGCGGTGGCAATTCCTACTTCGGCACCTCTGTGACCGACACCACCGAGCAGAACCGCGTCACCTTCTCGGCGAAGCGTTCTTTCTGATCCCTTCTAGGATCGGTTCTACGGAAAGCCCCGGCCTTGTGCCGGGGCTTTTTGCTTTTGGGCATCGTGCGATGCGGTTTTCACCGCAATCGGTCGGCGGGCGATCCTGTCACGCGTATGCGACATCGCGCCATGCGAGAAGCCTCGCACGGCGTCTACCTATTTCTCAGAAAATGAAAGTCCACTTCAGCCCGGTATTCCGGCTTTGTGCGCGGCGTTGCGGCTAGAGCGTTGTCGAGTGAAGTGGATACCGGTTCACGTGAAGAAAACGCGACAAAACAAAGAATTAGATCATTTCACTGTTTCCGTGAAACAGTGAAATGCTCTAGGAGGCCATGGCCTCGTCAAGCGCGGCCGAGGCGTCGAGCCAGTCTTCCTCTGCCTTCGCCAGCGCATCCGCCGCCGCGCTGCGCTCACGCGCCAGACGCTGCGCCTCCAGCGGCGCCCGCGTATACAGCGTGTCGTCGGCGAGCTTGGCGTCGAGCGTGCTGAGGCTGCGTTCCAGCTTGGCAATCGTCGCCTCGAGATCCTTGATCCGCTTGCGCAGCGGCGCCGTCTCGCTGCGCCGATCCGCCGCCTGCCGCCGTTCATCGGCGCGGGTGCCTGACGCCTCCTTGCGCGACGCAGAGGCGGTGCGACCGACGACGAGGCGCTGATATTCGTCGAGATCCCCGTCATAGGGGCGCACCGTCCCCTCCGCCACCAGCCACAAACGCTCGGCGGAGGCGTCGAGGAGGGTGCGGTCGTGACTGATGAGGATGACGGCGCCGGGAAAATCGTTGATCGCCTCAATCAGCGCCTGCCGCGCCGCGATGTCGAGATGGTTGGTCGGTTCGTCCAAAATCAACAGATGCGGACCATGAAAAGCGGCGAGGCCGAGCAGCAGCCGCGCCTTCTCGCCGCCCGACAGCGCCGCGATGATCGTATTGGCCGTCGCGCCGGAAAAGCCCATTTCCGCCGCGCGCGAGCGCACCTTGGCTTCCGGTGCCTCCGGCATCAGCCGGCGCACATGGTCGTAAACGGTCTCATTGGCGACCAACTCGTCGAGTTGGTGCTGGGCGAGATAGGCGATGTCGAGCCCGGCCGCACGCACGATGCTGCCGCCCAGAGGGGCAAGCCGGCCGGAAATCAGCTTGGCAAACGTGGACTTGCCGTTTCCGTTCGGCCCGAGCAGGGCGATGCGGTCGTCATGGTCGATGCGCAGCGTGAGGTTGCGCAGCACCGGCTTGCCGGGCGTATAGCCGGCCGAAACGCCGTCCAGGGTCAGGATCGGCGGCGAGGGAATGCGCTCGGGATGGCGGATGGAGATCGCCGCCGCCTGTTCGCTCGCGGCTTCCGCGATCGGCGCCATGCGGGCCAGCGCCTTCAGCCGCGATTGCGCCTGCTTCGCCTTGGTCGCCTTGGCGCGGAAGCGCTCGACAAAGGCTTCCATATGCTTGCGCTTGGCTTCCTGCTTCGCCCGCGCCTTCTGGTCGACCACCTGCTTCTCGGCGCGCTGGCGCTCGAAGGAATCATACCCGCCGCGCCAAAGGGTTAGCTTGCCCTGGTCGAGATGCAGGATGAAGCCAACCGACTGGTTGAGCAGTTCGCGGTCATGGCTGACGATGAGCACGGTGCGGGGGTAGCGGGACAGGAAGTCCTGCAGCCACAGCGTGCCTTCAAGGTCGAGATAGTTGGTCGGTTCGTCCAGCAGCAGCAGGTCCGGCTCGGCAAAGAGCAGGGCAGCCAGCGCCACGCGCATGCGCCAGCCGCCGGAAAACTCCGAACAGGCGCGCTGCTGGGCGGCATCATCGAAGCCGAGGCCGGCGAGAATGCGGGCAGCGCGTGCGGGCGCAGCGTGCGCGTCGATGTCGACCAGACGCAGCTCGATCTCGGCGATGCGCGCGGGATCGGTGGCTTTCTCGCGTTCCTTCAAAAGCTTGGCGCGTTCCGTGTCCGCCGCCAGCACCACGTCGATCAGCTTCTCCGGTCCGGCTGGCGCCTCCTGCGCCACCTGGCCGATGCGCGCAGCGGCGGGGATGCGGATATCTCCGCTTTCCAGCTCCAATTCGCCTGTAATGGCGCGAAAAAGCGTGGTTTTGCCGGTGCCGTTGCGGCCGACGAGGCCGATCCGCGCGCCTTCCGGCAGCGCCACCGAGGCGTGGTCGATCAGAAGCCGACCGGCGATGCGGAGCGAGATATCGTCGAGAATGATCATGCCCGTCTTGTGCCGCGCCGGCGGTCCGTCGGCAAGAGTAACGGCGCGCGGCGCCTAGCCTTGGCGGGAGAAGCCGCTCGCGCGCTGGAAAGCGACGAGATCGAGCGAAGGCGCGGCGTCATTACCGAGCAAGCCACTGATAAGACAGTGAACCTGGCCGCGGTGATGGGTCTGGTGATTGAACACATGGTCGAGAATGGTCGCCAGAACCTGGGTGAAGCGGGTGCCGTTGACGGTGACATAGCTGTGCTCGGCCACCAGTGTCGCTGCGTCGAGCCCATCGACATAGGCGGCGATTCGAGCATCCTCGGCCGTGCGGGCCGGCGCCAATTCCGTCAGCGTTTCGAACAGGATAGCGTCGAGACCCGCCGGTTCCATGCCGGTGCCGGTGAGCCGGCGCATCCACAATCGGTCGCCCACGAGGAGATGGTTCAGCGTGCCATGCACCGAGCCGAAAAACGCGCCGCGCGCGGCCCGGTACTGCGCGTCGCTGAGCTGGGACGCGGCCGCCAAAAGCCGTTGATTGGCCCATGCATTATAGGCGGCGAAGGTGCGGTAGCGGTGCGTGACCAGCTGTTCCAACGTCTCGGGCAGCGGCGAGGTCGGGATGAGGGCACTCCCGGTGAAGGCCGGCGCATGGGCGCGCCGAAAAGGGCCGGCAGTGTGCAACAGCTTGGCGGTGCTGACTAATTCGGAAGGATGATGGTTTCTATCAGCTTCGCCGAAGCGGGCATGGAGGAGGGGAGAAACGCCCCGGCCTCGCGCAGCGCGGCCGGGGCGTTCAGCCTTCAGCCTCCGCCGGGTCGGCGGGAACGGCGGCTGCCATTGGCTGTTTCCGTTTCCGGAATACGCCTATCCTGCACGGAGCGGCGCAACGCAGGCTGAACGCGCCGTTGGCTGTTGTTCATCCGGCCGCCGGAGCGGCGGACAAAAAAGTGCCCCGGCTCCTTGGGGGAGAAGCCGGGGCTGATGGGCTCGCGTTGGGGCTTGGGGGAGTGGGGATGCCGCGAGCCTAACCTGTGAAACGAGTGGATGATGAGTGCAGTGAGGTGGAGTGTGTGTCCGAAGGGACCGATCAACCCCGCCTTAGCGCACCGCTATGCCTCAGTAGCAGACGGGCCGCTCGACCTCGACCATGCGGCCGGCATCGGTGACCCAGCGGGACTGCATCACGCAGTCGCCGGCCACCTGCTCGACGGGGATCTCGACCGTTGCGACGGGAAGCTGGCGCTTGAAATAGCCGGTCGCGTCGGCCGCGCCGATGAAGAGCGCGGTGAAACCCATGACGGCGGCAACAGCACTGATGGCAATGGCCTTGTACATCGCGGCACCTCATCCACCTGCCGGTGGGGATGCCACCGGGCTTCATTGCGTCCTTAACGCGCTCATCACTTCAACACGAAACTGCAGGCGCAAACCTTCTCTTTCTGCGCCGCCCGTTCTGGCGGCGGCAGCGGAACGATACGTTTCAGGTACGTTCATTCGTCTGCGTCTCGTTTCGTCCGTTAACACCGACTTAACGTGCGTACTCCCGGAAGAGTTCCAAGAGGTAATCATGAAGTCGTGAACAGCGATTATTCCGCGAATACGCAACGCGGCGCCTTCACCCAACGCGGGGCACCCTCGGTGAACACGGCGCGCCGTTCCAGATAGCAGGTCTTGTAGCCCGCGGGCTCCCGCGCCGGGTCGGTCGTCGCGTCGGCGACGGGAAGGAACGGCACGGCGAGAAAGCCCACAAGCACGGCCACCATCCCCGCGATGGCCAGAACACATTTCTTCATCGGTAACATCCCTGCGCCACGGCACTCCGGCCGCTCTGTTGCCTAAACAGATGAGCGCCGCCGGGTTCCGCCGCAAGCGGGTTATTTCGTGTACGAACGATTCGGCCGGGGGTGTTGCCAAGGCGTGTCGAAAACGCCGCCCGGGCTTCTCTTGTCCGCGGGCGGAGGCGCCGCTATAAGCCGCTGCGAACTTTTCGCCCCCACATTTCCAGGGAAACAGACCATGGCGCTCGAGCGCACTTTTTCCATCATCAAGCCCGACGCCACCCGTCGCAATCTCACCGGCGCCGTCAACGCGCTGATCGAGAAGGCGGGCCTGCGCATCGTCGCGCAGAAGCGCATTCAGCTGACCCGCGCCCAGGCCGAGACCTTCTACGGCGTCCACAAGGAGCGCCCCTTCTTCGGCGAGCTCGTGGACTTCATGATCTCCGAGCCGATCGTCGTGCAGGTGCTCGAAGGCGAGAACGCCGTCGCCAAGTACCGTGAAGTGATGGGCGCCACCAACCCGGCCAACGCGGCCGAGGGCACCATCCGCAAGGAATTCGCCCTGTCCGTCGGCGAGAACTCGGCCCATGGCTCCGACAGCCTGGAGAACGCGCAGATCGAAATCGCGCAGTTCTTCTCCGGCAACGAAATCGTCGGCTGATCGCACGATCTGCCGCCCGTAAGGGTGGCAAGGCGTTGAAATCGCACCCCGTCCGGGCCTCCGGACGGGGTGTTTCTTTTTGCGAAGCAGCGTAGACTAAGCTCTCGCAGCATCATTTGCTGAGAAAAATGCGGTATTCGGGCTTGGCCACCGCATGGATTATTATGTATGTTCCCCAAATGGGCGCTGCGGGGGTCCGGCCATGGAGAAGTGGCCCGCAGCGGGGATGCCGTTAATGGCGCGCCAAGAGCGCCCGGGAGTGGGCCCGCCGGAGCCACCTCCTCTTGCCTCACCTCAAATCATGGCGCGCCAACGCCGACACAACTGACTTGGAGTCCCGTCCGCATCCGGACGGGAAGGTGAGGGAACGACCGCAATGAGCTACCTTGAGCCGCTATTCTGGCTGGCACTTCTCAAAATCATCTGGATCAACGTCCTGCTTTCGGGCGACAACGCCGTGGTCATCGCCATGGCCTGCCGCTCGCTGCCCGACAAGATGCGCCGCACCGGCATGATCCTGGGCGCCGGCGTCGCCGTCGGCATGCGCATCGTGTTCACCGCCATCATCGCCGTGCTGCTCGGCCTGCCCTGGCTGCGCATCGTCGGTTCGCTGGCGCTCATGTACATCGCCGTTGATCTCGTGCTGCCGGAAGAGGGCGAGGAAGGTGGCGTCGCCGCGCATGACAATCTGTGGCGCGCCGTCGGCACCATCGCCGTTGCCGACCTGGTGATGAGCCTCGACAATGTCGTCGCCATCGCCGCCGTGGCGGATGGCAACTGGACGCTCATCATCATCGGTCTCGTCATTTCCATCCCGATGATCATCGCCGGCGCGGCGCTGATCATGGGCCTGCTGGCCCGCTTCCCCTTCCTGGTGTGGGCCGGCGCGGCGCTGCTGGGCTGGGTGGCCGGCGAGATGTTCGTCTCCGACGTGAAGGTGCTGGACTATTTCGGCGAGGCCGTCGTCCACCACTATGAATATGCCGCCGCCGCCGCCGGCGCGGTGATCGTGCTGGCCACCGGCTGGGCGATCTCCCGCTTCAAGGGCGGGGCCCACGCGGCGGGCCCGCACGGCTCCTGACCTGAACGGGGCTTCCCTCCCCCTCGGCGCCCGCGACTCGGCAAGAGCGCGGGCGTCGGGCGTTTCAGGGGTGCTTTCTGGCGCAAATTATAATGTATGCCAGAAAGGGGGCGGGTATTCCCTCTGACATCTGAACAAGACCCGACTCTCAGAGAGGACATGATGGATTTCTCAAGCCCGATCTTCTGGGTGGCCTTGCTCCAGATCATCTGGATCGACCTGCTGCTCTCCGGCGACAACGCGGTGGTGATCGCGCTCGCCTGCCGTTCGCTGCCGGAAAAGCAGCGCAAATGGGGCATTCTGCTCGGCGCCGGTGCGGCGGTGGGCCTGCGCATCATCTTCGCCCTCGTGGTGTCGTATATGCTCGGCGTGCCGTTCCTGAAGGTGGTGGGCGGCCTGCTGCTGTTCTGGATCGCCATCAAGCTGGTGCTCGACGAGGGCGGCGAGGGGCACCATGTGGAGGGCGCCGACAGCCTGTGGAAGGCGGTACGCACCATCGCTATCGCCGACGCGGTGATGAGCCTCGACAATGTGGTGGCGATCGCCGCCGCCGCGCGCGGCCATGCCGAACTGTTCATCTTCGGCCTTCTGCTCACCATCCCGCTGATCATCTTCGGCTCGCAGCTGATCCTGAAGCTGATCTCCCGCTTCCCCATCCTCATCTGGTTCGGCGCCGCGCTGCTCGGCTGGATCGCCGGCGAGATGCTGGTGGGCGACAAGGTGGTGCTGCAGGCGATGCAGGGCTGGGCGCCGTGGCTGGTCGAGGTGATCGCCGATCCCGAGGACCCGGTCGGCCTGAAGGCCTCCGCCGTGCCGCATTATCTCGCGGCCGTGGTCGGCGCGGTGTTCGTTGTCTCCTTCGGCTGGATCGTCAAGAGCCGCCGCCGCGAGGCGACCGCGCACTGAGCCTGATCGCAGCACCGATCGGACAGGTGTAAAAACCGAAGGCGCTCCGCTAGGATAAAAGCGGAGCGCCTTTTTCATGAATCAGCACATCTCGCCGACCCGTACTGGTTATTCCGCCTGTCCGCATGACTGCCCCTCCACCTGCGCGCTGGAGATCGAGGTGGCGGACGGCCGCATCGGCCGCGTGCGCGGCTCGCGCGACAACAGCTTCACCGCCGGCGTCATCTGCGCCAAGGTCGCGCGCTATGCCGAGCGAGCCAATCACCCGGACCGACTGACCCATCCTCTGCGCCGCATCGGGCCCAAGGGGGAGGGACGCTTCGCTCCGATCTCCTGGGACGAGGCGCTGGACGAGATCGCCCACCGCTTCCGCGCGGCGGAACAGGCCCACGGGCCGGAGACGGTGTGGCCCTATTACTATGCCGGCACGATGGGGCTGGTGATGCGCGACGGCATCAACCGGCTGACCCGCGCCAAGGGCTATTCGCGCTTCTTCTCCTCGATCTGCGTCAACCCGGCCTGGAGCGGCTTCCTCGCCGGCACCGGCAAGCTCGCCGGGCCGGACCCGCGCGAAATGGCGAAGAGCGATTTCGTGGTGATCTGGGGCACCAATCCGGTGTCCACCCAGATCAATGTGATGACCCACGCCATCCGCGCCCGCAAGGAACGCGGGGCGAAGATCGCCGTGGTGGATGTCTATCGCTCGCCCACCATGGAGCAGGCGGATATCCCGATCCTCATCCGCCCCGGCACGGACGGCGCGCTCGCCTGCGCGGTGATGCATGTGCTTTTTCGCGACGGGATGGCCGACCGCGCCTATCTCGCCGCCTTCGCCGACGATCCGGCCGGGCTGGAAGCGCATCTCGCCACCCGCACGCCGGAATGGGCGGCCGACCTCACCGGCCTGCCGGCGGCGGAGATCGTCGCCTTCGCCCACGCCATCGGCCGCACCAAGAAAACCTTCATCCGCGCCGGCTACGGCTTCACCCGCTCGCGCAATGGCGCGGTGGCGATGCATGCGGTGAGCTGCATCCCCACCGTCACCGGCGCCTGGCAGCATGAGGGCGGCGGCGCCTTCCATTCCAACAGCGCCATCTATGGCTGGAACAAGCGCATGGTGGAGGGGCTCGACATCCCCACCACGGCGCGTGAGCTCGACCAGTCGCGCATCGGCGCCATCCTCACCGGCGATGCCGAGGCACTGCTCGGCGGGCCGCCGGTGACCGCCATGCTGATCCAGAACACCAATCCGGTCTCCATCGCGCCGGATCAGGAGACGGTGCGGCGCGGCTTTGCCCGCGACGACCTGTTCGTCGCCGTGCATGAGCAGTTCATGACCGAGACGGCGGCCATGGCCGACATCGTGCTGCCGGCCACCATGTTCACCGAGCATGACGACCTCTATCAGGGCGGCGGCAATCAATATGTCATCCTCGGCCCCAAGCTGGTGGAGCCGCCGGGCGAGTGCCGGACCAACCACGAGGTGATCGTGGCCCTCGCCGAGCGGCTCGGCGCGTCGCATCCCGGTTTCGAGATGAGCCCGCGCGCGCATGTCGACTGGCTCTTGCAGGCCAAGGGGCGCGGCACGGTGGAGGAACTGGAGGCGAACCGCTTCCTCGACGTGCAGCCGGATTTCGACACCGCGCATTATGTGAAAGGCTTCAACTGGCCGGACGGCAAGTTCCGGCTGAAGCCGGACTGGGCGCATTCGCGTTACGCCTCGCCGGGCAAGTTCGGCCCCTATCGCGACATGCCGGAATGGCCCGACCATTGGGCGGTGACCGAGGAGGCGAATGCGGAATACCCGTTCCGCCTCGTCACCGCGCCGGCCCGCTCCTTCCTCAACTCCACCTTCACCGAGACCGAGGGGTCGCTTGCCCGCGAGAAGCGGCCGGAACTGCTGATCCACCCCGAGGACGCGGCCGGCCTCGGCATCGGGGAGGGCGACCTGCTCGATGTCGCCAGCGCGCGCGGCGCGGTGCTTCTGCACGCGCGGCTGTTCGACGGGCTGCGGCGCGGCGTGGTGGTGGCGGAATCGATCTGGCCGAACCGCGCGCATGAGGGCGGGCGCGGCATTAACAGCCTCACCGGCGCCGACCCCGTCGCCCCCGTCGGCGGCGCGGCGCTGCACGACAACAGGGTGCGGATCGGCAGGGTGTGAGGCCCTTTCCGCCGACCCTCCGGGTGCGCGTCATCCCGGCCGCAGCCGCAGGCGGAGAGCCGGGATCCCCCGCCCGGATCGGAGCGCGATCCCGGACAGCGGCGGTCGCCGGCTGAGATCGTTTACCGGATCGCCTGGACGGTCCACGTGCCGTCCGGGTTCAGCGAGACATTCATGGTGGAGTAGCCGCCCGTGAAGTCGCACAGGGCCGCGGTGACGCTCGACGTGGTGAAGTTGATCACAGAGCCGGCCATGTAGCTGCCTGTCTGCACATAGTAGCGCAGGATCGGCTGACAATCGGTGGTGCTCGCCGGGTTGGCGACGACGAAGTTCGAGAGCAGGAGGCTCCCATTCGCCTGCACCGCCGAGCCGATGTTGTACAGGACGGGTGGCTGGTAGGTCGGCATGATGATGCGGAACGCGCCCGGCTCAACATTCGGACCCACCGTGGCGGGTGACAGGCCGAGGGGGCTCACCGACGCGGTGGTGCAGTCATTGGCCGTGCCGGACGCTGGTGCAAGCTCGATTGCGCGGTAGGCAGAGGCGAAGCCCGAGGACTGGCCGACCTGCGGCTGCTGGTGCGCCTGCTGAATGCCGGCGTAGGGCTGGAGGCTGACCTGGAACGTCAGCACGCTGCCGGTAGAGGCGTAATTGCCGAGCGCCTGGCTATAGAGAGAGTTGCTGTAGACCCTCGATCCGCCTGTATACATGGATGGGTGCTGGAAGAAATAGAAGGTCTGCGTTGCCGATATATGGTTCGTTACGTTGATCGTCAGGAGGGTGGACATGATGATGTCTCCAACGATGGAATTTCATACGTAACGGCGATGATGATCGCCGGGCTTTCCGGTGGGGTGAAGCCGGATTTCAACCTATAGTATGTAAAGTATCGATACGAGCAACCGAAAGATGCGCTTCGGCGCTCAGGTGTCGCCGATTCTGCCGCGTTCAGCGCCGATACCGGTCTGATCTCAGCCCGTCCATGCGTCCGCCCAAGGGCGAGCGGATGAGTTGGCCTGGGCGGCCACGATCCCGGACAGGGCGTGTGGTCCTGCCGGGATGACGCCGGCCTCAAGCAGGGCCCGCGCGAATCCTGCGGTATCCCGGGGAACCGAACCGCGCGGCGCGCGTCATAGGGGCACGTCCTCCCACCGGAACCACCCCCATGAAATTCAACGTCGCCTCCCGGCTCGCCTATGAGGTGCGTGAGACCACCGTCTTTCTCCTCAACATCGAGGCGGCGGCGCTGCGCAACCAGAAGATCCTCAGCGAGCGGCTGAACCTCACCCCCACGGTGGCCGCCGACCGGCACGAACTCGACGGCGGCACGCGGCTGGTGCGGGTGGTGGTCGAACCCGGCACGTTCGAGGTCGACTATGCCGCCACCGTCGATCTCTCCATGTATGACGCCGACCCCGCCAGCCTCAGCGAAACGCCGGTGGCGGAGCTGCCGCTTGAGGTGACGCCCTTCCTCAACCCCAGCCGCTACTGCCAGTCCGACCGGCTGGCCCGCTTCGCGCTGCGGGAATTCGGCGCCCTGCCGCCGGGGCACCAGCGTGTGACGGCGATCTGCAACTGGATCTACGACCATGTCGATTATCTCAGCGGCAGCTCGACCTCCGAGACCTCGGCCTATGACACGATGGTGCAGCGCGCCGGCGTGTGCCGCGACTTCGCCCATCTCGGCATCGCCTTCTGCCGCGCGCTCTCCATTCCGGCGCGCTTCGCCAGCTCCTATGCCTGGCAGCTCGACCCGCCGGATTTCCACGCGGTGTTCGAATGCTATCTCGACGGCGCCTGGTATCTGTTCGATCCCACCCGCAAGGCGGCCTTGCAGGGGCTGGTGCGCATCGGCGTCGGGCGCGACGCGGCGGATGCCGCCTTCGCCACCATCTTCGGCAACGCCGTCATGACAGATATGGCGGTGTCGATCAGCCCGGTGGAGGAGGTGGAGGACGAAGAGCCGACCGTGCGCGCGGTGGGCATCGCGTAGAGCCGACAGCGGGCGCCGGCGGGGCCCGATGGCGGCCCCGTCAGCGCCCGTCCACCGGTGGACGGGCGGCGCCTTCCAGCCGGTCGGCGATCTTCGCCAGCAGGCGGAACTGGCTGCCATCGATCATCGGGTTCAGCCACTCATTGCTGAGGAAACGGCTTCCCGTCGGGTCCCAGAGCGTGGACGACACATGGTCGGCATGGCCGACCAGCGGCGGAAACACCGTCCAGCAGCGCAGGTCCAGCGTTTCGAGATAGCGGTCGATTGTGGCCTTCATCACGTCATCGCCTGCCATCCGGTAGCCGGCGAGCGCGTTCAGGGCCTTGGGGCCGTAGACGCCGAACACCATGCCGATGACAGTGTCGAGCTCGATGAGCAGGTTCGCGCCATCGGCATGCACCGCCTTCACCTCGCCCTGCGGCGAGAGATCGGTGATCAGGCCGGAAAAAACGTCCCAGTCCCCGGCCTGTGCTTCCAGCCGCGCGAGCAGAGCGGGAAGGCGGGTGTCGAAATCGGCGGGCAGCCGCGCATCGTCCTCCCAGATCACCAGCCGCTCGCGCCCCGCCGCCAGCGCGCGGCGCGCGAGATAGCGGTAGCTGAGCGCGGTGCCCTTCCAGCCCTCGACATGACGCAGGCCGGGAAACAGCAGGGCGCCGTGGCGCTGGCTCTCGCGGGCGAGGGCGAAGCGCTCCGGCGCCTCCGGCAGGCAGAGCACGAGCGCCGGCGCGTCGAGCCGGGTCTCGGCGGTGGCGGCCTCGAAGCAGGCCTCATCCACCACGCCGCAACCATGCAGCGCGCGCGCCAGCATATGCGGCAGGCCGAGCGGCGAGCGGTCCGGCCGCACCGGGTTGGGCGCGGTGAACGGCGTCAGCGGCACATGGAAAATCTGGTGCTGCACCAGCCCGTGCGCCTGCAGCTCGGCGATGCGCGGCAGCACCGCCTCGAACACGGCGAGCGAGCCGGCGAGCCGGGCGTGAAGCGAGGCGTTCCATTCCCCCGCCAGTTCGCCGGATTCCACCAGCCACAGAATGCGCCGGTCCGGCGGCGGCAGCTCGGCGAAAGCGCGCGGGCTGATCACGAGATAGAGGTCTTCGGTGAAGGCGGCGGGCATGGTGCTGTGCACCGTGCAGCGCAATCCCATCGCCGCGATGAGCTGCGCTGCCGCCGTCGCCGCGCGGTGCAGGCTTTCCGGGGCGACCAGCGCCACGCTGCGCGTGCGCGCCAGCTGGCCGGAGGCACGCAGGGCGCGCACGCGCACACGATAGTCCGGTGCGCCCTCCGCCCCGGTGGCGACGTTCATGCGGGCGAGCGTCTCGCGCCAACGGCGCGGCAGCAGGCCGCGCAGCGCGCGGGCGAGGTGGCGCAGCGCGAGCGTGTCGGACAGGCGCGACCGCGCACCCGGCTGGCGTTGCAGAGCCTCGCGGCACTGCGCCAGCTCGGCCGCCTGCTTCTTGATCTGGCGCTGAAGCCGGGCGAATTGCGCCTCCTGCGCCTGCAGCCGGTCCTGAAAATGGCGCAGCGCGGCCCGCAGCGCCTGCGGCTCCAGCGGGGGCGGCATCTGGGGCGAGGGGGCGTTCATTATCGGGCCAGGTCGGCGGCTTGAAGGAGCGCCCGGGGCAGAAGCTCCGCAGGCGCGGGGGCGTAGTGCACGGCTTTCGCGCGCAACTGCGCCAGATATGTGTCGTCAAGGCACAGGCGGGTGACCGCCGCGCGCCAGGCCGGCAGATCGCCGGGATCGAGCGTCGGCATCAGCCCGGCCGAGGCTTCGATCAGCGCGGGGTGTGCGGAGATCAGCACTGGCGTGCCGAGGGCGAGGCTTTCCGCCACCGGCAGGCCGAACCCCTCGGTGAAGGAGGGGAAGACGGTGAAGCGGGCATGGCGGTAGAGCCAGCGCAATTGTTCATCGCGCAGGGCCGGCACCACCCGCACATGCGGCGCCAGCCGCCAGTTGCGCTCCACCGCCAGCCGCACCGCGTCCACGCCCCAGCCCCAGCGGCCGGCCAGGACCAGCACCGGCAGGCGCTCCGGCGGCAGGGTCTCGCGCAGCTCTTCCCACAGATTCAGCAGCAGGATGTGATTCTTGCGAATCTCGATGGTCGAGCAATAGAGGACGAAGGGCCGGTCCTTCGGCAGCCCCGGCGGCGGCCCGCCGGCGAGGGCGCCCGCCGTGTCGAGGCCGCCGGGTGCGGCGACGCGCAGAGGTGGAACCGCGCAGCCCTGTTCCGCCAGCGCCCGCTCCACCTGCCGCGCCGTGTGCTGGGAGACGGCGACGAGCGCGTCCGCCTGCGCCAGCGTGCCGAGCATGTCGGCGCTGTAGCGGCGCGGGTCGCGGCCGGCGGTCCATTGCGGCGTCTCCCACACCATCAGATCGTGCACGGCGAGCACCAGCCGCACGCCCTGCGCCCGCAGCGCGGTGAAGACGGCGGGGGCCAGATAGTCCCACGGGTTGGAAACGCTCAGCAGCACATCGCCCGCCGCCGGTGTGAGGGGCGGGGTGGGCCGCGGCGCGCGGCGCAGCCGCGCCGTCACGCGGCGCTCCAGCTTGCGCATCAGCCGGCGCGCAAGTCGATGCGCTATCAGCCGGCGCAGGCGCGGGTCAGTGAGTTGAAGCGAGGCGAGCGCGCGCGTCACCGGCCCGGGCGGCCGGGGGCGGGGGGGCGGCGGCAGAGCGCCCTCGGCCCGCTCGGCAGCGGCGAGCTCGGCATCGGCGATCCGCCCCAGGCCGTCCGGCGTGCCGGCGAGAAATTCCAACTCCTGCCCGGTGAGCCGGCGGTAGCCGCCCTGTTCCGGGCTGCGCCGCACCAGCTGCACCCGCACCGGCTGCGCCGCGATGTGGTCCGCCGTGTGCCGTTCCACCCGCGACATGCCGACCGGGGAGTGCCAGCCGTTTTCCAGCGTCAGCGAGACATCCAGCAGCAGCGCGCGGCGGCTTTGCCCCGCGCCAGCGGGCGGGGCGAGGCGGCGCACGCACCAGCGCCCGTCGAGCACCGCCGTCCATTGGGCCAGAATCTGCGGCGTGGCGAAGTCGCGCGCGGCGCGTTCAAAGCCGTTGCGGCCGAGACGGTCGGCAAGGGCGGGATCGCGGTGCAGCCGCTCGATGGCCTCCGCCAGCCCCGCGACATCGCCTTCATCGACCAGCAGGCCGTCGACCTCGTGCCGGATGAGCTGCGCCGGCGCGCCGCAGGCGAAGGCGATGACCGGGCGCCCCTGCGCCCACGCCTCGATGATGGCGCGGCTGAAGGTCTCCGGGCCGCCATGCTCGGAAATGGAGGTGACGAGCACCGCGCGGGCCTGGCGCAGCAGCGCCGACGGGTCGGGCACATGGTCCTGCAGTTCCAGCGTGCCGGCACTGTCGACCGCCGCCATCTGTTCCATGAGCTCGCGCTCCAGCGCGGGAATCGGCCGATGCCCGGCCGAGACGATGCGCAGGCCGGAGCCGCGCGCCTTCAGCACAGCGGCGGCCGCGACCAGCGCCGCGTGGCCCTTGAAGCCGTTCAGCGTCGCGAGGTGCAGGAAGGGCGCGTCCTCGCCCGGCTCGGCCGCCGGCGCTTCGGGGATGTCGACCGGGTTGGGGATCACCACGGCCCGCATCGGGCCGTGCGGCCAGACATGGCTCGCGAGATAATCCGGCCTTTCCAGCACCGAACGGTCCGGCACCACCAGCGTTGCGCGGGGCACATGCGGCAGCAGCGCCGCATGGTCGAACCAGAGGAAATCATGCGCGGCGACGCAGGCGAGGGCGTCGAGCCCCGGCAGCCATTTCGTCGCCAGCGCGAGGATGCGCAGCGAATCGAGCGTGTTGGTCAGCAGGGCGCCCGGGCGCAGCGCCAGCACGCGCTTCACCAGACGGCGGGCGGCGGTGGCGGCGAAGTCGCCCTGCGTCGTATCCACCGCATGGATGACCAGCCCCGGATGCGAGAGGCGCTGAAGCCGCTCCAGATGCAGCGGATGGCTGGCGAACACCTCGACGCAGCGCTGCGCGAAGAGCGGCGGCAGCAGCGTCTCGATGGTGCGCTCGGCGCCGCCATAACCTGTGGCGACCGACACGATGATGAGGGGGGCGGATTCAGGCACGGGGCTTTTCACCTCCGCGCAGCAAGGAGAGGGGCGCGAGGCTGTACTGCGCGCGCAGGAGTTGTTCGCCCTCGGCGATGAGGCGGGCGGCGAGCGCCGGGTCGGTCAGCAGCGCCGCGCAATGGCGGGCGAAGGTCTCGGCATCATCGGCCACCAGCGCGTGCCGCCCGGCCTCGATCGGCATCCCGCGCATCGCATGCGCGGTGGCGACCAGAGGGCGCCGATAATGCCACGCTTCCAGCACTTTCAGCTTGGTGCCGCCGCCGCCACGCACCGGGGCGATGACGGCGCTGGCCTGCGCATAGAGCGGGCGCAGATCGACGGGCGCATGGGCATAGGTGAGGCCATGCGCCGCCAGCTTGCGGCGGAGCGAGGGCCCGGCCGTGCCGGCGACGACGATTTCGACCTCCGGCACCAGGCGGCGCAGGCGCGGCAGCACGGCGCGGGCGAACCAGAGCACCGCGTCCTCATTGGGCGCGTAGAACAGCGCGCCGACGAACAGCAGGGTGCGCCCGCCCTCGGGCGGCGGCGGCAGGGTCGACGGTGCATCGACCACGAGGCAATTGGGCGTGGCGCGCACCTCGCTTATGCCCGGCCAGCGTCTGACGCGGGCGGCATCCTCGGCGGCGGCGAGGTGGACGACGCGGTAGCTTGGCAGGAACCGCCGCTCCAGCCGGCGATAGCGCCAGGCCTGCCACAGCCGCTTCACGGCGCGGTGCAGCCGCCGCCGCCGCAGCGCCAGCCCGGCGAGGCTGAGCCGCGTCGCCGATTCCCAATCGTCGCAGTCCATCTCCGCAACGGCGCGCCAGGCGGGGGGCAGATGCGCGGCCATGTCGTGCAGATAGAAGCGGAAGACGACGATCCGCGCCGGCACCGGGCCGGGAAGACCCGCCAGCGCGGCGGCGATTGTGGCGTCCGGTTCGAACCAGTCCGCCAGGTGGCGGCGGCGCAGCGCCGGACCGCTGCCGCGCAGCACATGCAGCCGGCCCGGCAGCGGCACCGGCGGCAGCGGCGGATCGGCCTCGCGGGGCACCACCACAATGTCGAGATCATGCGCCGCCGCCAGCTCGCAGGCCCAGCGCCAGGCCCGCCGCACCAGCCCGACTCCCTGGGGCGAAGGCACCACATGGGTGAGCAGCACCGCCCGGCTTTTCGAGGGAGGCGCGGCGCTCACGACCGCTTCATCCGCAACAGCCGCCGCAGCGCATAAACGGGTGCGGGGGAGGCAAGGCCGGGCGGCAGGTGCCGGCGCGCCAGCCGGGCATAGGTGGTGCGGGCATGGGCGACATAATCGGGCGTCAGCCGCTTATGGCTGAAATCCGACATGTCGCGCCGTTCCTCATCCCACCACAGATGCGCCCACAGATGCAGGCTGGACGCCTCCGGCGGCAGGCGGCGATTCTCGCGGAACAGGCCGGCAATGCCGTCGCGAGTCCAGTCGAGGGCGAAGAAACGGCTTTCCGGCTCGATATGGATGGTGTCGGGAAATTCGCGGGCGAGCCGATAGGGCAGGAAGGTGGAGTGGTTGCTCCAGCTGCCATCGAAGGCGGCCGGCATGCGCTCGATCCAGAGCCGGATGAAGGGCGCGCCGGGCTCGGCCATGATGAGCGCGTTGCACAGCGAGCCTTCGGGGGCGGAGGGGGCGCTGCGGTCCACCCGCTCATGCCCCATGACGCAGGACTGCGCGAACAGGGCAGCGGGCGGCGGCGCCAGGAACAGTGTGTCCATATCGGCATAGACGCCGCCCTGTTCTTCCAGCACGCGCAGGCGGATGAAATCGGACCGATGCGCATAGGCGAAGCGGGCCATGGCCTCGTCCCGGTAATCCATGGCCAGGCGGTTTTCGCCCGCGCGGATCGGCTCCACCTTTAGGCGCGGGCGGATAAGCTCCCAGAGCGGGCCGAAGGGCTCGTTGAGCAGATGCACGACCACGCGCTCCGGCCGGTTCACCTCCAGACAGGAGGCGAGGCAGAGATAGTGCATGAGGTGAAACGGCTCCGTCTGCGGCAGGAGACCGAAGACGAAGTGGTAAATATTGGGGATGCGCGCCCCGCCGGGTGAGGGCCCGGCCGGCGAGGGAAAGTCTGTCACAGCGGCCGCGCGAGGGTTGATCATTCGATGCCGTACAAGCGTTGAGACGTAGGCCTGGAGAGACGCCGTCCATAAAGCAACGCGCCACTAAGCTTTTTGGGGTGCAAGAGCTCGGTACCACTTAAGATACTTCGGCCGTTGACCGATGCAGGCCCGCGTGATCTTCGCGCTTATCCCCTTAAATCTCATCGTCCGAAATATTACACGATCTTACTCATCCACGCATGGT
This sequence comes from Ancylobacter polymorphus, assembly GCF_022836935.1. Taxonomy (NCBI): domain Bacteria; kingdom Pseudomonadati; phylum Pseudomonadota; class Alphaproteobacteria; order Hyphomicrobiales; family Xanthobacteraceae; genus Ancylobacter; species Ancylobacter polymorphus. Next base: position 3,905,413 of record NZ_CP083239.1, on the reverse strand, counting down.
CGTTCACGCCGGGCCGCAGAGCGATATACAGAGGGCCCGGCGGTTTCAATTCGTAATGCGGAGGGTGTGGCGACTTTTTGGTTAAGCGGTCGATGGTACGGGTGCTGACATACAGGGAGGGCAAGGAAGCGGTAACATAAGGCGCACGGCCTTGCCTTCGCCTTGCCGGGGTGGCACCTACGCGGCGCGTCGTGCACGGGGGCGACACTCCGCCATGCCACGCCATCCAGGAGAGCCGTTCAACCCATGCGTCGCCTTTTCTCGCCCCGCCAAAGCGGGGGCTGCGCATGAACGTGCCGTCCCCCGTCTCGCCTACCTCGCTGCGCTATATCGGCCTCGGCGATGTGAGCGGCTATGCCGTGGCGGCGGCGGCTCTGGTGCGCGCGCTGGACGCGGCCGGTGTCCGGGTCGCCTGGGAACCGCTGCTGCCCGGCGGCGGGCTCGGCCTCGGCTATGCGCCGGCCCGCGCAAAGGACGCGGGGCCGGAGGATCTGCGCGCCCTGCGCGATGACGCGGCGGCGTGCGACGTGGCGATCCTGCATCTCGTGCCGGAATACTACCCACATTTCATCGCCCGCGAGCGCGGCCGGGGCACGCGCGTCGTGGTCGGCCACACCGTGTGGGAGACGGATCGTTTGCCGGCTCATTGGCCGGCGCTGATCAACCGGCTCGACGCGGTGATCGTGCCCACGGAGTGGAACCGGCAGGTGTTCCGCGACAGCGGCGTGGTGATCCCGATCCTTGTCGTGCCGCATCTCCCCCGGCCGGCGCGAGACGTGACCGCGGCGGACCGCGAGCGTCTGCGCCGACGCCTGCCGCCGCTCGCGGGACGGCGGGTGTTCTACACAATCTCGACCTGGCTGGAGCGCAAATCCATCGGCCCGCTGGTGGCAGCCTTCACGGGTGCTTTCAGCGCCGAGGACGAGGTGGCGCTGGTCATCAAGACCACGGCGCATGATCTGGAGCGCGTGCGGCGCGATCCCGGACATGAGGGCGAGGCGGTGCCGGTGCGGCCGCAATTCGAGGCGATGATCGGCCGCGCCGTGCTGCGGCATGGCCGGCTGCCGCCGCCGATCTGCCTGGTGACCGACGATCTGCCGGACGGCGAGATCGAGGCGCTGCACGAGCTGGGCGATTGCTATGTCTCGCTTTGCCGCGCCGAGGGCTGGGGCCTCGGCGCCTTCGAGGCTGCCTGCGCCGGCCGCCCGGTGATCATCACCGGCTGGGGCGGGCCGCTGGCCTTTCTGCGGCCCGCGGACGCCTATCTCGTCGACTGGGCGATGGTGCCGGTGCAGCCGGGCGAGGCCAATGCCAGCTACACGCCGGACCAACACTGGGCCGAGCCGGACCATGCCGGCGCCGTGGCGGCGCTACGGGCGGTGGCGGCCGACCCCGCCGAAGCGGCGCGGCGGGGCGCGCGGGCGGCGCGGCATATCGAGGAGAGCATCGTGCCTGCCGCCGTGGCGCGCAATCTGCTCGCGCACCTCGCCACCCTGCCGGGCCTGCCGGCGGCTGCACGTCCCGCCGGCCCGCTCCGCTGCGCACTGAACGCCGCCCGGCAGGCGCGCCGGAAGCTATTTGCCGGCAAACGTCTCCGCTGAGGCCGAGCCGTCCGGAGGCCGGTCCAAGCTGGACGTGGCCGCGTCGTACGTGTCCCCGTCAGACGTGGCCGAGGTCCTCATAGCTGCCATGCAGCGCCCAATCGCCGTCGCTGAAGCGGTCGCGGGCGAAATTGTGCTGGTGCCAATAGGGGTAGAGATAGGGCGGGCGGCTGACGAGGTTCAGCCGTTCCAGCTCCTCGGCCGTGAGCGTGATGTCGACGGCGGCGATGTTGTCGCGGAAATGCGCTTCCTCCGTGCCGCCGACCACCAGCGAGGCGATGCCGGGGCGCGAGAGCGTCCAGGCGATGGAAATCTGCGCCGCCGTCACTCCGCGCGCGCCGGCGATGTCGTTCAGCACGTCGACGATGCGCCACAGGCGTTCGCTGTCGCGGATCGGCGGCTCGCTCCAGCCGGCCGCCTGACGCGAATCGGCGGGGAACTTGTCGCGGCCGAAGCGGCCGGAGAGCAGGCCGGCGGCGAGCGGGCTCCACACCATGACGCCGACACCCTGATCCACCGCGATGGGCAGCAGTTCGTACTCGGCTTCGCGCGCTTCCAGCGTGTAGTGAATCTGCTGGGTGACGAAGCGCGGCAGGCCCTTGGCCTCGGCGATGCCGAGCGCCTTCATGATGTGCCAGCCGGAATAGTTGGAGCAGCCGATATAGCGGATCTTGCCCTGACGCATCAGCGCGTCGAGCGCCGAGAGCATCTCGTCGAGCGGGGTCAGCCCGTCCCATTCGTGCAGGAAATAGATGTCGATATGGTCGGTGCGCAGGCGCTTGAGGCTGCGTTCGCATTCGCGGATGAGGTGATAGCGCGACACGCCCTCGTCATTGGGCCCGTCGCCGATGCGCATGCGTGCCTTGGAGGAGATGAGCACGCGATCCCGGCGCCCTTCCAGCACCTCGCCGACGATCTCCTCGGAGCGGCCGAGCGAATACATGTTGGCGGTGTCGATGACGTTGATGCCGCCATCGAGGCAGGTATCGACCAGACGGCGGGCCTCGGGGACACCGTGATTGGCGACCATGGCGAAGGCGCCGACCCCGCCAAAGGAGAAGGTGCCCATGCTGAGGGCGGAGACCTTGAGGCCGGAACGGCCGAGCGTGCGGTATTTCATTAGGGCTCTCTCCCGGAAAGCACGGTCGCTCAGGTGCGACCTGTCAATGTGGCCGCGACAGCGGCGATGCCGAGTTCGGGACTGGTGAGGACGGTGCCGCCCGCACGGGCGGTGGCCGGCAGCGCATCCGCCATCGACGCCTGCGCCAGCACGACAAGATCGACCTGCGGCGCCACCTCCTCGAAGGCCTCGCGCACCCGCCGGTCATGCGTCGCCCGGTCGCCGGCGGCGAGATGGGCGAAGGCGCCCTCGCACAATTGAGCCAGCAGGGTGACCTCGCGCCCCGTGGCGGCGGCGGTGGCCTCGATGAGGCGGCCGGTCGGTTCCAGCGTGGTGGACAGCGTCGCCAGCACGCCGATGCGCCGGGCGCGGCGCACCGCCTCCTCCACCATGCCGCGATCAATGCGGAACAGCGGCACCGGCGTGGACGGGCGCAGCGCGTCCACCGCCTCGCCCAGGGTCGAGCAGGTGACGAGCACCGCGTCGGCGTCGGCGGCGGCATCGCGCACACGGGCGGCAAGCCGCTCCCGCGTCGCCTCGGTGAGGGTGCCGGCGCGGATGGTCTCGGAAAGCAGGCTTTCATCGACCGTGTGCGCGAAGCTCCACCCCGGCATCGCCTGCGCGGCCAACGGTTCCAGCCGCGCGGGCAGGGCGGGCACGGTGTGAATCATCGCCAGAATCGGCATGGGTTCTCTCCTCACGCGGTCTGGGCCACGCCGCGCCGGCGCACGGCGCGCGGGGCGGGGCGGGGATCGGCCGGCCCGCGGTCGCTGGCGCGGGTGACGAGGCTGGCGCCGACGAGGATCTTCACCGGCCGCTGCGGTTCGGCGGCGTTGATGAGATCGTCGAGAATGGTCACGGCGAGATTGCCGATCTTGCGCTTCGACACGTCGATGGTGGTGAGCGCCGGCTCCATAGTGGCGCTGAGCGGCAGATTGTCGAAGCCGATCACCCCGACATCCTCGGGGATGCGGATGCCGAATTCGCGCAGCGCCTTGATGAAGCCATAGGCGATCACGTCATTGGTGCAGAAATAGGCGTCCGCCAGTTCCAGCCCCTCGCTCAGCGCCTTCACCGTGTCGGTATGGGCGCCGTCGAAGGTGGATTCGACCGAGATTATATGGGCGGGGTCGATGATCAGCTCCAGCCGCGCGGCGTTGCGGTGGAACGCCTGATGGCGGAGCTGGAAATTCGTGGTCTCGACATGGCTCGCAACGAAGCCGATGCGCGAAAAGCCCTGCTGGCGCAGCCGGGCCATGACCTGATGCACCGCGTCCTCATTGTTCATATTGACGAAATTGGCTTCGACCACGTCGTAGAAGGTGTCGATGAACACGATGGGGCGGCCGACGCCCTGCAGCACGCGGATGTCCGATTCCGACATTTCCGTGCCGAGCGCAATGATGCCGCTGACCGGGGCGACGGCGATCATGTCGGCCACCGCCGTCATGCCCTGGCCCTCATGGCTCACCACCTCAAGCGAATAGCCGCGCCGTGTCGCTTCCGCCGACATGCCGTCGATATAGTCGGAGACGAACACGCTGTGGTCGCGGTTCACGGTGTGGCCGTGCTTGGCGATCTTGAGGAAGCGGATGGTGCCGGTGGCGTCGGGGCGCGGCTTGGCGAGGCGCGGGACATAATTGAGCCGGGCGGCGGCTTCCAGCACCCGGGCGCGGGTGAGGCCGGAGATTTCCCCCTTGCCGTTCAGCACCAGCGAGACCGTGGCCGGCGAGACGCCCGCCGCCCCGGCAATGTCCCGAATGGTGAAAGACGTTTTGGCTTTCATGTCCGGCTGCACGTCCCGATGGAACCCGATGAGGTTCGCGGCGAAATTTGTTTAGTAAACATTCGGGTCTCTTTTTGAGCGTTAAGCCAAATATCCCGGCCTTGCAACTGTCTTGCAAGAACGGTGCGTCCGGCCCGGCGCCCGACCGCAGCCGATGCCTGCGATTTGCGCAGGCGGCGCCCGCCGTCCAGCGACGCAACTGGCTGTCGGCCGCAGCGGGAAGGGCGCGAAGATGGGTCAGAGAGACTGTCCCATAAGGCTTTGGCATACGAAATCCCACAGGGCGGGTTGCCGGACTCCGCAGTGGCGCCGTGCTGATTTTTTCATCCCGATGCGGTTTGCGGCAGAGGCCGAGCCGTCGCGAAAACGGTGTCGCAGGGGCGCCGCAGCCCGCTTGCGTCGCGCAAAAGCCTTTGCTACGAATTTAGTGAAGCCGGCCAGAGTTTACTAAATAGGTCGGTGCGACTCCGGGAGGAGACCATGCGAGCCACCGGCGGACAGCTGGTCATGCTCATCGCCATCAATGTGGCGGTGCTGGCGTTGGGAGCGGCCATTTCAGGCGGCGCCTTCTTGTCGCCGTTCAATCTCCAGTCCATGGCCGGGCAACTGCCCGAAATCGGCTTCCTCGCCATCGGCGTCATGCTGGCTATGTGCGCCGGCAATGGCGGCATCGACCTCTCCGGCATTGCGCTGGCCAATCTCTCCGGCGTGCTCTCGGCGGTGGTCGTCGGCTCCTTCCTGTCGAGCGCCGACCAGCCGGCGGCCTATTCGGTGGCCTTCATCGCCGGCGCGCTGGTGATCGGGCTCATCGGCGGCACCTTCAACGGGCTGCTCATCAGCCGGATGAACATCACGCCGATCCTGTGCACGCTCGGCACGCAGATGTTGTTCACCGGGCTGGCGGTCGTCGCCTCGGATGGGCGCGCGGTGGCGGTGGGCACGCCGGACCTGTTGTCGGAGATCGGCAACGGCCTGTTTCTAGGCGTGCCGATCAGCTTCCTCATCTTCATCGGCGTCGCCGCCTTCATCGCCGCGCTGCTGAAGTTCACGCCGTTCGGGCTGTGGCTGATGCTGATGGGGACCAACCCCAAGGCCGCGCTTTATGCCGGCTTCCCCAAGACGCGGGTGCTGATCGCCACCTATGCGACGAGCGGCGTGCTCTCCGGCCTTGCCGGCATCATCATCGCGTCGCGCAACGTCAACGTGAAGTGGGATTACGGCACGTCTTACCTGCTTATCGCCATCCTCATCGCGGTCATGGCCGGCGTGCGGCCCGAGGGCGGCTATGGCCGCGTGATCTGCGTGGTGCTGGCGACCATCGCCCTGCAGCTGATGTCCAGCATGCTGAATTTCGGCGGCCTGTCGAACTTCGTGCGCGACTTCGCCTGGGGCGCGCTGCTTCTGACCTTCCTGGCGGTCGGCCGCTACGACGTGGCCGGCTTCCTGATGCCCAACAAGAGCAAACGGCTCGTGTGATGCGCCCCCCTCACGCATCGGAACTCGACATGAGGGAAGCAACAACAATGGAGGAAACGATGGGAGCTCTTTCCAAGAAGCTGCTGCTGGGCTCGGCCATGGCCGTGGCGCTCGTGGCGGGTTCGGCCGGCGCGCTGATGGCGCAGAACAAGCCGGTCATCGCCACCGTGGTGAAGATCAGCGGCATTCCGTGGTTCGACCGCATGGAAACCGGCGTGAAGCTGTTCCAGAAGGAAAACCCGGACGTGGTCGCCACCCAGTACGGCCCGGCCACCGCCGACGCCGCCCAGCAGCTGCAGATCGTCACCGATCTCGTCGCCAAGGGCGTGAACGGCCTCGCCGTGGTGCCGATGGACCCGTCCGTGCTGGAAGGCACGCTCAAGCGCGCCATGGACCGCGGCATCATCGTCGTGACCCATGAGGCCGACAACCAGAAGAACACCCATGCCGATGTCGAGGCCTTCGACAATGCCGATTACGGCAAGGCGCTGAACGAGCGCCTGGCGCAGTGCATGGGCGGCAAGGGCAAGTGGACCACCTTCGTCGGTTCGCTCGGCAGCCGCACGCATATGCAGTGGGTCGGCGCCGGCGAGGCCAATGCCAAGAACCACCCGGACATGGTGCTGGTCGACGCGAACAATGAATCGTTCGACGATGCCAACGCCACCTATGAGAAGGCCAAGGAAATCCTGCGCAAGCACCCTGACATCAAGGGCTTCCAGACCTCGGCCGGCAATGACGTGCTCGGCGTCGGCCGCGCCATCGACGAGGCCGGCCTGTCGGGCAAGGTGTGCCTGGTCGGCACCGGCCTGCCGAACCCCTCGGCGGACCTGCTGGAATCCGGCGCCATCACCGCCATCGGCTTCTGGGACCCGCAGAAGGCCGGCATGGCGATGAACTCGGTCGCCAAGAGCCTGATCGCCGGCAAGAAGATCGAGGACGGCGCCAATCTCGGCGTGCCGGGCTATGAGAAGGTGAAGGTCACCAAGGGCCCGGGCGAAGGCGTGCTGATCATCGGCAACGGCATGGTTCTGGCCGACAAGAACAACTACAAGGAATACCTCTTCTGATCCCCTGACCAACCGGACTTCCGCAGGCGCCGCGCGCGCCTGCGGAAGGCTCTCCCACGCGCATCCCGCCGCGCCGCCCATCGACGAAGGGGTCCCCCGTGTCCCACGGTTCCGTGTCCAACGCTCCGGTCTCCCGGGACACCGCTCCCCGCGCGTTCCTGGAACTGCGCGGCATTCACAAGCGCTTCGGCGGCGTGCATGCGCTGCGCGGCGTCGGCTTTTCCATCGTGCCGGGCGAGGCCTACCACCTCCTTGGCGAGAATGGCTGCGGCAAGAGCACTGTCATCAAGATCATGTCCGGCGCCCATGCCCCGGATGAGGGCGAGATCGTGCTGGAAGGGCGCAGCTTCCGCGCGCTCAACCCCATCCAGTCGCTCGCCGCCGGCATCGAGACCGTCTATCAGGACCTCTCCCTGCTGCCGAACCTGACCGTCGCCGAGAATGTGGCGCTGAACGAGCAGCTCGTCGCCCATGGCGGCCGGCTCGCGCGGCTGTTCGACCGCGGCCGTCTGCGGCGCACCGCCGAGGCGGCGCTTGAGGTGGTCGGGCTGCCGACGGCGCCGGCCTATCTCTCCGCCATCGTTTCCGACCTGCCGCTCGCGCAGCGCCAGCTCGTCGCCATCGCCCGCGCCATCGCCACCAAGGCGAAGATGGTGATCATGGACGAGCCGACCACCTCGCTCACCCGCCGCGAGGTCGACAATCTCATCGCCGTGGTCGAGCGGCTGCGTTCGGAAGGCGTGGCGGTGCTGTTCGTCACCCACAAGCTGGACGAATGCTACCGCATCGGCGGCCATGCCATCGTGTTCCGCGACGGGCAATGCGTTGGGCAGGGGCCGCTGGCCAACTACACCAAGCACCAGCTCACCGAGATGATGACCGGCCGCCACATTGACGGCGCGCGCTACCGCACCGGCGCCCCGCTGGCCGAAGAGCTGTTCGCGGCGGAAGGGCTGTCGCTGCCGCCGAGCCTCGGCCGGGTGAGCTTCAGCCTGCGGCGGGGCGAAATCCTCGGCATTACCGGCCTCGCCGATTCCGGCCGCAACGAACTCGCCACCGCCATTGCCGGCGTCACCCCGGCGGCGGAAGGCGCCATCCGCATCGACGGCAAGGTCCAGCGGATCGCCCATCCCGCGCAGGCCATCCGCCTCGGCATCGGCTATGTCCCGGAGGATCGGCTGGGCGAGGGGCTGTTCCTCGACAAGTCGATCTTCGAGAACGAGATCGCCCTTGTCGTGCAGGACCTCGCCAATGCGGTGGGCGTCGTCGACCGGGCGAAGGGCCGGGCGCTGGCGGACAAGATCTCCAGGGATATGCGCCTCAACACCGGCAATATCGACCTGCCGGTCGGCGCGCTCTCCGGCGGCAACCAGCAGCGCGTGCTGATCGGCCGCTGGCTCTCCATCCTGCCGAAACTCCTGGTCCTGCACGGGCCGACGGTCGGCGTCGACGTCGGCTCCAAGGACACGATCTACAAGGTGATCCAGCAACTCGCCGAGGCCGGCATGGGCCTCGTCATCGTCAGCGACGACCTGCCCGAGCTGCTGCAGAACTGCGACCGCATCCTCGTGATGAGCAATGGCCGCATCGTCGCGGAATGCGACGCCGCCAGCGCCACCGAGGAACAGCTCTATCAGGCCATGCTGGCGTCGCGGCCGCAGCCTGCCGCCGCGCCGGAGACGCTTTCATGAGCAGCACGACCCCCACCGATGTCGCGGCACTGCCCGTCGCCCCGCGCCGCCCGCTGCTGGAACTGGTGCGCCGGCGGCCGGAGGTCATAACCTTCGTGCTGCTGGTGGCGATCTGCGTGGCGGTGGCCATCGCCAATCCGGCCTTCCTGCAACCCTCCTCGCTGATCGATATCGGCCGCGCCAGCGTGGTGATGGGCCTGTTCGCGCTCGGCGTGTTCATCATCCTGGCGGCGGGGGGCATCGACGTGTCCTTCACTGCCATCGCCGCCTTCACCATGTATTCGCTCACCCTTCTGGTGAAGAACCACTTTCCCGACGCGCCGATGGCGCTGATCGTGCTCGCGGCGGTGCTGGGCGGCGCGGGGCTCGGCGTGATCAACGGCCTGCTGGTGCATTATCTGCGGGTGCCGTCACTGATCGTCACCATCGGCACGCAATATCTGTTTCGTGGCATCCTGCTCGCCTTCATCGGCACGGTGTGGATCATGTCGCTGCCGCCGCAAATGGGCGCGTTCGGCCGCATGCCGCTGCTGCAGTTCGACGCCGCCGACGGGCGCACCATCACCCTGCCGTTCTATTTCCTCGTTCTGCCCATCGCCGCGCTGATCACCTGGTGGATGCTCAACCGCACGCTGATGGGCCGCGCCATCTTCGCGGTGGGCGGCAATGCCAGCGTGGCGGAGCGGCTCGGCTATAATCTGCGGACCATCCACATCTTCCTGTTCGCCTATGCCGGCGGCCTCGCGGGCCTCGCCGGCATCATCCACACCTGCGCCAACCGGCAGGCCAATCCGTTCGATCTCGTCGGCAGCGAGATCAACGTCATCGCCGCCGTGGTGCTGGGCGGCGCGCGCATCACCGGCGGCACCGGCAGCGTGCTCGGCACGCTGCTGGGCGTGCTGCTGGTGGTGGTGGTGAACAGCGTGCTGGTCATGGTCGGCATTCCCTCCACCTGGCAGCGCGTGGTGGTGGGCGGCTTCATCCTGCTCGCCGCCGCCTTCTTCGTGTTCAGCCAGAAGAAGACCTGAAACAGACGCCAAATAATGAGCTCACGAGGACCGACATGAAGAAGTTTCTCAACGATCCCGCGCATTTCGTCGACGAGATGCTGGACGGCATCTACCGGGCTCATCCCCAGGTGACCTATGTGAACGACGACAAGCGCTGCCTCGTCGTCGCCAAGCCGAAGGCCGGCAAGGTGGGCATCGCCACCGGCGGCGGCTCCGGCCATCTGCCGCTGTTCCTCGGCTATGTCGGCGACAACATGCTCGACGGCTGCGCCGTGGGCGGCGTGTTCCAGTCGCCCAGCGCCGACCAGATGCACGAGGTGACCAAGTACATCGATCAGGGCGCCGGCGTGCTCTACATCTATGGCAACTACACCGGCGACATCATTAATTTCGACATGGCTGCCGAGCTGGCCGACATTGACGGCATCACGGTGAAGCAGGTGATCGGCAATGACGATGTCGCCTCCTCCGTCGTCGGCGAGGAGCATAAGCGGCGCGGCGTCGCCGGCATCTTCTTCGTCTACAAGGTGGCGGGCGCGGCGGCCGCCAACATGCTCTCGCTCGACGAGGTGACGCGGCTCGCCGACAAGGCGCGGGCGAATGTGCGCACCATCGGCGTCGCGCTGTCGAGCTGCGTGGTGCCGGAAGTCGGCCACGCCACCTTCTCCGTCGGCGAGGACGAGATGGAAATCGGCATGGGCATCCATGGCGAGCCGGGCATCGGCCGCACCAAGCTGGCCCCGGCCGATGCGGTGGTGGACGAGATGATGCAGCGCATCTTCGCCGAGCTGCCCGCCGGCAATGGCGACGAGTTCGCGGTGCTGGTGAACGGCCTTGGCGGCACGCCGAAGGAAGAGCTCTACATCCTGTTCCGCCGGGTGTCGCAGCTGTTCGAGGAACGCGGCTCCAAGGTGAAGCATGTGTGGATCGGCGAGTTCGCCACGGCGATGGAAATGGCCGGTGCCTCCATTTCGGTGCTGAAGCTCGACGCCGAGCTCGACCCGCTGGTCGCCGCCCCGGTCCACACGCCGTTCTTCTCCCACATTAAGGCCTGAGGTTTGCGCATGGACGCGCTCCGCGCCGATGATCTGATCGGCCTTTTCCAGCGCTGGCGCGACATGTTCGCCGCGCAGCGCGAATTCCTGATCGCGCTCGACGGCAAGGTCGGCGACAGCGATCTCGGCATCACCATGGCGAAGTCCTTCGCCGCCGCCGCCGACACGGTGACGGCGGAAGGGGCGGCGGCGGGGCTCACCAAGCTGCTGCGCTCCGCCGGCGCGATCATGGCCAAGACCGCGCCGTCCACCATGGGCACGCTCACCGCCACCGGCTTCCTGCGCGGCGCCAAGGCGCTGGAGGGGGCGGAGGCCATGGGCACGGCTGAGGCGGCCGCGTTCTGGCGCGCCTTCGCCACCGGCATCGCCGAGCGCGGCAAGGCCAAGCTCGGCGACAAGACCATTCTCGACGTGCTGGACCCGGTGGCCGGCGCGCTGGAACAGGCGGCGGCTTCCGGCCTCGCTTTGGCGCCGGCGCTGAAGCAAGCCGCCGACGCCGCCGAGGCGGCGCTGGAGCGCACCAAGACCATGGTGGCCCAGCACGGCAAGGCGGCGGCGTTCCAAGAAAAGACGGTGGGGCTGCAGGATGCCGGCGCCACGGTCGGCGTGCTGCTGGTGGGAACGATGAGCGATTTCGTGGCCGGATAGGCTAAAGCTCCCGGCCGGTCTGTCAGCCGACCGGGGGCACCACCAGCGCCGGCGGGGTGAGCACGAATTCGTCCAGCACCACCCGCCCGCCTTCCAGCCGGGCGCGGCCATCGGCGACCATGCGCAGCGCGGCGGGGTAGATCACATGCTCCTGCGCCAGCACGCGGGCGCCGAGCGTCTCCGGCGTATCCGCATCCAGCACCGGCACGGCGGCCTGCATGAGAATGGGGCCGACATCCATTTCCGGCGTGACGAAATGCACCGTGCAGCCATGGATGCGCACGCCCTCCGCCAGCGCCCGCTCATGGGTGTGCAGGCCCTTGAAGCTCGGCAGCAGCGCGGGGTGGATGTTGATCATCCGCCCGGCCCATTTCTCGACGAAGGGCGCGGTGAGCAGCCGCATGAAGCCGGCGAGGCAGACGAGGTCCGCCTGTTCCTCCACCAGCACCGCGTCGAGCGCGGCATCAAAAGCGGCGCGGTCGGCATGCGCCTTGTGGTCGACGGTGCGGGTGGGGATGTTGCAGGCCTGCGCGCGGGCAAGGCCGTGCGCGTCCGGGCGGTTGGAAATCACCACCGCGATCTCGGCCGGGAAGTCCGGCGCCGCCGCCGCCTCGATCAGCGACATCATGTTGGAGCCGCGCCCGGAGATGAGGACGGCCACGCGGGGTTTGGTCATCACGGGCGTCCTCTGCTTCAGCATCCTTCGAGGCTCGCTTTGCTCGCACCTCAGGATGACGGGGATTTCTAAAACAACGTCATCCTGAGGCGCCCGGCGTCGCCGGGCTTCGAAGGAGGGTTGTCAGAGCGGCGTGTCGAGGGCGAGCGTGCCGTCATAGACGGTGTGGGCCGCGCCGTCGCCCGGCTCGATGACGCCGAGATGCACCACCTGCTCGCCGGCATTGGCGAAGGCGTCCGCCACCGTCTCGGCGTCTTCCGGCGCGCAGACCACCACCATGCCGATGCCGCAATTGAAGGCGCGCAGCATCTCTTCCGGCGCCACCTTGCCGATTTGTGCCAGCCAGCGGAACACCGGCGGCACGGGCAGGCCGTCGAGGTCGATACGCCCGACCGTGTTCTTCGGCAGCACGCGCGGCAGGTTCTCGGTGAGGCCGCCGCCGGTGATGTGGGCGAGCGCCTTGACCTTGCCGGTGGAGCGGATGGCGGCCAGCGCCGATTTCACATAAAGCCGCGTCGGGGTGAGCAGCGCTTCGCCCAGCGCCTTTTCCGGCGCGAAGGGGGCAGGCGCGTCCCAGGCGAGGCCCGAGACCTCGACAATGCGGCGCACCAGCGAATAACCGTTGGAATGCACGCCGGAGGAGGCGAGGCCGAGCAGCACGTCGCCGGGGCGTACAGTCGGGGAGGGCAGCAATTCGCCGCGTTCCACCGCGCCGACCGAGAAGCCGGCGAGGTCGTAATCGCCTTCGGCATACATGCCCGGCATTTCCGCCGTCTCGCCGCCGATCAGCGCGCAGCCCGATTCCTGGCAGCCCCGGGCGATGCCGGCAACGATGGTGGCGCCGACCTCGGGGGCCAGCTTGCCGGTGGCGAAATAGTCGAGGAAGAACAGCGGCTCGGCGCCCTGCACCACGAGATCGTTGACGCACATGGCGACAAGATCGATGCCGATGGTTTCGTGCCGGCCTGTCTCGATGGCGATCTTCAGCTTGGTACCGACGCCATCGGTGGTGGCGACGATGAGCGGGTCCTTGAAGCCGGCGGCCTTGGGATCGAACACGCCGCCGAAGCCGCCAATGTCCGCGTCCGCGCCCGGCCGGCGGGTCGCCTTGACCAGCGGCTTGATGAGATCGACCAGCCGGTTGCCGGCGTCGATGTCGACGCCCGCATCGCGATAGCTGAGTCCCTTGTCCGTACCGGTCATCGCATGCCCTCTAGGAATGGTGGCGGATTAGCCGCTTATGCCGCGGCGGGCAAGCTCGCGCGCGGTTTTCCCCCTCACGCCCGCCGTCCGGCATGGTCGATGCCGAGCGCGATGAGGCCGGCGGCCAGCCCCCAGAAGGCGGAGCCGAGCCCGAACAGCGACAGGCCGGAGGCGGTGACCGCCAGCGTCAGCACGGCGGGGAAGCGCTTGGCCGCGTCGCCCATGGAGGAGGACAGCGCATTGACCAGCGGGCCGAGCAGAGCGAGGCCGGCGAAGGTCGCCACCAATTCGCGCGGCAGGGCGGCAATCAGCGCCACCGCCCCGGCGCCGCAGGCGGCGAGCACGAGATAGGTCAGCGCATAGAACGGCGTCGCCAGCCAGCGCTTTGCCGGGTCGGGGTGGGTGTCCGGCCCGGTGCAGATGGAGGCGGTAATAGCCGCGAGGTTGCTGGTGAGCGAGCCGATGGGCGCCGTTATCAGCGAGGCGAGGGCGGTGGAGGCGAGGATGGAGGGCGCCGGCGGCTTGTAGCCCGCCGCCTGCAGCACCGCGAAGCCCGGCAGGTTCTGCGACGCCATGGTGACGATGTAGAGCGGGATGCCGACGCCGATCACCGATTGCAGGTCGAAATGCGGCACGATCAATTCGACGCTCGGCCACGGCACGCCGTCCGGCAGCGGGCCGACGCGACCGAGAATGAACGCCAGCGCGATGCCCAGCACCAGCACCGCCAGCACCGCGCCGAAGGGGGAGATGCGCCGCGCCACCAGGAACAGCAGCACCAGCGGCAGCACCAGCAGCGGGTCGGCCTGCCCGGCGGTGAACACGCCGGTGCCGAAGCGGAACAGCACGCCCGCCAGCATCGCGGCGGCGATCGCCACCGGCAGGCGCTGCACCAGCGCGCCGAGCGGCTTCACCGCGGCGGTGACGAGAATGAGCACGCCGGCGACCAGGAAGGCGCCCACGGCGGGCTCGATGGTGAGGCCGTGCGAGGCGGCGATCAGCGCCGCGCCGGGCGTGGTCCAGGCGGTGATGATCGGCATGCGGTGGCGCCAGCCGAGCCAGGCGGAGGTGAACGCCATGGACAGGCACAGGCCGATGACGCCTGACGTGATCTGCCCCGGCGTCGCCCCCAGCGCCTGCGCCGCCGCGACGATGAGGGTGAGCGTGCCGCCGAAGCCGACAAGCGCGGCGACGATGCCAGAGGTGACGAGCGAGGAACGCATGGGACCATCCGAACGCTGCGCCGGGCCGGCGCGACGCCGCCTTTTGACATGCGCGGCCGGCGCCGTCATCAGGGCGCGGACGCCGGCGAAAGCTGCCCCAGCGGAATGAACTCGGGGGATTGCGCACCGTCTGGGCCCCCCTGCCAGTCGCCAAACCAGCGTTCCACCGACAGCCCGGCCTCCGCGATCCGCTCCTCAAGCGCGGCGCGCGGCGTGAAGCGGATGCGGCTCTGCGCGGAGAGGGTGCGGCCGTCGGCGAGGCGGTACCAGGTGCCATAGGTGACGATGCCGGTCGCCTCGTCGCACATGGCGCTGTTCCACGCCTCCACCCTGCCATGGGCGGGGTGATCGACCCACCGGTGCGAATTGTGCGGCTGCCATTCCTCCCATTCCCGCGACGCAGGGTTGCGGGCGTCGAACACGAAGCGCCCGCCCGGCGCCAGATGGGCGGCGAGGGTGGCGAGCGCGGCGCGCTGGTCGTCATCGGTGAGGAACACCTGAAAGGCATGCCCGGTCAGCATCACCAGATCGAAGCGACGGCCGAGGCGCAGCGTGCGGGCGTCCGCCTCGATCCATTCGGCGCCTTCCGCCCCGGGGCGGGTACGGGCCACGTCCAGCATCGCGCCCGCCGGATCGACGCCGACGCGCACGGGGTTGGAAAGCCCCGCCAGAAGCGCGCCGGTGCCGCAGCCGAGATCGAGCACGGAACCCACCCCGGCGGCGAGGCCGGCGCAGAAAGCGTGGTCGGCGCCGCCGTCATTCTCGGCATCGTAGAAGGCGACCAGCGACGGATCGGTATAGAGCGGGTCTTCCATCCTGCGCCTCCTCTAGCGGACCTCCGCCTTGTGCCATGGCGGAACGGGCTGGGCCATGCCGGCGTTGGAGCCGTGCTGTGAATGGCGGGGGCAGCGGCGGCCCTCACGCCGCTTGTGCATCGCACGCGCGTCGTTTTTCTGTATTTATATGCGCGAAGCACCGCCGCGAGGCGCGGGTCGGGCGAGAGGCGGTTTGACGTATGGCGTGGCACAAGCAGGTGACGTTCTGGCTGACCATGCTCGGCCTGTTCATCGCGGCCGCGTGGCTGCTGTCCAGCGTGCTCTTGCCCTTCGTCGCCGGCCTCGCTCTGGCCTATTTCCTCAACCCGGTGACGACCTGGCTGCAACGGCGCGGCGTGAACCGTCTGGTGGCCTCGCTGGCGACGATCACGCTCACCCTGCTGCTCGGCATTTTGCTCATGCTGCTGGTGCTGCCGATCTTCGGCTCGCAGCTCGCCGCCTTCATCCAGCGCCTGCCGGAATATATCGGCAAGCTGCAGAACCTGTTGACCGGCGAGGGAGAGAGCGCGGCGTGGCTGCGCGATTTCGTCGGCGACCGGTTGCCCAGCATCCAGTCCGGGGTGAACGAACTGGTGTCGCAGGGCGCCGCCTATATGCTGACCCTGATCCAGGGACTGTGGACCGGCGGGCAGGCGCTGATCTCGGTGTTCTCGCTGCTGGTCATCACCCCGGTCGTGGCGTTCTACATTCTCAATGACTGGTACAGCATGGTCCACAAGGTGGATTCATGGCTGCCCGTGCGGCACCGCGCCACTATTCGCGACATTGCCCGGCAGATGGACGGCGCCATTGCCGGCTTCGTGCGCGGCCAGTCGCTGGTGTGCCTGATCCTCGGCAGCTTCTACGCCATCAGCCTGACCATGACCGGGCTGAATTTCGGCTTTGTCATCGGCTTCGTCTCGGGGATCATCACCTTCATCCCCTATGTCGGCTCGCTCACCGGGCTGGTGCTCGCCGGCGGCGTCGCCATTGTGCAGTTCTTCCCGGATTATTCGATGATCGCCATCGTCATCGGCATCTTCGTGTTCGGCCAGTTCGTCGAGGGCTACATCCTCTCGCCCAAGCTGGTGGGCGACAGTGTCGGCCTGCACCCGGTGTGGCTGATGTTCGCGCTGCTGGCCTTCGGCTATCTGCTCGGTTTCCTCGGCCTGCTGCTCGCCGTGCCGCTGGCGGCGGCGGTGGGCGTGCTGGTGCGCTTTGCCATCAACCAGTATCTGGAAAGCCCGCTCTATACCGGGGAGGGGGAGGACGAACGGCTCGGCGCCCCCGCGCCCGTGCCCTATCTCCCCGACAACCGGGTGCGCTGAGCATGGGCAGCCGCCAGCTCGCGCTCGACCTGCCGCATGCCGACAGCCGGTCGCGCGACGATTTCCTGCCCGGCCTCGCCAATGAGGCGGCGCTGGCGCTGATCGATTCCTGGCCGGACTGGCCGGCCCGCTCGGTGGCGCTGGTCGGGCCGGCGGGGTCGGGCAAGTCGCATCTCGCCGCGATCTTCGCCGAAGCCTCCGGCGCGCCGATCCTCCCCGCTTCCGCGCTCGACATCGCCGCCGTGCCGGGCCTTCTCGCCGGTGGTGCTTTGGTGCTGGAGGATCTCGGCACCGGGCCGGTGCCGGAGGCGGCGCTGTTCCATCTGCTCAACCTGGTGGGCGAGCAGAAGGCGAACCTGCTCATCACCTCCGCGCGGCTGCCCTCGGCGCTGTCGGAGGGCCTCGCCACCGCCGACCTCGCCTCGCGGCTCAGGGCGCTGCCGGTGGTGCGGCTCGGCGCGCCGGACGAGGAATTGCTGGCGGCGGTGGCGGTGAAGCTGTTCGCTGACCGGCAGATCCTGCCCGACGAGGCGCTGCTCGCCTATCTGCTGCCGCGCGTCGAGCGCTCCATCGCCGGGCTGCGCGACGTGGTGGCCGAACTCGACCGCGAGGCGCTGGCGCGCAAGCGCCCGCTGACCCGCGCGCTGGTGGCCACGCTTCTGCGCGAGCGGGCCGGTGCCGCGGGCGAGGCCGGGCCGGACGCGCGCGACATCCCTTTCACCGACTTGACCACGGGTTAATACCGACATGTCATCCAGCCGTCACGAAGCCCGGCGACCTTCGCGCCGGCCGAAGCGGGCCCCCCGCAAAGAGGATGGAGTGCCGACGGTGAGCGAGACGGAAACACCGGTGGAACAGCTTGTCGAACTGACCGAAATGGCCATCCAGCCGACGGTACCCCCGCGGCCGCTGGAGGACGAGCTGATGAAGTCGCCCGAGCGCTTCATCAACCGCGAACTGTCCTGGCTCGAATTCAACCGCCGGGTGCTGGAGGAGGCCGCCAACACCGAGCACCCGATGCTCGAACAGCTGCGCTTCCTTTCCATCTCGGCCAATAATCTCGACGAATTCTTCATGGTCCGCGTCGCCGGCCTGAAGGAGCAGGTGCGCGAGGGCTACACGGTGCGCAGCCCGGACGGGCTGAACCCGGTGGAACAGCTCGCCCGCATCGGCGCGGCGGCGGCCGAACTCGCCGAGGACCAGCAGGCCCGCTGGCGCGACCTGCGCCAATCGCTGATCGGCTGCGGCATCGTGCTGGTGGACGGCGCCGATGTGGAGAAGGCCGACCGGGCGGTGCTGGACGATTTCTTCCTCGCCCATGTGTTCCCGGTGCTCACCCCGCTCGCCATCGACCCGGCGCATCCGTTCCCGTTCATTCCGAATCTCGGCTTCTCGCTGGCGCTGCAGCTGGCGCGTATCCATGACGGGCGGGCGATGAACGCGCTCATCCGTGTGCCGGCCAAGATCGACCGCTTCATCCGCCTGCCGGACGGCGAGGGCGGGGTGCAGCGCTTCATCACCCTCGAACAGATGATCGGCCTGTTCATCGGCCGCCTGTTCCCGGGCTATCAGGTGAAGGGGCAGGGCGGCTTCCGCGTCATCCGCGACAGCGACCTCGAAGTCGAGGAAGAGGCCGAGGACCTGATGCGCCAGTTCGAGACGGCGCTGAAGCGTCGGCGGCTGGGGCAGGTGATCCGGCTGGAGGTGGACGCCTCAATGCCCGAGGAACTGCGCGTCTTCGTCGCCCGCGAACTCGGCGTGGCCGGGGACGAGGTGTTCCTGGTCGACGGCGTGCTGGCGCTGAACGAGTTCAGCCAGCTCGTCGGCATCGACCGGCCGGACCTGAAGTTCAAGCCGTACAACCCGCGCTTTCCCGAGCGCATCCGCGACCATGCCGGCGACTGCTTCGCCGCCATCCGCGAGAAGGACCTGGTGGTCCATCACCCCTATGAGTCGTTCGACGTGGTGGTGCAGTTCCTGCGCCAGGCGGCGCGCGACCCCAACGTCGTCGCCATCAAGCAGACGCTCTACCGCACCTCTTCCGACAGCCCCATCGTCAAGGCGCTGGCCGAGGCGGCGGAGGCCGGCAAGTCGGTGACGGCGCTGGTGGAGCTGAAGGCGCGCTTCGACGAGGAAGCCAACATCCGCTGGGCGCGCGATCTGGAGCGGGCCGGCGTGCAGGTGGTGTTCGGCTTCCTGGAGCTGAAGACCCACGCCAAGCTCTCGCTGGTGGTGCGCCGCGAGGGTGGCGCGCTGGCGAGCTACTGCCATGTCGGCACGGGCAATTATCACCCCATCACCGCCCGCATCTATACCGACCTGTCCTTCTTCACCGCCGACCCGGCGATCGGGCGCGATGTGGCGCGCATCTTCAACTTCATCACCGGCTATGCCGAGCCGGTGGAGCTGGAAGCGCTGGCCATCGCCCCGCTGACGCTGAAGAAGCGCATCCTCGACCATATCCATGGCGAGGTGGAATTCGCCAAGGCCGGCAAGCCGGCGGCGATCTGGCTGAAGATGAACTCGCTGGTCGACCCGATGATCATCGACGCGCTCTACCGCGCCAGCCAGGCGGGCGTGCCGATCGACATCGTGGTGCGCGGCATCTGCTGCCTGCGGCCGGGCGTGCCGGGCCTGTCGGAGAATATCCGCGTCAAGTCCATCGTTGGCCGCTTCCTGGAACATGAGCGCATCTATTGCTTCGGCAATGGCCACGGCCTGCCGCATGCGGACTCCGCCGTCTACATCTCCTCGGCCGACCTGATGCCGCGCAATCTCGACCGCCGCGTCGAATCGCTGTGCCCGGTCACCAACCCGACGGTGCACATGCAGATTCTCGACCAGATCATGGTCGCGAACCTGCAGGACAACCAGCAGAGCTGGCGCGTGTTGCCCGATGGCTCGTCGCAGCGCATAGTGCCCGGCGAGGGCGAGGAAAAATTCAACGCCCAGCAATATTTCATGACCAATCCGAGCCTGTCGGGACGTGGTAAGTCGCTCAAGGAATCCTCGCCCCGAAACCTCCTGCGCCGTCGCGAACGGACGTGAGCGCATGAGCGAAGCCTTGCGTGATGCCGGACACGGCCTGTTGTCCGGCATGTCGATCGCCGTCATCGATATCGGTTCCAACTCCGTCCGCCTCGTCGTCTATGAGCGCCTGTCGCGCTCGCCGACGCCGATCTTCAACGAGAAGGCCTCCTGCGGGCTCGGCCGGGAGGTGCTGACCACCGGCCGCCTGAACCCGGACGCGGTGGAAAAGGCGCTCGCCGCCCTGCGCCGCTTCCGGGTGCTGTGCGACCGCATGGGGGTGGGCACGCTCTATGTGCTCGCCACCGCGGCGGCGCGCGATGCCTCCAACGGGCCGGATTTCGTCAATGCCTGCCGCGACATCTGCCGCACCGAGGTGGAGGTGCTCTCCGGCAAGCGCGAGGCGCAGCTTTCCGCGCTCGGCATCCTTTCCGGCGTGCATCACGCCAATGGCGTGGTCGGCGATCTCGGCGGCGGCTCGCTGGAACTGGCCGACCTTCATGGCCAGCGCATCGGCTCCGGCGTCACCTTCCCGCTCGGCGGCCTCGCCTTGCAGGATACGTCCGGCCGCTCGCTGAAAAAGGCCGACAAGATCGTCAAGGACCTGCTGGCCAAGGACCCGCATCTCGAACATCTCAAGGGCCGCACCTTCTACGCCGTGGGCGGCACCTGGCGCGCGCTGGCGCGGCTGCACATGTTCCAGCGCGGCTATCCCCTGCATGTGATGCACGGCTACATCATCCCCGCGCGCGAGGCGCTGGAATTCTGCCGGCTGGTGCGGCAGGTGCCGATCGACACGCTCTCGCGCATCGACACCGTGTCCGATGTGCGCCGGCCGCTGCTGCCCTATGGCGCGCTGGTGCTGGAACATGTGATCCGCATCGGCAAGCCGGCCAATGTCTTCATCTCGGCGCAGGGCGTGCGCGAGGGGTTGCTCTATGAGCTTCTCAGCGAGGAAGACCGCAGCCTCGATCCGCTGATCTCCGCCGCCGCCGAGCTGAACGAGGTCCGCGCCCGCTCCCCCGCCCATGGCTGGGAACTCATCGACTGGACCGACCAGTTCATGAAATCCAGCCACATCGACGAAAGCGTGGAGGAGAAGCGGCTGCGCCATGCCGCCTGTCTGCTCTCCGACATCAGCTGGCGGGCGCATCCCGATTATCGCGGCGAGCAGAGCCTGAATCTCATCGCCCATGCCTCCTTCATCGGCGTCGACCATCCCGGCCGCGCCTTCCTGGCCCTCGCCATCTATTACCGGCATGTCGGGCTGGTGGACGAAGACCTGTCGCCGCGCATCCGCGAATTGGTCTCGGCCCGGCTGCTGGACCGGGCGCGCATTCTCGGCGCGGCGATGCGGGTGGGCTATATCCTCTCCGCCGCCATGCCGGGCACGCTGCCGCTGACGCCGCTGACCGTGGAACGCGGCAAGCTCTCGCTGCAGCTGCGTGGCGACCTCGCCCCGCTCAGCGGCGACCGCATCGCCAGCCGCCTGCGCACGCTCGGCCGGCTGATCGGACGCGACTCGGTGGTGGTCGCCGGCTAGTCTCGGCGACGGGCGGCAGGGGCTGGATTTGTCCCGCCCACCCCGCTAGAAGCCCGCCGGATGCGCAGTCTGCGCCGGCGGGGGCCGTTCCGTGCTTTTTCCTGATGACCACGCCACGGCTCGGCCGGCCGGCGGGCGCCCGCCCGCGCGGGTGCTGCTGGTCGCCCTGGAGGCGCGGCACATTTCCAGCTGCCGGCTGCCGGCCGCCTTCGCGGCGGCGGGGGCCGAACTGGCGGCGCTGGCGGCGCCGGACAGCCTAATGTTCCGCTCCCCCCACATCGCCACGCGCTTTCCGCTTGAGGCGACGCTGAACGCCCGCCGCCTGCGGGCAGGGCTGGAGCGCGCGGTCGCCGCCTTCGCGCCTGACCTTCTCGTGCCATGCGACGAGCGCACGCTGTGGCTGCTGGATCATCTCAGCACCCAGGCCGGCCGCCCCGGCCTGGCGGCGCTCTCGCCGGGGCTGGCGGCCTGCCTCGCCCGCTCGCTCGGCCGGCTCGACACGCTGTCCGACCGCATCCTCAAGCCGCTGACCCAGCGCCTCGCGCGGGACATCGGCGTGCGGGCGCCGGAGGACATCCGGGCGGCGACGCTGGAGGAGGCGCGGGCGGCGGCGCAGCGGCTGGGCTATCCCGTCGTCGTCAAACGGCCGCGTAGCTGCGGCGGTAGCGGCGTCGCCATCTGCCGCACGCCGGAGGAACTCGACGCCATCGGCGCGCGCTGGATGCGGCGGAAATCGCGCTGGCCGCGCCTGAAAGCGCGGCTGCTGGCGCGGGACTGGATCGCCCCGCCGAGCGAGGTGAGCGTGCAGCCTTACATCGAGGGGCGGCTGGCGGTGAGCTGCGCGGCGGCGATGGAGGGGCGCACGCTCGGCGTGCTGACCGCCGTGGCGGAGCGGCGGTCGCGCGACATCCTGCCGGCCGATGTGCTGCGCTATGTTGCCCGGCCCGATCTCGTCGCCGCCTCGGCGGCGCTGGTGGCGGCGTTCGGCGCCTCGGGCTTCGTCTCGTTCGATTTCCTCATCGATGCGGAGGACCGGGCGTGGCTGCTCGAATGCAATGCCCGCCCGACGCCCGTGCTGCCTTTCGGTGCCCGCGCCGGGCTGGATCTCACCGCGCTGCTGCTTGCCCATCTCCACGCTTCGCCGGAGGAGGGGGAGGCCGCGCCGCGCACCGTGGGCGAGGAGACGCGCGTGGCGCTGTTTCCGCAGGCGGTGATGCAAGGCCCGCCCGATGCCGAATTGCGGGCGGTCTGGCAGGCCGTGCCCTGGGACGAGCCGGAACTTTTGCGCGCGCTGCTGGTGGAACTGCGGCGCGCCCGGCAGAGCGAGGGGTGAGGCGGGCTCAGTCCGCCGCACCCGCCTTGTCCAGTGCGGTCCGCTCGATGGCGATGACCCGCCCGCGCTGCATGGCGAGCGCCAGCCGGCCGGATTTCAGCGCCATGGCGCGATCGCCGAACAATTCGCCGCGCCAGCCGCGCAGCGCCCCTACATCGGGCGCGTCCTCTGAGGCGATGCGCTCCAGATCGTCCACCGTGGCGATGACCTTGGCGGCGACGCCGTGCTGCTCGGAGGTCATGCGCAGCAGAACCTTCAGCAGTTCCACCGTCGCCGAGGCGCCGTTGGACAGCGGCCGGTCGCGCTCGATGCGCGGCAGGGTCTTGGGGTCGCGGGCCAGGCCGGCCTTCACCGCCTCGACGATCATCTCGCCGGCGCGGGAGCGCTCGAAACCCTTGGGGATCGCGCGCAATTGGCCCAGCTTCTCGATGGTGGTCGGGTGCTGCGAGGCGATCTCGCCGATCACGTCGTCCTTGAGAATGCGCGAGCGCGGCGTGTCGCGCGACTGCGCCTCGCGCTCGCGCCAGGCGGCGACTTCCATCAGCACGGCGAGGTCCTTGGGCTTGCGGGCGCGCGAGCGCAGCCGCTCCCAAGCGCGCTCGGGCTCCTGCCGGTAGGTGTCGGGCGAGGTGAGCACGGCCATCTCTTCGCCCACCCAGTCGGCGCGGCCGCGCTTCTTCAGGTCAGCGTCGAGCTTGAGGAACACATCGCGCAGATGGGTGACATCGGCTTCGGCATAGGCGACCTGCGCCGCCGAGAGCGGGCGGCGCGACCAGTCGGTGAAGCGCAGCGACTTGTCGAGCACTTCGCCGGTGAGGCGCTGCACCAGCTGGTCATAGGAGATGGAATCGCCATGGCCGAGCACCATGGCCGCGACCTGGGTGTCGAAGACCGGGGTCGGGATGATGCCGGCGAGGTGCCAGACGATTTCGATGTCCTGCCGGCCGGCGTGGAACACCTTCAGCACGTCCGGATTCGACATCAGCGCGAAGAACGGCGCGAGGTCGAGCCCCTCGGCCAGCGCGTCGACCACCAGCGCCTCGTCCACGCTGGCCAGCTGCACGACGCAGAGCTTGGGCCAGAAGGTGGTTTCGCGCAGGAATTCCGTGTCGATGGTGATGAACGGATGGCGGGCGAGGCGTTCGCAGGCCGCGGCGAGGTCGTCGGTGGTTGTGATCATGTTCATGTCAATTTTTACATATCGGACTCGCGGCGCCGTTTCGACCCCGAAATCATGCCGTAATCTACGCCGAGGATGATCGACGGCCGGCGACGAGTCGCCAAGCCTTTACGGCGGCAATGCCGCCATCTCCGGGGGATATCCATGAAGAAGACCGTCTTCGCTCTCGCCACCGCCGCTCTGGCGCTTTCCTTTGTGCCGGCCTCCGCCGCCGAGCGGGTGAATGCGGGCGTGCTGGTGTGCAATGCCGGCGCCAGCATCGGCATGCTGATCGAGTCCAAGCAGGAACTGACCTGCACCTTCACGCCGGCCGACAACGGTCCCGAGCAGCGCTATGCCGGCACCATCAAGAATATCGGCGTCGAACTCGGCGTCACCGGCGGCGGCGTGCTCACCTGGGGCGTGCTGGCGCTGACCAAGTCGGTCGCTCCCGGCGCGCTGGCCGGCCCCTATGGCGGCGTGACCGGCGACGTGGCGCTGGGCGTCGGCGTCGGCGCCAATGTGCTGGTCGGTTCCGACCGGTCGATCGCGCTCAACCCGGTCTCGGTCGAAGGCAATGTCGGCGCCTCGCTGGCGCTGGGCGTGGGCGGGCTGAACCTGCGCTACGTGCCCTGAGAGCCGGCCGCCCTCCTTTAGCGGGCGGCCGTCTCGTCTTGACAAATCCAAGCCTCGCAGGCACCCCTCCGCGCGCCCCGCGTGAGGGGTGTTCTGCTATGTTCCGCCCTCTTGCGGCGGCACCAACTCCGGGAAGACGCCATGCACCGCTATCGCTCGCACACCTGTGGCGCCCTTCGCGCCGGCGATGTCGGCACCACCGCGCGGCTGTCCGGCTGGTGTCACCGCATCCGCGACCATGGCGGCGTGCTGTTCATCGACCTGCGCGACCATTACGGCCTCACCCAGGTGGTGGTCGATCCCGACAGCCCGGCGTTCAAGCTGGCCGAGACGGTGCGGGCGGAATGGGTGATCCGGGTCGATGGCCGGGTGCGCCTGCGCCCCGCCGGCACCGAGAACCCCGAACTGCCGACCGGCCAGGTGGAGATGTACGCCACCGAGATCGAGGTGCTCGGCCCTGCCGCCGAGCTGCCGCTCCCCGTCTTCGGCGATGTCGAGTACCCCGAGGAGACGCGGCTGCGCTACCGCTTCCTCGACCTGCGCCGCGAGAAGCTGCACAAGAACATCATGACCCGCGGCGCCATCGTCGACGCCATGCGCGCGAAGATGAAGGCGCAGGGCTTCTTCGAATTCCAGACGCCGATCCTCACCGCTTCCTCGCCGGAAGGCGCGCGCGACTTCCTGGTGCCCTCGCGCCTGCACCCCGGCAAGTTCTACGCCCTGCCGCAGGCGCCGCAGCAGTACAAGCAGCTGATCATGATGAGCGGCTTCGACCGCTACTTCCAGATCGCACCGTGCTTCCGCGACGAGGACCCGCGCGCCGACCGCCTGCCGGGCGAGTTCTATCAGCTCGATCTGGAGATGAGCTTCGTCGAGCAGGAAGACATTTTCGCCGCCGTCGAGCCTGTGATCACCGGCGTGTTCGAGGCCTTCGCCGACGGCAAGCCGGTGACGAAGAACTGGCCGCGCATTCCCTACGCGGTGTCGATGCAGAAATACGGCACCGACAAGCCGGATCTGCGCAACCCGATCGAGATGCAGGACGTGTCCGAGCATTTCCGCGGTTCCGGCTTCAAGGTCTTCGCGCGCATGCTGGAAGACCCGAAAAACCGCGTGTGGGCGATCCCCGGCACCGGCGGCGGCTCCCGCGCCTTCTGCGACCGCATGAACTCGTGGGCGCAGGGCGAGGGGCAGCCGGGCCTCGGCTACATCATGTGGCGCGAGGGCGGGGAGGGCGCCGGTCCGCTCGCCAACAATATCGGCCCGGAGCGCACCGAGGCCATCCGCGCGCAGCTCGGCCTCAAGGAGGGCGATGCCGCCTTCTTCGTCGCCGGCAACCCGGAGAAGTTCGTGAAGTTCGCCGGCGCCGCCCGCACCAAGGTGGGCGAGGAGCTGAAGCTGGTCGACCATGACCGCTTCGAGCTGGCCTGGATCGTCGACTTCCCGTTCTATGAGTGGTCGGAAGAGGACAAGAAGGTCGACTTCTCGCACAACCCCTTCTCCATGCCGCAGGGCGGGCTTGAGGCGCTGAACAACCAGGACCCGCTGACCATCAAGGCGTTCCAGTACGATATCGCCTGCAATGGCTATGAGATCGCGTCCGGCGGCATCCGCAACCACCGTCCCGAGGCGATGGTGAAGGCGTTCGAGATCGCCGGCTATGACGAGGCGACGGTGCAGGAGCGCTTCGGCGGCCTCTACCGCGCCTTCCAGTATGGCGCGCCCCCGCATGGCGGCATGGCGGCGGGTGTGGACCGCATCGTGATGCTGCTGTGCGGCACCACGAATCTGCGCGAAATCTCCATCTTCCCGATGAACCAGCAGGCGCAGGACATCCTCATGGGCGCGCCCAATGAGGCGAGCCCGAAGCAGCTGCGCGAACTGCACATCCGCACCAACCTGCCGGAGAAGTGAGGCCTAGATCATTTCACTGTTTCACGGAAACAGTGAAATGATCTAATTCGTTGTTCTATCGCGTTTTCTTCACGCGAACCGGTATCCACTTCGCTCGAAAACGCTCTAGCGGCCCCCCACGCACACCCTCATGGCCGGGCTTGACCCGGCCACCCAGAGGAATGCCGCAGGGGCAGGCGGCTGGATCCCCGGGTCAAGCCCGGGGATGAGGGAGGGTCAGGGTCGCGTCGCCGCGTTCAGGGCGCGGCGGGGGTGGTGACGTTGAGTTCGTCCACCAGCGACAGCGGGTCCTCGCTGTTCAGCGCCTCGACGATGAGCAGCATGGGCAGCGGCGGGTTGCGCGGGGTGACGCGCAGCGACAGCGTGCCCATCGGCTTCTGCACGAAGCGGATGAAGGCATCCACCGCCGGCCCGAGTTCCGGCCGGTCCGCCACCGCCTGGCCGAGCAGGAGATCGGCGAAGCCGGCGAAGAGCTGGCGGATTTCCTCCGGCTTCAGCCCCTGTTCCTTCGCCGCCTCTTCCAGCTTCTGATCGTACAGGCCGGCATCGGTCAGCGTGAGGTCGAGCGCGTCGAGATTGACCTCGCCCGCCCCCGCCAGCGCCTCGTCCGGCTCGGTGGAGAACACGGAATCGTCGACGCCGCTGAGGCTGAGCCGGAGATTCAGCGAGAAGGCGTCGGAGATTTCGACATAGGCCGGCTCCACCACCACCGTATTGGCGGCCTCGTTCCAGGCGGCGCCGAAATCGACGGCGATGCTCGCCCGGTTCAACTGCCCCGGCACCAGCGCGAAGGCGGACTTGCCGCTGTTGACCAGCGCGGTCGGCCCGCTCATCCGCAGCGTGGCGGAGATGCGGGTCGGCAGCGCATCCGGCTCGGCGGTCCAGGTGAGGGCAAAGCGGTCGATGTCGAGCGGCGAGCCTTGCTCGGTGGGGGCTTCCAGCTTGTCGATGGAAAGGGATTCGAGCGTGTTGAAGAACGGCGCCGGCCAGCGGCCGACCTGCGCCGGATGTTCGGCCGTGTCCGCCAGCAGCGTCATCAGCGTGCCGGCTCGCAGGCCGCCAAGGGCGAAGCGCCCCATCTTGAAGCTCTCGCCCGCCGGCCCGGTGCCGGCGAGCTTGTCCAGCGTCAGGCTGTCGATCCGTCCGCCTTCCACGGCGCCCAGAGTGAACGCCCCGAGGCTGAAGGCGATGCCGCCCGGGGCGGTGGCGTCCAGCGTGTCGAGGGACATGCCGCCAATGCGGATGCCCTCGTCGTAAATGCTGGCGATCAGGCGGAACAGCTCGGCGGCTTCCTCCGGCGGGGCTTCGCGGCCGGCGGCGGCGAGCTTTTCCAGCTGTCCGCGCATGGCGAGGATTTCCTCGACCGGAATGGCGGAGGGACGGATCGCCACCTCCTTCATCGTCATGTTCTTGATACGCTGCGACACGCCGCCATCGAGCGTCAGCTCATAGTCGGCCATGGCGATGGAATCATGGACGGTGATGAACGCATCGCTGGCCTCGCGCAGTTCCGAATCCAAGAGAATCAGAACCGCCGCCACGTCGAACCCCGTGATCTCGACCCGTCCGACCGAGCCCTTGCCGCTGCTGCCGGTGGGGCCGCTGAGGGTGAAGCGCGAGGGCTCGGCGGTCACGCGGGCGAAACGACCCTTGGCGAGCGCATCGAGGCGGATGGCGCCGTTGGTCTCCTCGCTGACGATCCGCGTGTCGCCGGTGCCGCTGCTGCCGGTGTTGGTGGAGACCGGGATATCGACGCGCTCGGCCGTGACCTGGCGCAGAAAGCTGAGCGCGATCTGCGGCGGGGTGCCGTCCACCGGAGCGCGCATCGGGAATTCCAGCCCGGTAATCGCGGCGCGCGGGGCGCGGTATTCCGAGGTGTCGATGCCGCCAAGGCCGAGCGGCGGGCTGAGCGCCACGTCGGTAAGGGCGACATCGCGCGCGAACACCCGCTCATTGCCGCGCCGCTCGACGCCGCTGGCGACCAGCGTGCCGATCTTCAGCGCGCCCTGTCCGGGACCGGCCAGCGAGAGGCCGCGCATCTCGAAGCGGCCGGCGAACAGGTCGTAGCGCACATCCTCGACGCTCGCGGTCGCGCCGCCGGCCCGAAGCGTGCCGAGGGCCGAATCGACCTCGCTGCGCGCCACGTGGTTGACGTAGAGCCCGATGCCGAAATAGCCGCCAATTCCAAGGATGAGGAGGGCGACGAGAGCGATGATAAACGGCTTGCGCATGCGAGGCTGACCTGGGGGCGGAGCGGGGACGGACGGGATTCGCCGCAGCGTGCCGGCGGCGGATTCACCTTAAACCAACCGTCCAAAGTACAGCACCAGAAAATCGGAAAGCCGTTGTGCGGCGGAACAGAATGCCTATGCTCCCCCGCCACGCTCCGGGGAAGGAAAAACGATGGCCTCTTACATCTCCGACGATCTGCGCTCTGGCGCGCTGTTCTATCACCGCAATCCGCGGCCCGGTAAGCTTGAGATCCAGGCCACCAAGCCGCTGGCGAACCAGCGCGACCTCGCTTTGGCCTATACGCCCGGCGTCGCCGCCGTGTGCGAGGCGATCGCCGCTGAAAAGGAGCTGGTGGCGGAGCTGACGGCCCGGCAGAACCTCGTCGCCGTGGTGTCCAACGGTACCGCCGTGCTCGGCCTCGGCAATATCGGCCCGGAAGCCTCCAAGCCGGTCATGGAAGGCAAGGCGGTCCTGTTCAAGAAATTCGCCGGCATCGACGTGTTCGATATCGAGATCAACGCGCTCGAACCCGACCATGTGGTGAGCGTGGTGGCGGCGCTGGAGCCGACCTTCGGCGGCATCAACCTTGAAGACATCAAGGCGCCGGAGTGCTTCGAGATCGAGACGCGCCTGCGCGAGAAGATGGCGATCCCGGTCTTCCATGACGACCAGCACGGCACCGCCATCATCGTGGTGGCGGCCATCGTCAATGCGCTGCACATCGGCGGCAAGAAGCTGGAAGATGTGAAGATCGTCACGTCAGGCGCCGGCGCCGCCGCCATCGCCACGCTGAACCTGCTGCGCTCCATGGGCGCCCGGCGCGAGAACATCTGGGTCACCGACATCGAGGGCGTGGTCTATGAGGGCCGCGAAAAGCTGATGGACCCCTATAAGGGGGTGTTCGCGCAGAAGACCGACAAGCGCACGCTGGCCGAGGTGATCGAGGGTGCCGACATCTTCATCGGCCTCTCCGCCGGCGGCGTGCTCAAGCCGGAAATGCTGAAGACCATGGCCGACCGCCCGCTGATCATGGCGCTGGCCAACCCGACGCCGGAGATCATGCCCGATCTCGCCCGCGACGCGCGCCCCGACGCGATGATCTGCACCGGCCGTTCGGACTTCCCCAACCAGGTCAACAACGTCCTGTGCTTCCCCTTCATCTTCCGCGGCGCGCTCGATGCGGGGGCGACGACGATCAATGAGGAGATGAAGGTGGCGGCGGTCAACGCCATCGCCGAGCTGGCGCGCGAGACGCCCTCCGACGTGGTCGCCCGCGCCTATGGCGGCGAGACCCCGGTGTTCGGTCCGGCCTCGCTCATTCCCTCGCCCTTCGACCCGCGCCTCATCCTGCGCATCGCCCCGGCGGTGGCACGGGCGGCGATGGAGAGCGGCGTCGCCAAGCGGCCGATCGCCGATTTCGACGCCTATCAGGAACAGCTCGACCGCTTTGTGTTCCGCTCCGGCCTGGTGATGAAGCCGATCTTCGCCCTCGCCAAGCAGGCGCCCAAGCGGGTGATCTACGCCGAGGGCGAGGATGAGCGCATCCTGCGCGCGGCGCAGGTGGTGGTGGAGGAGGGCATCGCCCGCCCGATCCTGATCGGCCGTCCCTCTGTCGTGGAAACCCGGCTGCAGCGCTTCGGCCTTTCGATCCGCCCCGGTCGGGAGTTCGACCTCATCAACCCCGAGGACGATCCGCGCTACCGCGACTATGTCACCACCTATGTCGATCTGGCCGGCCGGCGCGGCGTGACACCCGAACTCGCCCGCACGCTGGTGCGCACCACGCCCACCGTGATCGCCGCGCTTGCCGTGGTGCGCGGGGATGCCGACACCATGCTGTGCGGGGTGGAAGGCCGGTTCATCCGCCATCTGCGCCATATCCGCACCATTATCGGCCTGGCGCCGGGGGTGCGCGACGTGGCGGCGCTGTCCATGCTGCTGACGCAGAAGGGTGCGTTCTTCCTGTGCGACACCCAGGTGCAGACCGATCCGACGGCCGAGGACCTCGCAGACATGGCGCAACTCGCCGCCGCGCATGTGCGGCGCTTCGGCATCGAGCCGAAAGTGGCGCTGCTCTCGCATTCCGACTTTGGCAGCCGCGACGATGAGAGCGCGAAGAAGATGCGCCGCACGCTCGACCTCGTGCTGCAGCGCGCGCCGGACCTGATGGTCGATGGCGAGATGGAAGGCGACAGCGCGCTGGTGCCGGAAATGCGCGAGCGCGTGCTGCCGGGCTCGCGGCTGCAGGGCGTGGCCAACATCCTGGTCATGCCCAATCTCGACGCCGCCAATATCGGCTACCAGATGGTGAAGGTGTTCGGCGACGCGCTGCCTGTCGGCCCGATCCTGCTGGGCCCGGCCAAGCCCGCCCACATCCTCACCCCCTCGGTCACCGCGCGCGGCATCGTCAACATGACCGCCATCGCCGTGGTCGAGGCGCAGCACGGCTGAGCCGGCGGGGGACGAATGCGACGGGGCGCGCCGCACGGCGCGCTTCGCTCCGCTGCGGCTTCATGATACCTTACCTTGGGATCGGTCGGGCAGGGCTTTGCCGCGAATCGCCGGTCCCGATCTCAGCGGGCCCGGCAGGCGCGCCCGCGCCAGCGGAGGGTTTCATCATGCGCCTTGGTTATTCATGTGCGGTCGCGGCGCTGGCCGGCGGTCTTCTCGCCGTCGCCCCTGGCATGGCGCGGGCCAATGACACCGCCGCCGGGGCGCTGATCGGCGGCGCGGCCGGCGCCATCATCGGCGGTGCTGCCACCGGCAAGGCCGGCGGCGCGGTCGCCGGCGCGGTGATCGGCGGCGCGACCGGCGCGATCATCGGCAACCAGAGCGACAAGAACAAGAAGAAGTCCTATTACTACTGGTCGAACGGCAAGTGCCTGTACCACTACCCCAATGGGCAGGTGGTGAAGGTCAGCAAGAATTACTGCTACTGAGCGCCCTGCGATCCGGCGAAAGCGCCGGTTCGATAGGAATCGGCGCGCCCTCCAGCGACCGGCGCCGCTTGGTTGCGTGAAGCCGGCCGGCTTTCGCCTGAGGGCAAGGTGGTCCGGCTTCGGGCAGCGGGCGTGGCCGGCGCGCCAACCCTGTGATGCTGATGGCCATGACGACCGCGACGGCGCGGCGGGAGACACTCGTGCGGTTGCGCTTTCACACGGTCGACGTGTTCACCCAGACCCGCTTCGGCGGCAATCCGCTCGCCGTCGTGCTGGATGCGGATGAGCTGACAACCGCGCAGATGCAGGCGATCGCGCGGGAGTTCAATTATTCCGAGAGCAGCTTCGTGCTCCGCCCGTCCGATCCCGCCCATACCGCCCGGGTGCGGATCTTCACCCCGACGGTGGAAGTGCCGTTCGCCGGGCATCCCAATGTGGGCACCGCGTTTGTGCTGGCGAGCGCCGGCGGCGGCGTCCTGGGCGAGACGTTCATCTTCGAGGAAGCGGCCGGTCTGGTGCGGGGGCACATCCGACGCGACGGCGACCGCATCGCGCAGATATGTTTGAGCGCCCCACAGCCGCTCCGCCTCGGCCAGGCCTTGCCGGCGGACGCCATTGCCGACTGCCTGTCGCTGAGCACGGCGGATATAAGCTGCGACCGGCACCCGCCGCGTGTCGCCTCGGTGGGCCTCGCCTTCGTCGTGGTCGAAATCGCCAGCCGCGCCGCCCTGTCGCGCGCCAAGGCGAACCTGCCCGCCTTCGCCGCGCTGCTCCCCTGCGACGGGGCGGATGCGATCTATCTCTATTGCCGGGAACTCGGCGCGGCTGACGGCGCCGTCGACGTCACCGCCCGCATGTTCTCCCCCTTCGACAATCTGCCGGAAGACCCCGCGACCGGCAGCGCGACGGCGGCGGCCTGCGCCTGGTTCGCCGCGCTCGAAGGCGGGGTGCCGCGTCGGTTCGAGGTCGCGCAGGGCGTCGATATGGGCCGCCCGAGCCGGATCGCCATCGAGGTGACGCCGGATGCCGTGGTGATCGGCGGTGCCTGCGTGCCGGTCATGTCCGGCGAAGTCTCCGTCTAACGCGCGCCGTTCTGGCATCGCCGGACGAGCGCCCAGCGGTATGGGGCTGACGTAACGGAATTTTCTCGCCCTCTGGTTGCTTTATGGCTCGAATATGGCGGCTTATGCCGTGGAAATGACATATTTTTGCCCAAGCTACCCCCAGCCCGAATTCGCCGTACGCCGGTTGCCGCAAGGCGCCGCCGGGCGGCGGGGGGGCGGCGCAGTTCGGCGGGTCCGGGTGAGGATTCGCCGGTGTCTCACTGGTCTCGAAGGTTGTGTCTGATGGCGGATACCGGCACGGTTAAGTGGTTCAACGAGCAGAAGGGCTACGGCTTCATCCAGCCCGATAATGGCGGCAAGGACGTGTTCGTCCACATCAGCGCGGTGCAGCGCTCGGGCCTGCAGGGGCTGCGCGACGGGGAGAAGGTGTCTTTCGAGCTGCAGACCGACCAGCGCTCGGGCAAGACCTCGGCGGTCAATCTGCGTCCGGCCTGAGCCGACAGGGCTCTGCATCGGTCGGTCGCGTCCGATGAGAATAAATACAATGTCGTCGCTTTTCGGGGCGGCGACATTTCGCTGCGGAAGTCTTGCTTCTGCCGCGCGCGCCTCTTG
This sequence comes from Ancylobacter polymorphus, assembly GCF_022836935.1. Taxonomy (NCBI): domain Bacteria; kingdom Pseudomonadati; phylum Pseudomonadota; class Alphaproteobacteria; order Hyphomicrobiales; family Xanthobacteraceae; genus Ancylobacter; species Ancylobacter polymorphus. Next base: position 3,872,252 of record NZ_CP083239.1, on the reverse strand, counting down.
CAAACACAGCTATTCGCGCTAGTCTCTCGCGCAGACTTTGGCTGGACTCTGGGCCGTTTCACCTGCGGGTGCACGTTCAGCTTTTCTTCCAAATTCGACCCAGCGGCTTGGCCCCGGCCACGCCGGATGTGCAACCTCGATACGTGAGACTATCCTAATGTCTACCCAGACCGGCACCGTGAAGTGGTTCAACGATCAGAAGGGCTACGGCTTCATTCAGCCCGATGGCGCTGGCAAGGACGTTTTCGTCCACATCAGCGCGGTTCAGCGTTCGGGCCTCCAGGGCCTGCGTGACGGCGAGAAGGTGTCCTTCGAGCTGCAGACCGACCAGCGTTCGGGCAAGACCTCCGCGGTCAACCTGCGCGTCGGCTGAGCCAGCCCTCCGGGGCCGGCGGCTGCCGCCGGCTTCTGCGTAAACAAGGGAGAGCCGTCGGCCCCGCCGGGCCGGCGGCTCTTTCCTTTTGGCCGCCGCCGCCCGGCCGAAAGGTGGCGGCCCCCGGGTCATGAGTGTTGGCGCTTCAGCGCGAACCGAAGCGGCGGGCGTTCGGGTGTCGGCCCGTCACGCCCAACTCCGGCAGCGCGTGGCGCGCGGGCCTGATTCTCACGGCGCGGGGGCGAGCAGGCGGGCGAGCTTGAGCGCGGTCTCCGTGCCGCGGGTGCCGAGATCGGCGACCAGGCTCATATGGTCCGCCCCCGCGACGGTGGTGGCCTCCACATCGACGCCGGCCTGCGTGAGATGCCGGGCGAAGGCGGCGGACTGGGCGCGGAACGGCGCGGTCTCACGCTCCCCCACCAGCAACGACACCCGCCCGCCTGGGCCATAGGCGTGGCGCAGCGGGCTGTAATGCGCGACCTCTTCATCGGTGAGGGCGATCAGCTCCTTGAGAAAGGAGCCTTGCAGCGGCGCGAGATCGTAGAGCCCGCTGAGCAGCAGGGCGCCGTTGATCGCACCCGCGAAGGCAGGATCGGCGAGCATCAGCGCGCCGAGATGGCCCCCCGCCGAATGGCCGGACAGGGTCAGGCGCGCGGGATCGCCGCCAAATTCGCCGATATGGCCGATCACCCAGCCGCAGGCCCGCCGCAGCTGGGCAATGAGGGTCTCCATCCGCACCGCCGGCATCAGCGCATAATCGACGATGACGGCGATCGCCCCCGCCTGCGTGACGGTATCGGCGACGAAGGAGAAATCCTCCTTGGCGAACATCCGCCAATAGCCGCCATGGATGAAGATGTGCACCGCGCCCGTCGCGGCGCCGGGTGGCGGGAAGAACAGGTCGAGCCGTTCCGCTGGCGTCGGCCCATAGGCGATGCCGGCGCGCATCGGCAGGCGGGCGCGGGTGGCGGCGCTGCGGGCGGCGTAATCCGCCACGTGCCGGTCGAAATCCGGCACATGGTCGCGGGTGCGGAACGGATCGGGCGTGTCGACCATCAGCGCGGCCGGGCTCACAGCCCGGTGGCGATGTATTTCGCCTCCAGAAACTCCATCACGCCGTGATGCCCGCCCTCGCGGCCGAGGCCGGACTGCTTGGTGCCGCCGAAGGGCGCGGCGGGATCGGAGACGAGGCCGCGATTGAGCCCGACCATGCCGGTCTCGATCCGCCGCGACACGCGCAGGCCGCGCGCGAGATCGCGGGTGAAGACATAGGCGGCGAGGCCGTATTCCGTGGCATTGGCCAGCGCCACCGCCTCGTCCTCGGTCTCGAAGCGGCTCAGCGCGGCGACGGGGCCGAAAATCTCCTCGCAGCCCATGGCCGCGTCGGCGGGCACATCGACGAGAACGGTCGGCGGGTAGAAATGCCCCGGCCCCTGCGGGCGCGCGCCGCCGCACAGAAGCCGCGCCCCACGGGCGAGCGCGTCTTCCACCAGCCGCTCGATCTTGTCCACCGCCTTGCCGGTGATCATCGGCCCGCATTCGGTGGCGGTATCCACGCCGGGGCCGACCTTGAGCGCGGCCATGCGGCGGGTGAGTTCTTCGGCGAAGCGGTCATAAAGCCCGGCCTGCACATAGATGCGATTGGCGGCGGTGCAGGCTTCGCCCGCATTGCGCATCTTGGCGAGCATCGCGCCTTCCAGAGCCACATCGAGATCGGCATCGTCGAACACCAGCAGCGGGGCATTGCCGCCCAGCTCCATCGAGCAGCTGATGACGTTATTCGCCGCCTCGGCCAGCAGCGCGCGGCCCACCGGGGTGGAGCCGGTGAAGGAGAGCTTGCGCACACGCGGGTCGCCGAGCATCGCGGCGGTGACCGGGCCGGGCGTGGAGGTGGTGAGCACATTGACCACGCCGGTCGGCACGCCGGCTTCCTCATAGAGCGCGGCGAGGGCGTAGGCGGTGAGCGGGGTCTCGCTCGCCGGCTTCAGCACCACCGTGCAGCCCGCCGCCAGCGCCGGGGCGATCTTGCGTGTCGCCATGGCGGCGGGGAAGTTCCACGGGGTGATGAGCACGCAGATGCCGATCGGCTCATATTCGACGATGATGTGGTTGCCGCCGGCGGGGGAGAGCGCGAAATCGCCGCTGATGCGCACGGCCTCCTCGGCGTTCCAGCGGAAGAATTCGGCGGCATAGGCGAGCTCGCCGCGCGCATCGCGCAGCGCCTTGCCGTTTTCCAGCGAAATCAGCCGGGCGAGATCCTCGGCCCGGGCGGTCATCAGCTCGAAGCAGCGGCGCAGGATTTCCGAGCGGCGGCGCGGCGGGGTCGCGCGCCAGGCGGGGGCGGCGGCCGCGGCGGCGTCGACCGCCGCCATCGCCTCGGGGACGCCGGCATCCGGCACCTCGGCGAGCACCCCACCGTTCGAGGGATCGATGACAGGGATGCGCGCGCAAGCCTCCGGCCACGACCAGTGCCCGCCAATATAGAGCCCGCGCGCGCCATCGGCCGGCGCGATATGAGGGGCAGCGCCGGCGGCGAGCGGGGCGGTGGCGATGTTCATGGCAGGACTTCCTGTTCGAGGGCGACGGCCGCGGCCGCGAGGTCGCCGGCATAGGCGGCGTCCAGCAGGCGGGCCATCTCCGGGGCGGCGATGGTGCGGGGATTGTTGCGGATCAGCCGCTCGATGGCGAGCGCCTGCTCGCCGGTCCAGGCGAGCTGGTCGCGGGTGAGGCCGAGACCGGCGAGATCAGGGCAGATGCCGATGGCGGCGAGGAGGCGCGCCACCTCGTCGATGGCCGCCTGCGCCAGCGCGGCACGGGAGCGCCCCTCGGCGGAGAGGCCCAGCGCGAGGGCGATGTCCGCCAGCTCGCCCTCGGCAGCGTCGCGGTTGAAGCGCATCACATAGGGCAGCAGCGTGGCGACGCCGAGCCCGTGCGCGGTGTGGGTGAGGGCGCCGACCGGGTACTGGATGGCGTGGGCGGCGGCGGTGCCGGCGGTGCCGAAAGCGCAACCGGCGGCGAGCGCGGCCAGCATCACATCGGCCCGTGCCTCCTCATCCGCGCCGTCGCGGCACGCGCGTTCCAGGCTGCGGCCGAGCAGGCTTATGGCGAAGAGGGCGAAGTGATCGGTGAGCGCGCTCTTGCCGATGAACACATGGCGCTGCGCGAGTTCCGGCGATGGTGTCCGGCGCCCGGCGGTGAACGCCTCGATGGCGTGGGTGAGCGCATCCGCCCCGGCAATGGCGGTGAGGGCGGGCGGGCAGGTGAGGGTGAGGTCGGGATCGCAGATCGCCACGCGCGGCAGGAGGTGCGGGCTGGAAATGCCGACCTTCAGCGTGCGGTCGGGATCGGAGATCACCGCCACCGGCGTCGCCTCCGAGCCGGTGCCGGCGGTGGTCGGCACCGCGATGATCGGCAGCACCGGGCCGGGAACCTTGAACTCCCCGTAATAGTCCGGCAGCCGCCCGCCATGACTGAGGAGCAGCGCGGCGCATTTGGCCATGTCGAGGCAACTCCCGCCGCCAATGCCGATCACCAGATCGGGCGCGAAGGCCCGCGCGGCCTCGGCGCATTCCGCCGCGCTGTCGCGCGGCACGTCCGGCAGCACGCGGTCATCGACCCGCACCGTCAGCCCGGCCTGTTCCAGCCCGGCGATCATCTGCGCGAGTTCGGGGGAGGCGGACAGGCGCTCATCGGTGCAGATCAGCGCCCGGGTGCCGAGGCGGCGGGCGACGGCGGGCAAAGCGTGGCGCTGGCCCTTGCCGAACAGGATTTCGCTTGGGAGCCGAAGGGCGGCGAAGGAGGTCACGGCTTTATCCATCTGAAAAGGCTCGGCATTTCAGCCTGCCGGTGCGCACTACACGAAATCGTATAGGATATCGTATTGAATGCGGCAGAGGATCATGCTAGCTCTGGATCATTGTCAAGGGGCAAAACCGTGCGCAGTCCGAAAGCTCTCGCCACTTCCGCTCTCTCCGCCGCGCCGCGTGACGGTTCGCAGGCCATCCAGCGCAATGCCGGTCTTGCCGAGGAGGTCTATGAGGCCATTCTCGCCCGGCTGATGGCGTTGAAGATCCCGCCGGGCTCGCGCATCACGGTCGATAATCTGGTGCGCGAGCTCGCCGTGTCGCAGACGCCGATCCGCGAGGCGCTCGGCCGGCTGGAAGGCGAGGGGCTGGTGGTGAAAACCCACCTCGTCGGCTACAGCGCCGCGCCGCAGATCACCCGCACCCGCTTCAACGAGCTGTACGAACTGCGTCTGCTGCTGGAGCCGGACGCCGCCAGCCGCGCGGCGGCGGTCATGACCGAGGAGGCGCTGGCGGAACTGACGGAGGCCGCCGGGGTGATGTCGCGCGAGGGCGGCGCCGACGATCGGGCGCGCTATTCGCAATTCGCCCGGCAGGACGCGCTGTTCCATGACCGCATTCTGGAGGTCGCCGGCAACGCGCTGATCCGCGAGACGCTGGCCCACCAGCACACCCACTTCCACATCTTCCGCCTGATGTTCCACGCCCGCGTCACCGAGGAGGCGCTGGATGAGCACGCGGCGATCCTCGCGGCCTTCGCGGCGCGCGATCCCGAGGCTGCCCGGCAGGCGATGCGCCTGCATATCGAGCGCTCGCGCGACCGGCTGCTGCCGGCGTTCGACCTATGACCGCCGCGCCGCTCACCCTCGCGCCGGCCGAGACGGCGGCGGCGCCGGTGCTGCGCGCCGAACACCTCGCCAAGGAATTCAGCGGGGTGCGGGTGCTCTCCGATGTCTCGCTCGACCTGCGCGCCGGCGAGATTCACGCCGTCATCGGCGAGAACGGCGCCGGCAAGTCGACGCTGATGCGGCTGCTCTCCGGCTATCTGAAGCCCAGCGAGGGGACGCTGTTCCTCGACGGCGCGCCGGTCGCCTTCCACGCGCCGAAGGAAGCGCAGGCCGCCGGCATCGCGCTGGTGCATCAGGAAATTCTGCTCGCCGACGCGCTCACCGTCACCGAGAACATCTTCATCGGCCGCGAGATCGCCCGTTTCGGCCGGCTGGACGAGCGCGCCATGCGTGCGACGGCGGCGGCGCAGCTGGCGGAGATCGGCTGCAAGGTGTCGCCGACCGCTCTGGTGCGCGACATCTCGCTCGCCAACCGGCAATTGGTGCAGATCGCCAAGGCTCTGCTCGGCACCCAGCGCGTCGTCATCTTCGACGAGCCGACCGCCGTGCTGACCCATGACGAGGTCGATCCGCTGCTCGACATCATTGCCGAGCTGCGGGCGCGCGGCGTCGCCATTCTCTATATCAGCCACCGGCTGGACGAGGTGGAGCGGCTCGCCGACCGGGTGACGGTGCTGCGCGACGGCCGCATGGTCGGCACCTATGACGCGCAGGGCCTGACGCCGCAGCGCATGGCGAGCCTGATGGTCGGGCGCGAGTTTTCCAGCCTCTATCCCGCGCGGCAGGACCCGGCACGGCTCGCCGCTGCGGACGCCGCGCCCGCGCTGGAGATCGAGAACGCCCATGTCCCCGGCTTCGTGGCGGATGTGTCGCTGAGCCTGCGCGAGGGGGAAATCCTCGGCCTTGCCGGCATGATCGGCGCTGGCCGTACCGAATTGTTCGAGGGCCTGCTCGGCCTGCGGCCCGCGACCTTCAGCGCCGTGCGGCTGCATGGCGAGCCGGTGCACTTCCATTCACCGGCCCAGGCGGCGGCGCGGGGCGTCGGCTATCTCACCGAGGATCGCAAGGGCAAGGGCCTGCTGCTGGACGAGAAGCTGGCGCCGAACCTCACCCTCGCCGCGCTCGACCGGGTGCACCCGGCCGCCGGGCTCGACCTTGCCGGCGAAGCCCGGCTGCTCGACCGCGCGGTGACGGGTTACGACATCCGCCTGCGCAGCCGCGAGGCGAAGGCCGGCCAGCTCTCCGGCGGCAACCAGCAGAAGCTCTTGCTCGCCAAGGTGATGCTCAACGAGCCGACGGTGCTGATCATCGACGAGCCGACGCGCGGCATCGACATCGCCAATAAGAGCCAGATCTACGCCTTCATCCAGTCGCTGGTGCGCGAGGGGCGCTCCTGCATCGTCATCTCCTCGGAAATGCAGGAGCTGATCGGGCTGTGCGACCGCATCCTCGTGATGCGCGCCGGCCGGATCAATGGCGAACTCGCCGGCGAGGCCATGACCGAAAGCAATGTCGCGCTCTGCGCCACCAGCAGCGCGGCCAATGAACAATATCTGGGAGGAACATAGATGGCTGACCTGGCCGCCGCGCCCCCGCGCGCCTCGCATGGCTGGTCGATCGGCTGGGGCGATGCGGGCCCCTTCCTGGCGCTGGCCGCGCTGGTGCTGATCGGATTCCTCATCAATCCCGACTTCCTGTCGGCCAACAACATTGCCAATGTCGTCACCCGCAGCGCCTTCATCGCCATCATCGCCATCGGCGCCACCTTCGTCATCGCCTCGGGCGGGCTCGACCTTTCCGTCGGCTCGATGGCGGCCTTCATCACCGGGGTGATGATCCTGTTCATGAACTGGGCGGCACCGAGCGTCGGCACGGCGGCGATCCCGCTCGGCATGGCGGTGGCGCTGGTGACGGGGCTGGCCTGCGGCCTGCTCAACGGCACCATCGTCACGCTTGGCCGCATCGAGCCCTTCATCGCCACGCTCGGCACGATGGGCATTTTCCGCGCGCTCATCACCTATATGACCGATGGCGGCACGGTGGCGATCGACCGCAGCCTGCGCGAGGCCTATCGGCCGGTCTATTTCGGCGATGTGCTCGGCGTGCCGATCCCGATCCTGGTCTCGCTCGCCGTGGCGCTCATCGCCGCCTATGTGCTCTACCGCACCCGCTACGGCCGGCGCTGCGTCGCCGTCGGGGCGAATGAGGACGTGGCGCGCTATTCCGGTATCTCGGTGGCGCGGGTGCGCACGATGGCCTTCGTCATTCAGGGCGCCTGCGTCGCCATCGCCGCCATCTGCTACGTGCCGCGCCTCGGGGCGGCGACGCCGACCACCGGCGTGCTGTGGGAATTGCAGGTCATCACCGCCGTCGTCATTGGCGGCACCGCGCTGCGCGGCGGGCGCGGGCGGGTGTGGGGCACGGTCGCCGGTGCGGTGATCCTCGAATTCATCGCCAATCTGATGGTCCTGTCCGACTTCGTCTCCGAGTACCTCGTCGCCGCCGTGCAGGGGGTGATCATCATCATCGCCATGCTGATCCAGCGCATGTCGAAGAGGTAGCGGACCCGAAAAACCGCCCCGCGCGAGGCAGCCGCGACGGGCCGCGATCAATCAAGACTGCCGCACCATGGAGGAAACAATGCTGAAAAATGCCCTGATCGCCGCCGGCGTGACGACGGCGCTGCTGGCCGCCGGCCCCGCCCTCGCCGCCGAGAAGAAGACCATCGCCGTCTCCATTCCCGCCGCCGACCATGGCTGGACCGCCGGCGTCGTCTACCACGCGAATGCCGCCGCCAAGGAAATCAACAAGGCCTTCCCGGGCATCGAGGTGATCGTGAAGACCTCGCCCTCGGCCAGCGCGCAGGTGAGCGCCATCGAGGACCTGTCGGCGACGCGCAAGCTCGACGCGCTGGTCATCCTGCCGCACACGTCGGAGGAACTGACCACGCCGGTGAAGGCGATCAAGGACAAGGGCAGCTTCATCACCGTGGTCGATCGCGGGCTGAACGATCCGAAGATCCAGGATCTCTATGTCGCCGGCGACAACATCGCGGTCGGCTACAACACCGCGAAGTTCCTGGTGGAGAAGATGGGCGGCAAGGGCAACCTCGTCGTGCTGCGCGGCATCCCGACCGTGATCGACGACGAGCGCATCAAGGGCTTCCAGGACGGCATCGCCGGCACGCAGATGAAGATCCTCGACATCCAATACGCCAACTGGAACAGCGACGAGGCGTTCAAGCTGATGCAGGACTACCTCGCCAAATACCCGCAGATCGACGCGGTGTGGGCCAATGACGACGACATGCTGCTCGGCGTGCTGGAGGCGATCAAGCAGTCCGGCCGCAAGGAGATCAAATTCGCGCTCGGCGGCAACGGCATGAAGGAGATCATCGAGAAGGTGAAGGCGGGCGATGCGGTGACGCCGGTGGAGACGCCCTATCCGCCGTCCATGATCAAGACCGCGATCTACCTGACCGCCGCGCATTTCGCCGGCCACGCCCCGGTGCGCGGATCGCTGAAGCTCGATGCGCCGCTGATCACCAAGGAGAACGCGGACGAGTATTATTTCCCGGACTCGCCTTTCTGAGGCGCAGGGCTACGTCAGATTCATAAAACCACAACAACAGCTGAGGAAACGACCATGGCGGGTAAGAAAATCCTGATGCTCACCGGCGAGTTCACCGAGGAATACGAGATTTTCGTGTTCCAGCAGGGAATGGAAGCCGTCGGCCACACCGTTCACGTCGTCTGCCCGGACAAGAAGGCCGGCGACAAGATCCAGACTTCGCTGCACGATTTCGAGGGCCACCAGACCTATATCGAGCGCTACGGCCACCTCGCCGACATCAACAAGACCTTCTCCGAGGTGAAGCTGGAGGAGTATGACGCCGTCTACTGCGCCGGCGGGCGCGGGCCGGAATATATCCGCACCGACAAGCGCATCCAGGCCATGGTCCGCCACTTCCACGAGACCGGAAAGCCGATCTTCACCATCTGCCACGGCGTGCAGATCCTCATCGCCGTGGACGGGGTGGTGACGGGCAAGCGGGTCGGCGCGCTCGGCGCCTGCGAGCCGGAAGTGCGCCTAGCCGGCGGCACCTATGTCGATCTCTCCCCGACCGAGGCGCTGGTCGATGGCAATATGGTTTCGGCCAAGGGGTGGACGGCGCTCGCTGCCTTCATGCGCGAATGCCTGAAGGTGCTGGGCACCGAAATCCGCCACGCCGACACCGTGCCCGCCGCCAGCCGCGCGGCCTGACGCGCCCTGTCGCGTGAAGCTCTCCCGGCCTGTCCGGCCGGGAGACGGCGCGCCGGGCCGCCTTGGGGGCGGGTGAGGGCGGACCGGCGCGTCTGCTTAGCTGAGGTCGCCGCCGAGCACATCCGCCAGCGTCCGCGCGACGACCTTGGTGGCGCGCGTCAGATCGGCCAGCGGCAGGCGCTCATCGGCGCGGTGGGCGTTGGCCTCCTCGATGGAGCGCGGGCCGGCGCCATAGAGCACGGTCGGCACGCCGGCCGCCGCATAGAGCCGGGCGTCGGTGTAGAGCGGTACGCCGACGGCCTTGATCGTCTCCCCCATCACCACGCTGGCATGGCGGCACAGCATCTCGCTCAGCCGCTCGGACGCCGGGGTGGGGGTGAGCGGGGTGGCGAGCAGGATGCGGCGCACCTCGACGCGCGCCTCGGGAAAGTCCTGCGCCGCCGCCGCGATCACCGCGCGCAGTTCCGCCTCCACTTCCACCGGGTTCTCTTCCGGGATCATCCGCCGGTCGAGGCGGAAGGTGATGCGGTCGGGCACGACATTGGTGTTGATGCCGCCACGGATCAGCCCCACCGTCATTTGCGGGCTGCCAATGCCGGTAATGGCCGAGACGCGCGCGGCCAGCCCCTTGCGCCAGGCATACAGCGCGCTCAGCACATGATTGGCCGCTTCCAGCGCGTCGATGCCGGTGAAGGGCTTGGCGGCATGGGCCGAGCGGCCATTCACTTCGACTTCCAGATGCAGGCAGCCATTATGGGCGTTGACCACGCCATAGGAGAAGCCGGCGGAAAGGGCGTAGTCCGGCCGGCTCAGCCCCTCGCGCAGCAGCCAGCCCGGCCCGATCTCGCCGCCGGCTTCCTCGTCATAGGTGAAGTGCAGTTCCACCGTGCCGCCCAGCGCCGCGCCGCTCTGTTTCAGCGCGATCAGCGCCCAGAGATAGGTGGCGAAGTCGGATTTCGAGACGGCGACGCCGCGCCCATACATCCAGCCATCGACGATCTCGGCGCCATAGGGGTCATGGGTCCAGCCCTCGCCGGGCGGCACCACATCGCCATGGGCGTTCAGCGCCACCACCGGGCCATCGCCGAAGCGGTGCCGCACGATCAGATTGGTCGCCGACACCATGCCATTGGCGCGCACGAGCTCCTCCGGCACCGCGTGGCGCTCGACGGTGAAGCCAAGCGCCTCGATCAGCCGGGCGGTGGCCTCGGCATGCGGCGCGCAGTCGCCGGCCGGATTGTCCGAGGGCATGCGGACGATCGCGGCGAGAAAGTCGATCTGGCGGTCGCGTTCCTGGTCGATGATGTCGGTGAGGCGTTCGGCAAGCGTGGACATGGGGTACCCGTCAGGAGGCTGTGCGCCGGGGCGGCGCGTAATCGCGGAGAAAATCGAGAAGCACGGCGACCGCCGTCCCGGCATCCTCGACGGTTATCGATTCAGCGGGGCTGTGGCTCACGCCGCCGGCGCAGCGCACGAACAGCATGCCCACGGGGCAGAGCGCGGCCATGGCGAGCCCGTCATGGCCGGCGCCGCTCGGCAGGTGACGAGGCGGGATGTTCTGCCGCTCCACCGCTCGCTGCAGCTGGGCCTGCAGCCCGTCGTCGCAGGCCACCGCCGGCGCCTCATAAAAGCAGGCCATTTTGAGCGCGACGCCGCGCCGGGCGGCAATCGCGTCGAAGCGGCGGGACAGTTGCTCGATGGCGGCGCGGCACACCGCATCCAGCGGGCTGCGAATGTCGAGGGTGAGGCGCGCGCCGGCGGCGATCACATTCACCGCGCCGGGCAGGGCGGTGAAGCACCCGACCGTGGCGACGAGATCGGGCGTGCGCAGCGCCAGTTCCTCCACCGCGAGCACGATTTCCGCCGCCGCCGCCACCGCATCATGGCGCAGGTTCATCGGCACAGTGCCGGCATGACCGGCCTCGCCGTCAATGTCGATGGTGAAGCGGCTGGCGCCGCTGATGGCGGTGACGACGCCGACGGCGAGGTCCTCGCTCTCCAGCACCGGGCCCTGCTCGATATGGATTTCGACATAACCCGCGACAGTGCTGGGGTCATGTCGGGCACTGGCGAGGGCGTCGGGGCGGCCACCGAAGGCGAGCAGCGCGTCGCCGAGCCGGACTCCGTCGGCGTCGACGGCGTCCAGCACCGAGGGATCGAGCGTGCCGGCGACGGCGCGGGAGCCGGAGAGGGTGACGGGAAAGCGCACGCCTTCCTCATCGCCGAAGGCGAGGACCTCAAGGGCGACGGGCAGGCGTTCGCCGCGCGCGTTGAGTTCGCCGACCGCCTGGATGGCGGCGAGCACGCCGAGATTGCCGTCATATTTGCCGGCGTCGCGCACCGTGTCGATATGCGAGCCCAGCAGCAGCGTCGGCGCGTCCGCGCTCTGGCCGGCATAGCGGCCGACGACATTGCCGACGGCGTCCATATGCACGCTCATCCCGGCCTCTTGCATCCAGCCGGCAACGAGCCGCGCCGCGCTGTGATGGGCGGGCGAGAGATAGAGCCGGGTCAGGCGGCCCGGCTCGTCGGAATGGCGGGCGAGCGCGTCGAGGCGCGCCATCAGCGCGGCGCCGCGCGGCAGGGTGGAGGGGGCGTCGTTCATGCCGCCACCGGCGCGTGCTCGCGGTGCCAGTGCTCGGCGATGTCGATGCGGCGGGGCACCCACACCCGGTCATGGCGCGCGAGATGGTCGAGGAACCGCACCAGCCCGCGGGCGCGGCCGGGGCGGCCGGCGAGGCGGCAATGCAGGCCGACCGTCATCATGCGCGGGGCGTCGGCGCCCTCCTCATAGAGCTGGTCGAAGCTGTCACGCAGATAGACGAAGAAGTCCTCGCCATGGGCGAAGCCCTGCGCATTGGTGAAACGCATGTCGTTGGCGTCGAGCGTGTAGGGAATGACGAGATGCGGCCCGCCGCGCCCGGTCAGCCAATAGGGCAGGTCGTCGGCGTAGGAATCGGAGGAATAGCGGAAGCCGCCTTCCTCCATCACCAGACGCTGCGTGTTTTCCGAGGTGCGGCCGAGATACATGCCGAGCGGGCGCTCGCCCGTCACCTCGCGGTGAAGGCGGATGGCCTCGCGCAGATGCGCGCGCTCTTCCGTCTCGGGAATGTTGCGGTAGTCGATCCATTTGAGGCCGTGGCTGGCGATTTCCCAGCCATCTTCCTTCATCGCCGCCACCTGCTCCGGCGAGCGCATCAGCGCGGTGGCGACGCCATAGACCGTCACCGGCAGGTCGCGTTCGCGGAAAATCCGCCGCAGCCGCCAAAAGCCGGCGCGCGCGCCATATTCATACATGCTCTCCACATTCATGTGCCGCTGGCCCGGCCAGGGCTGGGCGCCCAGCACGTCGGAGAGAAAGGCCTCGGAGGCGGCGTCGCCGTGCAGGAGGCAGTTCTCGCCACCTTCCTCGTAATTGACAACGAACTGCACCGCGACCCGGGCCCCGCCCGGCCAGCGCGGATCGGGCGCCGCGCGGCCATAGCCGAGAAGATCGCGAGGGTAGGGCGGGGGGTGGGCCATGCTCTGTCACCGGCGCTGCAAGATCATGGAAAATCGCGGCAATTGCGGGGCCTGGCAAGGGGCGCGTAGGCCGTCCGTTTCATTCCCGTTTTCTTCGCATACGATATTGTATCCAAAAATCTCCGTCAATGTTGACAATCCTGCGGGGGTGTCCTCTCATGCCCGCAGAACGCGGGAGAACAGAGCGCCGAGCAAGGTCGCCGCCCGCGTCAAGTTCACAGAGGAAACACCCCGATGACCACGCGCCGCTCTGTCCTGATGGGCACTGCCCTCGCCGCCGTTTCCGGCCTCGCCCTTTCGGCCGGCCTCGCCCCCGCCACCGCCGCCGAAAAGGAGCTGAAGATCGGCTTCGTCGGCGTCACCAGCGGCCCCGCCGCCGCCTGGGGCACCTCGAATGTGCGCTCCATGCAGGTGCGCGCCGACTGGCTCAACGAGCTGGGCGGGGTGAAGATTGGCGACGACACCTACAAGATCAACATCGTCACCTTCGACGACCAGAAGGACCCCAAGCGCGCCATCGCCGGCATGGAGAAGATGGCGCAGGAGGGCATCCATTATGTCGTGGGGCCGAATGTCAATGACGGCGCCGCCGCCGTGCGGCCGGTCGCGGAATCCAAGGGGATCATCTATTTTCCCTATGCCTTCCCCAAGGAGCTTTACACCAAGCCGGCCTCCAACGCCGTGCTGGGCATGATCGCCAACTATCAGTCCGCGCCGGCGATCTACAAATACCTCAAGGAAAACAAGGGCGTGAAGAAGGTGGCGTTCATCGCCGCCAATGAGTCCGACCCGCTGAGCCAGCGCGATGGCGGCGTGGCGGCGGCCAAGGCGCTGGGCCTTGAGGTGGTGGCGCAGAACGACACCTATCCCAACGACACCCGCGACTTCACCCCGGTGCTGACGCCGATCATCCGGCTGAAGCCTGATCTGCTGGTGCTCTCCGGTGTCTCGCCGGGCAACGCGCCGCTGCTGATCCGCGCCGCGCGCGAACTCGGCTATACCGGCCTCATCTCCACCGAGACCGCGCATGACGCGGCGGTGCTGAAGGAAGGCGCGGGCGAACTGGCCGACGGCTTCATTTCGGTCGGCGGCGCCTCGACGCCGGCGATCCGCTCCAAGACGATGGACGAATTCATCGCCCGCTATACCAAGAAGTTCGGCGAGTATAACGACGAGTCCAACACCAAGGTCTATGCGCTCGACTATATCATCGAGACACTCAAGGCCAATCCGAAGGCGATCAACGATGTCGCCGAGTTCAAGAAGACCGTGGACACGTTCAGCGCGCCCAATCCCTATGTGAAGGAAGGCACGCTGAAATATGTCGGCACCACCTCCTTTGGCCAGAAGCGCCAGCTTTCCGTGCCGATGGTGGTGACACAGTACAAGGACGGCGCGTTCGAGACCCTGTTCGTCGGCGAAGTCGACTGAGGCTCCTTCACCCCCGTTGAGGCCGGTGCGCGCCTGCGTGCCGGCCTCTCACCGATGGAGATCCTCGGATGGAACAGGTTATCGCCAACGGGCTGTATCTCGGCGCGCAATATGCGCTGATCGCGCTCGGACTGACCCTCATCTTCGCGCTGATGAACGTACTCAACTTCGCCCATGGGCAGATGTACGTTCTCGGCGGCTTCGTCACCTACACGATCTATGGCCAGCTCGGCCTGCCCTTCGTGCTCGCGCTGGCCTGTTCGGCGCTGACCCTCGCCATTGTCGGCGCGCTGGTGGAGAAATTCCTCTTCCGCCCGGTGATCCGGCGAAGTTCGCGCGAGGAGAGCACCATGCTGCTCGCCGCGGCGATCGCCTTCCTGATGGACGCCATCGTCCTCATCCTGTTCGGCGAGAAGCAGCGCGGCGTTCCGAAGATCATTAACGGCGTGTTCGTCTCCGACAGCCTGGTCATGCCCTATGACCGCATCCTCGTCGGGGTGATCGCCATCGCCATGATCGCCTCCTTCATGGCCTATATGCAGTACAGCCGCACCGGCCGCGCCATGCGGGCGCTGGCGCAGGACCGCGTGGCGGCGCAGCTGATGGGCGTGAATGTCGACCGCTACTCGATGATCGGCTTCGCGCTCGGCGCGCTGCTCGCCGGTGTCGTCGGCGGCCTGCTCGTCACCATTACCGGCGTCAATTCCGGCATTGGCGGGCCGATCTCCATCAAGGCGTTCCTCATGGTGATGATCGGCGGCGCGGGTGTCGTCGGTGGCGCCATCGCCGGCGGGTTCATCCTCGGCATGATGGAATCGGTCGGCCTCAACGTGCTGCGCGAATTCGGCGACGTGACCTACCTCGTCATCTTCGTGCTGCTGATGGTGTTCCTGAGCCTTCGCCCGAACGGGCTGATGGGCAAGCCGTGGGGCTGAACCGGTGAACAACGCAACCAAGCTTCTCCTCGCCGCCGCCTTCGTCCTGTTCCTGCTGGCCGGCGTGCCGGCCCTCATCACGGCCACGGGCCGCAACGATCTCTACTACACCCTCACCTCCGTCGCCCTGCTCTCCATCATCAGCGGCGGCGTGTGGCTCACCTTCTATATCGGCCGGATCAATATCGGGCAGGGCGCCTTCGCTCTGCTCGGCGGTTATGTCTCGGCGGTGCTGGTCACGGCCTATGGCGTGTCCTTCTGGCTCACCCTGCCGCTGGCGGGGCTCGTCTGCGCGCTGGCCAGCGTGCTGATCGGCCTGCCGATCCTGCGGCTGCGCGGCGTGTATTTCGCCATGGTGACGCTGACGCTGACCGAGGTGATGCGGCTTCTCGCGCTCGCCGTGCCGATCACCAATGGCGCCAAGGGTATCGTCTCCATCCCACTGCCGGGCGGGGTGAGCCTGTTCGGCCTGACGCTGATCCCGGATTTCGCCACGCTGGAAAATCCGCGCCTCGCCTTCTACCTCGCCTCCGTGCTGCTGCTGGTGCTGTGCTTCGGCGCGCTGTACCGGCTGGTGCATTCGCGCATCGGCCACATCTGCCTGTCGCTGCAGCAGAATGAGGAACTGGCCTCCTCCATCGGGGTCAATATCGCCTCCATTCGCGTGCTCGCCTATGCCATCTCGTCCTTCCTCGGCGGGCTGGGCGGGGCGATGTTCGCGGCGATCTCGCAGTCGATCTATCCGTCGAGCTTCACGGTCGCGGATTCCGTCAACTTCATGCTGAACTGCTTCCTCGGCGGCTTGCACTACGTGCTGGGGCCGATCCTTGGCACCTTCGCGCTGTATTTCGGCTGGGACCTGCTGTTCCAGACCGGCGTCTACCAGCTTCTCATCTTCTCCAGCGCGCTCATCGTGCTGATGCTCGTGCTGCCCAACGGGCTGCTCAGCCTGCGGCTGCCGCGCAAGAAGGGGGCCTGAGCATGGACTACATTCTCGAAGTCTCCAATCTGACCAAGCGCTATGGCGGGCTGATCGCCAATAGCGGCATCTCCTTCGGGGTGAAGGAGCACGAGATCCTCTCGGTGATCGGGCCGAACGGGGCGGGCAAGTCGACGCTGTTCAAGCAGATCGCCTCCTTCGTCACCCCCACCGAGGGCGAGGTGCGCTTCCGGGGGGAGCGCATTTCCGGCCTGTCGCCCCACAAGGTGGCGCGGCTCGGCGTGGTGCGGACCTTCCAGGAAACCACCATCTTCAAGACGATGAGCGTGCGCGACAACATCATCATCGCGCACCAGCTGCGCGCGCGCACCGGCCTCGCCGGCTTCTTCTTCGGCACGCGGACCGCGCGCGAGGACGAGGCGGCCTTCGCCCGCTCGGCCGACGAGATCATCGATTTTCTCGGCCTCGGCCACCAGCGCAACGAGATCGCCAGCAACCTGCCGCACGGCCATCTGCGTGCGCTCGGCATCGCCATCGGCCTCGCCACCAACCCGGCGGTGCTGCTGCTCGACGAGCCCTTCGCCGGCATGAACCATGACGAGACGCGGCGCGCGGTGGAGATCGTGCGGGCGGTGCGCGCGCGCGGGGTCACCATCCTGCTCGTCGAGCACGACATGCCGGCGGTCATGAACATTTCCGACCGCATCGTGGTGCTCAACTTCGGCCAGAAGATCGCCGAGGGCACGCCGAAGGACATCCAGGAAAACCAGAACGTCATCGACGCCTATCTCGGGGTCGAGGACGAGTCGATCGGAATGTAGCGATGACAAGCCTTCTCTCATTCGACGACGTTCATCTCTATTACGATCACGTCTATGCGCTGAAGGGCGTGTCGCTCGCGGTAAATGAGGGGGAAACGGTGGCGCTGATCGGCGCCAACGGCGCCGGCAAGTCCTCGATCCTGCGGGCCATCACCGGCCTGCGCAAAATCCGCTCCGGGCAGATCACCTTCGATGGCCGGCGGCTCGACGGCATGGCTTCCGACGACATCGTGCGCGCCGGCATCTCCATGGTGCCGGAGGGGAGGCGGGTGTTCCCGTTGATGTCGGTGCGCGACAATCTGCTGATGGGCGCCTTCACCCGCTCCTCCAAGGGCGAGATCCAGCAATCGCTGGACATGGTGCTGACGCGCTTCCCCCGGCTGAAGGAGCGTTACTCCCAGGCGGCGGGCACGATGAGCGGGGGCGAGCAGCAGATGCTGGTGATCGGCCGCGCGCTCATGGCCCGCCCGCGCCTGCTGCTGCTGGACGAGCCCTCGCTCGGCGTGGCGCCGAAGCTGGTGCAGGACATTGCCCGCTCCATCGTCGCCATCAACCGCGACGACAAGGTGAGCGTGCTGCTGGTGGAGCAGAACTCGCGCATGGCGCTGCGCATTTCGCAGAGGGCCTATGCGTTGACCATTGGTTCCATTGCGCTGAGCGGCGATTCCGCCGACATGCTGAACGATGACCGCGTGAAGAAGCTCTATCTCGGTGGCGAGATCTAGGATCAATCGATGCGTATTCTTGTCGTCAATCCCAACACCACCGCGTCGATGACCGCGAAGATCGGCGCCGCCGCGCAGGGCGCCGCCGCGCCGGGCACGCAGGTGCTCGCCGTCAACCCGCCGGACGGGCCGGTGAGCATCGAGGGCTATTATGACGAGGTGTTCTCGATCCCCGGCCTGATCGGCGAGATCCGCAAGCAGCCGGATATGGACGCGTACATCGTCGCCTGCTTCGACGATACCGGGCTCGACGCCGCCCGCTGTGCCACCTCGGCGCCGGTGATCGGCATCGGCGAGGCGGCGTTCCACATGGCGAGCCTTGTGGCCGGCCGTTTCGGCGTGGTGACGACGCTGGCGCGCTCGGTGCCGGCCATCGAGCATAATCTGAAGCGCTACGGGCTGATGGAACGCTGCGCCCGGGTGCGCTCGTCCGAAGTGGCGGTGCTGGAGCTTGAGGAGCCGGGCTCGAACGCCTCCGCGCGCATCTTGGAGGAAATCTGCCGTTCGCTGGCCGAGGACCGGGCCGAGGCCATCGTGCTCGGCTGCGCCGGCATGGCGGACCTCGCCGAGCGCCTCTCGCAAGAGGTCGGCGTGCCGGTGCTCGACGGTGTCGTCTGCGCGGTGAAGCTCGCCGAGGCGCTGGTGCAGCTCGGGCTGCGCACCTCCAAGGTCGGCGGCTACGCGCCGCCGCGCCCTAAGAGCTATACGGGGATTTTTTCCCATCTGGCCCCCGGCGCTTGACGACGTGACGGGCGGCACTCGATATTACGGCTGATCGGGGGACCGGGATTCACGTTACGTGCCAACGCCGGAACGGCAAGAGCGAAGAAGATGCTTGTGACCGTTCCCGAAACTGAAAAGCCCGCCGCCCGCTGGCAAGGCGTCTATGCCGCGCTGCGCGAGGCTATTATCGGGCGCAAGCTCGCCCCGGGCACCAAACTGCCGGAAGACGCGCTCGCCGCGATCTATGCGGTGAGCCGCACCGTGGTGCGCGCCGCCCTGCAGGCGCTCTCGCATGACCGGCTGGTGCGGCTGGAGCCCAATCGCGGCGCCTTCGTCGCCAGCCCCTCCACCAAGGAGGCGCGGGAGGTGTTCGAAGCGCGCGGGCTGATCGAGCCGCAGCTCGCCGCGCTGGCGGCGCGGACGGCGACGCCCGCCGACATCGCCCATTTGCGGGCGCATCTCGCCCGCGAACGCGAGGCGCTGGCGACCGACGCCAATGCCGCCGAGGCCATCGCGCTCTCCGCGCATTTCCATGTCGAGATCGCCGAGATCGCCGGCCATTCGATCTATACCGGGTTCGTGCGCGACCTCGTCTCGCATTCCTCGCTGATCATTGCGCTATACTGGACGCAGCGCGAAACCACCTGCAAATGCGAGGCGCACCGGGAACTGGTGGACGCGATCGCGGAGGGCGAGCCGCTCAAGGCGGCGGCGATCATGCGCGAGCATATCACCGAGCTGCTGCTGGGGCTCGACCTGGCGCGCAAGGACAGCCCGCCGACCAGCCTGCAGGACCTGCTGAAGTAGCGTCCGCCTGGCAAGGCTGGTGCCGGCGCGCGGCGCGTCTGCCTGCTACTTCCGGCCTGTGCTCGCCGCGAGCGGCCTTCTCCCACATAAAATCGGTACTCGTGCCGGCTGACCCGTTGACGAACCCGCGCGGTCCGATCAACACTGGATAAGTGGATACACTCATCCAATCGAGCGCGGAATGACCGGCTTTTCCTCCATGGCGACGACAAGCACCGCTGAAGGCGAAGCCTATCGCTTCATCCTCGCCGGCATTCGCACCGCCCGCTTCAAGGCGGGTGAGCGGCTGATTCCCGAGGAGATCGCCACCGAGATCGGCATGAGCCGCATGCCGGTGCGCGAGGCCTTCCGCCGGCTGGCGACGGAGGGGCTGGTGCTGATCCGCCCCAATCGCGGCTGCGTCGTCGCCGGGCTGACGGTGGAGGAGATCTTCGAGGTCTTCGAGATGCGCTCGGTGCTGGAAGGGCTGGCGGTGCGCCTCGCCGTGCCGCGTCTCGATGCCGACGCCTTCGCCGAACTCGACCGGCTGCTCGATCGCATGGAGCGCTCCGGCGATGGCGGGCAGGACTGGGTCGCCCGCCACCGCGAGTTTCACGAATATATCTGCTCCTTCGCCAACCGGCCGAAGCTGCTGCGCCAGATCGCCTCGCTGCATGTGACCATCGAGCCCTATCTGCGCATCTGGTTTCATCACGCCGCCAAGCCGCTGACCGCGCGCGAGGAGCATCAGGCCATCATCGACAGCCTGCGCGCCGGCGATGCCGCCGCCGCCGAGGCGCTGATGAGCGAACACATTCTGACAACAGCCCCGACCCTGACCGGCTTCGCGCTCGAAACGCGCGGGGGCGGCTGAAACGGGGCGATCCTTTCCAGCACATCGCAAAACCTGACAGAGGGAAGATCATGCGACACATCTTCAAATGGCTGGCCGCTTCCGCGCTCAGCCTCGCGGCGGTCACCGGCGCGCAGGCGCAGACCGCGCCCAAGGCGATCACCATCGCCACGGAAGGCGCCTATGCGCCGTGGAACTTCACCGGTCCCGACGGCAAGGCGGCGGGCTTCGAGGTCGATCTCGCCAAGGATCTGTGCGCGCGGATGAAGATCGAGTGCACTATCGTCATCCAGGACTGGGACGGGCTGATCCCCGCGCTGACGGTGGGCAAGTTCGACGTGATCATGGCGTCCATGTTCATCACCGACAAACGCCTCGAAGTGATCGACTTCTCCCGCCCCTACGCCATCGATCCCTCCAGCTTCGCCGTCGCCAAGACCAGCGCGCTGGCCAAGGCCGGCCTCGGCGGCAAGTTCGACCTGAACAAGGAAGGCGAGGCGCAGGCCAGCATCGACAAGATCAAGCCGCTGGTGAAGGGCCAGACCATCGGCGTGCAGGCCGCCACCACCAACCAGCAGTTCCTGAAGAAGTATTTCGACGGCGTGGTCGACATCCGCGAGTACAAGACTACCGAGCAGCACGACCTCGACCTCGCGGCCGGGCGCGTCGACGGCCTGTTCGCCCAGCAGACCTCGCTGGCCGCGACCCTCGCCAAGCCGGAATATGCTGAATTCGAGATCGCCGGGCCCGGCTTCCTCGGCGGCGTGTTCGGCCGTGGCACCGGCGCGGGCTTCCGCAAGACCGACACCGCGCTGCGCGACCAGTTCAACACCGCCATCGGCGAGGCGATCGCCGACGGCACCATCAAGCGGCTGTCGGAGCAGTGGCTGAAGTCCGACGTCACCCCTCCCCAGTGACGAGGCGCGGCCCCCGCCGCTGAGGCGGGGGCCGTCCGGCTTTCGGAGCACCCGATGGACCTGCCCGCTTTCGTCTCCCTGCTCGGCTTCAGTGAAAAGGGCTGGGGACCCGCGCTGCTGACCGCCGCCGGCATGACCGTGCTGCTCTCGGCCTCCGGAGTCGTGCTCGGTGCGCTGTTCGGCGGCCTTGCCGCCTTTGCCCGCCTCAAGGGCGGCCGGCTCGCGCGCGGCACCGCCGATGCCTATTGCACGCTGTTTCGCGGCGTGCCGGACCTGTTGACGATCTACCTGCTGTATTTCGGCGGCAGTTCGCTGCTGACGGCGGTCGGGCATTTCTTCGGCGCGCAGGGCTTTGTCGGCCTTCCCACCTTCGCCACCGGCGTGCTGGCGCTCGCCATCATCTCCGGCGCCTATCAGGCCGAGGTCTATCGCGGCGCCTTCCTCGCCATTCCCGCCGGGCAGATCGAGGCCGCGCGCGCGCTCGCCATGCCCGGGCCGCTGATGCTGCGCCGGATCATCCTGCCGCAGCTGCTGCGCTACGCCATTCCGGGGCTCGGCAATGTCTGGCAGCTGATCCTGAAGGATTCCGCGCTGCTCTCGGTGATCGGGCTGGTGGAACTGATGCGCCAGTCGCAGATCGGCGCCGGCTCCACCCGCCAGCCCTTCGTGTTCTACATCGCCGCCGCCGTGCTCTATCTCGTCATCACCTTCATCAGCGGCGCCCTCATCCGCCGCGCCGAAAAGCGCAGCCTGCGTGGCGTGAGGAGGGCCTGATGGACATCGCCTTCTTTCAGGAAGTGTTCCTCCGGCTGCTCGGCGGTGTGCCGCTGACCCTGCAACTCGCCGGCATCTCGCTGTCCATCGGCTTCGTTCTCGCGGTAGTGCTGGCCATTGCGCTGCACAACGCTTCGCCCCTCGTCGTGCTGCCGCTACGCGGCTATGTCGCGCTGTTTCGCGGCACGCCGCTGCTGGTGCAGATTTTCCTCATCTATTACGGCCTCGGCCAGTTCCGGCCCTCGCTGCAGGCGATGGGTGTGTGGTGGCTGTTTCGCGAGCCCTATTGGTGCGTGATCCTCGCGCTCACCCTCAACACCGCGGCCTATGGCGCGGAAATCCTGCGCGGCGGACTGCAATCCGTGCCGGCCGGGCAGATCGAGGCGGCGCTGGCCTGCGGCATGTCGCGCGGGCTGCTCTACCGGCGCATCGTGCTGCCGCTCGCCTTCCGGCAGGCTCTGCCGGCCTATGGCAATGAGATCATTCTGATGGTGAAGGGCACCTCGCTCGCCTCCATCGTCACGCTGCTGGAAGTCACCGGCATCGCCCATCAGATCATCTCGCAGACCTACCGCGCCATCGAGGTCTTCATCTGCGCCGGAGCGATCTACCTCATCCTCAACTTCGCCATCACCCGCGCCCTGGCGTGGCTCGAACACCGCCTGTCGCCGCATCTGCGCCCGCCGCCGGCCGCGCGTTCCGCGACGCTGAAGGGAGAAGCGGCATGACCGCCCCGCAATCCTCCGCCCCGCAATCCTCCGCCCCGCAATCCTCCACGCCGGGCGCCGCCGTCGCGTCCGCCCGGCCGGACGCCATCGCCGTCCATGATCTGCACAAGAGCTTCGGCAGCCTGGAAGTGCTCAAGGGCATTTCGCTGACGGCGCGCGAGGGCGACGTGGTGTCGATCCTCGGCTCGTCCGGTTCCGGCAAGTCGACCCTGCTGCGCTGCCTCAACCTGCTGGAAACACCCGATGCCGGCACGCTCAGCGCTGCCGGGGAGACGCTGCGCTTCGGGCGCGACGCGAGCGGCCGGCCGGCGAAGATCGACCCCCGCCGGGTGGAGCGGCTGCGGCGCTCGGTCGGCATGGTGTTCCAGAACTTCAATCTCTGGTCGCACATGACGGTGCTGGAGAACATCATCGAGGCGCCCGTCCATGTGCTGGGGCGTCCGCGCGCCGACTGCATCGCCGAGGCGGAAGCGCTGCTCGCCAAGGTCGGCATCGCCGAGCGCCGGCATTATTACCCCGCCCATCTCTCCGGCGGGCAGCAGCAGCGCGCGGCGATCGCGCGGGCGCTGGCGATGAACCCGCAGGTGCTGCTGTTCGACGAGCCGACCTCGGCGCTAGATCCCGAACTGGTGGGCGAGGTTCTGCGGGTGATGCGGGCGCTGGCCGACGAGGGCCGCACCATGCTCGTCGTCACCCATGAAATGGGCTTTGCGCGCGATGTGTCTTCCCGCGTGCTGTTCCTGCATCAGGGCGCGGTGGAGGAAGACGGCGCGCCGGCCGAGGTCTTCGCCGCCCCGCGCTCCGAGCGCTTCCGTCAGTTCATTTCCGCCCAGCGTTAAGACCGGCGCTCCGCCGGCCCGTGCCCCGACCCAAGAGGTTGCCGTGACCATTCGTCCGAATTCGCTCGAAGCGCGTGATATCGCCTATCACCTCCACCCCTACACCAACGCCGCCAAGCACCAGACCGAGGGGCCGCTGGTGCTGACCGGCGGGGAGGGCGTCTATGTCACCGACGCCAGCGGGCAGCGTTATATCGAGGGACTGGCCGGGCTGTTCAGCGCCGCGCTCGGCTTCAGCGAGCACCGGCTGGCCGAGGCGGCCTACCGCCAGATGAAGACGATGCCGTTCTACCATGCGTTCGGCCACAAGGCGACGGAGCCGGGCATAGCGCTCGCCGAGCGGCTGATCGCCATGGCGCCGGTGCCGATGTCCAAGGTGTTCTTCGCCAATTCCGGCTCGGAGGCCAACGACACCGCCGTCAAGCTGATCTGGTACTACAACAACGCGCTCGGCCGGCCGCAGAAGAAGAAGATCATTTCGCGGCTGCGCGGCTATCACGGCGTTACCGTTGCGTCCGGCAGCCTCACCGGGCTGCCCTATGCGCATCGCGATTTCGACCTGCCCCTGCCGGGCATCCTGCACACCCTATGCCCGCATTACCGCCGCCATGCCGAGCCGGGCGAGAGCGAGGAGGCCTTCGCCACGCGCTGCGCGGACGAGCTCGAAGCGCTGATCCTGCGCGAGGGGCCGGAGACGGTCGCCGCCTTCTTCGCCGAGCCGGTGATGGTGTCGGGCGGCGTGGTGGTGCCGCCGAAGACCTATTTCGAGAAGATCCAGGCGGTGCTGAAGAAATATGACGTGCTGCTGGTGGCCGATGAGGTGATCTGCGGTTTCGCCCGCACCGGCAACATGTTCGG
Organism: Ancylobacter polymorphus; assembly: GCF_022836935.1. Taxonomy (NCBI): domain Bacteria; kingdom Pseudomonadati; phylum Pseudomonadota; class Alphaproteobacteria; order Hyphomicrobiales; family Xanthobacteraceae; genus Ancylobacter; species Ancylobacter polymorphus. The sequence goes on along the minus strand of NZ_CP083239.1, from coordinate 3,848,113 downwards.
CACCGAGACCTATGGTCTCAAGCCCGACATGATCACGCTGGCCAAGCAGCTTTCCGCCTCCTACCTGCCGATCTCGGCGCTGATGATCAGCGAGAAGATTTACGCCGCCATCGTCGCGGAAAGCGAGAAGATCGGCACGTTCGGCCACGGCTACACCTATTCCGGCCACCCGGTCGCGGCCGCCGTGGCGCTGGAGGCGTTGCGCATCTACGAGGACGACAACATTCTCGACCATGTGCGCGCGGTTGCGCCGCGCTTCCAGGCGCATGTGGCGCGGCTCGGCAACCATCCGCTGGTCAGCGAGGCGCGCGGCGTCGGGCTGGTGGCGGGGCTGGAACTCTCGCCGGACAAGAAGACCGCCTTCGACCCCAGCCTGCTCGTCGCCAGCCAGGCGGCGCGCTTCGCCCAGAACCATGGCGTCATCACCCGCGGCATGAACGATACGCTCAGCCTCTGCCCGCCGCTGATCATCAGCGAGGCCGAGATTGACGAATTGATGCAGCGCATCGAGCGGGCGCTGGACGACACGCGCGACTGGGCGCGCAACGCCGGCCTGATGGCGTGAGGGAGACGAGGACCATGCGTGATTTCCAGAAGCCCGGCCGCTCCACCGTCTATGCCCGCGAGGCCATGGCGGCGACCTCCCATCCCGCGGCGACGCTGGCGGCGACCGATATCCTCAAGGCCGGCGGCAACGCGCTGGACGCGGCTATCGCCGCCTGCGCCGTGCAATGTGTGGTCGAGCCCGGCTCGACCGGCATTGGCGGCGACTGCTTCGCCCTGCTCGCTGGCGAGGACGGCAAGGTCCACGCCTATAATGGCTCGGGCCGGGCGCCTGCTGCGCTCACCGCCGCCTTTCTGCGCGACAAGGGGCTGACCCAGATTCCCCGCCAGTCGCCGCACGCCGTCACCGTGCCCGGGGCAGTGGATGCCTGGACCCGGCTGCATGCCGACCATGGGCGGCTGCCTTTCGCCGAGCTGATGGCCCCCGCCATCCACCTCGCCCGGCATGGCTACGCCGTGGCGCCGCGCGTGAGCTATGACTGGGGGCGCGAGGCCGCGCTGCTGGCGGGTGACGCCAATGCCGCGCGGGTGTTCCTCCCCGAGGGCCGCGCGCCGGTCGCCGGCGAGGTCCACCGCCAGCCGGAACTCGCCGACACGCTGGAGACCCTCGCCCGCGAGGGGCGGGACGGTTTCTACAAGGGTGCGGTGGCGGCGGATATCGTCGCCTATCTCAACGGCCTCGGCGGGCTGCACACGCTGGACGACTTCGCCACGGCGGCGGGCGAATATGTTGAGCCGATCCATGCGCGTTTCCGTGGCCATGACGTGTATGAGTGCCCGCCCAACGGGCAGGGCATCATCGCGCTGATGATTCTCAACATCCTCTCCCGCTTCCCCGCCGAGGGCGACCCGCTGGCGGCGGACCGGCTGCATGTGGAGATCGAGGCGACGCGCCTTGCCTATGCCGCCCGCGACCGCTTCCTCGCCGACCCGGCGCAGGCCGGCGTGCCGGTGGCCTATCTGCTCTCCGACGCGCTGGCGGACGAGCTTGCCGGGCTGATCCGGCTCGACCGCGCGCTCACCGACATGCCCGCCTTCCCCGGCGGCGAGCACCGCGACACGGTATATATCTGCGTGGTCGACAAGGACCGGAACTGCGCCAGCTTCATCAACTCGATCTTCCACCCCTATGGCGCCGGCCTGCTGGCGCCGCGCTCGGGTGTGCTGCTGCACAATCGCGGCCAGAGCTTCGTGCTGGAAGCCGGGCACCCCAATGAGCTGGCCCCGCGCAAGCGGCCGATGCACACCATCATCCCCGGTATGGTGCTGAAGGACGGCAAGCCGTTCATGCCCTTCGGCGTGATGGGCGGCCATTACCAGGCGATGGGCCACGCGCATTTCCTCAGCAAGGTGCTGGATTTCGGGCTCGACCTGCAGGCAGCCATCGATCTGCCGCGCCTGTTCCCCATCCCCGGCACCAACGACATCGAGGTCGAAGACAGCTTCGCCGCCGAGACCCTCGCCGAACTGCGCCGGCGCGGCTTCAGCCTCGTGCCGTCGGGACGCCCGGTCGGCGGGGCGCAGGCGATCCGCATCGACCGCGCGAATGGCACGCTGGCCGGCGCCTCCGACCCGCGCAAGGACGGCTGCGCGCTCGGCATCTGAGGGGAGGGACCGGACCATGACCATTCTCGATCTCGACGCGCTGCGCGCACGTTACGCCTCCGCCTCGGGCGCCGACATCTTCGACCCTGCCTTCCGCGCCGTGGCGGAGGGCGTGTTCAAGGACGGCGACAAGCGGCCGGCGCCCTATTGCGGCGTGCCCACGCTGCTGAAGGCGCCGTATCGGCCGGAGGCGCTGGCGAATCTGGCCGAGCTCGACGTGGCGCTGCTCGGCATCCCGATGGATCTCGGCGTCACCAACCGATCCGGCGCGCGGCTCGGCCCGCGCGCGGTGCGCAATGTCGAGCGCGTCGGGCCCTATGAGCATGTGCTCAAAGCGGTGCCGACGGCGCGGCTGCGCGTGGCCGATATCGGCGACGTGCCGTTCCGCAGCCGCTTCGATCTCGCGACCTGCCACGAGGATATTGAGCGCTTCGTCGCGCATCTCGTCGCGGCGGGGGTGGTGCCGCTGTCGGTCGGCGGCGATCATTCCATCGGCCTGCCGCTGCTGCGCGCTGTCGGGCGGGAACGGCCGGTGGGCATGATCCATATCGACGCCCATTGCGACACGGGCGGCTCGTTCGAGGGCTGCAAGTTCCACCATGGTGGGCCGTTCCGGCAGGCGGTGCTGGACGGGGTTCTCGACCCCCGCCGCACCATCCAGATCGGCATTCGCGGCAATTCCGAATATCTGTGGGAGTTCTCTTTCGCTTCGGGGATGACCGTCATCCATGCCGAGGAGGTGGACGATCTCGGCATAAGGGCGGTGATCGCCAAGGCGCGCGAGGTGGTGGGCGACGGCCCGACCTATATCAGCTTCGACGTGGACGCGCTGGACCCCGCCTTCGCGCCCGGCACCGGCACGCCGGAGGTCGGCGGGCTGACCTCGGCGCAGGCGCTGGGCATTCTGCGCGGCCTGTCCGGCGTTCAGGTGGTGGGCGGCGATGTCGTGGAGGTGGCGCCGCAATATGACCCCACCAGCAACACCGCGCAGATCGCCGCACAGGTTCTATTCGAGATCTTGTGCCTGACGGCCGCGGCGCGGGTGTGAGGCCGCGCATGCCGCCGGGCTCGACGTTCAGCTCGGCGCCGTCGCCGTTTTCGACGCCACCTATCTGCACCTCGACGACTGACGCCGCAGGCACCGCCGCGCCGGTTCACGGCAGCCCGGCGAGAAAGGCTGTGGCATCGGCGACGATCTCGGTGCGCTGCGCCGCCGGCATGCGGGCGAGCGTGCGGTAGGGCATGGCAAGGCGCGGATTAGCCGAGAGCACCGTCTCGTTTTCAATGAGGAAATTCCAGTAGAGATAGTTGAACGGGCAGGCGCCCGGCCCGCGCTTGATCTTCGGGTCGAAGGCGCAGCCTTTGCAGTAATCCGACATGCGGTCGATATAGGCACCGGAGGCAGCGTAGGGCTTGGAGCCCAGCCGCCCGCCATCGGCATGCATCACCATGCCATGGACATTGGGCAATTCCACCCACTCAAAGGCATCGGCATAGACGGCGAGATACCATTCCTCGATCTGCGCCGGCGCCACCCCGGCGAGCAGCGCGAAATTGCCGGTCACCATCAGCCGCTGGATATGGTGGGCATAGGCATGGCGGCGGGTGGCGCCGATGCATTCGGCCATGCAGCGCATCGGTGTCTCCCCGGTCCAGTACATCACCGGCAGATCGCGGGTGGCGCCCAGATGGTTGCTGCCGGCATAGGCCGGCATCTCCGCCCAATAGAGGCCGCGCACGAATTCGCGCCAGCCGAGAATCTGGCGGATGAAGCCTTCCACCGCGTTGATCGGTGCCGCGCCGCTGCGAAAAGCCTCCTCCGCGCGGGCACAGACCTCGCGGGCGGTGAGCAGGCCGCAATTGAGATAGGGCGAGATCAGGCTGTGGAACAGGAAGTCTTCCCCTGCCTTCATCGCATCCTGATAGTCGCCGAAGCCGGGCAGGGTGTCCTCGATGAAATGGTCGAGCGCCCGCAGCGCATCCGCCCGCGTCACCGCCCAGCCGAAAGGTTCGAGATCGCCGAAATGCCCGCCGAAACGCGCGGCGACGAGGTCGATCACCTCGCGCGTGAGTGCGTCCGGGGCAAAGCGTCGGCGCGGCGGCACGCGGAGGCTGCGCGGCAGCGCCCGGCGGTTCTCCGGGTCGAAGTTCCACTGGCCGCCTTCCGGAGCGTCGCCCCGCATGAGAAGGCCGGTGCGCCGACGCATCTCGCGATAGAAGAACTCCATCCGCCCGGTCTTGCGCGCCCGGCCCAGCGCGGCGAATTCGGCGTGCGAGCAGAAGAAGCGGTCATCCTCGCGGATGTGGACCGGCACGGGCAGGGTCTCGGCCCAGTCCGCCATCATCTCCCGCACCCGCCATTCGCCGGGCTCGGTAACGATCACCGAGGCGGGCGCGTGGCGCGCGACCGCGCGGGCGAGTTCGCCGGTGAAGCTCTGTGTGTTGCCGGCGTCATCGAGCCGGACATAGTCGACCCGTATGCCCTCCGCGCGCAGGGCCTGCGCGAAATGGCGCATGGCGGCCAGCAGGAAGGCGATCTTCTGCTTGTGATGCGGGACATAGCGGGCTTCGGCCTCGACCTCGACCATCAGCACGATGTCGCGGGCGGGGTCGAGATCGGCGAGCGAGGAGACCTCACGAGTCAGCTGGTCGCCAAGCACGAAGCGCAGATGCCCGTTCATGACGCGCTCTCCTTCGCGCCGCTGGTGGCCCCAGTGGCGCGGCAGCGGTCGGAGCAATAGAGCACCCGCTCCCAGTCGCGCGCCCATTTGCGCCGCCAGGCGAAGGGCCGGCCGCAGGCGCGGCAGAGTTTGGTGGGCAGATCGGCCTTCTTGCGCATGCGCGCCATGGCGTCGTCGTCTCCTGCGGTACCGCGCCGCGCGTGGGCCGGGGGGCTTAGAAGGGAAGGGGCGCGCCGTGGCGGTCGAAGAAGCCGCCGCTATCGGCCGGTCCCAGCCGTGCCAACCCGGCGAGCATCTCCCGCGCCGCCGTCTCGGGCGTCAGCGGCTGCAGCCCCACTTTGGCGAAGGGGCGCGACAGCGGCGTCTCCACCGTTCCCGGATGAAGGGCGACACACACCGCCTGCCGATGGGTGCGCGCCAGCTCGATTGCGGCGGTGCGCACCAGCTGGTTCAGTGCTGCCTTGGAGGCGCGGTAGCTGTACCAGCCGCCGAGCCGGTTATCGCCGATGCTGCCGACCTTGGCCGACAGCGTCGCGAACACGGCGGGCGCGTCGCGCGGCAGCAGCGGCAGGAAGTGCTTCATCAGCAGCGCCGGCCCGATGGCGTTGATGGCGAAGGCGCGCGCCATCGCCGCCGGGTCGAGCGCCTTCAGCGCCTTTTCCGGTTGCAGTGTCGCGTCGGACAGCAGGCCGGTGGCGTCGATGATGAGCGTGGGGGCCCCGAGCGCGGCCACCTGCGCGGCAGCTTGGGCGATGGAGGCCTCTTCGCACAGGTCGAGCGCAGGGCTGGAACGGCGCGACAGGCCGATGACCGCGTCGAACGCCACCTGTTCCCGCAACGCCTGCACCAGCGCCGAACCGATGCCGCCGGAAGCGCCGATCACCACCGCGCGGCTCACCGGGGCGCGCCTTCCAGCCGCCGGGCGAGGCTTTGCAGCCTTGGGCGAAGCCGCAGGAAGCCGAGATAGGCGCGTTCCAGCACGGCGAGCACCCAGGGATGCCGCGCCGCGAGGCCGAGCGGCCGCAGCAGCGGAATCTGCCGCCACATGGCGGCGAAGGCGGCGGCGCCGGAACGCATTTCCCCGTCTTCGCGGGCATGCAGCCGCGCCAGCATCGTCGCGCGATCGGTGGGGCAGGTTGTGGCGGTGCCGAGATCAATGAAGGTGATGCGCCCGCGCCGGTCGAGCCGCCGCATCAGGGCGATCTCGCGCCGGCACAGCGGGCAGGCGGAATCGTACCAGACGGTGACGGCGGGACTGGGCGTGACGTGCGCGCTCATGCCACCGCCCCGATGACCAGACAGGCGGCGACCACCACGGCGGTGATGGCAACCCGCAGGCGCCAGAACCACAACGGCGAGAGCCCCGCCCGCCACAGCTGACGGTCGACCAGCAGGAGAACGGCGAAGAGGGCCGCGACCAGCAGGAAGCCCGGCCCGGCCGGCAGCAGCACCGCCGCCCAGCCGAGCAAAGCGGCGATGTTGCCGATGAGGAACAGCCGCAGCGCCAGCGCCTCGGCGGCGAACAGCGCCGCGCCCCAGTGAATGCCGCAGACGAAGGAGGCGATGACGGCGCCATAGATCTGCACCGCGCCGAGCCATTCCCCGTTGCGCAAAAAGACATCGGCCGCGCCGGCGAGAAAGGGCAGGGTGCCGGCCCCGGCCAGCAGCCAGGCCGCGAGGAGGGCGGTTCGTTGCGTGGGGGACAGGGTGCGTGCGTCGGACATGGCAGGCTTTACGCCGGACGGTGGGGGCTGGATCAGCGAGACACCCCATAGGGTGCGGAGCCGAATCGGCGGCTGGCGGGAAAGTCGGGCATCCGCCGCGCGTGAGGACGGGGTGAAGCGCCGTGCCGTTGTCTGCCGCGCCCGCAGACGCGCCGCTCTTTGCCGGCCGCAGGATGCAGGCGCGTGGCGGAAATGACACGCCATGCCTGCTTACAATCGGCAACGATCTTCCATCGCCGGGTGCGCGTTGCTGCGGACTCCTGGATATGAATTCATACGTGAATACCGCTGGCGAACTGCCGTGGCGACGGTTGGGGAACTCATGCTTCGGTCCGTTCCGGCAGGCGTGACACGGGGCTCATCCCTCCGGGGGACGCCGCCTTTACGCGCCGGCGGAGATGTTCCTGCAAAGGCCACGCTCGCCGATCCATCGCCCTGAGATCGCCTTTCGTATTATGATACCTCAAAATCCATTTGTCCGAAGAGGATTCATGTTTCTCGCTTCGCTCACTCTGACCCGGCGCTCGCTGCGGTGCCTGCTGCTGGCCTCCGCCGCCGTGATGATCGCTGAGGCTGCCCAGGCGCAGACTATCACTATGCCCGGCACGGGCGGTGCCGGTGGTGGCGGTGCCAAGGGCGGTGCGTCCGCCATCGCAGGATCAGGCGAAGCCGGTCAAGACGGCACGGGGACTCCGGCCGGTGCCGGTGGCGGCGGGGGTAGCGGTTCGACCGGCGGCAATGGCGGGTCGGTGCCGAGCACGCCCTCCGTAGCAGGCGGAGCTGGCGGTGTCCCAAATGCCACCGGAGGCAAGGCGGGCGCGAGCGGAGGTGTCTCCGGCGGCGGCGGCGGCGGCGGCGCCCATGGCTTTGCCGGCTATGGTTCGAGCTTCGTCTCGGGCTTCTATATGGGCGGTAACGGTGGTGCTGGCGGAAACGGAATTGCCTATGGCGGTGGCGGTGGAGGTGCCGGCTATGGCGCTGCCATAGTCGTTCAAGGCACGGGCGAGACGACACTCGGCGGTCAATTCTATGGTGGTACGGCCAGTGCAGGCGGAACTGGCGCAGCCGCGGGCGGCGATGGCGGCGCGGGCGGCGCAGGTCTTGGTATAGTTGACAGTGATGGTGGGACCATCGTGATGTCCAGCACCGCTTCCGCGTTCGGCGGCGCTGGTGGCGCCGGCGGCCGCGGCGGCGGCGGCGACGGCGGCAGTGGCGGCGCCGGGTTGATCGTGGTCAACGGGCAGAATGCGACCACGCTGACATTGGATGGTACGCTGTATGGCGGCATTGGCGGTTCGGGGGCCGACGGCGCGCTTGGCGGCGCGGGGGGCAGCGGCCTTGTCATTGCAACTTCCGGCGCAAGTGGCAGTATCACCGTCAATATCAATGGTGAGGTAAAAGCTGGTCCGGCCGGTAACTCCAGCGGCGGCTTCTCTCCGATAGGGGGCGATGGCGGGTTCGGCATTTACGCCGGCAATCCCACCGGCACTGCCGGCGTCAGCGTCCTCAACATCAACGCCAATGTCACCGGGGGCGTGGGCGGCTCGGTGTCAAGTGCCAGCAGTGGCACATCGGGCGCCGGTGGGGCCGGTATTTTCGCTGACACGTCGACGATCACCGTCGCCAACGGCGCCACCGTTTCCGGCGGCGCTGGTGCAGCCGTGAGCACCCCTTTCACCAATGGAGCGGGCGGTGTCGGCATCACGGCCACCAATTCCAAGATCATCCTCGACGGCGAGGTCGAGGTGACGGGTGGGCTTGGCGGTGATTCCCTGACCCGCGCCGCCGCCATCTCTTTTGGCACCGGCACCAATTCGCTCGAACTGCGCGGCGATGCTGACGGGGACCTTGCTTACCTTCTCGGCGGCATCACCCATGCCGGCAATACCGACACGCTCATTCTTGGCGGCACCAACAATGTCACCATTGACGGCACGGCGCTGGGGAGCTTCGCTAGCGGTTTCGGCTCTGTGGAGAAGACCGGCACCTCGACCTGGACCTTGACCGGTTACAACGGCAGCTACGCCGGCTCTCTCACCATCAGCGCCGGCACGCTGGCGCTGAGTGGTTCGAGCAACCTCAGCGCCGCCAGCAGCGTGACGATCGGCAAGGGCACGCTGGATATCTCCGCCACCACGTCGGGCACGACGATCAAGGATTTGTCGAGTTCCGACAGCGAGGCCCGCGTGGTGCTGGGAAGCCAGACGCTGTCCGTGACCACGGGCAGCCAGGCGACCTTTGCCGGCGTCATCAGTGGCAGCGGCGGGCCCACGGTGTCCGGCACATTGCCCAATGGGCTGATCCTGACGGGTGACAACACCTATCTCGGCACCACGACCGTGAATGGCGCGCTGGTGATCGGCCTCAACTCGGCGTCCGGGTCGGTTGCCGGCGACATTGTCGTGAACGCGGGCGGGAATTTGGGCTTTGCGCGCAACGACACCTACACGATCCAGAACAGCATCACCGCCGCCGCCGGCTCGACGATCGGCTTTGTCTATGGGACCTATTCCTATGCGGGGAGCGGCGTCATCAGCGGCGCCGTGTTCGTGCAGGGCGGCGAACTGCATCTGATCGCGAACGAGTTCGCCAACGCCAGCTCCCTGACCCTTGACAGCGGGGGCACGCTTTCCGGCAATGGCACGGTCGCGAATCTCGTGGTGAAAAATGGCGGCATCGTCGCGCCGGGCAACTCGCCCGGAACCATCGCGGTGAACGGCACAGTGGAGTTGAAGGCTGGCTCCACCTACCGCGTCGACGTGACGCCGACGGGCGCGCATGATCTCATCATCGCCAGCGGTGCCGCGACCATCGAGTCGACCGCCATGGTCCAGCTCGTCGCCGAAGCGGGGCGCTACAAGCCCACCGAGACCTACGCCATTCTCACCGCGACGGGCGGCGTCACCGGCACCTTCGCCAGCGTCGAGGAGGACTACGCCTTCCTGGACGGCGCGCTGAGCTATGATGCCAACAATGTCTATCTGACGCTGACCTCCAACAGCGCCAGCTTCACCGACTATGCCCGCACGCCGAACCAGCTCGGCACCGCCGTGGCGGCGCAGGCGCTGGGCGGCGGCAACGCGGTCTATGACGCGTTATTGTTGCTCTCGGAAAACGCCGTGCCCGCCGCCTTCGACGCGCTGTCCGGCGAGGCCTATGCCTCGGTGAGCAGCGTGCTGCAGCAGCAGTCGATCTATGTCCGCGACGCGGTGAGCGGGCGGCTGCGCCAGGCGCTGACCGCGCCGGGTGTCTCCCCGCTCGCCTATGGCCCCGGCCCGGTGAAGGCGCAACTGGCGGAGGGCTACGCCCCGACCCTGTGGGCGCAGGGTTATGGCGGCTGGGGCAACACCTACGGCAATGGCAACGCCGCCAGCATTTCCAACACCATTGGCGGCTTCCTCATGGGCGCGGATGTGTCGGTGGCGGAGAATGCCCGCGCCGGCCTGTTCGGCGGCTATAGCCGCTCGACCTTCGATGTCGACGGGCGGTCCTCCTCCGGCTCGGCGAGTAATTACGATCTCGGCCTCTATGCCGGGGCGCAGTTCGGCGCCGTGGCGCTGCGCGGCGGCGCCGCCTACACCTGGCATGACCTCTCTATGTCGCGCAGCGTGGTGTTCCCGGGCTTCGCGGAATCGCTCAAGGGCAACGACACCACGGGCACGGCGCAGGTCTTCGGCGAGATCGGCTATGATGTGGAAGTGGGCGCCATCGCCTTCGAGCCCTTCCTCGGCCTCGCCTATGTCAATGTCTCGGGCGCCTCGCTGGGTGAGCAGGGCGGGGCGGCGGCGCTGTCCGTCTCGACCGACGACATGAGCACGTTCTACTCGACGCTCGGCGTTCGGCTTGCCACGACGGTGGAGGTCGGCGGGCGCACGCTGACCCCCTATGCGACGCTGGGCTGGCAGCATGCCTTCGGCGATGTGACGCCGAATTCGACCATGCAGTTCGCCGGCGGGCTGACGCCGTTCAGCGTGTCCGGCGTGCCGGTGGCGGAGGATGCGCTGCTGGTGGAGGCGGGGCTGAGCTACGCGCTCTCGCCCACCGCGCAGATCGGCGCCACCTATGCCGGCCAACTCGCCGGCGACGCCTCGCAAAACGCCTTCACCGCCCAGTTCTCGCTGAAGTTCTGAGGCGGGAGGCGCCAGGCGCGGCCGGAAGAACGTCAGCGCGTGGCCGCGCCCTGGCTTACCACAGCCTCGGCGCGGAGTTCGTCCTCCGCGCCGAACACGCTGCGCCCGCCATAGCGCGGCGATGACCGCAGTTCGTCCGCGACGATGGCGTCCCAGTCGCGCCCACCGGCGACGCGCTCGATCTGGCGCGCCTGCTCGTCCAGCCGGCGGATCGCGGCAAGCTCCTCCGATTGGCCGAGCTTGGCCTTGCGCACCGCCGCCTTCATCACCGCGATGGTGTGGTCATAGACCTTCAGCGGCACCGGAAAGGGATGCCGGTCCTTGCCGCCATGGGCATAGGAAAAGCGCGCGGGATCGGAGAAGCGGCACGGCGCGCCGTGCACCACTTCCGCCACCAGGGCGAGCGCTTCCACGGTGCGGGCACCGACGCCGGGCACCAGCAGCAAATCGGTGAAATCCTCGGGCCCGCGATCCGCCGCCGCCACGAGCGCCGCCTGCAGGCGTGGCAGCACCACGTCCTTGGCGCGCACCTCGTGATGGGTCGGAAGCACAAGGTGCGGTAGCTCCAGCTGGGGGCTGGCGGGCGCAGGCGGCGCCGTCCCGCCATCGAGACCGGCAAAGGCGCGGGCGATGCCGTCAGGTCCGAGGCTTTCCAGCAGGTCGAGCTGGCCGCTGCGCGAGCGTGCGGCGCGGGCATCGGCGAGGTTGACGATCTCGCCCTGCGGCGGGCCGTCGACGGCGGCATGCGGGTCGTCGAGAAAACTTTGCAGCCCCTCCGAGAGCCAGTGATAGCGCCGCGCCTGCCGGGACGCGTCGTTCATCCCCTGCTGCACCACCACCCAATGCCCGTCATCGGTGACGATGAACCCGTGCAGATAGAGGTCGAAGCCGTCCTGCACGGCGGCGCTGTCGATTTTGGCGACGAGGCGGCTCGCTTTTCCCAGCGCCTCGCCGTCGCAGCCGGTGCGTTCGCCGACGACCATCAGCTCCTGCGGCGTCTTGCGCGAATGCCGGCCGCGCCCGCCACAGACATGGATGCCGAGCTCGCCGGCGAGCGGCTGCAGGCCGCGCTTGAGCGCGCCGATGACGCTGGTGGTGATGCCGGAGGAGTGCCAGTCCATGCCCATGACGGCACCGAAGGACTGGAACCAGAACGGGTGTGCGAGCCGGCGCAGCAGCTCGTCGCGGCCATAGTGATGGACGATCGCCTCGCTGATGACCGCGCCGAGAACGGTCATCCGCTCCGCCAGCCAGGGCGGAACCCGGCCGGCGTGAAGGGGAAGGTCGGCGCTTCCGGTGCGGCGGGACATGGCTCTCTCGATTCGATGTCCCAGCCTAACCGGAAGCGACGACCAGGGGCAGGGAAGCCCGTTAGACGGTGCCGAGGCCGCGCGCCATCAGCCGGAACAGCCTTTCCGAGAAGGCGGCGGCATCGCCCGGCCGTTCGCCATCGAGCACACGCGCGGTGTCGAGCAGCAGATGCGCGGCATCCGTCCGCGTGGCGGCGTCCGTGCTGCCGGCAAGGCTGACGATCATGGGATGGCGCGGGTTGATTTCCAGGATCGGCTTGGCCGCGCTGCCGAGGCGCCCGGAGGCGGCAAGGAAGCGCTCAAATTGCCGGTCGGGACCGCTCTCCGAGGCGACGAGGCACACGGCGCTGTCGGTGAGGCGGTCGGAGGGACGCACATCGGCGACCTCCTCGCCCAGCTCCGCCTTCAGCGCGGCGATGAGGGCCGTCACCTCCTCGCTTGCCGTGTCGGCCGGCGGGGCCTCGGTATCGAGGAGAGGAATCAGCCCGAGATCGGCGGCGCCCTGCGTGATCGACTTGAACGGCTTGCCATCATAGTCGAGCCCGTTCGCCACCCAGAACGCATCGACGGCATCGGCCAGCAGCAGCACCTCGATGCCGCGCGCGCGAAAGCCTTCCAGATGCGGCGTGTGGGCGATGCGCGCCGCATCGTCGCCGGCGATGTAATAGATCGCGGTCTGGTTCTCCTTCAGACCGGCGGCATACTCCTTCAGGCTGCGCGTGCCCTCGCCGGAGGCGGTGGTCTTGAAACGGGCGAGGTTCAGCAGCTGCTCGCGACGCTCGAAGTCCTCATAGAGTCCCTCCTTGATCACCGCGCCGAAATTCTCCCACACCTTGCCGAACGCCTCGGCATCGGTGTCGGCGAGCTTGGCGAGTTCCGAGATCACCCGGTTGGTCACGCCCTTCTTGATGGCGCCCAGCAGCGGGCTGTCCTGGATCATCTCGCGCGAGACGTTGAGCGGCAGGTCGGCGCTGTCGACCACGCCGCGCACGAAGCGCAGATAGCGCGGCAGCAGCTCGGCATCGTCGGTGATGAAGACCCGCTTCACATAGAGCTTGATGCGGCCCTTGCGGTCGGCGTCGAACAGGTCGAAGGGTCGCGCGCCGGGCACGAACACCAGCGCCGTATATTCGTGCCGGCCCTCGGCACGGAAATGCACAGTCAGCGCGGGCTCGTCATACTGGCCGGCGACGCTGCGGTAGAAATCGGTGTAGTCCTGCGCCGAAATCTCGGAACGGGGGCGCGTCCACAGCGCCGCGCCGTCGGAAAGCGCGGCCGCCTCCGCGCCGGGCTTCTCGATAAAGCGGATCGGTACCGGCACATGGCCGGACTGCTCCTTGACGATGCGCTCCAGCGTCCAGCGCTCGGCATAGGTCTTGGCGTCATCGGTGAGATGGAGCGTCACCGTCGTGCCACGCGCCGGGGCCTCGTCCAGCGCAACGGGGGCGACGGTGAAGGCGCCCTTGCCGTCGGAGGACCATAGCCAGGCTTCCGCGCTGCCGGCGCGGCGGCTGACCACGTCCACCTTCGCCGCGACCATGAAGGCGGAATAGAAGCCGACGCCGAACTGGCCGATCAGCTGGGTGCCTTCCTTGGCGTCCCCCTGGCCTTCGGCCTCGGCGATGCGATCCATGAAGCTGCGCGTGCCGGAGCGGGCGATGGTGCCGAGCGCCTCGATCAGCTCGTCGCGGCTCATGCCGATGCCGTTATCGGCGATGGTGAGAATGCCGGCCTCCGGATCGGCCGAGAGGGTGATGGCGAGGGCGGGATCGGCGCCGAGCAGCTCCGGTTGGGTGATCGCCTCGTAGCGCAGCTTCTCGCAGGCATCGGCGGCGTTGGAGATCAGCTCCCGCACGAACACGTCGCGGTCGGAATAGACCGAGTGCACCATCATGTGCAGCAGACGGGAAACATCGGCCTCGAAAGGGCGGCTCTCAAAGGTCTCGGTGGTCATGGCGAACCGTCACATGGATGAACGAGGCGCCTGAGATGGCAAGACCGGCGCCAGAGATCAAGACGTGCGGGCACTCCGGCAACACTGCTTCACGATGTGGCTCGCGGCTGGGCGATGGCGGAACCTCCGCAACGAAAGCTCCAAAATGGAAGCAGTTGTAATGGATGATGTTCGTATAAGCACGTATCGGTGGGAGCAAAGGATCGCAAGTTCAATAAACGGACCATGCAATGCTCGCTGCGGCCAGCAAACGCATGCTCGACGCCATCGGTCGGACGCAGGCTCTCATTGAATTCGATACGAACGGCATTATCCGCGACGCCAATGCCAATTTTCTCGCTCTCATGGGCTATCGCAAAGCCGAGATCATCGGCAAGCACCATCGGATGTTCGTCCTTCCTGACGAGCAAGAGAGCGACGTCTATCAGGACTTCTGGCGGTCGCTGCGCGCGGGAGAGGCCCAGGCGCGTCAGTTCGTGCGGGTGACCAAGGACGGACGGGAGGTCTGGATCCAGGCGGCCTACAACCCGGTTCTGGACAGATCCGGCGGTGTTGCCTTCATCATGAAGGTCGCCACCGACATCACCGAGAAGAAGAAGGCCGAGGCCGAGCTCCAGAGCATGGCCAATGCGGTGAACCGCGTGCAGGCGGTCATCGAGTTCGATCTCAACGGCAATGTCCTCGCCGCCAATGAGAATTTCCTGGCGGTGATGGGCTATGGTTTCACAGAAATCCAAGGGCGCCATCACAGCCTGTTCGTTCGGCCGGAGGAGCGGGAATCCTCCGCGTACCGGCAGTTCTGGGACGATCTGCGTCAGGGCAGATACGTCGCCGGCGAGTTCCATCGGCTGGCGAAAAGCGGCCGAGATGTGTGGATCATGGCGTCGTATAACCCTGTCTTCGACCCGAAGGGCAGGGTGTACAAGATCGTCAAATTCGCCACCGACGTCACGCGCGAGGTCGAAGACCGCAACCGCCGCAACCGGCGCCGCCAGATCGGGGCCGAGATCAAGGAGATCGCTGACGCGCTGGCGGTAACCAGCCAGCAGGCCGTCGGGGCCTTCGCGGCCTCGACGCAGGCATCGAGCAGCGTCGAGAGCATCGCGGCGGCGGTGGAGGAGATGGCGAGTTCGATCGGCGAGATCACCCAGCAGGCGTCGCGCTCGGTCACCATCGCTCGGGAGGCCTCCACCGAGGCGGAGCGCACCAGCGCCGTGATCGCAGGGCTGACGGCGGCGGCGCAGAAGATCGGCACCGTGGTCGAACTCATCAACCAGATCGCCGGCCAGACCAATCTGCTCGCCCTCAACGCGACCATTGAGGCCGCGCGGGCTGGCGAATCCGGCCGTGGGTTCGCCGTGGTCGCCACGGAGGTGAAGACCCTCGCCGCGCAGACCTCGCACGCAACCGGAGAGATTTCGGCGCAGATTTCGGCCGTCCGCGACTCCACGCTCAGCGCTGTTGCGGCGATCACACGAATCGCAAGCACCATCTCCACCATCAACGACGTGTCCGCGAGCAGCGCCGGCGCCGTGACCGAGCAGGCCGCCGTCACCGGCGAGATTTCGCGCAGCATGCACGGCGCCGCCAGCGGCGTGCGCGAGGTGGCCAGCCGGCTGCAGTCGATCTCCAATTCGACCCAGCAGATCGAGGCGGCAAACCGCAAGGTGCGGGAAGCGCAGATCGAAGCCGCGTGATCCCCCACATCCGCCAAGGTGTGAGGGCAGCACCATTCCGGCCGCGGAAGTCGGGTGCGTGATGCTGTGCCGATACGCGCCGCCGGGCCTGGCCGAAGGTGGGCAATGAGGCGGGCGTCGGCGCGGCCTCTCAGGACGCCGGAGTGACAGGGCAGGAGACCTTGCGACGCCGCGTGTCAGGAGCGCAGCTCTTGGTGCCGTGCGCCCCCCGCGCTATCGTCTGACCATGGACCCGATCCGCATTCTCCTCGTCGACGATCATCCGATTGTGCGCGAGGGCTATCGCCGCCTGCTCGGGCGCCAGCCGGGGCTTTCCGTCGTCGCCGAGGCCGGCGATGGCGAAGCGGCGCGGGCGGCTTTCGCCGAGCACCGGCCCGACATCGTGCTGATGGACCTCTCCATGCCCGGCGGCGGAGGCTTTCCGGCGGTGGAGGCGATCCTCGCCGACGATCCCCGGGCGCGCATTCTCATCGTCTCGATGCATCAGGGGGCCGTGTTCGCGCAGAAGGCGATGGCGGCCGGGGCGCGCGGCTTCGTCTCCAAGTCCAGCCCGCCGGACGAACTCGTCCGCGCCATCGCGACGGTGATGGGCGGGCGGCGCGCCCTGTCCTCCGATGTGGCGCAGGACTTCGCGCGCAGCGTGGTCGAGGACGACCCGACCGCCGGCCTCACCCCGCGCGAGCGGGACATTCTCCTCATGCTGATGCGGGGCATGAACGGGCGGGCCATTGCCCGCGACCTCCAGCTCTCGTCCAAGACCGTTCAGAACAACCTGTCGCAGATCCGGGCCAAGCTGGGAGCGTCGGGCGATGCCGACCTCGTGCTCAAAGCCCAGCGCGCCGGCCTCGTGCCTGTGCCCTGATGCGCGGCCTTGTTCCGCAGCTCGTCGTGCGGGTGTTGGTCGCCGGGCTGCTCACCCTCGTCGTCGCGGCGGGATGGGTGCTGTGGGACACGGCGCATGCGGCGCGCCGCGACGCGCAGACGACGGCCACGCTCGTCTCCGACGCCATCGCCGCCCGCCCAAGTTTCGAGGGGCTGGCCTTCGGCGGTGTGGCGCCGACGCCGGTGTTTCGTGACTGGCAGCAATTTCCGGCCTGGAGCCTCATCGCGCCGGGCATATGTGTCGAGCTCGGGCCTCGTGACCAGCCGGTACAGCGCCGCTGCGGGCCCTATCTGGCGGCGGCCACGCCGCCGGACTGGTTCGTCTGGTTGGCCAACCGGCTCGGCCTGGTGCCGGCGCCGGTGGCCGTGCCGGTGCGCACCCGCTACGTCACCGACGCCTATGTGACAGCGATCGCCGATCCCGGCGTCATCGTTACCCGCGCCTGGGCCCGCACCGGCGACCTTATGCGGGTGGCGGTGGGCATGGCCATTGGCGGCGCGTTGCTGACCGGGCTGCTCATGATCCGGCTACTGGCGCCGTTCGCCATCGTGGTGCGCGGGATCGAGCGCTTGCAGCATGGCGACTTCGCCGCCCGCCTGCCGCGGCTGCGGGTAACGGAATTCGACCGGTTGAGCCGCGCGGTGAATGAGACGGCGGTGGCGTTGCAGGAAGCGCAGGCGGTGCGGGCCGAGCTGACGCGCCGGCTCTTCTCGGTGCAGGAGAACGAGCGGCGGGCGCTGGCGCGCGAGCTGCACGACGAGTTCGGTCAGTGCCTCACCGCCACCCGGGCCATGGCGGCGGCAATCGCGCAGTCGGGCGAAAGCACGGCGCAGGACGGGGCGCGCATCGCCGACATCTCCGGCCAGATGATGGACAGCCTGCGGGCCGAGCTGGCACGGCTGCGGCCGCCGGACCTCGATGATCTGGGCCTGCGCCCGGCCGTCGAGCGTATGATCGCCAACTGGCGCGCGCGCGTGCCGGCGGTCCGGTTCGATCTGACGCTCGCCGGCCCCATTGACGCCGTGCCCGACGCTCTGGCGCTCAGCCTCTACCGCATCGCCCAGGAATGCGTGACCAACGCCGTTCGGCACGGCACGCCGACGCATATTTCGCTGCACATCCAGGTTGGCGACGCCATCACCCTGACCACCGCCGATGACGGTTCGCCCCGCCATGTCGGCACGATCGACGATGGCTACGGCCTGCTCGGCATCCGCGAGCGGGTCGATGCGCTTGGCGGCAGCTTTGAGCTGTCCCCAGTCGAAAACGGCATGCGCGCGGTCGCCCGTCTGCCGCTCTGACCCGGGTGATCTTCCCGGATCGGGCGGGAGGCTGTCTCTGGCGGCTTCGGCTGGGTCCTCCATGCTGGCGCCGGTGTCTGCCAGGGGAAGCCGCCGCATGCCAGGGGAAGCCGCCGCATGAACGAGATGAGCCATCCGGTCGCGCAGCTCGGCGCCGCCGTCGCCGCCGGTTTGATAGGCCATGAGGAGCTGGTCGAGCGGCTGCTGATCGCCCTTCTCGCCGGTGGCCATGTGCTGATCGAAGGGCCGCCGGGCATCGCCAAGACGCGCGCGGTCAAGCGGCTCGCCGCGCACCTTCCCGGCAGCCATGCGCGCATCCAGTGCACGCCGGACCTGTTGCCCTCGGACCTCACGGGCACGCAGGTGTTCCTCCCCGAGAGCGGCGGCTTCGATTTCGTGCCCGGCCCGCTGTTCCACGCGCTGGTGCTGGTGGACGAGATCAACCGCGCCCCGCCCAAGGTGCAGTCGGCGTTGCTGGAGGCCATGGCCGAGGGTCAGGTGACGACCGCCGGCGTCAGTCGGGCACTGCCCGAGCCCTTCATGGTCGTGGCGACGCAGAACCCGATCGAGCACGAGGGCACCTTTCCTCTGCCGGAGGCGCAGCTGGACCGGTTCCTGCTACATCTTTCGCTCGGTCTTCCGCAGGCCGAACAGGAGCGCGCGATTCTCGATCTGGTCTCCGCCGAGCGCATCGACACCCCCGCCTTCCTCGCCCTCACACTCGACGCGGATGCGCTTAGGACCGCGAAGGACGAAGTGGCGCGGGTGCATCTGGCGCCGGCGCTGAAGGACTTCATCGTCCGCCTGGTCATGGCGTCGCGGCCCGGCGGCGTGGTCGCGCAATGGGTGGAGCATCCGGTCTCGCCGCGCGGCACGCTGGCGCTGGCGGTGTCAGCGCAGGCGCGTGCTTGGCTCCGGGCGCGCGACTATGTGCTGCCGGAAGATGTCATCGCCCTCGCGCCCGATGCGCTCGCCCACCGGCTGGTTCCGAGCTGGTCGGCGATCGGTGAGGGACGCAGCGGGCGAACGCTGGTCGCCGACATCCTGCGCCTGGTCGAGCCATGGTGAGCCCCGCGTTGGCGGCGCCGGGCCTTCGGCTCGACGCCCGCGAATTGCTGGCGCTGCGGGAGGAAGCTCTCAGGACCGAGCGCGCCCTGCCGGCGTCCCGCCGGCCCGGCGCCGTTCCCGCCGGGGCGCCGGGCGCGGGCATGGATCTGCGCGAGATCCGCGCCTTCGCCGAGGGCGATGACGCCCGCCGCATCGACCCTTCGGCCACGGCTCGCACCGGTATGCCGCATATCCGCAGCTTTCACGAGGACCGGGACGATACGCTGCTGCTCATCGTCGATTTCCGCCGGCCCATGCTGTGGGGCACGGGCGCCTCGCTGCGCTCGGTGCGCGCGGCCCGGCTGGCGGCGCGGCGCGGGTGGCAGGCGGTGGCGCGAGGGGCGTCGCTGGCGGCGATCGGCGTCAGCGCCGAGGGCGTGGCCGCCATACCGCTAGCCGGCGGCGTCCCGCAGATGGTCCGCGTCTGCCACATGCTCGCCAGTTGTCACGACCGGGCGCTCGCGGGTGGCGGCGTAGTGCCGTCGCTGGAAGAGGCGTTCATCCGCGCCATGCGGCTGTGCCCACCCGGTGGCGAGGTGCTTGTCGCCACGGGGCCGGACGGCCTGGCGCCGGAGGACGAGCCGGCCCTGGCACGCCTCGCCCGCCGCCGTCTGGTCCGGGTGCTGTTGCCACTCGACAGGATCGAGACCGCGCCTCCCGCCTTCGCGTTGCCGCTCAGGGCCGGCGGGCGTGCCCGCCTCGCCCAGCTGCGCCCGTTCGACCACGGCGCGCTGGCGCAGCGTCTGCGCGTCCTGAATGTCGGCCTCGAGGTGGTGGCCGATGACGCAGGCTGAACTCATCGCCGCCCTGCCGGAAGGGCGCCTGCCGCCGGCACTCATGCAGATGAGCGCCGCCGACCTGCTGCTGCTGTTCGGCGCCGGGCTGCTAGCCGCGGCGCTGCTCGCGCTTCTGGCGGCCCCCTTCGTCGAGCGGCGTCCGTCGCGGCGCGCGCTCATCCGCGCTACACGGGGAATGCCGCCGCAGGAGCGGGTGCTGGCGATCGGCCGTCTGCTCGGCCATTTGCCGGAGGAACTGCGCGCCATGGCCTATGGCAGTGCGCCGCCGCTGTCGCCGGAAGCGGTCGAGCGCATCGCGCTCAAGGCACGGCGGGCGCGGCGATGATCGGCTCTGTCTCTCTCGCCTTTCCGCTGGCCCTGCTGCTGCTTCCCCTGCCGCTCCTTGCGCGCCTGCTTCCGACGGCCCGGGCACCGGTGGAAGCCGCGCTGACTGTGGCGCCCGCCACCCTCGCCGCGGCGCTGCCGGCGCGGCGCGGTGCGGATCGGGCCGGGCAAGCGGTTCTCCTCGCGGCCTGGAGCGCGCTGGTGCTGGCGCTCGCCGGCCCGCAGGTCGCCGCGACGCGGGATGTGGTGACGGCGTCGGGCCGGGAGATCCTGCTGGCCCTCGACCTCTCCGGCAGCATGCTGAAGGAGGATTTCGTTCTCGATGGCGCCCCGCTCTCGCGGCTGGAGGCGGTCAAGCGCGTCGCCGCGCGTTTCGTAGCGGCACGCCAGGGCGACCGCATCGGGTTGGTGATCTTCGGCGACAGGGCCTATGTCGCGCAGCCGCCGACCTTCGATGTCGCGTCCGTCGCCCGCGCCATCGAGGTCGCCCAGATCGGCATTTCTGGCCGCTCCACCGCCATTTCAGACGGGCTGGGGCTGGCGACGCGCCGGATCATGGGCAGCGACGCCACCACCAAGGTCGTGGTCCTACTCTCGGACGGGGTGGACACATCCGGCAAGGTTCTGGCGTCGGATGTCGCGCGGCTGGCGTCCGGCCATGGGGTGCGGGTGCATACCATCGCGCTCGGCCCCGAGGATCTCGAAGATCAGCCGGCCTCGCGCGATGCCGTGGACGCCGTCGCCTTGCGGGAGATCGCCGAGGCCGGCGGGGGCACCAGCTTCCGCGTGCGCAGCATGGCGGATCTCGAAGCGATGGCGGCGACGCTGGATGAACTTGAGCCGAACCCGATGAAGCGCCCGCCGCTACGCTACTGGCGCCCGCTGTGGATGTGGCCGGGTGGCGCGGCGCTGGCGCTGATGGTGCTTCTGGCGGCGTGGAGGCGCCGATGAGCGATCTCGTTCTCCTGCGTCCCTCGTGGCTCCTCGCCCTGCCTCTGCTCGCCGCCCTCGCGCTGTGGCACTGGCGGCAAGGGCCCGCCGCCGGCGGCTGGGAGCGGGTGATGCCGCCGGCGATGTTCGAGGCGATGCGGACGCTGGGGCATTTGGGGGGAGGGGCCCGCCGCCGGGGCGTCGCCTTGTTCGCCGCAGCGCTCTTGCTGAGCCTCGGCCTGTGCGGTCCCGCCGTGCCGCGCGCGGATGCGCCGGTGCTCGCGGGCAGCGGAGCGGTTCTCATCGCCCTCGACATGTCGCCATCGGTCGCGGAAGGTCCGGCCCTTGCCGACGCGCAGGCCGCCGCCGCCGCTCTTCTGACGGCCGTGTCCGGACGGCCGGTCGGCATGCTGCTCTATTCCGGCGAGGCGTATGAAGTGGCGGCGCCCACGGCCGACCCCGCGACGCTGGAAAGCCAGATCGCCGTGCTCGCCCGCGACACGATGCCGGATGGTGGCAGCCGCCCGGCGAGTGCGCTGGCGCTGGCGCGGCAGATGCTGCGGGCAAGCCGGGACGCCGATCTTGTGCTGATTTCCGATGGCGGCGGTGTCGACGGTGCCGCCCAGGCGGAGGCCGAGCGTCTCGCCGGCGATGGCGTCCGGCTTTCCGTGCTGACCTTGACCGGATCGGCCGGCGGTGTGAGCGATCCCGCGGCGCTTGAAGCGCTGGGAAGCCTCGCCGCGCCCGCTCGCGCCCCTTCCCCCGTTCTGGCCCGGCTGGCGCAGCGGGGCGGTCTGGAACGCGATCCGGCGCTTTCGACGCTGGCCTATCTCGATCTCGGCCCCTGTCTCGCGGCGCTGGCGGGGCTGCCGCTGCTGGGCCTGTTCCGGAGGCGGGCATGAAGGCCGGCCGGCGTCCGCGTCTTGCTCTCGTCGCCGTGCTGGGGCTCGCCTGCGTGCTTGCCGCCGGCCCTGCCGCCTGGGGCCGCCTTCTGCTGAGGCTCGGCGCGCCGGGCACGGCCGCGCGCGTGCTGGACGATCCGGCGGCGCGGGGGCTCGCCCTGTACCGGGCGGGCGACTACACCGGCGCCGATGCCGCCTTCGCCGAGGCGGGACGCAGCCAGACCTTCAATCGGTCGCTGACGCTCGCCGCCACTGGACGGCACGCGCTGTCTGTCGCCTATGTCGACGCGGTGCTCTTCGCCAACCCGTCCGACGACGAGGCACGCCGGCTCCACGATCTGGTCGACGCGATGGTGCCGAAGACCACGGGCGAGACCACCGTGCCAGGTCGGCTGCCGGGCGCGGGCGGCCTCGCCCCCGGCGACCCGATCGAGGCGCCGATCATCGCCAGCACGCCTGATCCCACCTGGAAAAAGCCGATCGAGGCGCGGGGCTTCGCGGCCTCGGAGGCGTGGCTTGCGACGCTGGCTGACGATCCCGGCGAATTCCTGCGCCTGCGTCTGCGCAAGGAATATGAGCGGCGGGCCGGGCTCGGCCTGTTGCGGCCCGCGGAGGCCGACGAATGGTGAAGTGGGTCGGCCTGTTGCTGCTTCTGATCGCTGGCGACGCCTATGGCGACGGCCTGCGCCTCTCGCTGCCGGACGGCGCGCGGCCGGTTGTCGGCGAGATGATCCCGGTGACGCTGAGAGGCGAATACACCAGCCGCATCGCGCTGGAGACGCTGACCTTCCCCAGTTCGGAGGATTATGACTGGGTGCAGCTGGCGCGCGACCAGTGGCGCGACGAGGAGATTGAAGGGCGCACCGTCCGGGTGTTCGAACGGCGCCTCGCCGTCTTCCCCCGCCATGCCGGAACGCTGACGCTCGGCCCGGTGACGCACCATCTCACCGTGGTCGATGAGAAGAACCTGCGGGCCCCGCTCGACGTCGTGGCAGCGCCCGTCAGCCTCGCGGTCGCGCCGTATCCCGGCGAGGGCGCACCGTTGTCGGCCCGCCAGCTGACGGTCGAGGACACGCTGTCGGCCGCGCCGGGCGGGCTGCGCGACGGCGAGACGCTGGTGCGCCGCGTCACGCTGACGGCGGCGGGCACACTGCCGCATAGGCTGCCGCCGCGCCCCGCCCTGCGCGCGCCATGGCTGATCAGCTTCGCTGTGCCGGAACAGCGCGACATGCGCCCGACCCCCGCCGGCCCGGTGACGACGGTTGTGTGGGAGTGGCATCTGCGGCCCACGACCGGGGAGCCCGGCGTGCTGCCACCCGTCCCCATTCCCTGGTTCGACACGGCAAGCCGGGAAATGCGGACCGCGGAAATCCCGGCGCTCCCCTTCGGCTATGCCAGCTTCCACGACAACCGAAGCGGCACCGGCCGGCTGCCGGCCGGGCCCACGGCGGCCGGTGTGGCGGCTGGGATCGCGGGTGCGCTGGCCGGGCTCGGCCTGTGCCTTGTCGGGATGTCGCCGCGCCCGCGGGCGCCGCTGCTGCACGCGCTGCGACGGCTCTCGCCCCTCGATCCGACGCGGCAACACGTGAAGCGCGCGGCCCGCTCCGGAGACCCCTTTGCCCTTCGCCGGGCGTGCGACGCCTATCTGCGCCGCCGCCGCGACCTCGGACTGAAGGTGAGCGGCTGCGAGACCGCCGCCCTCGATGCCGCGCTCTATGGGCGCACTGCCGGGGAAGGCGCATTCGACCGGCAGGCGGCCGTGAGGGCTGTTCTTTCGCCGGAAGCGGGGGAACAGAGTGGCCGCGCGCACCCCTAAAGGGCGGCGCGGCCCTGTGCCCCCGCCGCTGCCCGCCTGCCTCAGGCCGCGTAGCGGGCCAGCGCCAGATCTTCCGCGTCGATGTCGGGCGTGCGGTCGCTGATGAGGTCGGCCAGCACACGCGAGGAGCCGCAGGACATGGTCCAGCCCAGCGTGCCGTGGCCGGCGTTGAGGAACAAATTCGGGTAGCGCGTCCGGCCGATGATCGGCGTGCCATCCGGCGTCATCGGCCGCAGGCCCGACCAGAACGACGCCCGGCTCTGATCACCCGCGCCGCCGAACAGGCTCTCCACCGATTGCACCAGCGTCGCCTGGCGGGAGGGCGGCAGGCTGGTGGAGAAGCCGGCGATTTCCGCCATGCCGCCGACGCGGATGCGATCGCCGAGGCGGGTGATGGCGACCTTGTAGGTCTCGTCCATCACCGTCGAAACCGGCGCCAGCCTCTCTTCCACGATCGGCACGGTGATCGAATAGCCCTTCACCGGATAGATCGGCAGGTCGAGCCCGAGCGGGGCGAGAAGCTGCGGCGTGAAGCTGCCGAGCGCGGCGACGAAGCGGTCAGCATGAACCTCGCCCGCCGCTGTGTCCACGGCGACGACACGCCCGGCCGCGGTTTTGATCCCGCGAATATCGACCCCGTAGCGGAAGCTCACCCCCAGCGCCTCGGCCCGGGCGGCCAGGGCGGTGGTGAATTTGAAGCAGTCGCCGGTTTCGTCGCCGGGCAGGCGCAGGCCGCCAACGATCTTCTCGGCCGCGCGCGCGAGTCCGGGCTCGGCGGCAACGCAGCCGGCACGGTCCAGCACCTCGAAGGGGACACCGTCGGCCCGCAGTACCTCGATGTCCTTGCCGATGCCGTCGAGCTGCTTCTGGATCCGGAACACCTGAAGCGTGCCCTGCATTCGCTCATCATAGGCGATGCCGGTTTCCGCGCGCAGCTCGGCCAGGCAATCGCGGCTATATTCGGCGAGGCGGACCATGCGGCCCTTGTTCACCGCATAGCGCGCGGCGGTGCAATTGCGCAGCATCGCCAGCATCCAGCGCCAGGTCGCGACATCGAAACGCGGCTGGATGATCAAGGGCGCGTGCTTCATGAAAAGCCATTTGAGCGCCTTCATCGGGATGCCCGGCGCGGCCCAGGGCGAGGCATAGCCCGGCGACACTTCGCCGGCATTGGCATAGCTGGTTTCTAGCGCCGGGCCCGGCTGCCGGTCGAGCACCGTCACCTCATGGCCGGCCTTGGCGAGGTAATAGGCGGAAGTGACGCCGATCACACCGGCGCCGAGTATGACGATCTTCATCGGAAGGTGCCTCTGGTCTGTTCCTGCCCGCGCGCTCAGCGATAGAGGCGATGGTAGCGCCTGCCGAGCGCGGTGAGGATTTCATAGGGAATGGTGCCGGCGTCGCGCGCCACGTCTTCCAGGGTCTGGTGCGGGCCGATGATCTCGACCAGCGTGCCGAGCGTGAGCGTGCCGGGGGCAAGCGCGGTGGCGTCGACCGTCAGACTGTCCATGGACACGCGGCCGACGATCGGCAGCCGGACATCACCCTGATAGACCGCGCCGCGATCGCTCAGCGCGCGCGGCAGCCCGTCGGCATAGCCGACCGAGATCGTGGCGAGCCGGCGCTCGGCGGAGGTGACATGCACGCCGCCATAACCGACCCGGGCGCCTGCCGGCACAAGCCGGGTCTGCACCACGCGCGCGTCGAGCCGCACCACCGGCTGCATCGGGTTCGCCACGCCGGCGGTCGGCGCGCCGCCATAGAGCGCGATGCCGGGGCGCACGAGCGTGCCGTGATAGTCCACCCCGAGAAAGATGCCGCCGGAATTGGCAAAGCAGGGCTCGATGCCGGGAAACGCCGCCGCGAAACGGCGCATCACGGCCAGCTGCTCGGCGTTCTGCGGGCTGTTCGGCTCGTCGGCGCTGGCGAGGTGGCTCATCACATGCAGCAGGCGCACGCCCTCCAGCCGCGACGGTTCCTGAAGCAGGATGTCGACGTCGTCCGGCGGCAGTCCGAGGCGCGACATGCCGGTGTCGAATTGCAACAGCGCCGGCAGCTCCGTTCCACGGGCGCGGGCACAGCGGGACCAGTTGGCGAGCTGATCGAGGCTGTTGAGCACGGGAATGATCCCCGCCTCCGCGCAGGCGCGCTCGGCGCCGGGCTGCAGGCCGTTGAGCACATAGAGCCGCGCGTCGCGGCCGAGCGTGCGAACGATGGCCTGCGCCTCGCTGAACTGGGCGACGAAGAAGTCGCGGCATCCCGCGGCATAGAGCGCCGGGACGACGCGCGCCGCGCCGAGGCCATAGGCATCCGCCTTGACCACCCCGGCCACGCGCGCGGCCCCGACCCGCTGCTTGAGCTGCCGGTAATTGGCGGCAAGCGCCCCGAGATCGATGGTCAGAATCCCCGGCGCGGTGTCGATCGCCGTCTGGTCATTGGAGATGTCGCCGAACATCGCCCGCCTCATCCTCGCTTACCCCGCGAGGATGCAGTATAGCGGAGCAATCATGCACATTTTCCGCGATCTGTGCATAATTGCCGCATGAATGCGCCATTTTGCACGTATCAGCGAATTTTTCGAAGGAATCGCCGTGAGCGCTCTGGATTCGATCGACCGCAACATTTTGCGCCTGTTGCGCCTCGATGCGCGCATGCCGAGCGCGCAGATCGCCGCCGAGGTCGGGCTTTCCCCCTCCAGCTGCCAGCGGCGCATCAAGGCGATGGAGCACAGCGGCGTCATTCGCGGCTACACCGTGCTGGTCGACCATTCCGCGCGCGATGCCGCCATTGCCGTGATCATCAACATCACGCTGGAACGGCAGACGGAGGATTACCTCAACCGTTTCGAAGCGGCGGTGCGCCGGCACCCGGAAATTCGCGAGTGCTTCCTCATGACCGGCGGTTCGGACTATCTGCTGCGCGTCGAAGTCGAGACACCGGCGGAGTTCGAACGCATCCACACGGAGATTCTGTCGACCCTTCCGGGCCTCTCGCGCATCCATTCGAGCTTCTCGATCCGCAACGTGCTTGCCAATGGACGCCGCGCGCGCTGATCCGGCTCAGGCCGATGGCGCGGATGTGTTCGCCGCCGCGCGCCGCTCCAGCAGCACCACCGGCTTCCCGCCATAGAGGCCTTGGGCGAAACGGGTGAAGCCGAGCTTGCCGGCGACGTGGAGCGAGGCCGCGTGGTCGGGCTCGATCATGCAGGTGAAGCGGGCGCCGTGGCGATGCGCCTCGCCCCAGGCGAGCACCGCGCGCATCGCCTCCTCCGCCAGCCCTTTGCCCTGCGCTTCTGTCCGCAACGCCCAGCCGGCTTCCATTGTGCCCTCGATGGAAGGTTCGAGCGTGCGCTTCATGTCGTGGAAGCCGGCCTCGCCGAGCAGGGCGCCGCTGGCGCGGTCCTCGATGACGAAGAAGCCGAAGCCGAGATGATGCCAGAGCCCTGCCTGGCGCAGAAAGCGCACCCAGGCCGCCTCGCGGCTCAATGGCTGCCCGCCGATGAAGCGCACCACCGCCGGCTCCGCCCACATGGCGGCATAGGCCTCGAAATCCTCCATCCGGTGCGGCCGCAGCAGGAGGCGCGGGGTGGTGAGGGTGGGGGGCGTCATCATCCAGATCCGAATAGGGCCCAATGCAAAACGGCCGGGCGAGCCCGGCCGTTCGGCGAACCTTATCCGATCAGGCGCTCACGAGCACCCCGTCGTGCTTCCGCAGGTCTCGCACTTCAGGCAGGTGCCGTTGCGCACCATGGTGAAGTTCTGGCACTCGGGGCAGGCTTCGCCCTCATAGCCCTTGGCGCGGGCGATGGCGCGGGCTTCCGCCTTGGTCGGGCCGCTCGCCGCCGGGGCCGGGGTGGGGGCGGACCAGGGCAGGGCGTCGGTGCTGCCCAGCTCCAGTTCCTCCTCGTCCATCGGCTCCGCCTTCAGCGCCGTGGCACCCTGGATGCCGCCGCGCAGCGCGGTGACATTGGAGGCCGCGCCGGCGGGCGCCGTCGGGGTGCCGGCCGGCACCACCATCAGGCTCACATTCTTGCCGCGCATCAGCCCCTTGGAGACCATGCGCGAGGCGGCCGAGGTCGGCGAGGCCTTGCCCTCTTCCACGCCCTTGCCCAGCGCGTCGAAATGCGACTCGCCCGGCTCGACATGGCCGAGCTCGTGGCGGCCGAGATAGGACACGGCGAGCTCGCGGAAGATGTAGTCGAGGATCGAGGTCGCGTATTTGATCGTGTCGTTGCCCTGCACCGGGCCGGCGGGCTCGAAGCGGGTGAAGGTGAAGGCGTCGACATATTCGTCCAGCGGCACGCCATATTGCAGGCCCAGCGACACCGAGATGGCGAAGTTGTTGATGAAGGAGCGCAACGCCGCGCCTTCCTTGTGCATGTCGATGAAGATCTCGCCGAGGCGGCCATCATCATATTCGCCGGTGCGCAGATAGACCTTGTGCCCGCCGACCACCGCCTTCTGGGTGTAGCCCTTGCGGCGGTCCGGCATTTTCTCGCGGTCGCGCAGGGCGACGACGCGCTCGACGATTTTCTCCACCACCTTCTCGGTGATCTGGGTGGCGCGGGCGGCGGCCGGCTTTTCCAGCAGCGCCTCGACCGTGTCCTCCTCGTCGTCCTCGTCGGCGATGAGCTGCGAGTTCAGCGGCTGGGACAGCTTGGAGCCGTCGCGGTAGAGCGCGTTGGCCTTCAGCGCGAGGCGCCAGGAGAGCAGATAGGCCTCCTTGCAGTCCTCCACCGTCGCCTCGTTGGGCATGTTGATGGTCTTGGAGATGGCGCCGGAGAGGAAGGGCTGCGCCGCCGCCATCATCAGAATGTGGCTGGTGACGGAGAGGTAGCGCTTGCCGATGCGTCCGCACGGATTGGCGCAGTCGAACACCGGATAGTGCTCGGTCTTCAGGAAGGGCGCGCCTTCAAGCGTCATCGCGCCGCAGACATGAATGTTGGCGGCCTCGATGTCCTTCTTGGAGAAGCCGAGGAAGGGCAGCAGTTCGAAGGTCGGGTCGGCCAGCTTGTCGGCCGGCACGCCGAGCTTGGCCAGCGCCTCGTCGCCGAGCGTCCAGCGGTTGAACACGAACTTGATGTCGAAGGCCGCCTTCACGCTGGCGTCGATCTTCGCCAGCATGGCGTCGTCGAAGCCCTTGCTGCGCAGCGTCGAGTGGTTGATCGCCGGCGCCTGGGTGATGGAGCCGTGGCCGACCGCATAGGCCTCGATCTCGGCGATCTGGCTCTCGGAATAGCCGAGCGTGCGCAGCGCTTCCGGCACGGCGCGGTTGATGATCTTGAAGTAGCCGCCGCCGGCCAGCTTCTTGAACTTCACCAGCGCGAAGTCGGGCTCGATGCCGGTCGTGTCGCAATCCATGACCAGGCCGATCGTGCCGGTGGGCGCGAGCAGGGTGGTCTGGGCGTTGCGGTAGCCATGCGCCTCGCCGAGCGAGAGGGCGAGGTCCCAGGTGGCCTTGGCGCGCTCGACCAGCAGCTTCTCGGGCACCTTGGCATGGTCGAGCGGCACCGGGTTGGTGCTCAGCCCCTCATAGCCGGCCTTCTCGCCATAGGCGGCGCGGCGGTGGTTGCGCATCACCCGCAGCATGTGGGGCGCGTTCGGCGTGTATTCCGGGAACGGGCCCAGCTCCTTGGCCATTTCGGCCGAGGTGGCGTAGGCGACGCCGGTCATGATCGCGGTGAGCGCGCCGCAATAGGCGCGGCCTTCCTCGGAATCATAGGGGATGCCGGAGGTCATCAGCAGGCCGCCGATGTTGGCGTAGCCGAGGCCGAGCGTGCGGTAGTCATAGGAGAGCTGGGCGATTTCCTTCGAGGGGAACTGCGCCATCAGGATCGAGATTTCGAGCACCACGGTCCACAGCCGGCAGGCATGCTCATAGCTCTCCACGTCGAACGTGCCGTCCGCCTTGCGGAACTGCAGCAGGTTCAGCGAGGCGAGGTTGCACGCCGTGTCGTCGAGGAACATGTATTCCGAGCACGGGTTGGAGGCGCGGATCGGGCCCCCGGCCGGGCTGGTGTGCCAGTCATTGATGGTGGTGTGGAACTGGATGCCGGGGTCGGCGCAGGCCCAGGCGGCGTGGCCGATCTTCTCCCACAGCTCCTGCGCCTTCAGCGTCTTCGTCACCTTGCCAGTGATGCGGGAGGTGAGGTTCCAGTCCGCATCCGCCTCGACCGCCTTCAGGAACGCGTCATCGACGCGCACCGAATTGTTCGAGTTCTGGCCGGAGACGGTGAGATAGGCCTCCGAATCCCAATCGGTGTCGTAGACCGGGAATTCGATCTCCGTGTAGCCCTGCTTCGCGAACTGGACGACGCGGCGGATATAGTTCTCCGGCACCTGCGCCTTCTTGGCGGCGCGGATTTCGCGCTTCAGGGCGGGGTTCTTTTCCGGGTCGTAGCAATCGTCACCCTCGCCCTCGCAGTTCACGCAGGCCTTCATCACGGCCTTCATGTGCTTGGCGACGGTCTTGGAGCCGGTGACGAGAGCGGCGACCTTCTGCTCCTCCTTCACCTTCCAGTCGACATAGGTCTCGATATCGGGGTGATCGACATCGACCACCACCATCTTGGCCGCGCGGCGCGTGGTGCCGCCGGACTTGATCGCGCCGGCCGCACGGTCGCCGATCTTGAGGAAGGACATGAGGCCGGAGGAACGGCCGCCGCCGGAGAGCTTCTCGCCCTCGCCGCGCAGCGCGGAGAAGTTGGAGCCGGTGCCGGAGCCGTACTTGAACAGGCGCGCCTCGCGCACCCACAGGTCCATGATGCCGCCTTCGTTCACCAGGTCGTCGCCGACGGACTGGATGAAGCAGGCATGCGGCTGCGGGTGCTCATAGGACGACTTGGAGCGGGTCAGCTCGCCGGTGACATAGTCGACATAGAAGTGGCCCTGGCTCGGGCCGTCGATGCCATAGGCCCAGTGCAGGCCGGTGTTGAACCATTGCGGCGAGTTGGGCGCGGCCATCTGCATGGCCAGCATGTAGCGGTGCTCGTCGAAGAAGGCCTGAGCGTCCTCCTCCGAATCGAAATAGCCGCCCTTCCAGCCCCAATAGGTCCAGGTTCCGGCCAGCCGGTCGAATACCTGGCGGGAATCGGTCTCGCCGACATAACGCTCCTTTTCGGGGAGGGCACTGAGCGCCTTCTCGTCGGCCACGCCGCGCCAGAGGAAGGAGGGGACGGTCTCCTCCTCGGCCTTCTTCAGCCGCGCCGGCACGCCCGCCTTGCGGAAGTACTTCTGCGCGATGATGTCGGTGGCGACCTGCGAAAAATGCTCGGGCACGTCGATGGATTCGAGGCGGAACACCACCGATCCGTCAGGATTGCGAATCTCGCTCGTCGCCTTGCGGAACGCGATGTCCGCATAGGGTGAACGGCCGGCCTGCGTATAACGGCGCTGGATGCGCATTCTCGTCGTCCCCGGTTCGTGGCAGGCCCGTCCTCCGGCCCGCGCAGCGATTTTTCAAAAGCCTCGGACCTGCGTCCGCATACCCCGTCATCCGAAATCGAACGGCCATCGTGCCGCTGCGTTCCGGTGTGTTGTTGGTACGCACGTGGAACGCATAAACGCCCCGCCGGAAGGTGGTACCGGCGATGGAGCCCGCTTCAATCTGGATGAGCCGGCCCGCCAAAATCACGCTGCGACCGACGGCGCCAAACTGTCCGACTCCCTCGTGCGCGTCAACCTTGCGTCACAAACTCTAGTGTGGAGTGTGTGAAAAAATCGCTAAATCTAGATGGTGACACCACACGTCGCCCGCCAGGGGCGAACCCCAATCGAGAGGGGATTCGGCCGCTGAGTCCAGCGCCAATCCGCGTCCTTCGAAACAGCCGGTGAACAGTGGGGATGACGGGCATCACCGCACTTTGCGCTTTTGCCATTTTCGCTTCGCACGCCGGCAAGGGGGCACTGACCCATCGGCATCTGGACAGCGGCGGCCCCGGGTCCCCAAATGACCGGCAACACCGTTCTTCCAACCTGGCATGCCCCGATGACCTCGATCCCCGACGCGCGCCCCGCCGCCGGCGCCCCGACCTTTTTCCTGCTTGCGCTCGCGGCGGGACTTGGCGCCGCCAATCTCTATTACGCCCAGCCGCTGATCGCGCTGATCGCCGACGATATCGGCCTCGACGAGACACTAGCTAGCCTCGTCGTCACCGTCGGCCAGCTCGGCTACATCGCCGGCCTGCTGCTGCTGGTGCCTCTGGGCGACATCGTCGAGAACCGGCGCCTCATCTCCGCGATCCTGCTGTGCGCCGCCGCCGGTCTGGGGCTCGCCTTCCTCGCGAATGCGCCGGCCGTGTTCCTTCTGGCGGCGCTGGTGTTCGGCATCGGCTCGGTGGTGGCGCAGGTCGCCGTGCCCTTCGCGGCCCATCTGGCCCGGCCGGAAGAGCGCGGCCGCAAGGTCGGCAGCGTGGTGAGCGGGCTGATGACCGGCATCCTGCTGGCACGGCCGGTGTCCTCTCTGCTCGCCCACTGGTTCGGCTGGCGGTCGGTGTTCCTCATCGCCGCGCTGGCGATGCTGGCGCTGGCGGTCGGCCTGCGTCTCGCCTTGCCGCCTCGCCATCCCGGCGGCCGTACCAGCTATGCCCGCCTCGTCGGCTCGCTCTTGCCCCTGCTGCGGGCGCAGCCGGTGCTGCGCCGCCGCGCGCTCTATCAGGCGGCCATGTTCGCCGTTTTCACCCTGTTCTGGACGGCGGTGCCGCTCGAACTCGCCGGGCCGGAGTTCCGGCTCGGCCAGCAGGGGATCGCGCTCTTCGCTCTGGCGGGGGCTGCCAGCGTTGTCATCTCGCCGGTCGCGGGCTGGCTCGCCGACCGGGGATGGTCGAGAATCGCGACGGGCGCGGCGCTGGCGCTGGCGCTCGCCGGCCTCCTCTTGACCGAACTCGGCAGCGGCACGTCCTCGCTGATCGTGCTGGCGATCGGTGCCATCGTGCTCGACTGCGCAGTGACGGCCAATCTGGTGTTCGGCCAGCGCGCCATCTTCATGCTGGCACCGGAAATCCGGGCGCGGTTGAACGCGCTCTATATCGCGACCTTCTTCTTCGGTGGCGCTGTGGGCTCCGCCGTGGCGAGCCCGCTCTATGAGCTCGGCGGCTGGGGAGCGGTGACGGTGGCGGGCGGCGCCGTGCTGCTGTTGGCGCTCGCCTATTATGCCACGGAGTTCCGCAGCCGTGGTTAAGCGCCGCGCCGGGCCGCGCGCGGCTGGACTTCGCGCGGAGCGGGTGGCATGTTCCGCGCGAGATCGACGGCCGGCGCAGGGACGAATTCCGTGAAGATTTCCGACTTCATCACCGAGACCTTCACCTGGTGGAACGCCCAGACCATGGGCACGCGCTTCCACACCTGGCGGCATGGAGAGTTTGTCGGCACGGACGAGTTCGGCAACCGCTACTACCGGACCAAGGGCCGCAAGATCGACCCCTCGCTCGGCTTCGAGCGCCGCTGGGTGATCTATAACGGCTATGCCGAAGCCACCGCCATTCCGCCCGGCTGGCACGCCTGGATGCACCAGCGCTCCGACGTGCCGCCGAGCGAGGAAACCTATGTCGCCCGCGAGTGGGAGCAGCCGCACCGGCCGAACCCCACCGGCACCGTCAATGCCTATCACCCGCCCGGCTCGGCCATCGGCTTCGGTCATCGCCCCGCCGTGACGGGCGACTACAAGGCCTGGACGCCCGAGTGACGCCCGCCGCGCCGGCGGGGCAGGTGGGGCCACGCGCGGGATTTTCGCGCCCGCCCCGACATCGCCGCATTGCCCGGCATCTTGGCCCCCTGCGCGCGCCGGAGGGGCAGTGCGCTTCGCGAGGCTTTCCGGTGCACGGCATTTCCGCTTTCCGACCGTTCCTGCGCTCCGCGCTTCTCGCCGGGGTGATGCTGGCAGGCTTTGCCGCCGCGCCTCTCGCCGCCCAGGGCTGGCAGGGTGGGGTGGAATCGCAGCCGCTGGCGCCGCCGCCGCAGATGGAAGGGCCGGTCGAGGACCCCGATTCGCCGCCGGGTGGGGCGGGTGTGCCCTCCATCATGGAAGACCCCGACGCCGGTACGCCGCGCGCGCCCGCGCCCGCGCCGGCGGAAGTGCCGGGGCAGGCGACCGTCGGCCCAAGCGGCGACATCGAGGTGATCCAGCCGCCGGAGCAGAAGATCGAGAACCGCACCGCCGAGTTCGCCGGCCTCGACAAGATCACCGGCCGCATCACCAGCTTCGACGTGGCGATCAACGAAACCGTGCAGTTCGGTGCGCTGCGGATCACGCCGCGCGCCTGCTATACACGGCCGGAGAGCGAGCAGCAGAACACCACGGGCTTCGTCGAGATTCAGGAAATCGCACTCGACGGCAAGGTGCAGCCGCTGTTCGGTGGCTGGATGTTCGCCTCCAGCCCCGGCCTGCACGGGGTCGAGCACCCGATCTATGATGTGTGGCTGACCGACTGCAAGCAGACCGCGCCGGTGATCGCCTCGCCCGGCGGCCAGCAGTAGAAATCCCCTTCGCCCGCTTCCAGCGCCTGTCCCAGCAGCCGGCTGTACTGACGCTTGGGTACTTCGATCGCGCCGAAGCTGCGCAGGTGATCGGTGACGAACTGGGTGTCGAGCAGCACGAAACCACCTTTCTTCAGCCGGGCCACCAGATGCACCAGCGCCACCTTGGAGGCGTCGCGGGCGATGTGGAACATACTCTCGCCGAAAAAGGCCCGCCCCAGCCGGACGCCATAGAGCCCGCCCACCAGTGCTCCATCCTGCCAGGCCTCGACGGAGTGGCAGTAGCCGCGTGCGTGCAGGTCGCAATAGAGCTTGCGGATGCGCCGGTTGATCCAGGTCGAGCCGCGCCCGTCGGCGGGGGCGGCGCAGCCATCGATCACCGCCTCGAAGTCGTGGTCGATGCGGATTTCGAAACGGTCGGCCCGCACCGTGCGGGCGAGGCGGCTCGTAAGGGTGAAGTCGTCCAGCGGAATGATGCCGCGCCGCTCCGGCTCGATCCAGTAGAGGCCGGGGTCGTCGGCGCTCTCGGCCATCGGGAAGATGCCGCAGGCATAGGCCTTCAGCAGCACGTCCGGGGTGATTTCGACCTGATGTTCGCGCGGGTGTGACATGCGGCCAGCATGACCGAGATGCGCGGCGCTGTGAAGGTGGAGGCGCCGTACGGCGCCGGGGACATGAAAATGGCCGGGACGCGTCCCGGCCATGATGTCGTTTGATCACTGATGCTGAAGGGAGCTTCAGGCGCCCGGCTCGCCCTCGGCGAGGAAATGCTCCAGCCAGTGGATGTCGTAGGCGCCGCGCTTGATGTCGTCATTCTCGACCAGCTCGCGGAACAGCGGCAGCGTGGTTTCGATGCCTTCCACCACGAACTCGTTCAGCGCCCGCTTGAGGCGCGCGATGCACTCCTCGCGGGTGGCGGCGTGGACAATGAGCTTGCCGATCATGCTGTCGTAATAGGGCGGGATCGAGTAGCCCTGATAGACGGCCGAATCGATGCGCACGCCAAGGCCGCCCGGCACATGCCAGTAGCCGATCTTGCCCGGCGACGGCCGGAAGGTGCGCGGGTGCTCCGCATTCACGCGGCACTCGATAGCGTGGCCGCGCAGAACCACATCGCTCTGGCCGAAGCTCAGCGTCTCGCCGGCGGCGACGCGGATCTGCTCGCGGATCAGGTCAATGCCGGTGATCGCTTCCGTCACCGGATGCTCCACCTGGATGCGGGTGTTCATTTCGATGAAGTAGAACTCGCCATTCTCGTACAGGAACTCGATGGTTCCCGCGCCGAGATACTTCATGTCGCGCATCGCCTTGGCGCAGGTCTCGCCGATCCGGGCCCGCTGTTCGGCGGTAATGGTCGGGGAGGGGGCCTCCTCCAGCACCTTCTGGTGGCGGCGCTGCAGCGAGCAGTCGCGCTCACCCAGATGAACCGCATTGCCCTTGCCGTCGCCGAACACCTGAATTTCGATGTGGCGCGGGGTGCCGAGATATTTCTCGATATAGACCGCGTCGTCGCCGAAGGCGGCACGGGCCTCCGAGCGGGCGGTCGAAAGGGCGGAGGACAGCTCGTCTTCCGAGCGCGCCACCTTCATGCCGCGTCCGCCACCGCCGGCGGCAGCCTTGATCAGCACGGGATAGCCGATGTCGCGGGCGACCTTGGTCGCTTCGTCGTCGGAGGAGATTCCGCCCTCGGAACCCGGCACGCACGGAATACCCAGCGCCTTGGCGGTGCGCTTGGCCTCGATCTTGTCGCCCATCACCCGGATATGCTCGGGCTTGGGCCCGATGAAGGCGACACCGTGATCGATCAGGATCTCGGCGAAGCGCGCATTCTCGGACAGGAAGCCATAGCCCGGATGCACCGCTTCCGCGCCGGTGATCTCGCAGGCGGCGAGCAGAGCGGGTATGTTGAGATAGCTGTCCTTGGCGGCCGGCGGGCCGATGCACACGCTCTCGTCGGCCAGCTTCACATGCATGGCGTTGGCGTCGGCGGTGGAATGAACCGCCACGGTGGCGATGCCCATTTCCTTGCAGGCGCGCAGCACGCGCAGGGCGATCTCGCCGCGATTGGCAATCAGGATCTTGCCGAACATCAGGCGCGCCTCACTCGATGATCAGGAGTGGCTCGCCATATTCGACCGGCTGCGCATTCTCCACGATGATACGGGTCACGGTGCCGGCGCGGGGCGCGGGAATCGCGTTCATGGTCTTCATCGCCTCGACGATGAGCAGCGTCTGGCCTTCCTTCACCACCGAGCCGACCTCGACGAAGTACTTCGCGCCGGGCTCGGGGCCGAGATAGGCGGTGCCCACCATCGGCGAGGTGACGAGACCGGGATGCTTCGACAGGTCGGCCACGGGAGCGGCAGACGCCGGCGCGGCGGCGGCCGGTGCCGGGGCGGCGGCGGCCACGGGGGCCGGCGCGACCGCGACCGGGGCGGCATAGACGGTGGGCGCGGCGCGGACGACGCGGATGCGCAGATCCTCGTGCTGCACCTCGATCTCGGTGAGGTCGCTTTCGGACAGCAGGTTGGCGATCTCGCGCACGAGCGCGGGGTCGATGTTCGGCTTGTTGGTTTTCATCATGATCCCGTGACGGTCGCTCGCCCGTCTCCCTCAGCTGATCTTGCCACCGGCGGTGGCGAGCGCGTCGATGGCGAGCCGGTAGCCGTCGATCCCCAGACCGCAGATCACCCCACGGGCGACCGGCGAAATATAGGAATGATGGCGGAAGGCTTCGCGCGCGAAGACGTTGGACAGGTGGACTTCGACGACAATGAGGCCGGCCGCCTTGATGGCGTCGGCGATGGCGACGGATGTGTGGGTATAGGCCGCCGCGTTCAGCACCACGCCCCGCGAGCCGCGCGCTTCCTGAAGGAAGGTGACGAGCTCGCCTTCATGGTTGGTCTGGCGGAAGACGAGGTCGAGGCCATGACGCTCGCAGGCGGCGCGGCAGGCGGCCTCCACATCGGCGATGGTCGCACGGCCGTAAATCTCCGGCTCGCGCGTACCGAGCAGGTTCAGATTCGGTCCGTTGAGAACATGCACCGTGTCGGGCATCGCGCCTCGTTGAGCCAGCCGCCGGCGGCCCCATGCCGGGACGGCCGCGGGTTTATAGGCAATGGCTGGCCCCGCGCCAAGCCCTGCCGTGCTTTCCGGGGGATTATCCCCGGCCGGCGGACCTTGCGGCGGGGCCGCGTGCGGCGCGGTCCGTGGGGGCGGTCCGCGCCGCAGCTTCAGCCATGGACGGTCAGCACTGGGTCTTGCCGCACTTGCGCACGGAGGCGATGGCGTCCTTCAGCTGGTCATGACCGACCGCGCCGACCACCACCTGGTCGCCCAGCACATAGCTTGGCGTGCCATCGATGCCGAGCGCCTCGGCCAGTTGCAGGTCGTCCTGCAGCGTGGCGTTGACTTCCGGATTGTCGAGCGCCTTCTCCAGCGCCGCCTTGTCGACGCCGGCCGCGACGGCGGCCTCGATCGCCTTGTCCTTGTTGGCCTGGCCGCGTTCGCCGAGCAGCTTCTTGTGGAAGTCGAAATACTTGTCCGGCGCGGTCAGGCGCACGGCGACCGCCACGCGCGCCGCTTCCACCGAACCCGGTCCGAGCACCGGGAATTCCTTGAGGATCACCTTGAGCTTGGGGTCGCCCTTGATGAGGTCGACCATGTCGCCCAGCGCGCGCTTGCAGTAGCCGCAATTGTAATCGAAGAACTCGACCAGGGTGACGTCGCCCTGCGGGTTGCCGACTACGACGCCGCGCGTGGTGTCGTAGATGCGGGGCTTGAGTTCGGCCACCGCCGTCTCGCGCTGCTTGGCCGCAGCCGCGGCCTGGCGCTGCTGCAGCACCATGATCGCTTCCTGGATCACCTCGGGATTGTTCACGAGATAGTCGCGGATCACGCTCTCGAATTCCTTGCGCTGGGCATCGTCGAGTGCGGAGGCCGGTGTGTGCGCCGCGCCGAGCAGCAGGCCGGCGGCAAGGCCGAGCGCGAGGGTCGCGCGGCCGGCGCGGCGGAGGAGGCGAAGGGGCAGCATGGGAGTCTCCAGCGGGAAAGAGGCGGTACCGGCCGTCACTGGCCGGCCTGCTTGCGGCGGGCGTTCGGGTCCACCGGCGGCTTGTAGTTGACGATGTCGTCCGCCTTCAGCCAGCCCGGCGAGCCGAGCTTGAAGCCGTTGCGGGCGCGGGTGGCAAGCTCGCGCGACAGGCGGAAATCGCCGCTCATATAGGCGGCCTGCGCCGAGGCGAGGTCGGCATTGGGAATGTCACCCTTGCGGCCATAGGCCATGGCGAGGTAGCGCCAGCCGGCGGGCGAGGTCGGCTCGCGCTGCAGACTGAAGTTGAGTTCGCGTACCGCTTCTTCCATCGACGCCTTGTCGTCGCTGGCGACCAGCGCCTGGCCGAGCAGCATGCGGATCAGCGGGTTGCCATCGGACAGCGCGACGGCGCGGCGCAGAGGTGGCACCGCCTCCCGCGCCCGACCGGCCTCCAGCAGCGCCTGGCCCTTCAGCTCGTAGAAATAGGGATTATTCGGCTGGTCGGCGATCAGCGAATCGATCTGGTTCAGCGCGTCGGAGATGCTGCCGAAGCGGTAGCCGGAAATCGCCCGCGCATAGCGCGCCGGCAGCGAAGTGTCGGAACGCGGATAGGTACGGTTCACCGTGTCCGGCGGCTGGGTGAAGCCGACCAGCTTGGCCCGCATCATGTCGTGCCGCGCCTGCAGGGCGGGCGGGTCCTTGGCGTCGAAATAGGGGCTCTTATGCGCCATCTCCGACAGAAGCGCGATGCGCTCCGTCGCCATCGGGTGGCTCAGCACATAGGGGTCGACGCGCTGGCTGAGGAAGATCTGGTCGTTCTGGAAGCGCTCGAAGGTCGTCAGCATGCCCTTGGCGGACTGCTTGGTGGCCGTGAGGTACTTCACCGCCGCCTGGTCGGCTGAGGCTTCCTGTCCGCGCTGATAGGAGAGCAGCGTGCGGCGAACGACTTCCTGCGGCGCCATGATGGCGCCCGCCGCCGCGCCGCCCATATTGGCGCCGCTCGCCGCGCCTGCCGCCACCCCGCCGGCGGCGAGCAGCATGCCGACAATGGCGGCGGTCTGCGCCGACTCCAGCTGCTGGCGCATATTGGCGAGGTGGCCGCCGGCGATATGGCCGGTCTCGTGCGCGAGCACGCCGATGATTTCGTTCGGCGTCTTCGACTGCTGCAGCGCGCCGGTATTGATGAAGATGCGCCTTCCGTCGGCGACGAAGGCATTGAAACTGTCGCTGCCGACAAGCACGACCTGGATGTTCTGCTGTTGCAGGCCGGCCACCTTGAAGATCGGGCGCGTGTAATCGCGCATCAGCGTCTCGATCTCGGCGTCGCGGATGATGCCGGGCTGGCGGCTCTGCGCCTGTGCCGGGGCGGACGGGGCGAGCAGCGCGGCGGCGGCCACGAAGGCGGCGCCGCGCGTGAGCCCGGCGCGTAGGCGCGCGACAAGGCGACCGCTCGGGCGGCGGGTGGCGCGGGAGGGGTTGTCAAGCAGCAGCGAAGGCATCATCCATCGACACGAATTGTTTCCGGGGCGAACTGACGCTGTCGTGACGGCAGGGTCAAGCCTACCCGTTATCATCTTCTATTGAACGTCCGCCGACACGCGCGAAACAATGCGGCACGCGTGCGGCGCGTGGGCAAGGTTCGGCATCATGGATACATCGTTCCCGTCAGATCGCCTCGCAGCCGCCGCGCGGCTTGCCGGCGCCTCTCGCCGCAGCGAGATCGCCCCCTTCATCGTCATGGACGTGATGGAGCGGGCCGCGCGCATCGAGGCGGAGGGCGGCCATGTCATCCATATGGAGGTCGGCCAGCCGGCGGCGCCGGCCCCCTCCACCGCGCGCGAGGCGGCGCGGCGCGCCCTCGACCATGGCCGCATCGGCTACACCACCGCGCTCGGCATCCCCTCGCTGCGCGCCCGCATCGCCCGGCATTATGGCGAGACCTACGGGCTCGACCTCGATCCCGGACGTGTGGTGGTGACGACCGGCTCCTCCTCCGGCTTCCTGCTCACCTTCCTCGCCCAGTTCGAGCCCGGCGACCGGGTGGCGATCGCCAATCCCGGCTACCCTCCCTACCGCCACATCCTCACCGCCCTCGGCTGCGAACCGGTGCTGATCGAGACCGACGCCGCCTCGCGCTGGGTCATCACCCCCGAGGCGCTGCTCGACGCCCACCGCCGCGCCCCGCTCAAGGGCGTGCTGGTGGCGAGCCCGGCCAACCCCACCGGCACGATGATGCGCCCTGAAGCGCTGGCGGAGCTGATCCGCACGGCGGAAGAGGCGGGCATCCGCTTCATCTCCGACGAGATCTATCACGGGCTCGACTACGCCTTCCCCGCCTCGACGGCGGCGGCGGTGAGCCCGGAGGCCACCATCATCCATTCCTTCTCGAAATATTTCTGCATGACCGGCTGGCGGGTCGGCTGGATGGTGATGCCCACGGGGCTCGTGCGCGCCGTGGAGCGGCTGCAGCAGAACCTGATGATCTCGGTGCCCACCCTCTCGCAGATCGCCGCCGAGGCGGCCTTTGACGGCGCGGGCGAGATGGAGGCGGTCAAGCACGGCTATGAGGAGAACCGGCTGATCCTGACGCAGGGCCTGCCCGCCGCCGGCCTGCCGGAATTCCTGCCCGTCGACGGCGCGTTCTATCTCTATGCCGATGTGGCGCGCTTCACCGACGATTCCGCCGCCTTCGCCCGGCGGCTCCTCGACGAGGCGCATGTTGCGGCGACGCCAGGGGTCGATTTCGACCCGCATCGCGGTCACCATTATCTGCGCCTCTCCTATGCCGGCGCGCCGGGCGAGATGCGCGAGGCGGTGCGGCGGATCGGCGATTTCCTGCGCAAGGGATGAGGGCAGGGCACCTCGGCCCTGTGTCCTTTTCACAACGGCCGTCATGCTGAGGTGCCGGCCGTAAAGCCGGCCTCGAAGCATGCAGGCGGCGTCCGACAGCCCTTACCGTTCCACCAGCGCCGCGTCGTAGGCGGCCTGGGCAGCGAGGATGGCGTCCATATTGTGCTCGGCCCAATGGGTGAGGGCGGCGGCGGTCTCGCCCAGCGCGCGACCGAGCGGGGTGAGGGCATATTCCACCGTGACCGGCACCGTGGGATAAACCGTGCGCGTCACCAGCCCGTCGCGCTCCAGCTTTTTCAGCGTCTGCGACAGCACCTTCTGCGAGATACCCTTGATGTCGCGGCGCAGATGGTTGAAGCGCACCGGCCCGTCTTCCAGCCGGTCGAGGATCAGCAGCGCCCATTTGTCGGCGAGCCGGTCCAGCACCAGCCGCGTCGGGCAGCGGTCTTCATAGACATTATAGGCGTAGCGCATCGCGGTCTCCCTCGTGGCTGACACCGGCGGGCCGGTTTCCTCGACGCCACCATGTGAGCGCAAAGTGCTCTCTTGCGGACATGGGGGACGGGCGTAGGTTGTCATTCGAAACATGGTTTCCGTTAGATACTAAGGAGACGGACGATGGCAGGCAAGATTCTGGTTCTCGGCGCGAGCGGTCATGTGGGACGGCCGCTGGTGAAGGAGTTGCTGGAGCGCGGTGAGACGGTAAAGGCTGCCTCGCGCAGCGGCGCGGCGATCGAGGGCGCGGACGGCGTGGCCTTCGCCTTCGACCGGCCGGAGACCTATGCAGCGGCGTTCGAGGGTGTCGACCGCGCCTATGTGCTGCTGCCGGGCGGCGTCACCACGCCGCGCGAATGGCTGATTCCGGTCATCGAGGCCGCCGCTGCGCGCAAGGTGAAGGTGGTGCTGCAGACCGCGCTCGGCGTCGATGCCGACGATT
The DNA here is from genome assembly GCF_022836935.1 of Ancylobacter polymorphus. Lineage (NCBI taxonomy): Bacteria > Pseudomonadati > Pseudomonadota > Alphaproteobacteria > Hyphomicrobiales > Xanthobacteraceae > Ancylobacter > Ancylobacter polymorphus. The sequence continues at coordinate 3,806,096 of NZ_CP083239.1, read as the reverse complement.
CCATCCCCTATCGCCAGGTCGAACTGGCGCTCATCGCCTCCGGCACGCCCTATGTGATCCTGCGGCCGAACTGGTTCACCGACAATTTTCTCAATTTCTGGAAGCCGGGCATCGACCATGCCGGCGCCATCGCCGTGCCGGCGGGCGAAGGCAAGTCGAGCTTCATCGACGGGCGCGACATTGCCGCCAGCGCCGCGAGCGCGCTCACCACCGACGCCTTCGACAACAAGGCGTTCAACCTCACCGGTCCGGAGGCGCTGAGCTACGCCGAGGCGGCGGCGATCCTTGCGCAGGTGATCGGCAAGCCGGTCGCCTATGCCCCGGTCGATGACGACACCTTCGTCGGCATTCTCACCGGCGCTGGCGTTGGCGAAGACTATGCCCGCTTCCTCGCCAGCATCTTCTATCCCGTGCGCGAGGGATGGACGGCCGGCGTGACCGACGCGGTGAAGACGCTGACCGGCAAGGAGCCGCGCAGCGTGGCGCAGTGGGCGCAGGACCACGCCGCGGCGCTGCGGTCCTGACGCCGGGCATTTCCGGGCGCGGGCGTCAGGCCGCGATCTCTTCGGTGATCACCTCGAAGCGCTGCAGAATATGCGGGCCGAAGGTGTGGAGCATCGGGATATCGGCGGCATCGCGCCCGCGCGCCACCAGCACCCGGCCGATGCGCGGCACGTTGTGGCGGGCGTCGAAGGTGTGCCAATGGCCGCCAATATAGGCCTCGAACCACGCATTATAGTCCATCGGCGCCGGGTTGGGCGGCACGCCGACATCGCCGAGAAAGCCGTTGCAGTACCGGGCGGGAATGTTCATCGCCCGGGTGAGCGCCACGGCGAGATGGGTGAAGTCGCGGCAGACGCCGACCCTCTCGTTGAGCGCCTGCGCGGCGGTGCGGGTGCTGCGTGCGCACTGATAATCGAAGCGGATTTGCGCGTGGACGAAATTGCAGATCTGCTGCACCCGGTTCCAGCCGGGGGCGTAGCTGCCGAACAGGCCCCACGCCGTATTGGACAGTTCGTCCACCTCACAATACCGGCTCGGCAGCAGGAACTGCAGCACCCCGGGCGGCAGATCGGCCGGGTTGTGCTCGATGGCGTTGAGGTCGAACACATCAAGCGTGCCGGGATCGGCGACATTGATGCGGCTCTCGAAGCGCGCGCCGCCCGGCGGGATGACCAGCCGCCGGCAGATATTGCCGAAACCGTCTTCATAGGTCTCGCAGGGAACCGGGCTGCCATCGCCGAGCGCGCTGACGGCCAGAATATCGACATGCAGAATGTCCACCGCCCGTTCCGGGTGCGGGTCGAGAAGAGTGATGGCCGCCGTCGGCCGGTCGCACACGACCTCGATGCGGTATCCGCAGTTTAGGGTGATCATAGTGCGTGCGCCCCGTCCTCGACGCAGGGCAACCCGGTGCGGCAACGCTGGTTCCCGCCGGCCGAAACGAAAGGTGAAAAGAAAACGGCGCCGTGCGGCGCCGTCTTCGCTTTCAGGGCCGGAGAAGCGCAGATGCGCCTCGCCTCACCACCATCAGGTATCGGCGATCACTCGCCGAATATCTTGCGCTGCCACCAGCCGGTGCGGCGCGGGCGGTCGGGCTCCGGGGCCGGAGCAGCAGGAGCGGGTGCCTCCTCAGCCGGCGGCGCCTCCACCGGCGCCGGCTCGGCGGCAACGGCCGGTTCCGGCGCGCTTTCCGCGACCGGGGCTTCCGGCGCCGCCGCTTCCACGGGCGCCGCGCTCACGCTTTCGCTCACCGTATCGCCTTCCACCGCGACCGGCGCCTTCTCGCGCACCGTCGAACGGCGGCGGCGGGGCTTGGGCTTCGCCTCGGCAGCTTCCGCCGCCTCGGCCGTCGGCGCTTCCGCTGCAGGGGCTTCTGCGACAGGAGCTTCGGTGGCCGGCACGGCCTCCGTGCTGGCCTCGGCTGCCGCCGCCTTGGTACGGCGTCCGCCGCCGCGACGGCCGCGACGCGGCTTCTCGTCCTCGACGGGCGCGGCGGCCGCAGCGGCCTCGGTCACGACTTCAGGGGCCGGTTCCGCCGCAGCAATGTCCTGCGCCTCGGCCGGCGTGATCGCCGCGTCCGCGGGCAGAGCCTCGGCCGGCGCGTCGGTCGCCGGCACGTCGGTTGCCGGGACCTGGGCGACAGTCTCGGCCGTCACCTCGTCCGCGACCACGGTGGTCTCGGCGGGCTCATCGCCCTCGCCGTCCTCGCCTTCATCCTCGAACTCGACGCCGGACATGTCCGAACCGGTCTCGCCCTCGGCATGGCGCTCGCCATTCTCGCCATTGCCGCCACCGCCGCGCCGACGCCGGCGCCGACGGCGCCGACGGCGCCCGCCTTCGCCGGACGTGTCGCCGGAGGCCGTGGGTGCCGCGTCGCGGCTCTCGCCGGCCTCGGGCTCGGCGGCGGCTTCAACCGGCGCCTCGGTCTCGATCTCGTCCTCGCTCTCCTCGCCGACGATCTCGTCCTCCGGCTCGAACACCAGCTCGGGCGGACGCGGCAGCGGGATCGGGTTCGGCACCGCGTCGCCCTTGTCGATGGCGAAGGGGGTGAGCCCGGTCAGCGACGGGTCGGCCGCGATGGTGATCAGCACGCCGAAGCGCTCTTCCAGCTCGTGCAGATGCGCGCGCTTGTGGTTGAGCACATAGAGCGCGTTTTCCGCGCGGGTGCGGATGATCAGGTTATGCGTGTTGGAGCGCTGGAGAATGTCCTCGGCGCCGCGCAGCATCTGCAGCGCGACCGACGCGGACGAGCGCACATGGCCGGTGCCGCCGCAATGCGGGCACACCTCGGTGGAGGATTCGAGCACGCCGGTGCGGATGCGCTGGCGGCTCATCTCCATCAGGCCGAAATGCGAGATGCGGCCGAGCTGGATGCGGGCGCGGTCGTTCTTCAGGCAGTCCTTGAGCTTGCGCTCCACCGCCCGGTTGTTGCGCTTCTCGTCCATGTCGATGAAGTCGATCACGACAAGGCCGGCAAGGTCGCGCAGGCGCAGCTGGCGGGCCACCTCCTCGGCGGCCTCCAGATTGGTCTTCAGCGCCGTGTCCTCGATATTGTGCTCACGGGTCGAGCGCCCGGAGTTCACGTCGATGGAGACCAGCGCTTCGGTCGGGTTGATGACGAGATAGCCGCCAGACTTCAGCTGCACCTGCGGCAGGAACATCGCGTCGAGCTGGCTCTCCACCCCAAAGCGGGTGAACACCGGTTGCAGATCCTTGTAGATCTTCACGTTCTTCGCATGGCTCGGCATGAGCATGCGCATGAAGTCTTTGGCCTCGCGGTAGCCGTCCTCGCCGGCGACGAGAACCTCGTCGATGTCCTTGTTGTAGAGATCGCGGATGGAGCGCTTGATCAGCGAGCCTTCCTCATAGACCAGCGACGGTGCGGTGGAGCCCAGAGTAAGCTCGCGCACATTCTCCCACAGGCGCAGGAGATATTCGAAGTCGCGCTTGATCTCCGGCTTGGTGCGGTTGGCGCCGGCGGTACGCAGGATGACGCCCATGCCCTCCGGCACTTCGAGGTCGGAGGCGACCTCCTTGAGCCGCTTGCGGTCCTCGGCCGAGGTGATCTTGCGGGAGATGCCGCCGCCGCGCGCCGTGTTGGGCATCAGCACCGAATAGCGGCCGGCGAGCGAGAGATAGGTGGTGAGCGCCGCGCCCTTGTTGCCGCGCTCTTCCTTGACCACCTGCACCAGCATCACCTGCCGGCGCTTGATCACTTCCTGGATCTTGTAGGTGCGGGCCCGGCCGCGCGGCGGGGCGCGCTCCGGCATTTCTTCCATGGCGTCGTCGGAGCCGACCTCGTCGACGATCTCTTCCTCGTCGGCGATCTCCTCGACCTCGCCGCCCTCGCCACCGCCTTCTTCATCGGACGAGCGGCGACGGCGCGAACGCCGCGCCGGGGCGGCGTCGCCCTCGGTCTCGCCGGCGGTTTCGGTCGTGGCTTCCTCGGAAACGCTCTCGTCGCCCTCGGCGGACTTGGCGGCGCCGCGCGGCCGGCGGGGACGGCCCTTGGGCTTGTCCTCGTTCTCGGCTTCGGCGTCGCGCCGCTGCTGGCGCTCTTCCTCAGCCAGCAGGGCCTGCCGGTCGGCGACCGGGATCTGGTAATAATCGGGATGGATCTCGCTGAAGGCGAGGAATCCATGCCGGTTGCCGCCATATTCGACGAAGGCGGCCTGGAGGGAAGGTTCTACCCGCGTGACCTTGGCGAGGTAGATGTTGCCGCGCAGCGGCTTGCGATTGGCGGCTTCGAAGTCGAATTCCTCGACTCGGTTGCCGCGCACCACCACCACCCGAGTCTCCTCGGGATGGGTGGCGTCGATGAGCATCTTGTTGGCCATTGAACTCTCATATGGGGCAGCGGCCGCGTCGACGTCGCCAGCGACGCCGGACGGCTCGGACCGTGCCAGTAAGCGGAAACTGAAAGCGCGAAGGGGATGCGGCGGGCAGGACGGGGAGCCTCGCAGGCGGGGCGCCGACGCGGTGCGCAGGTCGCGGGCCTGCGGGCAGGTGCGTAGCGGTGAACCGCCTTGCGCACGAGACCCACACTTGCCGGCTGACGCATCATCGTTGGTTGCCGTCCTTACACGACCGAACAGGGCGAGCCGCGACCGCACGCGGTCCGGCTCACGTCAGATGGCCGCGAAAACCGTGGGACACGACACGGCGAAAAGCACCGCGCGCAAGCCCCACGTCCAATCGTCCGTGAATGACGAAACCGGACCGCGTTCCCCGGGCGCGCAGTCATGACGACCGCCGAGGCACGGCTACGGGTCCTGAACGGAAATCGCGCCTTGTGCCGGGCCCACCATCGCTGGATAGCCCTTCGCCGCAGGGGCCGCGAAAGCCGGACGTCGACGAGCGACCGGAATGCGAACCATATGCATGCTCTTAATAGCGGCACGCATGGCGATTTGGCAAGGATCGCGTCCGACATGCCGCGCGCTGGGCGTTGCCCGCCGGCCACGCCCGCCCGGCGAAACGGGGCCGGGCGCAAGGGCCGGTTAACCCTTCCTGCGTAATTCGCTAGAAAGGCGGGGCACGCGCTCCACCTTCGTGGCGGACAACCGGGACATGAGGAGACACGGGCAGCCATGGCGTGGCCAAGGGGTATGCGGACGATCTGGCTGGCGGTGGCGCTCACGCTGCTGTCGGCGTGGTTCTCCACGTCCCATGCCGCCGGTGCCAGCGAGCCGGTGGTGGCGAGTGATGCGCGCCTCGCTGGCGACGACCAGCGCACAAGGCTGGTGATCGACCTCTCGCGCTCGGTGCCGCTCGGCGCCTTCACCCTCGCCGATCCCTATCGCGTCGTCATCGACATTCCCGATGTCATCTTCGCCCTGCCAGCCTCGGCAGGGCAGGAGGGGCGGGGCCTCGTCTCGGCCTATCGCTTCGGCCTGTTCGCGCCGGGCAAGGCGCGCATCGTGCTCGACGCGACGGCACCGGTGAAGGTCGACAAGGCCTTCGTGCTCGATCCCATGGACGACCAGCCGGCACGGCTCGTGATCGATCTCGTCAAGACCGACCGCGCCAGCTTCTTGCAGGCGGCGGCCGCCCCCCAGCGCGCTACGGACCAGCCGGACATGCCGCAGGCCGAGGCCGCCGTTGCCGGCGATACGCGTCCGGTCATCGTGCTCGACCCCGGCCATGGCGGCATTGACGCTGGCGCGGTGAACGCCAAGTTCGGCGTCAATGAGAAGCAACTGGTCCTTGTCATCGCCCGCCAGCTGCAGCGGCGGCTTGACGACACCGGCCGCTACCGCGTGCTGATGACCCGCACCAAGGACACCTATGTCTCGCTCGGCCAGCGCGTGCGCTTCGCCCGGGAAAACGGCGCCCGGCTGTTCATCTCGCTGCACGCCGATTCGCTCGGCTCGAAGGACGGCGATGTGCGAGGGGCGACGATCTACACCATCTCCGACCGCGCCTCCGATGCCGAATCGCAGCGCCTCGCGGATTCGGAAAACAAGGCCGATCTCATCGCGGGAATTGACCTTTCCGAGGAGCCGGCGGATGTCGCCGGCATCCTGTTCGACCTCGCCCAGCGTGAAACGCGCAACTTTTCCTCGCTTTTTGCCCGCAGCCTGGCGGGGAGCGTCAGCGGCGTGGCGCGGATGCATAAATCGCCGTTGAAATCGGCTGGCTTCAAGGTGTTGAAGGCGCCGGACGTGCCCTCCGTTCTGTTCGAACTCGGCTATCTCTCCAGCGCCAAGGACCTCGAACTCATGACATCGGCCGCGTGGCAGGCTAGTGTCACCGAGGCTATGGTCGTGGCGATCGATGCCTATTTCGCCGCTCAGGGACCCGTCGAGGGTTCCCCCGTGGCTCTGCCGGTCAGCGCGGGCCGGACAGGCGGCGACCCCCTGGCCGCGACCGTGCCTTGAACGGTCGCGATTAGGCCATAGTTGCCGCGCACACGCTGCCCTTAGGGCGACGACGGACACTGGACTCGCATCGTGCTGGCGCGCGGTGGCGTCCTCAGCTTATGGGGGCCTGGCCGCATGCGGCTGCTTCTGCGGTTTCTGGGTTTCATGTTCGCGCTGGGCACGATCGTCTTCGTGGTCGGCGGCGCGGCGGCCGGCTATTTTGCGTGGAAGTTCTCGCAGGACCTGCCGGACTACAGCCAGCTGCAGAATTACGAGCCGCCGGTCATGACCCGCGTTCACGCGGCGGACGGCTCGCTGCTGGCCGAATATGCCCGCGAGCGCCGGCTCTATCTGCCGATCCAGAACATTCCGCCGCTGGTGAAGGAAGCCTTCATCTCCGCCGAGGACAAGAACTTCTATTCCCATGGCGGCATCGATCTCACCGGCATCGGTCGCGCGGTCTATGCCTTCGTGCAAAATTACGGCTCCGGCCGCCGCCCGCAGGGCGCCTCCACCATCACCCAGCAGGTAGCGAAGAACTTCCTTCTCACCAACGAGGTCTCCATCGACCGTAAGGTGAAGGAGGCGCTGCTGGCGCTGCGCATGGAGCGCGCGTATTCCAAGGACAAGATCCTCGAACTCTATCTGAACGAGATCTATCTCGGCATTGGCTCCTATGGCGTCGCCGCCGCCTCGCTGCTCTATTTCGACAAGTCGGTTTCCGAGCTGACCATCGCCGAGGCTGCCTATCTCGCCGCCCTGCCCAAAGGACCGAACAATTATCACCCGTTCCGCCGCCACGACGCCGCCGTCGAGCGCCGCAACTGGGTGATCGACCGCATGGCCGAGAACGGCTACATCACCGAGCAGCAGGCCGAGGAGGCGAAGAAGACCGACCTCGCCGTCACCGTGCGTCCAACGGGCGCCCACATCTTCTCCGCCGAATACTTCGCCGAGGAAGTGCGCCGCGAGATCTTCGAGCGCTATGGCGAGGACAAGCTCTATGGCGGCGGCCTGTCGGTGCGCACCACGCTCAACCCCAAGCTCCAGCAATATGCCAAGCAGGCGCTGCTCGATGGTCTGACCCGCTACGACGAACAGCGCGGCTTCCGTGGCCCGGTGACCCGCATCGAGACCACGGGCGACTGGGGCGCGCGCCTTGCGGATGTGCGCACCTTCACGGACATTCCCTGGCGCCTCGCCGTGGTGCTCGATTCCGACGCCAAGGGAGCGCGCATCGGCCTACAGCCGCAGCGCGACCGTTCCGGCGTGCTGAGTTCCCAGCGCGATGTCGGCATGATCACCGCCGACGGCGCCAAATGGGCGGTCCGTAACGCCAAGGGCGGCGTGGCGGGCGTGCTCAAGCCCGGCGATGTCGTCTATGTCGAGCCGGTCGACGGCAAGCCCGACCAGTGGCGCCTGCGCCAGCAGCCGCAGATCGAGGGCGCACTGGTGGCTATGGACCCCTCCACCGGCCGCGTGCTCGCCATGGCGGGCGGATTCTCCTTCGACGAAAGCCAGTTCAACCGCGCCACCCAGGCGATGCGCCAGCCCGGCTCGTCCTTCAAGCCCTATGTCTATGCGGCCGCGATCGACAATGGCTACACGCCGTCCAGCGTGATCATGGACGCGCCGTTCGAACTCGCCCAGCAGGGGCAGGCGACGTGGCGGCCGGAGAATTATTCCGGCAAGTTCTACGGGCCGCAGACCCTGCGCTTCGGCATTGAGCAGTCGCGTAACGTGATGACGGTGCGGCTCGCCAATGATCTCGGCATGCCGCTGATCGTGGAATACGCCAAGCGCTTCGGCGTCTCCGACAATCTGCTCCCCGTGCTCTCCATGTCGCTCGGCGCCGGCGAGACCACGGCGCTGCGCATGGCCGGCGGCTATTCCATGTTCGCCAATGGCGGCAAGCGCATCAAGCCGACGCTGATCGACCGCGTGCAGGACCGCTACGGCAAGACCATCTACCGTCACGACGAGCGCGAATGCCGCGGCTGCGACGCTGCCGGCTGGCAGGGCCAGAGCGAGCCGGTGCTGGTCGACCGCCGCGAGCAGGTGCTCGACCCGATGACCGCCTACCAGATCACCTCGATGCTGGAAGGCGTGGTCCAGCGCGGCACCGGCACGGCGCTGAAGGTGCTCGGCAAGCCGATCGCCGGCAAGACCGGTACCACCAACGAGGAAAAGGACGCCTGGTTCGTCGGCTACACGCCGGAACTCGTCGTTGCGGTCTATCTCGGCTTCGACACGCCCAAGCCCATGGGCAAGGGCTCGACCGGCGGCCTGATCGCCGCCCCGGTCGTGCGCGACTTCATGAAGCTGGCTCTGGCCGACCGTCCGGCGGTGCCGTTCCGCGTGCCGCCCGGCATCAAGCTGATCCGCATCAACCCGAAGACCGGTCTGCGCGCCGGGCCGGGCGAAGCGTCCATCCTTGAAGCCTTCAAGCCCGGCACCGCGCCGCCGGACAGCTATTCGATCATCGGCGCCACCGATGCGGCGGGTAATCCGATCGGCATCAACCCGGATGCCGACCGCGCGGTCGGTGCCAGTGGCACGGGCGGGCTCTACTGAGCCGCGCCCGTCGGCGCCTCAGCCATCATAGGGCCAGGCTTTGAACGCCTCCTGCGCCTCGGCGCGGGCGGCGAGCCGGGCCACGGCCGGGAAGGCGTCGGCCGGCATCACCTCGGGGATCATCCGTGTGGTGAAGGTCCAGGCGATGGCGGCGGTGATGTCGGCCTGAAGCGGGCTCGCCCCGAACAGCCAGCCTTCTGTGGTGCCGATCTCGTCTTCCAGCAGGCGATAGGCGGCGAAGAGCTGTTCCTTCACCCGGTCGAGCCAGGGCTGGTGCAGCTTCTCTGCTGGGCGCAGCTGATGCTCATAGACGATCTGCACGCTCTTCTCGCAGGCGGCGAGCGCCAGCCCGATGATGCGCTGCGCGCGGGCATGGTCGGCGAGATCGGTCGGCGCGAGCGAGCGGCCGGGCGCCGCCAGCTTCTCGGCATGTTCGAGGATGAGGGTCGAGTCCATCAGCACCACGCCGGCATCGGTCACCAGGGACGGGGCCTTCACCACCGGGTTGATCTCCTGGAACCGGGGGTAATGACGGAACACCGACACGGATTCATGGGTGAAAGGCAGGCCGAGAGTGGTGAGCGACACCGCCACGCGGCGCACATAGGGCGAATCGAGCATGCCGACGAGGTGCATCGGACGTTCCTTCTTGCAGTGAGGGCCGCATCCTAGAACCGCTGTGGTCCCCCGCAAGCCACCCGCAACGCATTGGCACCGCACCTCGCGCCGCCAAGCGGGCACCGGGGCGTTTACACCATGGGGCAACGCCTCTATTTTCCGCCGCCTTCAACGTCCTATCGAGAGTAGCCATTATGCGCGCCGAGCTCGCCGCGAGCGTCGACGAAATCCGGGAAGCCGCAAAGTTGCTGCGGCAGCACATCGATTTCGACCGTTCCAAGGCCCGCCTTGCCGAGCTGAACGCGCTCGCCGAGGACCCGAATCTGTGGAACGATCCCGAGCGCGCGCAGAAGCTGATGCAGGAGCGCGGCACGCTGGAGGACGGTCTCGGCGCGCTGGAGCGCATCGAGCGCGAACTGGCCGACAATGTCGAGCTGATCGAGATGGGCGAGGCCGAGGGCGACGCCTCCATCGTCGATGAGGCCGCTGCGGCTCTGGTCAAGCTGAAGGCCGAGGTGGCGCGCCGACAGCTCGAAGCGCTGCTGTCGGGCGAAGCGGATGCCAATGACAGCTATCTCGAAGTCCATGCCGGTGCCGGCGGCACCGATAGCCAGGACTGGGCGCTGATGCTGCTGCGCATGTACACGCGCTGGGCGGAAGGGCGCGGCTTCAAGGTGGAACTGGTGGACGAGCAGGCGGGCGAGACTGCCGGGCTCAAATCCGCGACCATTCTGGTGAAGGGCCACAATGCCTATGGCTGGATGAAGACCGAGGCCGGGGTGCACCGGCTGGTGCGCATCTCGCCCTTTGATTCCAACGCCCGCCGCCAAACCTCTTTCGCCAGCGTCGACGTGTATCCCGTCATCGACGACCGCATCGTCGTCGACATCAAGGAAAGCGACCTGCGCATCGACACGATGCGCTCCGGCGGCGCGGGCGGCCAGCACGTCAACAAGACCGAATCCGCGGTGCGCTTCACCCATATTCCCACCGGCATCGCCGTGGTGGCGCAGGGCGACCGTTCCCAGCACAAGAACCGCGCCACGGCGTGGGAGATGCTGCGTGCTAAGCTCTACGAGATCGAGCTGAAGAAGCGCGAGGCGCAGGCCGCCGCCGACCAGGCCGCCAAGACCGATATCGGCTGGGGCCACCAGATCCGCTCCTATGTGCTCCAGCCCTATCAGCTGGTGAAGGACCTGCGCACCGGTGTCACCTCGGGCACCCCGCAGGAGGTGCTCGACGGCGATCTCGATCCGTTCATGGAAGCGGCGCTGGCGCAGCGCGCCTATGGCGGCGGGCCGGCCAGCGTCGAGGATGTGGACTGAGGGCAGAGGCGGGGCGCGCGCTGCGCCCCGCCGCGCCTCACAGTGCCTGCGCCGCCGCCAGAACCTCTTCGGCATGGCCGGCGACCTTCACCTTTGGCCAGACCCGCGCGACCTTGCCCTCGGCGTCGATCAGCACGGTGGTGCGCTCCACGCCCATATACTTCTTGCCGTACATGGATTTCTCCGCCCACACGCCATAGGCTTCGAGCATGGCGTGGTCCTCATTGCCGGCGAGCGGGAAGGTCAGTCCCTCCTTGGCGCGAAACTTGGCGAGCGCCTTGTCCGGATCGGGCGAGACGCCGACCACGAGCGTGCCGGCCGCGTCGAAATCCGCCTTCAGCCGGTTGAAATCATGCGCTTCCACCGTGCAGCCGGAGGTGCCGGCCTTGGGGTAGAAATAAAGCACCAGCTTTCGGCCCCGGCAGCCGGCGAGCGACAGCACCTCGCCCGAATCGGTGGTCAGAGTGAAGTCAGGTGCAGGGGCGCCTACGGCAATCTCGGTCATGTGCCTTCCTTTCGGCGTGTTTGGGGGTGATCGGCAGGGGGAACGGTGCTGAGGGGGAGGCCCATGACGCGCCGGCCGCCAATTGTGCCGGGCGAACAGCACGATGTCAGCATGGGCGTGGATAAGCTGTCGCCGCCCGCCGCGCACACGGGCATTATGCCTCGAAGTCAAGGATTCGTGCCGTAGATGAGAGAACAGACGACGCACAGGTCGCCAACGGCCGGCAAGCGCCAGGTGAAGCGCCTTCGCGTCAAGCGGCCGCCCAGGGCCTGCGCGGCGCCCGCGCGCCGACGGCGCTGGTTGCGGCTGTGCGCCTGGTCGGGCGGCTCGGTCTTCCTCATCGCTGCGGCGACCATTGCCGGCGTCTATCTGCTGTTCAGCGCCGGCATTCTCACCGTCGACATGGCGCGGCCCTATGTCGAGCGCACGCTGGAGGCGCGTCTCGGCGCCGGGCGCACGGTGCAAATCGGCGCCATCATCGCCGAGCGGGCGAAAAGCGGCGGCATTGTGCTTCACGCCAACGACATCACCGTGCGCGACGACGATGGCGACCTCATTGCCACCGCGCCGCAGGCCGAAGTCGCGCTGCAGGACAGCTGGCTTCCTTGGCTGATGCAGCCGGAACGGGTCGATCTGGTCGGCGTGCGGCTGAACGTGTTCATCGACGCGGAGGGCCAGCTCGCCATCTCCACCGAGGCCAACGCCCCGGACGGCGCCCGCGCGCAGCCCAAACTCCTCGCCACCGTGCCGACGGCCGAGCCCGCCGCGGCGGCGCCCGCCGAGGCGACGGCTCCGACCGATCCCGGCGAACCCGTCACGCCCGGCGAACCCGCCACGGTGCCGGACGCACCAGTGGCGACGCCGTTCGGGCCGCTGCGCATCGCCAGCCTTGCTGCGCTCGCCCGTCAGTTCGACCAAGGCGGGCTTGATGGCGGCACGCTGAGCGAAATCGGCCTCAAGGAAGGCATCGTCGTCATCCGCAACGAGGTCAGCGGGCGCGAATGGACCTTCGACGATATCGACCTGTCGCTGTCGCGGCCGGCGGCGGGGGGTGTCACCTTCGATATCAAAGCCGGCGGCATGGACGGGCCCTGGTCGGCGCGCGCCACGCTCGGCGCGCTGGTGGAGGGCCGGCGCGATCTCGAATTGCAGGTGCGGGACCTCGCGCCGCGCGATCTCCTGATCGCCGCCGGCAAGGCGGGGGGCGATATTCTCGCCACCTCGCCGCTGTCCGCGGACCTTTCCGCCACCATCGATGCGCGCGGCGTGGTGCTCGCCACCAGGGGCCGGCTGGCCGCCGGTGCCGGCGAATTGCAGCTCGGCTCCGACGCGGAAGGGCGGATGCTGATCGACGAGGCGGTGGTCGCCTTCACCCTCGATCCGGCGGCGCGGCGGATCAACCTCACCTCGGTGACAGCGCAGGCCGGTCCCTTCGCCATGGACCTTGCCGGAACGGTGGACATTCCCGCCGATCGTGCCGGTCTGTGGCGGCTGCACACCCAGGCGGCGCGCGCCAGTTTCCTTGGTGGCGGGCCGCATCAGAACGAGGTGCCCCCCTTCGTGCTGGACGACATCGTGATCGATCTCTCCTTCGATCCGGTGGCGCAGCGCGCCAGCATCGACCGTGGCGACCTCAAGGGGCCGCAGGGCGGGATCACCCTCGGCGGGGCGCTGGAACTTGCCGGGCCGACACCCTCGCTGTCCATGAACGTCAATGCGACGCCGATGACAGCTACGTCGCTGATCCGGCTGTGGCCGGCCGTGGCAGCCCCGGCGCCGCGCAAATGGGTCTATGATCATCTGATCTCCGGCGATGTCAGCCAGGCCAGCATCTTCTTCAACGCGCCGCTGGACTCGATCGGCAAGAAGGACAACCCGCTCGCCGATGACGGGCTGAACATTGCCATCACCGGCACCAGGGGACGCTTCGTCCCGGTGCCCGGCCTGCCGCCGGTCATCGATGCCGATGTGGTGGTCAAGATCACCGGCCGCACGGCGCATGTGTCGGTGGCGAAGGCGGCGATGGAGACGCCTGGCCAACGCCGGCTGGAGATCGCTGAAAGCATCTTCGACATTTCCGACACCGCTCCGCCCAAGCCGGAGGCGAAGGTTCAGGTCAAGGTGAGCGGTCCGGCGGCCGCGGCCATCGAACTGGCGGGCATCCCGCCGCTGCGCGGGCCGACCTATGTGCCGATCGACCCGCAGGCCGTCTCCGGTACGGTCGACGGTACGGCGCAGATCAGCGTGAAGCTGTCCGACAACATCCAGCCTTCCGATATCGACTATGCGTTCGACGCCACGCTGGAGGACTTCGCCGCCGCCAAGATGGTGTTCAACCAAAATCTCACCGACGCCACGGTGCGGGCCTTCGTGACCCAGGCGGCGACGGTGGCGCGCGGCGAGGGCAAGTTCGGCGGTGCCCCGGCGAGCTTCGAGTACAACCGCCCCGCTACGGGGGATGTCACCTTCGCCGTTGCCGCCTCGCTCGACGATTCCGCGCGGCAGAAGCTCGGCTTCGAACTGCCGGGCATGGCGGGCCCGCTCGGCGTCAAGCTCGCCGGCGTGGTCGGTGCCAAAGTGAAAACGGTGGATGTCGAACTCGACCTCACCAAGACCAAGCTGGTCGACCTTGTGCCGGGTTGGACCAAGCCCGCCGGCAAGGCGGCCAAGATGACCGCCAAGGCCCACATCACCGATAAGGTCACCCGGCTCGACGATCTCGTGGTCAGCGGGCAGGGGGTCGACATACGCGGCACGGTGGACCTCGATCCCAAGGGAGGCGTGCTGAGCGCCAACCTGCCGACCTTCAAGCTCGCCGATGGTGACAAGGCAAATCTGAAGCTGGAGAATGTCGACGGTACCTACAAGGTGACGGTGCGCGGCGACGTGATCGAAGCCCGCGCCTTCCTCAAGCAGCTCACCGACACGCCGCCCAGCGGGCCCGGCACGGCGCGGCCGCCCGATGTCGATCTCGACGTGAAGCTCGGCGTGGTCGCCGGCAATAATGGCGAGACGATGCGCGACCTCGTGCTGGTGCTCTCGCGCCGCGGGGGCGAGCTGCGCAGCTTTTCACTTGGCGCGCTCGTCGGCCGTTCCGGCGGCGTGACCGGCGAGCTGAGAACGCAGGGCAATGGCCGCCCGCAGCTGCGCGTGGCCACCAGCGATGCGGGGGCGCTGCTGCGCTTCATCGATCTCTATCCGAAGATCCAGGGCGGCGACCTCTGGGTCGATGTCGACGCCCCCGGTGGCGGCCGGCCGCAGAGCGGCGTGATCAATGTGCGCGATTTCGTCATCCGTGGCGAAGCGGGCCTCGACCGGCTGATCGCCGCCGCGCCGCAGACGGTGCGCGACGGACGCCCGCAGCCGGGATCGGCCATCGCCTTCCGCAAATTGCAGGTCAATTTCCAGCGCTCGGCGCAGCAGATCACCCTGCGCGATGGCGCCATCTGGGGGCCGTCCATCGGCTCGACCTTCGACGGCACGCTCGATCTCGCCAATGACCGCGTGTCGGTGCGTGGCACCTATGTGCCGGCCTATGGGCTGAACAATCTGTTCAGCCGGCTGCCGGTCGTCGGCTTCTTCCTCGGCGGCGGGCCGAATGAGGGGCTGGTCGGCGTGACCTATGAAATCGTCGGCCCGGTGTCGGGCCCGACGTTGCGGGTCAACCCGATCTCGGCGGTGGCGCCGGGCTTCCTGCGCAAGATCTTCGAATTCCGCCAGGCGCCGGACCCGACCCCGCCGGCGGTGGTTCCGACGCGGTAGGCCATTCAGGGCGTCATCCCGGCCGCAGCGCAGCGAAGAGCCGGGATCGCTCCCCGCTATTGGCATGCGATCCCGGATCGGCCTCCGGCCGTCCGGGATGACAGGCGATGGCGGGCGCGGTCCGCCTTGCCACCTAAACCGGCTTCAGCAGCACATGCTTCTTCTTGCCAAGCGAGAGCTTGATGACGCCCTCCGGGGTGAGGTCGCGCTCGCTCAGCACCGCCTTGTCGTCGGTGACGGTGGCGTCGTTCACCTTCAGCCCGCCGCCCTTCACCTGGCGCCTCGCCTCGCCATTGGAGGCGACGAGACCGGTTTTCTCGGCGAAGGCGGCGAGCACGCCGATGCCGCCCGCCAGTTCCGCCGCCGGCACTTCCACGGTCGGCAGGTCGGCGGCGATGCCGCCTTCCTCGAAGGTTTTGCGCGCGGTTTCGGCGGCAGCGTCCGCCGCCGCGCGCCCGTGCAGCAGGGCGGTAATCTCGGTGGCGAGCAGCTTCTTCACCTCGTTGATCGCCGAGCCCTTTGCCTCCTGCGCCAGACGGGCGATCTCGCCCATCGGCAGGGTGGTGTAGAGCTTGAGGAAGCGCTCGACATCCGCGTCTTCGGTGTTGCGCCAGTACTGCCAGAACTCGTAAGGGCCGAGCATGTCGGCGTTCAGCCACACCGCGCCATTGACCGACTTGCCCATCTTGGCGCCGGAAGCGGTGGTAAGCAGCGGCGAGGTCAGCGCGTAGAGCTGCTTGGTGCCCATGCGGTGGCCGAGGTCGATGCCGTTGACGATGTTGCCCCACTGATCCGAGCCGCCCATCTGCAGCCGCACATCGTAGCGCTTGGCCAGTTCGACGAAGTCATAGGCCTGCAGGATCATGTAGTTAAATTCGAGGAAGGACAGCGACTGCTCGCGGTCGAGCCGCGTCTTCACGCTGTCGAAGGACAGCATGCGGTTGACCGAGAAATGACGGCCGACATCGCGCAGGAATTCGAGATAGTTGAGATCGCGCAGCCAATCGGCATTGTTGATCATCAGCGCGTCGGTCGGGCCCTCGCCATAGGTGAGGTAGTTGGAGAACACGCGCTTGATCGAGGCGATGTTGGCCTCGATCGTCTCAACCGTCATCAGCTGACGGGCATCGTCCTTGAAGGACGGATCGCCCACCATGCCGGTGCCGCCGCCCATCAGCGAGACGGCGCGGTGGCCGGTTTTCTGCAGCCAGTGCAGCATCATGATCTGGATGAGCCCGCCCGCATGCAGGCTCGGCGCGGTGGGATCGAAGCCGATATAGGCCGTCACCGTTTCCTTGGCGAAGAGAGCGTCGAGCCCCTGTTCATCGGAGATCTGATGAATGAAGCCGCGCTCGCTGAGGGTGCGGAGGAAATCGGATTTGAAGCTGCTCATCTCGGCCCTGCGGACATCAACGCCATGTTAGGATTGGCCGGTCATGTATCAGCTTCCCGCCGCGAACGCACCCCGGACGGTGGGCGCAGGACGCGGGAGGACGCGCGGTGAAGGCGATCGGGCTGATGAGCGGCACCTCGCTCGATGGGGTCGACGTGGCCCTGATCGACACCGATGGCGAGGCGGTCGCCGCCTTCGGTCCCGCGTCGACCTATCCCTACAGCGCGCAAGACCGCGCCCTGTTCGTTGCTGCGCTGGAGCAAGCGCGCACGCTGACCGACCGTGACGCCCGCCCGGGTGTCCTCGCCGAGGCGGAAGCGCTCCTCACCACACGGCACGCGCAGGCGCTGGACGCCTTTTTTGCGGCGCATAAGCAGCATCGGGACGTGGCCGCCATCGGCTTTCACGGCCAGACGGTGCTGCACCGGCCGGAGATCGGGCTCACGGTTCAGATCGGCGACGGGCCGGCGCTGGCGCGGGCCGTGCGCGCAATGACCGGCGCGCCGGGGCCGACGCTGGTCTACGACCTGCGCGCCGCCGATGTCGCGGCCGGCGGGCAGGGGGCGCCGCTGGTGCCGGTCTATCACCGCGCGCTGGCGCGGGGGCTGGCGGAGAAAGGCCCTCTGCTGGTGCTCAATCTCGGCGGCGTCGCCAACATCACCTATCTCGACGGGGATGCCGATCCGATCGCCTGCGACACCGGCCCAGCCAATGCGCTGCTCGATGATTTCATGCAGGCGCGCACCGGCGCGCCGCTCGACCGCGACGGCGCCATGGCCGCCGCCGGCACGGTGGACGAGGCCGCGTTGGCCCAGCTGCTCGACCATCCCTTCTTCGCGCAGCGTCCGCCGAAATCGCTCGACCGCAATGATTTCCGCGTCTGGGTGGCGGAGCGGGGCGGGCTTGCGGCGATGAGCACCGCCGATGGTGCCGCGACGCTGACGGCGCTAAGCGCCGCCTGTGTCGCCGCCGTGCTGCCGCATCTGCCGCGCCGGCCGGAGCTCCTGATCGCGGCGGGGGGAGGGGCGCATAACCCGACGCTGCTGCGCATGCTCGGCAAGCGCCTCGGGTTGCGCGTGCTGACCGCGGAGGCCGTCGGCTGGTCCACCGATGCGCTGGAAGCGCAGGCCTTCGGCTTTCTCGCCGTGCGGGCGCTGCGCGGCCTGCCACTGAGCTTTCCCACCACAACAGGCGTGCCGGCGCCTCTGACCGGCGGCCGGGCGATCGCGGCGGCGTCAAGAGAAGCTGAAGGCGTCATTCAGAAAAATTGAATACGCGACACAGAATGTCGCAGTATGCCTGAAATGCAATGGTGCGATGCGCAATCTGATGATGCGGTGCACAATATTCCATGTAGTTTGAGGGCTCCCGGAAGTCCGGCTCGCCAGGCAGGCAGCTTCCTCTTCAACACGCCTGGACAGAAACTTTGGAGCCTTCGACATGCGCAGCCTCAGCCGCGATATCCTGCCGCTTGCCGTCGCCGGCGGCCTCATCGCCGTCGCCGTCATCGCCCCCGTCCGTGCCGCCGACAAGGTTGCCGGCCTGAAGCCGGCCACCGCCCAGACGATCAATATCGGCTATGTGAATGGCGTTGCGTATTACACCCCGCAGAATGACGGCTATCACGTCGTCGCCACGCTGAGCGTCGCCGGTGGCGCCCCCGTCCGCGTTGCCGCCACGCTAAAGCCCGATCAGGCGGTCAGCGTCTCCGTGCCCGGTGCCGTCGACACGGCGGCGAGCATCGTCGAGATCGCCCGCGAGGGCGACGTGATCACGGTCACCAACCCGCCGCGTCTCGTGCTGAACTGATCCCCCGCCGTCTTCCGCAAAAGCAAAAGCCCGGCGCGTGCTGCGCCGGGCTTTTTCGTGTCTGGGCCGAGACTGACGCCTCAGGCGGCGCTGGTCTTCTTGGCGGTATCGGGCAGGCGCTTGTCGAGATAGGCGCCGACGACTTCCATCAGCTCCTCGGTCTTGCCGTCGAAGAAGTGGTTCGCGCCCGGCACGGTCTGTTGATCGATGACGATGCCCTTCTGCGTCTTCAGCTTCTCCACGAGGCCGGTGACGGCGGAGAACGGCACCACCGCATCCTTGTCGCCATGCACGAACAGGCCGGAGGACGGGCAGGGGGCGAGGAAGGAGAAGTCGTAGAGATTCGCCGGCGCGGCGATGGAGATGAAGCCTTCCACCTCCGGGCGACGCATCAGCAGCTGCATGCCGATCCAGGCGCCGAAGGAGAAGCCGGCGATCCAGCAGGCGCGCGCATCCGGGTTGATCGACTGCGCCCAGTCCAGCGCTGCGGCGGCATCCGCCAGCTCGCCCTGACCGTGGTCGAACGCGCCCTGGGAGCGGCCGACGCCACGGAAGTTGAAGCGCAGCGTCGAGAAGCCCCGGTTCACGAACTGGTAGTAGAGATTATAGACGACCGGGTTGTTCATCGTGCCGCCGAACTGGGGGTGCGGGTGCAGGATGATGGCGATGGGCGCGTGGCGCTGCTTGGCCGGCTGGTAGCGGCCTTCCAGCCGCCCCTTCTCGCCGGTGAAGATGACCTCAGGCATGAAGTTCGAGACCTTGACTGCGGCGGGGCAAGGCGAATGTGGTCCGGTGGGCCGCTGAACCCGTACCGGATTGCGTCCCGAAAGACCGCCTTACCGCATGCGCCTTGACGACCTGGGGCGGGAGCCCTAACTTATTAGAATAATTCTAAACATCAACGTCAAGTTGCGGTTGCGTCGCAGTCAACCAGCGCGCGACCGAAAGCCCAACGAAGAAGACGGGACGGTCAGCTATGACGGACGGCGCCTGAATTTGCAAGCATTAGCCGAAGGGAAGGGGCAGACGCCGCCGCGCCTTCCTATATAGGAGACGGAAAAGGAACTGCGAGCCTCCGGACCCATGAACGCACGCACCTATCTCGATCATAACGCGACCTCGCATGTGCGCCCGGAAGCGCGGGAGGCGTTGCTGGCGGCACTCGACGCCACTGGCAACGGCTCTTCCGTGCATGCTGAAGGGCGTGCCGCGCGCGGCACGATGGATGCGGCGCGGGCACGGGTGGCGGCTCTGGTGGGCGCGAATTCGTCGGGCGTGGTTTTCACCTCCAGCGGCACGGAGGCGGACGCACTGGCGCTGACGCCCGACTACCGGCGCGGTGACACGCCTCTCATCTTCGACGCGCTGCTGGTGAGCGCGGTGGAGCACGCGGCCGTTCTGCGCGGTCATCGCTTCGCGCCGGAGCAGGTCGAGGTTCTGCCCGTGGATGCGCGTGGAAGGCTGCGGCTCGACGGGCTCGACGCGGCGCTGGCGCGCCACGCCGCCGCCGGGCGTCGGGTGCTGCTGTCGCTCATGGTGGCGAATAATGAGACGGGCGTGTTGCAGCCGGTGGCGGAAGCCGCCCGCCGCGCCCATGAGCAGGGCGCCCTGGTCCACACCGATGCCGTGCAGGCGGCGGGGCGCATTCCGCTCTCCATGTCGGCACTCGGCGTCGATCTGATGTCGGTGTCCGCGCACAAGCTTGGCGGCGCGCCGGGGGCGGGGGCGCTCATCCTCGCCGACCCGGATCTGCGCCCCGCCCCGCTGATCGGCGGCGGTGTGCAGGAGCGTGGCCGGCGGGCGGGCAGCGAGAACGTGCCCGCCATCGCCGCCTTCGGCGCGGCGGCCGAGCGCGCGGGCGCTTCTGTGGACGCCGACGGCGTGCGCATCAATGGCTTGCGCGAGCGGCTTGAAGACGCTCTAAGGAGCGAGTTTCCCGAGCTTGTCCTGCTCGTGGGCGATGTCGACCGGCTGCCGAACACCTCCTGTTTCGCGCTGCCGGGCGTTCCGGCCGAGACCACTGTGATCGCCCTCGATCTCGCGGGCCTCGCGGTGAGCGCCGGCGCCGCCTGCTCGTCAGGCAAGGTCGCGGCCTCGCATGTGCTGGGGGCGATGGGCGTGCCCGAGCGTATTGCGCGTTCCGCGTTCCGCCTGTCCTTCGGCTGGTCGAGCGGGGAAGAGGATGTCGACCGGGCGCTCGGCGTGTTTCGCCGGGTGTTGCCCGGTCTTTTGCGTCGCCGCGCGGCGGCGTGAAGCAAGGCGCCGCCGGTGGGCGGCGAGACGGCGCGGGAGCGGCTTCGGCAGCGCCTGCGGAATGGTTGACCTGACCCGCGGGCCTTGACCCCGCGTGGGAGAGGAGATGAGACGATGCCGGCCGTACAGGAGACAGTGGACCAGGTCCGCTCCCTTGATGTCGATCAGTACAAGTACGGGTTCTTTACCGAGATCGAGTCCGAAAAGGCCCCCAAGGGCCTGACCGAGGATACGGTCCGCTTCATCTCGGCGAAGAAGAACGAGCCCGAATGGCTGCTGGAATGGCGGCTCGACGCCTTCCGTCGCTGGCAGACCATGCGCGAGCCGGACTGGGCGCGGGTGAGCTACCCGCCCATCGATTATCAGGACCTCTATTACTATTCCGCGCCCAAGGCGAAGGAAGCGCTGTCGATCGACGATATCGACCCGGAGATTCTCGCCACCTACGAGAAGCTCGGTATCCCGCTGCGCGAGCGCGATGCGCTGCTCGGCATCGAGAGCGGCGCCACCAAGGTGGCGGTCGACGCGGTGTTCGATTCGGTCTCGGTGGCGACCACCTTCAAGGAGGAACTGGCCCGGGCCGGCGTCATCTTCATGCCGATCTCGGAGGCGGTGCGTGAGCATCCCGAGCTGGTGAAGAAGTATCTCGGCTCGGTCGTTCCGGTGACCGACAACTATTTCGCCACGCTGAATTCGGCGGTGTTCTCCGACGGGTCGTTCGTCTATGTGCCCAAGGGCGTGCGCTGCCCGATGGAGCTCTCGACCTATTTCCGCATCAATGAGCGCAACACCGGCCAGTTCGAGCGCACGCTCATCATCGCCGATGAAGGCGCCTATGTGAGCTATCTCGAAGGCTGCACCGCGCCGATGCGCGACGAGAACCAGCTGCACGCCGCCGTGGTCGAGCTGGTGGCGCTGGACGACGCCGAGATCAAATACTCGACGGTGCAGAACTGGTATCCCGGCGACAAGGACGGCAAGGGCGGCATCTTCAACTTCGTCACCAAGCGCGGCGACTGCCGCGGCGACCGCTCGAAGATCTCGTGGACGCAGGTGGAAACCGGCTCGGCCATCACCTGGAAGTACCCGAGCTGCATCCTGCGCGGCGACAATTCCCAGGGCGAGTTCTACTCCATCGCCATTTCCAACGGGCGCCAGCAGGTCGATAGCGGCACCAAGATGATCCATCTCGGCAAGAACACGTCGAGCCGCATCATCTCCAAGGGCATCGCCGCGGGCTATTCCGACAACACCTATCGCGGCCTCGTCACCGCCCACCGCAAGGCCACCGGCGCGCGCAACTTCACCAATTGCGACAGCCTGCTCATCGGCGACAAGTGCGGCGCGCACACCGTGCCCTATATCGAGTCGAAGAACTCTTCCGCCCAGTTCGAGCACGAGGCCACCACCTCGAAGATCTCCGACGACCAGCTGTTCTACTGCCGCCAGCGCGGGCTCGATCCGGAAGAAGCGACGGCGCTGATCGTCAACGGCTTCGTCAAGGACGTGCTGCAGCAGCTGCCGATGGAATTCGCGGTGGAAGCGCAGAAGCTGATCGCGGTGAGCCTCGAAGGCTCGGTAGGCTAAGAGCCCCGTACTCGTCATCCCGGACGCGGCGCCGCCGCGCTCCGGGATCGCTCGCAGATTTCAGCGCGCTCCCGGCTCACCTCTGCCGCCGGTCGACGCGCCCCAGACACGGAACAGATGACATGGCTATGCTCGACATCGACAATCTCCACGCCAAGATCGACGGCGAACACGGCAAGGAGATCCTCAAGGGCCTCTCGCTGAAGGTGAACCCGGGCGAGGTCCACGCCATTATGGGGCCGAACGGCTCCGGCAAGTCGACCCTCTCCTATATCCTCGCCGGCAAGGAGGATTATGAGGTCACGGACGGTTCGGTCACCCTCGACGGCGAGGACCTGCTGGCGATGGAAATCGACGAGCGCGCCGCCAAGGGCGTGTTCCTCGCCTTCCAGTATCCGGTGGAAGTGCCCGGCGTCGCCACCATGACCTTCCTGCGCGCCTCGCTGAACGCGCAGCGCAAGAAGCGCGGCGAGGCCGAGGTCTCCACGCCCGATTTCCTGCGTCTGGTAAAGGACAAGGCCGCTCATCTCGGCATCAATCAGGACATGCTGAAGCGCGGCGTCAATGTCGGCTTCTCCGGCGGCGAGAAGAAGCGCGCCGAGATCCTGCAGATGGCGATCCTGGAGCCGAAGATCTGCGTGCTCGACGAGACCGATTCCGGCCTCGACATCGACGCGCTTAAAGTCGTCTCCGACGGCGTCAACGCCCTGCGCTCGCCCGACCGGGCGATGATCGTCATCACCCACTATCAGCGCCTGCTCAACCACATCGT
Organism: Ancylobacter polymorphus; assembly: GCF_022836935.1. NCBI lineage: Bacteria > Pseudomonadati > Pseudomonadota > Alphaproteobacteria > Hyphomicrobiales > Xanthobacteraceae > Ancylobacter > Ancylobacter polymorphus. Next base: position 3,783,133 of record NZ_CP083239.1, on the reverse strand, counting down.
GCCCGATTTCGTGCATGTGATGAACAAGGGCCGCATCGTGCGCTCCGGCGGCAAGGAGCTGGCGCTGGAACTCGAAGCCAATGGCTATGCCGAGTACCAGCAGGACGCGGCGTGAGGTGGCTGACATGAACGCTGACATCCGTCCGATCCGCACGCCGGCCGAACAGGCGATCCTCGCCTCGCTCGGCACCGTGCCGGAAGGCGGCGACCGTCTGGCCGATCTGCGCCGCGCCGCCGCCCGCGCCTTCGAGGAGAACGGCCTGCCGCACCGGCGGGTCGAGGAATGGAAATACACCGACCTTCGCAGCCTGATGCGCGAGGCGGTGCCGGTGGCCGGCGCGGCCGCCGTGGCCGAGGCGGATGCGCGCGCGCGCCTGCTGCGCGGCGTCGAAGCCCGCCGCATCGTCGTCGCCAATGGCGCCGTGGTGCCGGAACTGTCCGACCTCGCCGATCTGGAGTCCGGGCTCACCGTTACCACCCTGTCCGCCGCCATTGCGGCGGGTGACGAGGTGCTGAGCCGTCTCGGCGGTATCCAGCCGGGCCGCTACGACGCGGCGCTGGCGCTCAACACCGCGCTCGCCAAGGACGGTGTGGTGGTCACCGTCGCGCCGGGGGCGAAAATCGAACGTCCGCTGCATGTGGCGCATGTGTTCGCCGGCGCCACGGCTGCGGCGAGCTATGCCCGTTCGCTGGTCGTCGTCGGGGAGGGCGCCGCCTTCACCTATGCCGAGAGCTTCGAGGGGCCGGACGGGCTTGCCTATCAGGCAAACGCCGCCACCGAGTTCGTGGTCGGCGACGAGGCGCATCTCGATGTGGTGCGGCTGCAGGAGGATGGCGAGGGCGCCTTCCACCTCGCGACGATGCTGTTCGCGGTCGGCCGGGAATCGAAGGTTCACACCTTCAGCTTCTCGCTCGGCGCCGCAGTGGCGCGGACCTCGCTCTACGCCACGCTGTCGGGCGAGAACAGCCATGTCGGCTTCAACGGCGCCTCGCTGCTGAAGAACCGTCAGCATGCCGACACCACGCTCTATGTCGACCATCAGGTGCCGGGCTGCGAGAGCCGGGAACTGTTCAAGCATGTGCTCGACGATTCCTCCCGTGGCGTGTTCCAGGGCAAGATCGTCGTCCGTCAGGCGGCGCAGAAGACCGACGGGCGGATGATGAGCCGCGCGCTGGTGCTCGGCGACGACGCAGAGATGGACAACAAGCCGGAACTGGAGATCTTCGCCGACGATGTGCAGTGCGGCCATGGCGCCACCTGCGGCGCCATCGACGACGAACTTCTGTTCTATCTGCGCGCTCGCGGCATCCCGATGAAGGAGGCGCAGAGCCTTCTGGTGCAGGCTTTTGTCGGCGAGGCGGTGGAGACCGTCGAGCATGACGGCCTGCGCGAGGCGCTGGTCGAACGCGCGGAAGCCTGGCTCGCGGCGCGGGCCTGAGGCGCGGTTGCGCATTGATCGAAGCCGTCATCCCGGACGCGGCATGGCCGCGATCCGGGATCGTCCGCCGAACTGGGCCATTGCTCGGCCCGCGATCCCGGCTCTGCGCTTCGCTGCGGCCGGGATGACGCCTTAACGAAAGGCCGGAAGATGACCCTCCATCCCGCCGTCACCGACGGCACCTACGACGTCGCCCGCGTGCGGCAGGATTTCCCCATCCTGTCCAAGCAGGTCTACGGCAAGCCGCTGGTCTATCTCGACAATGCCGCCTCGGCGCAGAAGCCGGTGCAGGTGCTGGACCGGATGCGCTTTGCCTATGAGAACGAATATTCCAACGTCCATCGCGGCCTGCACTTCCTCGCCAATGCGATGACCGAGGCCTATGAGGAAGCCCGCGAGCGCTGCCGCGCCTTCCTCAACGCCCCGACGCTGGACGAGGTGATCTTCACCCGCTCCGCCACCGGCGCGCTCAACCTCGTGGCCTCCTCGCTCGGCCAGTCGATCGGCGAAGGCGACGAGATCGTGCTCTCGATCATGGAGCACCATTCCAACATCGTGCCATGGAACTATCTGCGCGAGCGCAAGGGCGCCGTGATTAAATGGGCGCCGGTGACCGAGGACGGTGCCTTCGACCTCGACGCCTTCAAGGCGCTGCTCACCGAGCGGACCAGGATCGTCGCCATCACCCATATGTCGAACGTGCTCGGCACGGTGACGCCGATCAAGGAGATCGCCCGCCTCGCCCATGAGGCCGGCGCTTTGGTGGTGGTCGACGGCTCGCAGGCCGCCGTGCACATGCCGGTGGACGTGGTCGACCTCGATGTCGATTTCTACGCCGTCACCGGCCACAAGCTCTACGGGCCGACCGGCATCGGCCTGCTCTATGGCAAGCGGGCGCTGCTGGAGAAGATGCCGCCTTATGAGGGCGGCGGCGAGATGATCCGCACCGTCACCGAAGAGGGCGTCACCTATGGCGAGCCCCCGCACCGCTTCGAGGCCGGGACGCCGCCCATCGTGCAGGCGATCGGGCTCGGCGCGGCGCTGGCCTATATGGAAAGCCTCGGCCGCGAGCGCATCGCCGCGCATGAGGCCTCGCTCGGCGCCTATGCCCGCGAGCGGCTGGCGCAGATCAATTCCGTGCAGGTCTATGGCGACGCGCCGGGCAAGGGCGCGATCTTCGCCTTCGACGTGAAGGGCGCGCATGCGCATGACATCGCCACCGTGATCGACCGCGCCGGCGTGGCGGTGCGTGCCGGCACCCATTGCGCGATGCCGCTTCTGGGGCGATATGGTGTGACGGCGACGTGCCGGGCGTCGTTCGCGCTCTACAACACGCATGAGGAAGTCGACATTCTCGCCGACGCCCTCATCAAGGCTCAGGATCTTTTCGCATGAGCGAAGCCCAGACCTCCGACACGCCGAACACCCCGGCTGTGAACGCCGCCATTCCGGAGGCGGAGCTTGAGCGCCTGACCGACGACATCGTCGCGGCGCTCAAGACCGTCTATGACCCGGAAATCCCGGTCGACATCTACGAGCTCGGCCTCATCTACAAGGTCGACATCGCCGACGACCGTCAGGTCGCGGTGGAAATGACGTTGACCACGCCCAACTGCCCCTCGGCGGCCGAACTGCCCGGCATGGTGGAGGGCGCGGTAGCCAGCGTCGGCGGTGTCGCCGGTGCTACCGTCAACCTCACCTTCGATCCGCCGTGGGATCAGGGTCGGATGTCCGAGGAAGCGCGGCTGGCGCTGAATCTGTGGTGAGTGAGACCCCCGTCGCGCCGCCGCTGTCCGGCGTGCTGGAAACGGGGCTCTATGTTGACGACATGGCCCGGGCCCGCGCCTTCTATGAGCGCGTGCTGGGGTTGGAGCCGATGGTCGCCGATGACCGCTTCTGCGCCTATCGCGCCGGGCCGGGCAGCGTGCTTCTGCTGTTCCTGCGCGGCGCGACGCTGGAGCCGGTGGTGATGGCGGAAGGCACCATCCCGCCGCATGACGGCAGCGGCGCGCTGCATTACGCGCTGGCGATCCCGGAAAGTTCTCTGGCGCATTGGGAGCAGCATCTCGCCGCCCATCGCGTGAAGCTGGAAGGCCGGGTGAACTGGAAGGGGGGCGGGGTCAGCCTGTATTTCCGCGATCCGGACCATCACATGGTCGAACTGGCCACGCCCGGGCTTTGGCCGAATTACTGAGGGCTGGGACGTGTCCGCTGTCGTCATCCCGGACGGCCGTAGGCCGATCCGGGATCGCGCCGAACGAAGAGCGGTCCCGGCTCTCGCTGCCCTCGGCCGGGATGACGCTGGCGCTACCCGCCGCCTTCGCCCTTGCCGGCGCCCCACGCATCCCCCACATTAGGCGGGACCGATCCGCCGGCCTTGAACCGGCGTCGATGTGGAGACAGTGAACATGACCCAGCCCCGCCCCCGCCCCAAGGTGATGACCTTGACCGACGCTGCCGCCGACCGCGTGCGGCAGGTGATCGCGCGTTCGGAAAAGCCGGTCGCCGGGCTTCGTATCGGCGTCAAGAATGGCGGCTGCGCCGGCATGGAATACACGATGGAATTCGCCGAAGAGGCGGGCAAGTTCGACGAGGTGGTCGAGGACAAGGGCGTGAAGGTGCTGATCGACCCCAAGGCGATCCTGTATCTTCTCGGCACCGAGATGGACTTCAAGGCGGACAAGTTCGCTGCCCAGTTCGTGTTCAACAACCCCAACCAGACCTCGGCCTGCGGCTGCGGCGAATCCGTCGCCATCACCCCCGTACGGCCCGAGGCCACCGGCGCCAGCGCCTGATCCCTCGCGGTGCGCGATGGATGAGGCCGACATCGCCGATCTCTTCGCCGCCTTCGGGCCCGTGCGCACCCGCCGCCTGTTCGGCGGGCAGGGGCTGTACGCAGACGGCGTGATGTTCGGGCTCGTCATCGACGGGCGCCTCTATCTCAAGACCGACGCGGCCTTCGCCGCCGATCTCGCCTCTGCGGGCGCCGAGCCCTTCACCTATGCGCGCAAGGATGGAAGGCGGGTGAGCGTCGGCTACTGGTCACTACCGGAGCCGGCGCTCGACGATGGCGAACTCGCCGCCGCGCTCGCCCATCGCGCCCTCGCCATCGCCCGCGCGGCCGGCGCTGCCGCCATCCCTCGTCGCTCGCGCCGACGCTGAAACATGCGTCCCGCGGGAACCCGCCCGCGTCGCACGTGTTTGCCGAAGGTCCCGGCGGTGCCGGGCTCCCGGACGCGCACGGAGCGACAAGCGATGGATCTCGACAGCTATGGCGGCCTGAATGGGCTTGGCGACCTCATCGTCCTTTACGGGCTGAACATTCTCTATGCTCTGGCGCTGCTGATTATCGGCTGGTGGCTGGCGAGCGTGGTGGATCGGCTGGTGACCCGGGCGCTGAACGCCACGCACCGGGTCGACCCGACCATTGTCGGCTTCCTCTCAAGCCTCGCCCGCTACACCGTGCTGGTGTTCGTCGGGCTCGCCGTGCTGCAACGCTTCGGCATTCAGACCACCAGCCTGATCGCGGTGCTCGGCGCCACCTCTCTGGCGGTGGGGCTCGCCTTGCAGGGCACGCTGTCCAATGTCGCCGCCGGGTTGATGCTGCTGCTGTTCCGCCCGTTCAAGGTCGGCGATTCCGTCGAGGTCGGCGGGCAGAGCGGCACGGTGAAGGCCATTACCCTGTTCACCACCGAACTCGCCGCGGGCGACAATGTGCAGGTGCTGATGCCGAACGGCCGGGTGTGGGGGGCGCCGATCATCAACCGCTCGGTCTATGGCGCCCGCAGCTTCAGCTTCGCGCTGGAACTGAAGCCGGATGCCGACATCGAGGGGTTGATGGAGAAGGGCTTGGCTTTCCTGAAAAACGACCCGCGCGTGTCCGCCACCCCGGGTCCGTCCGCCTCCATCGCAAAGATGGCGCTGGACCGGGTCGAGATCGGTTTTTCCGGCTGGGCGTCTTCGGGCGATGCAGGCGGGGTGCGTGGCGACCTGATCAAGCGCCTGCGCGAAGTCATCCGCACGCCGTCCACGCCGACTGATCAGCCAGTCGCAGCTTCGCCAGCCGCGTCATCGCCGCGCCGCCCGCGCGCGGCGAAGCCGGTGGTGGCTGCAGATCAGGTGGAAGCCGGTTCCGCCCTGCCGCAGCCCAAGGCGGGCGAGCCGTTCAGCCGGCCTTGATCTTCACCGGCCGCAGCAGGAAGGCCGGCAGGTGCGAGGTGTCCGCCGGCTCGTCCATCGGCGCCCGGTCGGGGCGGCGATGGGTGAGCGGGGTGACCGGCGCCCGCGCCGGGGCGGGGGCGGCCTTCTCGCGGCCACGCCCGCGCGGCGCGTTCGCCGGAGCCGAGGCGGCCACGGGCGGAGCGGCAGGCGCGACGGCGGTCGGGGCGGCGTCCGCCTCGGCCGCGCGAGAGCGGCGCCGTGCCGGCTTGGCCGGAGCCTCAGCCGCGACCTTCGTCTCCACAGCCTCGACCGGCGCGCTGGCCGGCTCGGCCTCGCGGCGGCGGGCAGGACGGGCGCCACGGCTCTCGCCGCCATCCTCGCGCTCGCGGTTGCGACCGCCACGGCCCTTTTCGCGCGCGGTCCTGTCACCCGACGCCTTCTCGCGGCCTGGACGTGCGCGCGTCTCCACCGCCGGCACCGTGTCTAGACCGGCGCCGTCCTTCCAGTCGATCGGACGGCCGATCAGCTTCTCGATGGCCGCCAGCGACTTGGAATCGGCGGAGGTGACGATGGTGAAGGCGGCGCCCGCACGTCCGGCGCGGCCGGTGCGGCCGATGCGGTGCACGTAGTCTTCCGCGTGATGCGGCGTGTCGTAGTTGAACACATGGCTCACGGCGGGAATGTCGAGCCCGCGTGCGGCAACGTCGGACGCCACCAGCAGCGTGGCCTCGCCGGTGCGGAACTGGTCGAGCGCCTGCATGCGCGAGCGCTGGTCCATGTCGCCATGCAGGCACACGGCCTTATAGCCATGGCGCAGCAGCGACTTGTGAACGATGGCGACTTCGCTCTTGCGGTTGCAGAAGATGATGCCGTTCTGCAGGTTCTCGGCGCTGTCGATCAGCCCGCGCAGCACTTCGCGCTTGGCGAAATCCTCTTTGGGTGAGGCGACCAGCAACTGGGTGATGGTCGAGGCGGTGGAGGAGGGGCGCGACGCCTCGATCTGTACCGGGTTCGACAGGAACTGCGCGACGAGGCGCTGGATTTCCGGCGGCATGGTCGCGGAGAAGAACAGCGTCTGGCGGGTGAACGGCACCAGCTTGCACACGCGTTCAATGTCCGGGATGAAGCCCATGTCGAGCATGCGGTCTGCTTCGTCGATGACGAGGATCTCGATGCCCGAGAGCAGCAGTCGGCCACGCTCCACATGGTCGAGCAGCCGGCCCGGCGTGGCGATGAGGATGTCGACGCCGCGCAGCAGCTTCGCATCCTGGTCGCCGAAGGAGACGCCGCCGATCAGCAGGGCAACGTTCAGCTTGTGGTTCTTGCCGTAGCGCGTGAAGTTCTCTTCGACCTGTGCCGCGAGTTCGCGCGTGGGTTCGAGGATCAGCGTGCGGGGCATGCGGGCCCGGGCGCGCCCCTGCTCCAGCAATGTCAGCATCGGCAGGGTGAAGGCGGCGGTCTTGCCGGTGCCCGTCTGCGCGAGGCCCAGCACGTCGCGGCGCGCGAGCACATGCGGAATGGCCTGCGCCTGGATCGGCGTCGGCTCGGTGTAGCCGGTATCGGCAACGGCCGCGAGCACCTTGTCGCTCAGGCCCAGTTCGTTAAAAGGCATCTGGATCAATTCTGCGGCTGCGCACCGCACACCGAACCCCCGAGCCGTAACCGGGGATGGTTGCATCGTCGTCGCGCGGAGCGCCTCAGTCGGATATGGTATGACGACGCGTTGCACCATAGGCATAACGCTCGGAAAGTCAACGTATTCGGCCGCTGTCAAGGGCTTTTCGGCATGGTCCGGCCCGGCGCGGCCCCGCAGGGGAAGGCAGGTCGCGCGATGAGCCGCGCTTTCGTGAAAGAAGACAGCGGCGCGGATACGCTGCCCGAACGGCCCGTCAGCCCGAATCGCAACCTCGTCACCCGCCGGGGCCTCGCACAGATCGACGCCGAAATCGCCCGCCAGCGCGAGGCGCTGTCTGCCGCCGGCGCCAAGGGCGAGCGCGACGCCGTCGCCGCCGCCTCGCGGGAACTACGCTATTGGTCGGCGCGCCGTGCCAATGCCGAGCCGGTGGACCCGCCCCAGGAGGGTGAAGCCATCACCTTCGGCATGGCGGTGACGCTGGAGGATGAAAAGGGCGGTCGCCGCACCTTTCGCATTGTTGGCGAAGATGAAGCCGATCCGGCGCAGGGCCGCATCGGCTGGGTGTCGCCGGTCGCCCGCGCGCTGACCGGCAAATGGATCGGCGACGAGGTGACGCTGCCGGGCGGGGTCATGGACATCGTTGCCGTCGATCCGCGTCCCGAGGCGGCGGAGGGGTGAGCGCCATGCCGGTTTCGCTGGAAACGCTGCTGCTCTTCGTGCCGGCGGCGCTGGCGCTGAACCTCACCCCCGGCAACGACATGCTGTTCTGCCTCGGCCAGGGGATGAAGTCCGGCCCCCGCGCCGGCATCGCCGCCAGCTTCGGCATTGCCGCCGGCGGCTTCATCCATGTGTTCGCCGCCGCGCTTGGCCTTGCGGCGCTGCTTGCCGCGCATCCCGGCGCGTTCGAGCTGCTGCGCTGGGCCGGTGTCGCCTATCTCGTCTGGCTGGCGGTGCAGGCGCTGCGCAGCCCGGGTCTGGTGCTGGAACCGGGGCTGGGCCGCCGGCACACGCCCTGGCGCGCCTTTCGCGAGGCGGTGCTGGTGAATGTGCTAAACCCGAAGGTGGCGGTGTTCATCCTCGCCTTCCTGCCGCAATTCGTCGATCCCACGCGCGGATCGGGCTTTCTCCAATTCCTGCTGCTGGGCACGGTGTTCAATGCTGGCGGCACGGTGGTGAACGCTCTGGTCGGCGGCTTCGCCGGCCGGCTCAGTGGCTGGCTGCGGACGCGCGAGCACCTCGCCCGTGGCTTTCAGCGTCTCACGGGCCTGATTTTTCTCGGTCTCGCCGCGCGGCTCGCTTTTGACCGACGCTAGAGCCCGCTCCGCTCAGATATCCAGCAGTTCCTCGCTGGCGAAGGCGGCGCGCTCGGAGATGAAGGTGAAGCGGCTTTCCGGCTTGTTGCCCATCAGCCGCTCGACGATGTCGGCGGTGGCCGCGCGTTCGGCTTCTTCCACGGTGACGCGCAGCAGCGTGCGCGTCTTGCGGCTCATGGTGGTTTCCTTCAGCTGCGCCGGCATCATTTCGCCAAGGCCCTTGAAGCGGCCGATCTCGACCTTGCCGCGCCCGGAAAACTCCGTGCGCAGCAATTCGTCGCGATGCGCCTCGTCGCGGGCATAGAGCGTCTTGGCACCCTGGCTGATGCGGTAGAGCGGCGGCACCGCAAGGAAGAGATGGCCGTTCTCGATCAGCTTCGGCATCTGCCGGTAGAAGAAGGTGACGAGCAGCGAGGCGATATGCGCGCCGTCGACATCGGCGTCGGTCATGATGATGACCCGCTCATAGCGCAGATCTTCCTCGCGATACTGCGCACCGGTGCCGGCGCCCAGCGCCTGCACGAGGTCGCCGAGTTGCTGGTTCGCCGCCAGCTTGTCGCGCCCGGCGCTGGCGACGTTGAGGATCTTGCCGCGCAGCGGCAGCACCGCCTGGGTCTGGCGTTCGCGCGCCTGCTTGGCCGAGCCGCCGGCCGAATCGCCTTCGACGATGAAAAGCTCGGACCCCGCCGCCGAATTGTTGGAGCAGTCCGCCAGCTTGCCCGGCAGACGCAGCTTGCGCACCGCGGTCTTGCGGGAGATTTCCTTTTCCTGCCGGCGGCGCAGCCTTTCCTCGGCGCGCTCCACCACCCAGTCGAGCAGGCGGTTGGCCTGTGCCGGGTTGCCGCCGAGCCAATGGTCGAACGGGTCGCGCAGCGCCGCCTCGACGATGCGGGTGGCCTCGGCGGTGGCCAGCTTCTCCTTGGTCTGGCCCTGGAATTCCGGCTCACGCACGAACACCGAGAGCATGGCGGCGCAGCCGGCCATCACGTCGTCGGCGGTGACGATGGCGGCGCGCTTGGCGGCGCCGGTGCGCTCGGCATGGTCGCGCAGGCCCTTGAGCAGCACGGCGCGCAGGCCGGTCTCATGCGTGCCGCCCTCGGCGGTCGGGATGGTGTTGCAATAGGAGGAGATGCTGCCATCGGCATCGCCCAGCCAGGCCACCGCCCACTCGGCCGAGCCATGGCCACCCGGGCGCTGGGTCTTGCCGGAGAAGATGTCGGGGTGGACCAGCGTGTGGCCCTCGATATCGGCGGCGAGATAGTCGCGCAGGCCGCCGGGGAAGCGGAACACCGCCTTCTCCGGGATGTCGGTGCCGGCGACGAGCGAGGCGTCGCAGCTCCAGCGGATCTCCACCCCACCGAACAGATAGGCCTTGGAGCGGGCCATCTTGAACACGCGGGCCGGCTTGAAGCGGGCATTCTCGCCGAAGATCTGCGCGTCGGGATGGAAGCTCACCCGCGTGCCGCGCCGGTTGAGGATGCGCCCGACTTCCTGGATAGCGCCCTGCGGCACACCGCGCGAATAGGTCTGGCGGTACAGCGTCTGCCCGCGCGCGACCTCCACCACCAGGACGTCCGACAGCGCGTTGACCACGGAGACGCCGACGCCGTGCAAGCCGCCGGAGGTCTCGTAGACCTTGCTGTCGAACTTGCCGCCCGCGTGCAGCGTGGTGAGGATGACCTCCAGCGCCGACTTGCCGGGATATTTCGGGTGTTCCTCGATCGGGATGCCGCGGCCATTGTCGGTGACGGTGAGGAAGCCGTCCTCGGTCAGTTCCACCTCGATGAAGCTGGCATGGCCGGCCACGGCCTCGTCCATCGAATTGTCGACCACTTCGGCGAAGAGGTGGTGCAGCGCCTTCTCGTCCGTGCCGCCAATATACATGCCCGGCCGGCGCCGCACCGGCTCCAGCCCTTCCAGCACCTCGATATCGGCGGCGGTGTAGCCGGCCTCACCCGGCGTGCCCTCGCGCGGCGCGGCGGGGCGTGCGCTCGCACGCGGACGCGGGGCGGGAACAGCGGCGAAGAGGTCGTCAGAATTCGACATGGGCGCGGGCGGTCTCGTCAGGGTCAGGAACCGATTCGGTTTCCTTAGCACTATGACAGCGCCAGCGCGAAACCGGAACGCTCCGTGAACATGGGCGCCATGCGCGCCGGCGGCTCAGCGCTTCAGCCGCTTGCGATTGGCGCGCACCTTGGCGCCGTACAGCGCGACGATCTCCGGCCCGACCGTACCCAGCCGGCCGGCCGCCGCGGCCTTCCACAGCCGGGCATTGACCTCGCCCAGCGCCAGCGTCTTCTCCGTGACCATCCGTATCGCCTCGACGCCGGCGGCGGCGTCGCCGCGCGCGAGGCGGGTGAGCCGCTCGGTGATCACCACCTGCATGTCCATGCCCAGCCGCGTCATGGCGAGCCCGGTCTCAAACCAGGCGAGGGGATCGTTCATGGCGGGGGCTCCGGCTATGCGTGAAGAGGCCGGAGGAGAAGCGGCGGCGGCTCCATCCGGTTCCCGCCCGGCGCGCGCAGCCGCCATGCGTCCGCCGGGGCCGCTCTTGTCTTTCGTCGGACATGCGAAAGGTGTAAGGGCGCAGCTCCATGTGCGTCCCCGGCTCGTCACGGCGGGCGCGCCAGCAGGAAGGGTCGCCACCATGACGGACAGCAAGGCGCGGATCGCCATCCTCGGGGCCTCGGGCTACACCGGCTCGGAACTGCTGCGCCTGCTGCTGCGCCATCCCCGCGTCGAGATCGTCGCGCTGACCGCCGACCGCAAGGCGGGGCAGGCGGTGGCGGATGTGTTCCCGCAATTCGCGCCGTTCAAGCTGCCGGACCTCATCACCATCGAACAGGTGGCGTGGAAGGACGTTGATCTCGTCTTCTGCGCCCTGCCGCACGGCACCACGCAGCTTGTCATCAAGAACGTGTTCGAGACCGCGCCGCATGTGAAAGTGGTCGATCTCTCCGCCGATTTCCGGCTGCGCGACGATGGCGCTTATGAGCGCTGGTACGGCCATCCGCACCAGGCGCTGGAGCTGCAGCAGGAGGCCGTCTACGGCGTCGTCGAGCTCTATCGCGACGACATCCGCAAGGCGCGGCTGGTCGCCAATCCCGGTTGCTACACCACGACCGCCATCCTCCCCGTGGTGCCGCTCATCGAGGCCGGCGCCATCGAGCCCGAGCACATCGTCATCGACGCCAAGAGTGGGGTCACCGGGGCGGGCCGTTCGGCGAAGGAGAACCTGCTGTTCACCGAGGTGACGGAGGGCATGCACGCCTATGGCGTCGGCAGCCACCGCCACATGGCCGAATTGGACCAGGAATTCTCCAAGGCCGCCGGCCGCAGCGTGGCGCCGAGCTTCACCCCGCACCTCGTGCCGATGACGCGCGGCATCTATGCCACCATCTACCTCAAGACCGGCGCCGGCGTCGGGGCGGAGGGCGTGCACCGCGTGCTGGCGGATTTCTACAAGAACGAGCCCTTCGTGCATGTGCTGCCGCTCGGCCAGGTGCCGCAGTCGCGCTTCGTCAAGGGCTCGAACATGGCCTTTATCGGCGTGGTGAAGGACCGCGCGCCGGACCGGGTGATCGTGATCTCCACGACAGACAATCTGGTGAAGGGCGCGTCCGGTCAGGCGGTGCAGAACATGAACCTCGTTCTCGGCTATCCCGAGACGCTGGGCCTGGAGCAGATCGCGCTGTTCCCGTAAGCGGCGGGCGAGGGCCGGCCCCGCGTTCAGCCGGGCGGCGCGACGGAGACCGGACGGTTGGGTTCCCAGACAGGGATGACCGGCCGAATACCGGTCACCACGTCGCTTGCATCATGACCGCACCTTCACATAGCTCCCCGGTGCGTCCTCGATCGCCTTATAGGGACCCTCGCCCGGGATGCGGGTGCTGGCGGGCACGCGGGCGCTGCTGCGTTCCTCGATCCAGCCGCGCCAGTCCGGCCACCAGGAGCCAGGGTGCACTTCGGCCTTGGCGATCCAGTCCTCCAGCGTCCCCGCCGCCGGTCCGCCGGTCCAGTACTGGTACTTGCCGCGTGCCGGCGGGTTGATGACGCCGGCGATATGGCCGGAGCCGGCCAGCACGAAGCGGCCGGGGGTGCGGTATTTCTGCAGGCCGAGAAACACCGAGGCGGCGGGGGCGATGTGGTCCTCGCGCGTCGCCACACTGTACATCGGCACGTCGATCGCAGTGAGGTCGAGCGTCTTGCCAGCGAGCATCAGCCGACCCTGCGCCAGCTTGTTGTCGAGATAGCAGTTGCGCAGATAGAAGGAATGGTTGGCGGCCGGCAGCCGGGTCGAATCCGAATTCCAGTAGAGAATGTCGAACGGGAACGGCGCCTGACCCTTGAGATAATTGTTCACCACATAGGGCCAGATGAGATCATTGGCGCGCAGCATGTTGAAGGCATTGGCCATCTTGCTGCCTTCCATCACCCCCGCTTCCAGCATCTTGCGTTCGAGGCTGGCGACCTGCTCCTCGTCGATGAACACTTTGAGGTCGCCGGCATAGGTGAAGTCGACCTGCGTGGTGAGGAAGGTGGCGCTGGCAAGGCCCGGCTTCTGGCCGGAGGCCGCCAGCCAGGCCAGCGTCATCGCCAGCATGGTGCCGCCGACGCAATAACCCACCGCGTGGAAGTCCTTGGCGCCTGTCGCCTTCTTCGCGACGTCGAAGGCGGTGAGCACACCGTCCTTCATATAGTCCTCGAAGCCCTTGGCGGCGAGTTCCGGGCCGGGATTGACCCAGGACACCATGAACACGGTGAGCCCGCTTTCCACCGCCCAGCGTACGAAGGATTTCTCCGCCGTCAGGTCGAGCACGTAGAACTTGTTGATCCAGGGCGGGATGATCACCACCGGCGTCGCCAGCACGCTTTCGGTCTGTGGCGCGTACTGGATGAGCTGCATCAGCTCGTTCTGGAAAATCACCTTGCCGGGCGTGACCGCGAGATTCTCGCCCACCCGGAACTTGGAATCGTCGGTCTGGCGGATCTTCAGGTCGCCGCCGCCGGCCTCGATGTCCTCGGCCAGCATCTTCATGCCGCGCACGAGGTTCTCGCCATTCGAGGCGAGGGTGGTGCGCAGCAGTTCCGGATTGGTCAGCACGAAATTGGAGGGTGAGACCGCGCCGGCGATCTGGCGCACATAGAACTCCGCCTTGTGCTTGGTGCGGGCGTCGATCTCGGCTTCCTCGACCATGTCCGCCGCCCAGTTGGCGGTGAGGAGATAGGCCTGCTTGAGCGCATCAAAGAACGGATTCGAGTTCCACTCCGGGTCGGCGAAGCGCGAATCGCGGGTGGCTGGCTCCACCACCGGCCGGGTCTTCTCGCCGCCGAGCCGCTTCAGCGCCGTGGTCCACAGGTCGAGATAGCCGCCGATGAGCCGCGACTGCGCCTCCACCGTGCGCTGCGGATCGGCAAGCCAGTATTCCGCGACATTGCCGATGGTCTTGGCGACCTCGGTCAGTTCTTCCGCCACATCGTCGCGAATGCGCCCTTCCTCGCGCGGGCGCAGATAGGCGGCCATGGCCCGCCCACCTTCCTCCATCATCCGCGCCAGATTGGCGGCGAAGGCTTCGAGATCGATCGCGCCGGGGCGCGGCGTCTCCGGCGCGGCGGCTTCCGGGGCCGGTTTGGATGGCGCGGGCTTTGACGCAGAAGGCTTGGCCTCGGAGGGCGGGGGCACCGCTTCCGGCGCATTGGGTGCCGGGGGCGGCTCAGCAGAAACTGGCTTCGGCGCGGCGCCGCCAGGCTTCAACGCTCGCGTGCGGGGCGCTGTGGTCGGCGCGGACGGTTCGGCGGCGATGGCGGCGACCGGCTTCTTGCCTGCGGACTTGCGCGCCGGAGCTGCTGTCTCCGGCTTTTCGACCGCCACCTTAGGCTGCGCCGGTTTCTTCGCCGCCGGTTTCTTCGACACCACGTCCGGGGTCGACGCCTTTGGCGCCTCCGCCGGTGCGGATACGGTCGGCGGAGCTGCCGCGACCGTTTTGGTCACACGCTTGCGCGCCGCGGGCTTCGGCGGAGCCGCCGGCGCCTCGGCGGGCGCCGTGCGCTGCGCCTTGGTCACTTGCGCCGGCGTGGATTTTGCCGGGGCGGACGGTATCGATCTGCTGCGTCGGCTGCTCACCGCTTGTCCCCGCGGGTTGGTACGTTCATAGGTGGCCATAATAGACGCGCCATCCGGTGCTAGCGAGTGCGTAACGGCCGGTTCCGCGCGGCAGCGGGGGATGGCCGACGCCTGAGGGGAGGGCATGGTGGATCACTGGCAGGACAGGCAGGGCGGCGCGTCCGTCGCGCGGACATTTCTTCTCGCTGGCGCCGCGCTGGCCGCGCTGGCGCTCGCCGGTTGCGCTTCGCTGGAAAGGTCCACCAGTGGCTCCGGCGCGGCAGCCACCTCCGGTTCGGCCGAATCGGGTGAGACCTCGGCGGATTCCTCGCGGGCCGCGCCGGCTCCCGTCGGTCGCCAGAAGCCGCCGGAGCCGGCCTATCCCACCTTCGGCGCGCCGGCGCAGATCGGCGACCGGCCGGTGATGACCCCGCAGCAGCAGCAGGCGATGCAGAAGAACCTCGAAAATCTCGCCAGCCAGCGCGAGAAGGAGATGCTGCGCCAGATCGAGGACGGCCAGGACGGGCAGGCCGGCCAGTAGGCGCGACGCAGGGCGCGCGATTACCATCCTTCTGCCCCTTTAGTCTGACATCCCTCGCTGTGCGGGCGCGCGAGAGGTGATATGAAGCGCGCGTGACGCCGTCTCCTAGGAACGGGGCGGCCTGGAGCTTGAGACCCATGACCGATTTCCATCGCATTCGCCGGCTGCCGCCTTACGTGTTCGAGCAGGTCAACCGCGTGAAGGCTACCGCCCGCAATGGCGGCGCTGACATCGTCGATCTCGGCATGGGCAATCCGGACCTCGATGCCCCGGACCATGTGGTGGAAAAGCTCAAGGAGACGATCGGTCGCCCGCGCACCGACCGTTATTCCGCCTCCAAGGGCATCCCCGGCCTGCGCCGCGCCCAGGCGGCCTATTACGAGCGCCGTTTCGGCGTGAAGCTGAACCCCGACACCCAGGTGGTGGCGACGCTCGGCTCCAAGGAAGGCTTCGCCAATATGGCGCAGGCCATCACTGCCCCCGGCGACGTGATCCTGGTGCCGAACCCCAGCTACCCCATCCACGCCTTCGGCTTCCTGATGGCCGGCGCCGCGATCCGCTCCGTGCCCTGCGAGCCCGGCCCGGAATTCTTCCACGCGCTGGAGCGCGCGGTGGCGCATTCGATTCCCTCGCCGCTGGCGCTGGTGCTCTGCTATCCCTCGAACCCCACCGCTCAGGTGGCGGACCTCGATTTCTACCGCGACGTGGTCGCCTTCGCGAAGAAGCACGATCTGATCGTGCTCTCCGACCTCGCCTATTCCGAGGTCTATTTCGACGACAACCCGCCCCCGTCGGTGCTGCAGGTGCCGGGCGCGATGGATGTGACGGTGGAATTCACCTCCATGTCCAAGACCTTCTCCATGGCCGGCTGGCGCATGGGCTTCGCGGTCGGCAATGACCGGCTGATCGCGGCGCTGGCGCGGGTGAAGTCCTATCTCGATTATGGCGCCTATACCCCGATCCAGGTGGCGGCCACCGCGGCGCTGAACGGCCCGCAGGACTGCATCGCCGAGATGCGCAGCGTCTATAAGAAGCGCCGCGACGCGCTGGTCGACAGTTTCGGCAAGGCGGGTTGGGACATTCCCGTGCCCACCGCCTCCATGTTCGCCTGGGCGCCGATTCCGCCGAAGTTCCGTCATCTTGGCAGCCTCGAATTCTCCAAGCTGCTGATTGAGAAGGCGGATGTCGCCGTCGCGCCGGGTGTCGGCTTCGGCGAGCATGGCGACGAATATGTGCGCATCGCCCTTGTGGAGAATGAGCAGCGCATCCGCCAGGCCGCCCGCAACATCCGCCGCTTCCTTGAAACCGGCGCGGAAACATTGCACAACGTCGTCCCTCTCGCCGCGGCGCGCTAAAGCCCCGGCCCTTTCGGGCGGCGCCGCATTCGGAACGTTTGTTGAGTTCGGACACATTATGGCGCCGCCGCTGAAAATTGGCATCGCCGGCCTCGGTACGGTCGGCGCGGGTGTGGTGCGCATGCTGACCCGCCGCGCGGAAGCGATCGCCGCGCGGGTGGGACGGCCGGTCGAAGTGGTGGCTGTCAGCGCCCGCGACCGTTCGCGCAACCGGGACTGCGACCTCTCCGGCCTTCGCTGGTACGACGACGCGGTCGAACTGGCGCGCGACCCCGACATCGACGTGTTCGTCGAGCTGATCGGCGGTCCGGACGGCATCGCCAAGACGGCGGTGGAGGCGGCCATTGCCGCCGGCCATTCCATCGTCACCGCCAACAAGGCGCTGCTCGCCCATCACGGCGTGGAACTCGCCCGCGCGGCGGAAGCCGCGGGCGTCGCCATCCATTTCGAAGCGGCGGTCGCCGGTGGCATTCCCGTCATCAAGACCCTGCGCGAGGCACTGCTCGGCAACGAGATCGCCCGCGTCTCCGGCATTCTCAACGGCACCTGCAACTACATCCTCACCCGGATGCAGGAAGAGGGGCTGTCCTTCGACACCTGTCTCGATCAGGCGCAGAAGCTCGGCTATGCCGAGGCCGATCCGACCTTCGATGTCGACGGCTTCGACACCGCCCACAAGCTCGCTCTGCTCGCCTCGCTGGCCTTCGGCGTGAAGCCGGACCCGGAGGCGATCCATATCGAGGGTATCCGCTCCATCACGCTCGCCGACATCGAGGCGGCGGACGAGCTCGGCTATCGCATCAAGCTGCTCGGCGTTGCGGCTCGCATCGGCACCGAGGTGGAACTGCGCGTGCACCCGACCATGGTGCCGAAGCACTGGCCAATCGCGCAGGTCTCCGGCGTCACCAATGCGGTGGCGATCGACGGCGACGCCGTCGCGCTCACCCTGGTCGGGCCGGGTGCCGGCGGCGACGCCACCGCCTCGGCGGTGGTGGCGGATCTCTGCGACGCCGCTGCCGGCAAGGCCGGCGCGCCCTTCGGCTGGACGGCCGAGAGCCTGCAGCCGGCGGAAAAGGCCGCCATCCGGCGTCATGAAGGCGGCTATTACATCCGCCTCGCCGCGGTCGACCGCCCGGGAACGGCCGCCGCCATTGCCCGCCATATGGCCGAGCAGAACATCTCGCTCGAGTCCATAATGCAGCACCGTCGCGGCCGTCCCCATGGGGGCGACCGGGCGGAGAGCGCGGAGGATCCGGCACCGGTGGTGCTGATCACCTACGCCACCAATGAGGACGCGGTGCGCCGTGCGATTTCCGCCATCGAGATCGATGGCGTCATCGCCTCGCCGCCGCAGGTGATACGGATCGAGAAGGACTGAGGGGGCAGGGACGATGTCGGGGATCACGGTCAAAGAAGACCAGGTGCTGGAGCGCATTCTGACGCTCGAACTGGTGCGGGTCACCGAGCGGGCGGCGGTGGCGTCGGCCAGCCTTCGCGGCCGGGGCGACGAGAAGGCGGCGGACAAGGCGGCGGTGGACGCCATGCGCCGCGAACTGAACCGCCTGCCCATCGCTGGCCGCATCGTCATCGGCGAGGGCGAACGCGACGAGGCGCCGATGCTGTTCATCGGCGAGGAGGTCGGCACCGGCAAGGGCCCGGCGGTGGACATCGCCGTCGACCCGCTGGAAGGCACCACGCTCTGCGCCAAGAACATGCCGGGCTCCATTGCCGTGATGGCGATGGCCGAGGGCGGCACCATGCTCTATGCGCCCGACGTCTACATGGACAAGATCGCCATCGGCCCCGGCTACCCCAAGGGCACCATCGACATCGACGCCAGCCCCGAGGACAACATCCAGTCGCTGGCCAAGGCGAAGGGCGTGAAGCCTTCGGAGATCAGCGCGCTGATTCTCGACCGTCCGCGCCATGCCGCCATCATCGAGGCGGTGCGCCGCACCGGCGCCGCCGTGCAGCTGATCACCGATGGTGACGTGGCCGGCGTGATCCACACCACCAACCCGGACGAGACCGGCGTCGACATCTATCTCGGCACCGGCGGCGCCCCCGAGGGCGTGCTGGCGGCGGCGGCGCTGCGCTGCATCGGTGGCGAGATGTACACGCGCC
The DNA here is from genome assembly GCF_022836935.1 of Ancylobacter polymorphus. NCBI lineage: Bacteria > Pseudomonadati > Pseudomonadota > Alphaproteobacteria > Hyphomicrobiales > Xanthobacteraceae > Ancylobacter > Ancylobacter polymorphus. The sequence continues at coordinate 3,764,461 of NZ_CP083239.1, read as the reverse complement.
TCATCCTCGACAGCGAAGCCAAGCGCGAGCGCGCCAAGAAGATGGGCGTCACCGACCCGAAGAAGATCTACACCATCACCGACATGGTGCGCGGCGACTGCCTGATCGCGGCCACGGGCGTGACCACCGGCAATCTGCTCAAGGGTGTGAAGTATGAGAAGGGCGTGGTGAAGACCCACACCGTCGTCATGCGCTCCGCCACTGGCACGGTGCGCTGGATCGAGGCCGAGCATCGCGACCTCTCCAAGTTCCATCTCGGCTGAGCGTTCGCGACGCGGATGACACATGGACGGGGCGATCAGGCGCCCCGTTTTCGTTTTGCCCGGCGCGCGCGAGGCTGTGCCCGCAGGCGTCAACTGGGCGCTTTGGCGTCGGCCCGGTGTGCTGTATACCAGAGCCGTGCGCAGGCGCGCCCGTCAGGGGCGCCCCGCACCCGAACGCCAAGCCAATTGCCAAGGGAACGACCCATCATGACCGCTCCGCATTCGCTGCTTCCGCCCCTGCTGTCGCAGATCGACGCGCTGATCGCCGCCGAGAAGTACCAGGAGGTCGCCGAGGCCTATACGGCTTTCGTGAAGGAGCACCCGACCACCAATTATCTCGCTTCCGAGCCGATCCCGTTCAAGCTGAACGTGGCGTTCTCGAAGAAGTACGGCTCCTCGGCCACCAACACCTTCACCCTGCGCAACACCACCTGGGCGTCGGACGTGAAGGCCGCGCTGAAGGCAGGCCCGGCCGAGTTCGCCGCCAAGGTCGCGACCTATGAAGGCGAAGTCGCCGAGATCGCCAAGACCGCGAAGAAGGTGGCGTGAGCCACGAGAGCACGCGCCGATCCGCTTGCATCGCAAGCTGATCGGATCGCACGCTCAGGCTGTGCATGTTTTGCGGAAAGGCCGGCATCTCGCCGGCCTTTTTCGTCAGGACAGGGCCGCTTCCGGCGTCGCGGCGGACGGTCCTCATTACCACCTGGCGTCATCCCGGCCGAAGCACAGCGGGGAGCCAGGATCGCCCGAGACCGGCTTGCGATGACGGATCGGCGGTAGGCCGTCCGGGATGACGCGGGAGCGTGGCCGCTCACCCCGCCTTTGCCGCATCCTTCAGGAAATAATCGACACCGAGCTGCACCATGTCCGGCTGCGAGGCGTGCGGGCCGGGGTGCTCGATATAGGTCAGCTCATAGCCCGCCGGGCGCAGCTTGGCGGCGTGTGAGCGGCCGGCGGTCGCGATCGGCGTCTGGGTGTCGTTCTGGCCGTGGGCGATGAACACTTTCGGCGCGCCCTCCTGCGCCAGCACGGTCATGAAGCCGGCGGAGAAGGCGAGGATATGGGTGACGATCCGCCCATTGCTCAGCCCGGTGGAGAGCGAGTAGCTGCCGCCATCGGAATGGCCGGCAAAGGCGAAATGGGTAGGGTCGAGCGCAAAGCGCGCCGCCACCTCGGCCAGTGCCGTGTCGAGCCGCTCCAGATCCGGCCCGTTGCCGGCGATGACAATGTCCCAGGTCGGCAGTAGCGATTGCGGTACCAGCAGCAGGAAGCCGCGTGCCTCGGCATGGCGGCGCAGCATGGGCAGTATTTTCTCGGCGCTGCCGCCGCCGCCGTGAAACAGCGTCACCAGCGGCGTCGGGCGGGCGGGGTCGAGGCCCTCCGGCACGATCAGCACGGCATCGCGAGTCTCGAACAGGCCGAGATCGTGACGGCCGGGCGGCAGCGCGGGCTTCGACGGCGCGGCATGGGAAAAGGAGAGGCGACCGAGCAGGGACAGGTTCAGCATGGCGCGCACCATAATGGGCCGGCGCGCCGGTGCAAGCGTGTGGCGGGCGGCGTCATGAGAGCGGCGCAGGGCAGGCATGGCCGGCCGGGACTTTGCAGCGTCGCGGCCGTGGCCTATCAGCGAAAGGGCCGGCGACTCGCTGGCGCCTCCTGCCCGTTTCCGGGTCGTCTCTCCGCTCCTGCCGTCCCGGTCCCATGCCGTTCAAGCACAAGCTGCTCGCGCTCACCGTCATTTGCGTGTGGGCTCTCAACATGATCGTCATCAAGCAAGGCATCGTGGAGATTCCGCCGATGCTGATGAGCGCGCTGCGCTTCACCCTGGTGGCGGTGCTGCTGTGCCCGGTGCTGCATCTGCGCCGCGACCAGGTGCCGGGCGTGCTGCTGGTGTCCTTCACCTTCGGCACCGTGCATTTCGGCCTGCTCTTCGCCGCGCTCGCCGATTCGGAGGCCGGCACCAGTGCCGTCATCATTCAGCTTGGCGCGCCGATCGCCACGCTGCTCGCCTGTCTCGTGCTGAAGGAGCCGCTCGGCCGGGTGCGCCTCGCCGGGCTGGCGGTGTCGGTCGCCGGCATCTTCGTGCTCGCGCTCGGCCCCACCCTGCCGCCGCCGCTGGCGCTGTTTCTGCTCGTGGTGAGCGCCACCGGCTGGGCGGTGACCAATCTCATCATCAAGCAGCTCAAGGACATCACGCCGATGACCATCATGGGCTGGTCGTCGCTGTTCGCGATTCCGCAGATCCTGCTGATGTCGTGGTTCTTCGAGGGTGACCGCTGGGGCATGGTGGCGAGCGCAGGCTGGCATGGCTGGTTCTGCGTCGCCTACAGCGCCATCGCCTCGTCGATCCTCGCCTATGGCATCTGGTACTGGCTGCTGCAGCGCCATTCCATCAACGCCGTCGTGCCCTATTCGATGCTCAACCCGCTGCTCACCGTCGCCTTCGGCATCCTGCTGATCGGCGACGATCCTTCGCCGCTGAAGGTCATAGGCGGTCTCATCATGGTGGCGGGCGTCGCGCTCATCCTGCGCCGGCCGCGCAACCTGCCGGACCCGACCTTGCCCGATACCGCGTGAGCGAGGCCCGGCCGGAGCGTCGCCGCCCCGACCGGTCTTTCGGCGCGCGGCTCACTTCGCCTTCAGGAACTCGCCCACTTCGAGCAGGATCAGCTCATTGTCGTCCGCCTTCGCGGGATCGCGCGAGGAGGAGAAGGGCAGGTTGTTGTCGTTGCCGACCACGATGTGGGTGGCGTCGACCACGTCGACATTCTCGATGGTGAAGAAGGGGAAGGTCAGCACACCGTCATTCAGCGGCTTGCGTGCCTTCTTGTCCGGGTCGGCGATCTTCATCAGGTCGATATGGCCGATCTTGCGCACGCTCTGGCCGGCATTGGCGTCGGTCAGCTCGATCTTGTAGATGCGCTTGAACGTGGCGAGGTCGTGGAAGCAGTCCGGCCCCTTGGTCCCTGCGGCGCAGGCCTTGTCGGCCGTGCCCTCGCCATTGTCGCGCTCGATGATCAGGCCGGTGGTGCCGTCGATCATGTTGAAGTCGCCGATGGCATTGCCGTTCTGCTCCAGAACGTAGTGCCACATGCGGCCGGTCCATTTCTGGTTCGCGACGTCGAATTCGAGGATCGGCAGGAACTCCTTGCCGTCCGCGGTCTTCTGCCAGTCCTTCTTGTCGGCGTCCCACAGCGGGCCTTCGAGCAGGGCGTAGAGATATTTGCCATCCTTGGAGGCGGCCATGCCCTCATAGCCCTTGGAGCGGCGGGCGTTGAAGGCGGCCGGCGCGTTCGGCGCGGCGGGGGAGGCGACGGCGTAATGGTCGGGCGAGCGCACCGGCGTCTCGCCGGCAACGGTCTCGAACAGGCCGAGCACCTTGCCGGTCTTGTCGGCCTTGATGAGATAGGGGCCGAATTCCTCGCCGATCCAGATGTGGTCGCCGATGATCTGGAAGCTCTCAATGTCGAAATCGGCGCCGGTGAGATAGCGCTTTTCCGTCCCCTCATGGACGATGCGGAACGGCACCTTCTTGTCGGGATCGGTGAGGAACACCGTCTCGATCGGCTGGAACGTGCCGGTGGCCCAGTCCACCTTGTAGTGGCGCAGGAACAGCGCCGCGTCCGGGCTGTTGGCCTTGGAGCCGAAGCCGTTGTCGGTGATGATCCAGAAGCTGCCGTCCGGCATCACCTTGATGCCGGAATGGCCCTGCACCGGCTGACCCTTGAAGGGCAGCTTCACGCCCGTCGGGCGGCCGGCCGACTTGCCTTCCACCGTGCCGACGGCATCGACGCGCGTGCCGGTGGTGAACTTGCCGGACACTTTGAGGTCCTCCGGCGCGTCGTCCGGCATGGCGATGAAGGTTTCCGCCGGCAGCACGGCATGGCCGGCGAGGGTGGCGGGAAAGGTCTGGTCGGCGCGCGCACCGGTGGCGGCGAGCGCGAGCGCGGCGCCGGCGAGCAGGGACAGGCGGAGGCGGCGATTCATGGGGGGCTCCTTGTCAGCAGCATGCGGCGCGAGGCCGGAGCCCGCCTTCTGCCTGTCGCCCATGTCCCTCGCGTTACGGCAGCGTGACGGCGCGATGACGCCACCGCTCCCGTCTTTGCGGGCGAAGCACTCGACGCGGGCGCGTTGTTCGGGCTTATCCTGCGCGCCATGAGTCTCGTCCTTCCCACCGCTGCCCCGCCGCCGCGTCCCTTTCTCGGTGTGACCCGTTCGGCTACTGGCCGCTTCTGGCGCGAGCGCCTGGACGTGCGCGGCGCCCAGACCACGCTCGCCATCGTCCAGCGCCACGGCGTGCCGGAAATCCTCGCCCGCGTTCTCGCCGGGCGCGGCGTCGCCATTGACGAGGTCGAGGCGTGGCTCGACCCGACGGTGAAACGTCTGCTGCCCGATCCCGACACGCTGACCGACATGCCGGCCTGCGTCGCCCGCCTCGCCGACGCGGTGATGCGCGGGGAGAAGGTGGCGGTGTTCGGCGACTACGATGTCGACGGCGCCACCGCCACCGCCCTGCTGGTGGACGTGCTGCGCGCCGGTGGGCTGGACCCTGCCTTCCACATCCCCGACCGCATCTTCGAGGGCTACGGGCCCAACATCCCCGCCATCGAGGCGCTGGCCGAGCGCGGCGCCACGCTGCTGGTGACGGTCGATTGCGGCACGATGAGCTTCGAGCCCTTCGCCCGTGCGCGCGCCATCGGGCTGGACGTGCTGGTCATCGACCATCATCAGGCCGGCGAGGCGCTGCCCGAGGTGGCGGCGCTGGTGAACCCCAACCGCGCCGACGATCTCTCCGGCCTCGGTCATCTCTGTGCCGTCGGGCTGGTCTTCGTCGTCGCCGTCGGCCTGCTGCGCGAACTGCGCAATCGCGGCTGGTGGACCAAGGAACGCCCGGCGCCGGACCTGCTCGCCAGCCTCGATCTCGTCGCGCTCGGCACGGTGGCGGATGTGGTGCCGCTGCTGGGGCTCAACCGCGCCTATGTCACCAAGGGGCTGATCCAGCTGCGCAAGCGCGAGCGGCCGGGGCTCACCGCGCTGATGGACGCGGCGCGACTCTCCGGTCCGCCCAAGGCATGGCATCTCGGCTTTCTGCTCGGCCCGCGCATCAATGCCGGCGGGCGCATCGGCAATGCGACGCTCGGCACCAAGCTGCTGCTGACCCGCGATCCCATCGAGGCGCAGGCGATTGCCGCCGAGCTCGACCGCCTCAACACCGAGCGCCAGCAGGTGGAGCGCGCCATCGTCGCCGAGGCCGAGGCGGAGGCCGACGCCGCGCTCGGTCATGCCGGGGCGGGGGCGGTGGTGCTCTCCAGCGGGCAGGGCTGGCATCCCGGCGTGGTCGGGCTGGTGGCGGCGCGGCTGAAGGAGAAGTTCGGCCGCCCCGCCTTCGCCATCGCCTTCACTGGCGAGACCGGCGCCGGCTCGGCCCGCTCCATCCCCGGCGTCGATGTCGGGCGGGCGGTGCGCGGCGCGGTGGAGGCCGGCATATTGGTAAAGGGAGGCGGCCATGCCATGGCGGCCGGCCTCACCGTGGCACGCGAGCGGCTGGGCGAATTGCGCGCCTATCTCGAACAGGCGCTGGCGGCGACGGTGGAAGAGGCGCGTGCAGTGGATGAGCTGCTGATCGACGGCGCGCTGGCCGCCGCTGGGGCGACGCCGGAACTGGTGGAGCTGGTGGAGCGCGCCGGGCCGTTCGGCGCCGGAAACCCGCAGCCCATCTTCGCCTTCCCCGCCCATCGCGTCGTCTATGCCGAACCCGGCAGCGCCGGCCAGATGCGGGTGCGGCTGCGCGGCAGCGATGGCACTGTCATCTCCGCCGTGGCCTTCCGTGCGGTGGATACGCCGCTCGGCGCGACGCTGCTGGAGTCGCGTGGGCAGTTGCTGCACGTCGCCGGAACGCTCGACCTCGATTCCTGGCAGGGCCGCACCCAGGTGAGCTTGCGCATCACCGATGCCTGCGCGCCGGAAATCGGGTGAAGGATCATGAGGTTGGCGAGCCTTTCGGAGTCGGATCGTGAGTGGGGCGGTGCAGCTCAGCCCGCGCTGAATCGGATTGTCAGCCGGTGATCGCAGAACCCTGCTGTGACTCGGTAATTCCCCATGTCGCCATCATCGGCGCCGGCCCTTCCGCGCTGATCGCCGCCGAGGTCCTGGCGGGCGCCGGCTGCCGCGTCTCGCTGTTCGAGCGCATGGCCTCGCCGGCCCGCAAATTCCTCATCGCCGGACGTGGCGGGCTCAACCTCACGCACTCTGAGGTGCGCGCGCCTTTCCTCGCCCGGTATGGCGAGGCCGCCGACTGGCTGGCGCCGATGCTCGATGCTTTTCCCCCCGCCCGGCTGCGCGACTGGGCGGAAGGGCTGGGCGAGCCGACCTTTGTCGGCTCCTCCGGCCGCGTCTTCCCGCGCAGCTTCAAGGCTTCGCCGCTGCTGCGCGCGTGGCTGGCGCGGCTCGACGGGCTCGGCGTCACGTTGAACCGTAATCATCTTTGGCACGGCTGGAGCGACGCCGGCGCGCTGCGTTTCGCCACGCCGACGGGCGAGCTGGAGGTGGCGGCCGACGCCGTGCTGCTCGCGCTCGGCGGCGCCAGTTGGCCGCGTCTCGGCAGCGATGGTGGCTGGGTGGAGATTCTGCACGGGCAGGGCGTGGAGATCGCCCCACTGCGCCCGGCCAATAGCGGCGCCCGCGTCGGCTGGTCGGAGCCCTTCCGCACCCGCTTCGCAGGAGTGCCGCTCAAGCGCATCGCGCTGTCCCTCGGCCCGCGCCGTGTGCGGGGCGAGGCGATGATCGACACCGCCGGGCTGGAGGGCGGCGCGGTCTATGCGCTCTCCGCCGCGTTGCGCGACGCGATCGCTGTTGCGGGCCGTGCGACTCTTCTTGTCGACCTGCGCCCGGATATGAGGGAGGCCGCGCTTGCCGCGCGCCTGGCCGCCACCCGCAAGGGCGAGACGTTGGCCAATCGTTTGCGCAAGGCCGCCGGTCTCTCGCCCGTCGCCGCCGGCCTGCTGCGTGAGGCCGGGCCTCTGCCGGGAGAGCCCGCCGCGCTGGCCGCGCGGATCAAGGCCGTGCCGCTCAACGTCACGGAAATGGCCGGTCTGGAACGGGCGATTTCCACGGCTGGCGGCATCACCCGTGCCATGGTCGACGACCGGCTGATGCTGCGCGCCCGCCCGGGCGTGTTCGTCGCCGGCGAGATGCTGGATTGGGAGGCACCGACCGGCGGTTATCTGCTGCAGGCCTCGTTCGCTACCGGCCATGCGGCGGCGTGGGGCGTGCTCGCCCATCTCGGAATGCCGCTACCCGCGCCCTGGGCAGGGAAATGGGAGGCGGGGGAGACGGCGGCTCCCGCCGCGGAGGAGACGCGGGACGACGGCTGAGGGAGCGCGTGCCGTCGTCCCGCGTGGTTCACGAGACCTGCCGGGAAGTGGCCTCGCGAAATCGTCACCGCAACATCCCGACACGTGATGTATTCGCGTCTCGTCTGCGGTGTTGTGAGTGTGGATACTCTCGTTTCTGAGTGCTCACAACACCTATCTTCCGGTATTGTTACAGTTCTAAACTAGAGTGCGTGTCTTTTACTTACGATCTGCGCCGAGCCCTCCGTGCCGCTTGCGCCGCTGCGGATGGGGGCTTAACTGCTTTGGCGCGGGGGGGCGGCAGGGCGCGAGCTGCCGGAGCGGCAGGGAGTGACAATGGCACGTCTGTTTTTTCGCCGGGGCGCCAGCGCGGAAGCCGCGCCCGATGCCGCCCGGGAACTCGCCGCCAAGGCGCGGCAGATTCTTGGCGTGGATGAGGACACCACCATTTCCATCAGCGAGATCGCCTGTGGCGACCCCGCCTGCGGTGGTGCGGAGACCGTGGTGCTGGTGATGCGCCCCGGCCGACGCACCGAAGCTGCCAAGCTGATGAAGCCGCTGGCCACCGTCACCGACGCCGAACTCGCCGACGCCTTGCAGCCGCTTCATGACGTTGCGTCATCCGCGGTGGGTGGAAAATAAGTATTCTTCCGCGCGCCTGCGTCGGGTGATGAGATTTGGATTGTTGTTTCAAAGTGAAACAATTCCAATCTGCGACCGAACACTTGCGGGTGATTTCGGCCGTGGCGTAGGAGTCTCCCGCTGAGGCGCCCTGGGGCGCGGGAGGAGACCGACCATGCGAGTCAGATCACTGTTCGCCACGCCGCTCGTCGCGGCCATCGCGCTGGGAGCGGCTTTCGCCGTCGGTCCCGCCGCTGCCGACACCCCGGCGCCGAAGGTGCGCGACATCGTCGCCACCTATGCCGACATCGCCGAGGCGATGTATACGGACAGCCTGACCACCGCCAAGGCGCTGCAGAGCGCGGTGAACACTCTCATTGCCACGCCGACCGAGGCCAATCTCGACGCCGCCAAGGCCGCCTGGAAGGCCGCCCGCGTGCCCTACCAGCAGACCGAAGGCTTTCGCTTCGGCAATCCCATCGTCGATGAATGGGAAGGCCGCGTGAATGCCTGGCCGCTGGATGAAGGCCTGATCGACTATGTCGACAAGAGCTATGGCGACACCTCGGACGAGAACCCGCTCTATACGGCCAATGTGATCGCCAACACCAAGATCCGCGTTGGCAAGAAGACCATCGACGCCACCACCATCACGCCGAAGCTGCTCGACAGCCTGCAGGAGGCCGGCGGCGTCGAGTCCAACGTCGCCATCGGCTATCACGCCATCGAATTCCTGCTCTGGGGTCAGGATCTCAACGGCACCGGCCCCGGTGCCGGCAAGCGCCCGGCGACCGATTACGACACCAAGAACTGCAGCAACGGCCATTGCGAGCGCCGCGCTGCCTATCTCAAGGCCGCCACCGACCTTCTGGTGAGCGACCTCTCGGACATGGCGAAGTGGTGGGGCAAGAAGGGCAAGGCCCGCGCCGCTGTGGTGAAGCAGAAGGACAAGACCGCGCTCGCCACCATCCTCACCGGCCTCGGCTCGCTGTCCTATGGCGAACTGGCGGGCGAGCGGATGAAGCTCGGCCTCATCCTGCACGACCCGGAAGAGGAGCATGACTGCTTCTCCGACAACACCCACAATTCGCACTATTACGACGAGGTCGGCATCGCCTCGATCTATCGGGCCAAGTACACCCGCGTCGACGGCTCGGTGGTCGAGGGTGCTTCCATCGCCGCCTATGCGAGCGCCAAGGCGCCGAAGGCCGCCGAGGAGGCCGAGGCCAAGATCGACGCCGCGCTCGCCGCGCTCAAGGCGATCAAGGACGAGGCCGACAGCGGCAAGCAGGCCTATGACCAGATGATCGGCGAGGGTAATGCCGAGGGCAACGCGCTGGTGCAGAAGGGCGTGGACTCGCTCGTCGCCCAGACCCGCGCCATTGAGGGCGTGGTGGCCGCGCTCAAGCTGAAGATCAAGGTCGAGGGCTCCGACAGCCTCGACGACCCCTCCAAGGTCGGCGAGTGAGACGGCCATGACCATGGGCGGCGCGGGTCTCTCGCGCCGCGCCTTTCTGGGCGCGGGCGTGGCGTTCGGCGGCATGGCGCTTCTCGCGCCGAGCCGTACCGGCGCCGCGCGCGCGCCTTTCGACGTTTCGGCCTTCAAGCCGACGCAGGAAGTGACGCTGACCGCCGGCGAGATGGAGCTGAAGCTCCTCGGCCCGCAGGGGCCCGCGACCCGCATCCTCGCCTATGATGGCACGCCCTTCCGCACCCTGCGCATGCCGCGCGGCACGCGGCTGAAGGCCACCTTCGTCAACGGCATCGATGAGGGCTCGACCCTGCATTTCCACGGCATCCGCATGCCGAATGAATTTGACGGCGTGCCCACCCTGACCCAGCCGCTGGTGCAGCCGGGCGGGCGCTTCGTGCATCTGCTGCCGCTGGACGATCCCGGCACCTTCTTCTTCCATCCGCATTGCGACGAGACCGGGCAGGCCGGCAAAGGCCTCGCCGGCGTGCTGATCGTCGAGGATTCGCGCGATCCCGTCTTCGATGCCGAGCATGTGCTGTGCCTGAAGGACTGGCGGTTGAAGGAGGACGGCAGCTACCTGCCGCTCTCCGAGCCCGACGGCGCTTCCAAGGCCGGCACCTTCGGCGCGACCCGCACGGTGAACGGCGCGGCCTCGGTTGAGCTGAAAGCGCCGGCGGGCGGCCATGTGCGGCTGCGTATCCTCAACATCGATTCCACCCGCATCATGGATATCGGCGTGGAAGGCGGCGAAGCCTGGCTTATCGCCGTCGATGGCCATGCTTTGCCCCCGGTCCGGCTCGACGATCTGCCGGATGGCATCTGGCGCATGGGCCCGGCCCAGCGCATCGACCTCGACATCCGCATGCCGGCCGACGGATCCCCGGTGACGCTGGGCGATTATCGCGCCGCTGACATTTACGAGTTCGCGACGCTCATTGCCGCCGGCAAGGTGGGCAAGCCGCGCAAGGGGCCGCTCGCTTTGCCCAAGGCGGAGCTGCCGAAGCCGGCGCTGAAGCAGTCGACGCGGCTTTCCTTCACCCTGCAGCAGGCCACCGACCAGGCGGTGAAGGACATTGCTCTGCCGCCGGACGATCCGCTGGCCAAGGCGCTGATCGACAGCCTGTGCGTCGGCTCCACCACCTATTGGGGCATCCAGTCGGAATCCTGGCCCACCGGTACACGCCGCAACCTGCCGCCGCCGCTGGCGCGGATGGAGGAGGGCGCCTCCTATGTGGTGGAGATCAAGAACGAGACGCGCTTTCCCCACCCGGTGCATCTGCACGGCCACGCTTTCGAGGTGATGTCTTCCAGCCTCGGCCGCCTGCCGCGCCATTTCGCCGATACGGTGCTGGTGCAGCCGGGCGAGGCGGTGGAGACCGCCTTCGTCGCCGCACGCGGCGACTGGGTGTTTCACTGCCACATCCTGGAGCATATGGAGACCGGGATGATGGGCTGGTTCCGGGTGGTGTGATGGAAGACCAGCGCCATCTCATGTCAGTGACGCCCACGCGGGCCTGTAGGCAGGGGCCGGAAGCGTCAGTGGGCCGTCATCCCGGCCGCCGGCGCAACCGGAGAGCCGGGATCGCGTCCCGTCTTCTGCTTTCGATCGCGGATCGCCCGCCGGGCGTCCGGGATGACGGATCGACCGTTTCCGGACACGCCGCGCGGCGCGCGGCTTGTCCGGGAAACGCCTCCGTGTCCCGGACAAGCGGAGGCGCAGCCGAAGCGCCGATCCGGGACCCAGCGAAGACTCTGCGTAGCGGCCTCATTGGCAGCGTCCTCCTCCACTTCTCCGCCGTGCTCATTGCCACCTGCACCCCCGCCATGGCCGACGACGCCCGGCTCGACGCCGCCATCGGCAAGGCGCTGTTCGAGCGGCCCTGGGTGCCGGCGCCGAGTTCCACCCGCGCCAATGACGGTCTTGGTCCGCTGTTCGATGCGCGCTCCTGCTCGGCCTGCCACCCCGCCGGAGGCGGTGCCGGAGCGACAGCGCTGGACGCCGCCGGCCGGCCGCAGGGGCTGGGGCTGGTGCTCGCCCTGTTCCGCACCGATGGGGGGGGCGATCCTGTTTACGGCCATCGGCTGGAGACCATGACGCTGCCCGGCGTGCCGGCGGAGGGCACCTTCGCGGTGACGGTCGAGAACGGCCGGCGCTTTCCGCACGTGGAGTCGCCGGGTTACGGGCCGCTCGACCCCGCCACCCACATGTCGCTGCGCGCCGCGCCGAATCTGCGCGGGCGCGGCAAGCTGGAGCTGGTGGACGACGCCGCGATCCTGGCGCTGGAAGACCCGCAGGATCGCGACGGCGACGGCGTGCGCGGCCGGGCCCGGCGGTTCGAGACGCCCGAGGGCGGCTCGTCCATCGGCCGTTTCGGCTGGAAGGCCAGCCACCCGACACTGGCCGGGCAGGCGTCGGAAGCCTTTTCGCTCGATCTCGGCCTGTCGACGCCGCTGCGCCCCGAACCCTGGGGGGACTGCACTGAGGCGCAGACCGCCTGCCGCAACGCGCCGCATGGACGCGAGGGCGAAGGCGAGCCGGAAATTTCGCAGGCCATTGTCGGGCGTCTCGTCACCTATCTCAGGGCGTTGAAGGTGCCGGGGCATGAGCCGGATGCCGCCGGGGCGCGGTTGTTTGCCGCCACCGGCTGTGCCGCCTGCCATCGCCCGTCGCTGCCGAGCCGCGACGGCGGCGCGGTGGCGCTGTTCACCGATGTGCTGCTGCACGATATGGGCGACGGGCTCGCCGACCCCGCCGGCGTGCCGGGCGCGGCGGCTGGCGAATGGCGCACCGCCCCGCTGGCTGGTGTTTCCGCCATGCTGGAGCGGGGCGTCGGCCTGCTGCATGACGGTCGCGCCGCGACGATCGCCGAGGCGGTCCACTGGCATGGCGGTGAAGCGTCCGGCGCCCGCGCGCGTTTCAACGTGCTGGAGCCGGCCGAACGGGCCCGGCTGATCGACTATGTCTCTTCTCTCTAAAACGAGGCCCTGCCCATGAGCCGATCCCCCTTCGCCGTGGCCCTGGCACTGGCGACCCAGATCGCGCAGGCGGCGCAAGGCATGCCGGCGGTCGCCGCTGCCGGCTCCCTGCTCACCACCCTGTTCGTCGGTCGCGCTCATGCCGCGCCGGTTTCCGCCCCTGATGTCGTGGAGAGCTGGCTACTGCCGCGCTACGATACGCTGCTCGCGGCTGCCAAGGCGCAGCAGGCGGCATGGGACGGTTTCTGCGCCGCGCCATCGGATGCGGGCGTGGCCGAACTGAAGGCGCGTTTCGTCGCCGCTTCCGAGGCCTGGTCGGCGGTGGAGTTCGTCACCTTCGGCCCGATCATCCTGTCGCTGCGGCCGGACCGCTTCAACCTGTTTCCGGAGCGTCGTAACGCCGTCGGGCGCTCCGTCGCCGAACTGATCGCCGATCCCACGGATGAGCGGTTGCAGCCGCAGCGCTTTTTCCGTCTCAGCGCCGCCGCGCAGGGCCTGCCGGCGCTGGAGCGCATCCTTTACGACGAGGGGGCGGAGGCCGCGCTGGTGGCGGGGCCGGAAGCGGCGCGGCGCTGCGCGCTTGGCCGCGCCGTCGCGCTCAACCTCGCCACCATCGCCGGTGAACTCCGCGCCGGATGGGGCAGTCGCAGCGAAGGGCTGCTGGCGCAACTCATCGCCGGCAAGGCCGATCCGGTCTATTTCCCCGATCCCAAGGCGTTGCTCAGCCAGATCGTCACCGATCTCGCCGGGGCCTATCAGCGCGTGGTCGATCAGCGCCTGCTGGTGGTGCTCGGCAAGAGCGCCGACGAGGCCAAGCCGCTGCTCTCCGACCGCCGGCGCAGCGGGCTTTCCAAGGAGACCATCGTCGCCATCGTGACCAGTGCCAGCGCGCTCGGCGAAGCGCTCAGTGCTGGCCTCGATGCCAAGGACCGCGCCAGCTTCCAGGCGACGCTGCAGGCGGCGCAGGCGACGGCGCAGGGCCTGCCGGAGGATATCGGCGCGGCGGCGACAACGCCCGAAGGCCGCAAGGCGCTGCAGGCGGCGGTGACGGTGTTCAAGGCGGCGCAGGCGGGTGTCGCCCGGCCGCTGGCCGCCGGCCTCGGCGTGCCGATCGGCTTCAACGCGCTCGACGGCGACTGAGGGAGGGGCGGATGGGCCTCATCGATCTGACCCGACGCTCGCTGGTCGGGGCGCTGGGGGCCCTCGCGGCCGGCCCGCGCGTGCTGTTCGCCAGCGGTGCCGCGCATGCGCGCGATCATCTGCTGGAGGCGGAATGGCTCGCCACCGCCGGCGTGGAAGGCGGCTTTGCGCCCGTCGTCGTCGCCCCGGACTTTGCCGCCACGCCGGTCGGTTCCGGCGCGCAGCGCCTGCACTGGGTGGAGCCGAGCCCGGACGGGCGCACCGCCATCGCCGTGGCGCGCCGGCCCGGCACCACGGCCGTGCTGTTCGACCGCCGGGCTGGCACCGTGCTGGCGACGTTCGAGCCGGGCGAGGGCCGGGTGTTCTCCGGCCATGGCCGCTTTATCGACGGCGGGCGGCGTTTCCTTGCCGTGGAGATCGCGCGGGCGGACGGGCAGGGCGTCGTCACCCGCCGCGTGGTGGAGGCGGGCTTCGCGGTGGAGGCGGAATGGGCCTCCGCCGGCATCGGCCCGCACGACATGCTGCCTGCCGGGGGCGCGCTCGTCGTCGCCAATGGCGGTATCGAGCCACACACGCCGGAAGCGCTCGGCGCCGAGGTGGCGGGCGCGAGTATCGCCCTGCTCGACCCCGCCAGCGGCGCGGTGCGCTCGGTCGCGGAATTGAGCGAGGACCTCGCCTCGCTGTCGCTGCGCCACCTCACTTCAGGTGCGGACGGCTTCACCGTGGTGGCGGCGCAGGATCTGCTCGCCGATGGCGTCGCCCGGCCGCTGCTCTACGCGGTGGAGGGGGAGGGGCTGCGGGCCTTCGATGCGCCGGACGAGGCGTGGCGCGGGCTGCGTACCTATATCGGCTCGGTGGCGCTGGATACCTCGGGCGCCTATGTCGCCGCCGCCAGCCCGCGCGGCAACCGGGTGGCGCTGTGGCGCCGCGACGGGCGCTATATCGGGTCGCTGCCGCTGGTCGATGGCTGCGGCCTCGCCCCGACGCGGGAGGCGGGCCAGTTCCTCGCCACCAGCGGCCTCGGCGAGACGGTGCTTCTCGCCACCGATGGCGAAGGCGTCGGCGTCGTCGCCCGCCGCTCCGGCGGCCCGCGCTACGACAACCACGCCGTGCTGGTGGGGTGAGCGCGGGGCAGGAGGCGCTTTTCTTTTCGCCTGCGGCGGATAAAACAGGGCTGACGCGTTCGACTGCCCTCTATCCCGCTCCGGTTCCGTGAAATGAATTCGCTTTTCGCCGCCCTGCCGACCACCGTGTTCGAAACCATGTCGGCGCTGGCCCGCCAGCATGAGGCGGTCAATCTCGGCCAGGGTTTCCCGGACGATCCCGGCCCGCGCGACGTGCGCGAGAAAGCGGCGGAGGCGGTGCTCGACGGCTGGAACCAGTACCCGCCGATGATGGGGACCCTCGACCTGCGCCGCGCCGTCGCCGCCCATTACCGCGACTGGCAGCGGCTCGACCTCGACCCCGAGCGCGAGGTGATGGTCACGTCAGGCGCCACCGAGGCCATTGCCGGCGCGCTGCTCGCTTTGATCGAGCCGGGCGACGAGGTGGTGCTGTTCCAGCCGCTCTATGACGCCTATCTGCCGCTGGTGAAGCGCGCCGGTGGCGTGCCGCGCCTCGTTCGGCTGGTGCCGCCGCACTGGCGGCTTACCGAGGAGGCGCTCGCGGCCGCGTTTACGCCGCGCACCAAGCTCGTGCTGTTCAACAACCCGCACAACCCGACGGGACGAGTATTCGACGCGGAAGAACTCGCGCTGCTTGCCCATTTCTGCACCCGCTCCGGCGCCGTGCTGGTGAGCGATGAGGTGTGGGAACACGTCATCTTCGACGGCCTTGCGCATCAGTCCGTTCTCGCCCTGCCGGGAATGCGCGAGCGCGCGGTGAAGATCGGTTCGGCCGGCAAGATCTTCGGCATGACCGGCTGGAAGGTCGGCTTCGTCTGTGCCGCGCCGGAGCTGATGCGCGTGCTGTCCAAGGCGCATCAGTTTCTCACCTTCACCACGCCGCCCGCGCTTCAGCACGCCGTCGCCTATGGGCTGGGCAAGGAGCGGGAGTGGTTTCATGCCATGCGCGCCGGGCTCCAGCGCTCGCGCGACCGGCTGGCGGAAGGGCTGACGCGAATCGGGCTGAGCGTGCTGCCCTCCGCCGGCACTTACTTTCTCAATGTGGATCTCGCCGCGCTGTCGCCGCAACTGCGCGATGAGCCGTTCTGCCTGTCGCTGGTGGCGCGCGAGGGCGTGGCGGCGATCCCGGTCTC
This sequence comes from Ancylobacter polymorphus, assembly GCF_022836935.1. Classification (NCBI taxonomy): domain Bacteria; kingdom Pseudomonadati; phylum Pseudomonadota; class Alphaproteobacteria; order Hyphomicrobiales; family Xanthobacteraceae; genus Ancylobacter; species Ancylobacter polymorphus. The sequence goes on along the minus strand of NZ_CP083239.1, from coordinate 3,748,378 downwards.
GGCCTTCTATGCGCAAGACCCGGTCGAGAGCGTGGTGCGGCTGTGCTTTGCCAAGACCGACAATACGTTGGACCTTGCGCTGGAGCGGCTGAGCGGGCTGATGGCCGGCTAACAGGTTGATGTTGCTGCCTCAGCTGGTGACCTATGGTTGGCGAAATATGAACAAAATTCGACGTTGAGGGCGGTATCCTCGTCCCTATCCTCCGCGCATTCACCACGGGGGTTGGACTCATCAACTACCGCATCTTTGGCTTTGCACTGTGCCTCTCTAGGCTCAGGACCTATTAATTGCGTTCTGGATGTGATTCACAGTCTCCATTGAGGAGGCTGTGATGGGTGATTTGTTCTTGCTGAGCGAGCGGCAGATGGCTCGGATCTCGCCGTTCTTTCCGCTGGCCCATGGGGTGCCGCGCGTCGATGACCGCCGGGTGGTGAGCGGCATTGTCTATGTGATCCGCAACGGGTTGCAGTGGAAAGATGCGCCGAAGGACTACGGCCCGCACAAGACGCTGTACAACCGCTTCATCCGCTGGAGCCGGCTCGGGGTCTTCGACCGTATCTTCTCCAGCCTCGCCGGCGAAGGGCCCAAACCCGAACGGGTGATGATCGATGCCACGCATCTGAAGGCCCACCGCACGGCGGCGAGCCTGCTCAAAAAGGGGCTGTTCCCCGTCGTATCGGGCGCACCAAAGGCGGATTGAACTCCAAGCTCCACACCGTCTGCGACGGCGCGGGCCGTCCGATCATCATGCTGCTGACGGAAGGCCAGATGAGCGACCACAAGGGCGCCCGCCTCGTCCTCAACGCGTTGCCGCCGGCCAAGACCCTGATCGCCGACCGGGGTTATGACAGCGCCTGGTTCCGGGAGGCGCTCGCCGACAAGGGGATCACGCCCTGCATTCCTTCATCGCGGAGCCGCAAGCGGCCTTATCCCTACGACAAAACCCTCTACCGCCAGCGTCACAAGGTCGAGAACCTGTTCGCAAAGCTCAAGGACTGGCGCCGTATCGCCACACGCTATGACCGATGCGCACACACCTTCTTCTCGGCCATATGCATCGCAGCCACCGTCATCTTCTGGCTTTGAAATCAATGAGTCCTGAGCCTAGCCTGCCTTTGGCGGCGCAGGCGCAGGAGGCGTCGCAGCCGCTTATGCCGGCAAACGGCGTCTTCATCGGTGCCGGCGCGGCTCTGAACCGGGCTGATTTCGGCAATCAAGACATTTTCGGCTTCGGCGTCAGCGATGTCTACGCGCTTGGCTTCTAGGTGGCGAATGGGCAGGCGGCGGGATCGACCTATCCCGATCTCGGGAGCGAAACCGGTGCCTCGTTCGTGCTGCAGGGCGGCTTCTACCGCACGATCAATGACACGCCCTGGGTGTGGGGCGCGAAGTTCAGCTATAACAGCCTTGGGCTCACCGGCTCACGCGACAATATCCTCATCCCGCAGACCGGCAGCTATTCCGGCGAAATCTCCGGTACGTTCAACGGCAATTACCTGCTGCAGAACTACAAGGTGGAAATCGAACATCAGTTCGCGCTGGTGCCGCTGATCGGTTATTCCTTCGGTCGCGGTTTCGTCTATGGCGGCGCCGGCCCGACGCTCTCGCGCGTCAATTCCAACATGAACGGCCTGATCGGCTTCGCCGAACTCGACCATCGCTACGATGTGTCCGGGACACCCGGCTATTTCTCGTCGTCCGACTGGGTGTGGGGCGGCACGGCGACCGTCGGCGTGACCTATTTCCTCACGCGCAACTGGTTCCTGGATCTGAATTATTCCTATACGGCCTCGTCCACCGTCACCAACAAGTTCCTCAACCAGTTCGATACGGTCTACCCGACGGTTGAATTCTCCGGCACCTCGGGCGGCAACTATTCCGCGACCGCGAATAATCAGGCGGTCGCGCTCACCATCAACTACGTGTTCTGACCGAAGGCAGGGCGTGCTGGTCGGCGAACAGGCGCGCCCCGCCCGTTACCACGGGAGACGCCGCGCTGCTCGCGCCGTCCCCCGCTCGGCCGCCTCAAGGGCAGGCTTGTCCCAGAGGCCATCTCGGCGCCAGGCGCACGCCTCCTCGGTCCGGGCCCTCCGACGTCGCCGCAATCTGTATCCTGCCACCCCGTTTATCGGTCTCGCTCGTCACGTTGCGGCGCCAGCAAGGTGCCCGCGGACGGGAAAAGCTGCGCAAAAATCAGGCGATCTCGACATGAGGCGGCAGTGCTGTGCAATTCGCTGCAATTTTGATTAAAAAATAGGCTGATTGTTTCGCTGCTCCGGCGTCCGCCGGAACCAAAAGCGGGGCCGATCCCCGTCCCCCGCCGCAATGCCGCGCTTGGCACGCGGGTTGCAAACAATCCCTTCGGCACGCGGACGGGGGTCCTGCGTGTGTACTCCAGAAGGGAATAAAGATGCTGAACATGTTCACGCATGCCCGGCGCATGGCCGGTCGCGCGCTTGTGGGTGCGGCTGCGCTGGCGCTGGCCGGAGGCGGCGTCGCGAGCGCCCAGGAGACGATCAAGGTCGGCGTGCTGCACTCTCTGTCCGGCACCATGGCGATCAGCGAGACCACGCTGAAGGACACCGTGCTGTTCATGGTGCAGGAGCAGAACGCGGCCGGCGGCGTGCTCGGCAAGAAGCTGGAAGCCGTGGTGGTCGATCCCGCCTCGAACTGGCCGCTCTTCGCCGAAAAGGCGCGCGAACTCATCGCCAAGGAGAAGGTCGCGGTCGTGTTCGGCTGCTGGACCTCGGTGTCGCGCAAGTCCGTGCTCCCGGTGTTCAAGGAGCTCAACAGCATTCTGTTCTACCCGGTCCAGTATGAGGGCGAGGAGAGCGAGCGCAACGTGTTCTACACCGGCGCCGCCCCGAACCAGCAGGCCATTCCGGCGGTCGATTACCTCATGGAGAATGAGGGCGTGCAGCGCTGGGTGCTCGCTGGCACCGACTATGTCTATCCGCGCACGACCAACAAGATCCTTGAAGCCTATCTGAAGTCCAAGGGCGTCAAGGCCGAAGACATCATGATCAACTACACGCCGTTCGGTCATTCCGACTGGCAGACTATCGTCGCCGACATCAAGAAGTTCGGCTCGGCGGGCAAGAAGACGGCGGTGGTGTCCACCATCAATGGCGATGCCAACGTGCCGTTCTACAAGGAACTCGGCAACCAGGGCATCAAGGCCACCGACATTCCGGTCGTCGCCTTCTCGGTCGGTGAAGAGGAACTCGCCGGCATCGACACCAAGCCGCTGGTCGGTCACCTCGCCGCCTGGAACTACTTCCAGTCGGTCGACGTGCCGGAGAACGCCGCCTTCATCAAGAAGTGGCAGGCCTTCACCAAGAACGACAAGCGCGTGACCAACGACCCGATGGAAGCCACCGTCATCGGCTTCAACATGTGGGTGAAGGCGGTCGAGAAGGCCGGCACCACCGATGCCGACAAGGTCATCGACGCGCTCATCGGCGTGACCGTGCCGAACCTCTCCGGCGGCTTCTCGGCCATGATGCCGAACCACCACATCACCAAGCCGGTGCTCATCGGCGAGATCAAGGAAGACGGCCAGTTCGACATCGTCGAGCAGACCCCCGGCCTGATCGTCGCCGAGGAATGGTCCCCCTACCTCGAAGGCTCCAAGGACCTGATCGCCGATTGGCGCAAGCCGCTCTCCTGCGGCAACTTCAACGTCAAGACCGGCAAGTGCGGCGGCGCCGGCCAGTGAGGCCGCGCCGCGGGCGGGGGCATCCCCTCCCGCCTGCTTCGCCTGATATCTCCGGCCGCCCTCGTGGCGGCCGGAACCGGCCCGGGCCCGATAGGGCTCCAGGTCGTCGGGGAACACCTCCCGCTTCGCGTACCGCCGTCGCCGCCGGAGTCCGCTCCGGTCTTCCGCAGCGCCACATCGACGGACGATGATGACCTCACGCGCTCGCCTTTTCCGCTTCGCCCGCCTGCTCTGTGCGCTCGCCCTGCTGTGTGCCGCCGCCCCGCTCGGGCGCGCCGCCGCGCAGGACGCCGGCACCCCGGACATCAGCGCACCGCTGGCCCAGCTCACCACCAACAAATATGACGACACCGAAGCCGCGCTCGGCGCGCTGGCGCTGAGCGGCAGCCCGGCCGCCGCTGGCATCGTCACGGCGCTGGCCGAGGGCAAGCTCCTCTTCGGCGGCACGCCGCCGCGCCTGTTCATCCAGGGCGAGGGGGGAGCGCTGCTCGACCCGCTGACCCTGCAGCCGGTCGCCGAGGCGCCCGCCGTCAAGCCGGTGCGCGTCAACAACCGCGTCCGCCGCGCTATCGATGCGGCCAACGGCGCCCTTTCGCTGGTGAGCCCGGATGCCGGCAAGCGGCGCGAGGCCGCGCTGGCGGTGGGCCGCTCGCGTGACGAAGCCGCCCTGCCGGCGCTGGACGCCGCGCTCGCCAAGGAGAGCGACCCGAAGGTGAAGTCGGCGATGAACCTCGCCCGCGCCTCGATCCTGATCGGCAAGGAAGGCATCACCCCGGCCGAGCGCATCGCCGCCGTCGAGCTGGTGGGGGCCGAGGGCAATCAGGACGCGCTCGCCATCCTGCGCTCGGTGCCGGAAAGCGCGGCGCCGGAGGTGAAGCAGGCTGCCGCCGACGCGATCGCCGGCATCGAGCGCAACCTCGCTTTGTGGGGCATGGCGCAGAATGTCTGGTACGGCCTCTCGCTCGGCTCGGTGCTGCTGCTGGCCGCCATCGGCCTCGCCATCACCTTCGGCGTGATGGGCGTCATCAACATGGCGCATGGCGAAATGGTCATGCTCGGCGCCTACACCACCTTCGTCGTGCAGGAGGTGATCCGCACCTCCTATCCCGGCCTGTTCGACGTGTCGCTGCTGATCGCGATCCCGCTCGCTTTCGTCTTCACCGGTCTCATCGGCGTCCTCATCGAACGCACGGTCATCCGCTTTCTCTACGGCCGGGCACTGGAGACACTCCTTGCGACATGGGGCATTTCGCTGATCCTGCAGCAGGCGATCCGCACCATTTTCGGCCCCACCAACCGCGAAGTCGGCGCCCCAAGCTGGATGTCCGGCAGTTTCGAGATCGGCCAGCTGGCGATCACCTCGGGGCGACTTTGGATTATCGTCTTCTCATTGCTGGTGTTTTTCGCGCTGCTCGCAACGCTTCGGCTGACCCGTATCGGCCTTGAGATGCGGGCGGTGACGCAGAATCGCCGGATGGCCGCCTCCATGGGCATCCGCACCAACTGGGTCGACGCGATGACCTTCGGCCTCGGTTCCGGCATCGCCGGTATGGCCGGGGTGGCTCTGAGCCAGATCGACAATGTGTCGCCCAATCTCGGCCAGAGCTACATCATCGACAGCTTCCTGGTCGTGGTGTTCGGCGGCGTCGGCAACCTCTGGGGCACGCTGGTCGGTGCGATGACACTCGGCGTCGCCAACAAGCTGCTCGAACCCTATGCCGGCGCCGTGCTCGGCAAGATCGCGCTGCTGGTCATCGTCATCCTGTTCATCCAGAAGCGCCCAAGAGGCCTCTTCGCCCTCAAGGGAAGGTCGATCGAGGCATGAGTGCGCCCGTGACAAACATGACCCGTCAGCCCGCGCTGCTCGGCACCAGCGGCATCGTCTTTCTCATCATCCTCGCCGTCGTCGCGGTGCTGGTGCCCATCCTCAACCTTGCCGTATCGCCGAATTCGGCGGTGCATGTTCCGACCTATGTGGTCTCGCTGCTAGGCAAGTACTTGACCTATGCGCTGCTCGCACTCTCGGTGGATCTCATCTGGGGCTATGTCGGGATCCTCTCGCTTGGGCAGGGCGCGTTCTTCGCGCTCGGCGGCTATGCGATGGGCATGTACCTGATGCGCCAGATCGGCACGCGCGGCGTCTATGGCGACCCGGTGCTGCCGGATTTCATGGTGTTCCTAAATTGGAAGGAACTGCCCTGGTTCTGGTACGGCTTCGACATGTTCCCCTTTGCCGCGCTGATGGTGCTGCTGGCACCGGGGCTTCTTGCGCTGGTGTTCGGCTGGTTCGCCTTCCGCTCGCGCGTCACCGGCGTGTACCTGTCCATCATCACCCAGGCGATGACCTTCGCCCTGCTGCTGGCCTTCTTCCGCAACGATATGGGTTTCGGCGGCAATAACGGCCTCACCGACTTCAAGGACATTCTCGGCTTCAACATCCAGGCGGACGGCACGCGGCTGGTGCTGTTCGTCCTGTCGGCGGTGGCGCTGGGACTCGGCTATGTTCTGTGCCGCTTCCTCGTGCGCTCGCATTTCGGCAAGGTGCTGGTCGCCATCCGCGATGCGGAGACGCGGGTGCGCTTCACCGGCTACCGGGCGGAGAACTACAAGCTGGTCGCCTTCGTCGTTTCCGCCATGCTCGCGGGTATTGCCGGCGCGCTCTATGTGCCGCAGGTCGGCATCATCAACCCCTCGGAGTTCTCGCCGGCCAATTCCATCGAGATCATCGTCTGGGTGGCGGTCGGCGGGCGCGGCACGCTGGTCGGCGCGGCGCTGGGGGCGGTGCTGGTGAACTACGCCAAGACCTATTTCACCTCAGGCATCCTCGCCCCGTACTGGCTGTTCATGCTCGGCGGCCTGTTCGTCGCCGTCACCCTGTTCCTGCCGAAGGGCATTGTCGGCACCTATTACGACTGGCGCGAAAAGCGCCGGCCGCATGATGACATACCGGCCGCGCCCGTAGCCGCGCCCGGCCCGGCCGAGTGAGGGAGAGCGACATGACCGACACCGCGACGCTCGAACCCATTGCCGAGGCGGCACCTGCCGCGAAGAAGGAACTGACCGAGGCGCTGCTCTATCTCGACGCCGTCACCGTCACCTTCGATGGCTTCCGCGCGCTCAACGCGCTGTCCTTCACCGTCGATCCCGGCGAGATGCGGGCCGTGATCGGCCCCAATGGCGCCGGCAAAACGACGATGATGGATGTCATCACCGGCAAGACCCGTCCCGATCGGGGCGACGTGTTCTTCAATGGTGGCACCACCGACCTGACCAAGCTGGACGAGACGCAAATCGCTACGCTGGGCATCGGTCGCAAGTTCCAGAAGCCGACCGTGTTCGAGAGCCACACGGTGCTCGACAATCTCCGCCTCGCGCTGAAGGGCCAGCGGCGGGCATTGCCGAACATCTTCCGGCGCGAAAGCGCGGCGGAGCGCGAGCGCATCGACGAGATTTTCGAGACCATCCGTCTCACCGAGCATCGCGACCGCCTCGGCGGGGCGTTGTCGCACGGGCAGAAGCAGTGGCTGGAGATCGGCATGCTGCTGGCGCAGGACCCCAAGCTCCTGCTGGTCGACGAGCCGGTGGCCGGTATGACCGACGCGGAGACCGCCCAGACTGCCGAGCTGCTGCGGGCGATCAACGCCAACGGACATTCGGTCGTTGTGGTCGAGCACGACATGACCTTCGTGCGCGACCTCGGCGTGCGGGTCATGTGCCTGCATGAAGGCTCTGTGCTGGCCGAGGGGACGCTCGATCAGGTGAGCGCCAATGAGCGCGTCATCGAAGTCTATCTGGGGCGCTAGGGCTCATGCTGGAAGTTCAGGACATCAACCTCTTCTACGGCGCGGCGCAGGCCTTGCGCGGCGTCTCGCTCACCGCCGAGCCCGGCAAGGTCACGTGCGTGCTCGGCCGCAATGGCGTCGGCAAGACCAGCCTCATGCGGGCCATTGTCGGGCAGGCGCCCGTCGCCAAGGGCGCAATCCGGTTCAATGGCGAGGACATCACCGCGATGGTGCCGTCCGAGCGGGCGCGGCGGGGCATCGCCTTCGTGCCGCAGGGGCGCGAGATCTTCCCGCTGCTCACCGTGGCGGAAAATCTGCAGACCGGATTCGCGCCCCTGAAGCGTGCCGACCGCTTCATCCCCGATGATGTTTTCTCGCTGTTCCCGGTGCTCGATTCGATGATGCGCCGGCGCGGCGGCGACCTCTCCGGCGGCCAGCAGCAGCAACTGGCCATCGGCCGGGCGCTGACCATGCGGCCCAAGGTGCTGGTGCTGGACGAGCCGACGGAGGGCATCCAGCCCTCGATCATCAAGGATATCGGCAACGCCATCCGCTATCTGCGGTCCAAGGGCGACATGGCCATTGTACTGGTCGAGCAGTATTTCGACTTCGCCAAGGAACTCGCCGACCATTTCATCGTCATGGAGCGTGGCGCTGTGGTGATGTCCGGCGATGGTGCCGCTCTTGAGGATCCCGATGTTCGCAACCGCATTGCCGTCTGACGCCGCCGCCACCATCCCGGTCGAGCGGCGTGGGCAGGGGCGGTTATTGGTCGAAGCGCGGGCGCTGGATGGGCGCACGGTGCGCGGGCGGATCGAGGAGGAGGGTTTCGCGCGCGTGCGTTTTCCGCGCTCCGGCCGGCGCGGTCTTGCCCTGGAAGCGGTGATGATCAATACCGGCGGCGGGCTCGCGGGGGGCGATGCCTCGCAAAGCTGCCTTCATGCTGGGCGAAATGCCCAATTGGTAGTCACCACTCAGGCGGCCGAGAAGATCTACCGCTCCGACGGGGCGACCTCCCACATCGACGTCGAACTCATCGCGGAGACGGGTGCCAGCCTGCATTGGATGCCGCAGGCGACCATCGTGTTCGATGGGGCGCGGGTGGAGCGCTCCATCGCCGCCGAGGTGGCGCCGGATGCGCGCCTGCTGCTGGTCGAGCCGGTCATTCTCGGTCGCACCGCCCGCGGTGAGCGCCTCTCCTATGGCAGCCTGCGGGACCGCTGGCGTATCCGCCGCAGCGGCCGGCTGATTTATGCTGACGGGCTACAGCTGGACGGCGACATCGCCGCCACGCTCGACCGCCGCGCCACCGCCGGCGGCTGGGCCGCTTTCGCCACGCTGCTGCTGGTCGCGCCGGATGCCGAAGCCCGGCTCGATGCCGTGCGCGGCGCGCTCGGCCTTGCTGCGGGAGAGGACGAATTCCTGCCCGCCGAACTGCCCGACGGGCTCGACGCCGGGGCCAGCGCCTGGGACGGCATGCTCTCCGTTCGGCTGCTCGCCCGGGATGGCGCGCCGCTGGAAAGTGCCATACGCCGTGTGCTCGCCGTGCTCGGCGTCGGCGAGGTGCCGCGCATTTGGCATTCCTGATGCAAGTAAGGCGGACTTTTGCCGCGACCATCGCCTTTGCAGAGCCGGAGACGCTTCAATGAACCTCAGCCCGCGCGAGAAGGACAAGCTGCTCGTCGCCATGGCCGCCCTGGTGGCCCGCCGTCGCTTGGAGCGGGGCGTGAAGCTGAACTATCCCGAAGCGGTGGCCCTCATAACCGATGTGGTGGTGGAGGGCGCACGCGACGGCAAGACGGTTGCGGAACTGATGACGCTCGGCACCACGGTGCTGACGGCCGAACAGGTGATGCCGGGCGTCGCCGAAATGATCGTCGAAATCCAGGTCGAAGCGACCTTTCCGGACGGGACCAAGCTTGTCACCGTGCATGAGCCGATTGCCTCCGCCCATGCTGCGGGGGCGCCGGGCGAGATGCTGCTGGATGAGGGCGAGATCGAATTGCTCGCCGGGCGTGACTTCGTCTCCGTCACCGTCGCCAATACGGGCGACCGGCCGATCCAGGTCGGCAGCCACTACCACTTCTTCGAGACCAACCCCGCCCTCGCTTTCGAGCGGGAGAAGGCGCGCGGCATGCGCCTCGCCATCCCCTCCGGCACGGCGGTGCGCTTCGAGCCCGGGCAGAGCCGGGAGGTGACGCTGGTCGCGCTCGCCGGCAAGCGCGAGGTCTACGGCTTCCGCCAGGACGTGATGGGCAAGCTCTGAACCCCGCCCCACGAGATCGCCGCCGCTCGTCTTATCTGACCGCCTGAAACGGATTGCCGCCATGTCCCTGAAGATGTCCCGCGCCTCCTATGCCGAGATGTTCGGCCCGACCACGGGCGACCGGGTGCGCCTCGCCGACACCGCCCTCGTCATCGAGGTGGAGAAGGACCTTACCGTCTATGGCGAGGAGGTGAAGTTCGGCGGCGGCAAGACCATCCGCGACGGCATGGGCCAGTCGCAGGTGATGCGGGCGGAAGGGGCGGTGGACACCGTCATCACCAACGCGCTGATCCTCGACCACTGGGGCATCGTCAAGGCGGATATCGGCATCCGCGACGGCCGGATCTGCGGCATCGGCAAGGCCGGCAACCCGGATATCCAGCCCGGCGTCACCATCGTCATCGGCGCCTCCACCGAGATCATCGCCGGCGAAGGCAAGATCATCACCGCCGGCGGTTTCGATTGTCACATCCACTTCATCTGCCCGCAGCAGATCGAGCACGCGCTGATGAGCGGCGTCACCACCATGCTCGGCGGCGGGACCGGGCCGGCGGCGGGCACCAACGCCACCACCTGCACGCCCGGTCCGTGGCATATCGAAATGATGCTGCGGGCGTTCGACAGCTTCCCGGTCAACCTCGCTTTGTCGGGCAAGGGCAATGCCTCGCTGCCGGGTCCGCTGGTCGAGCAGATTGAGGCCGGCGCCTGTTCGCTGAAACTGCATGAGGACTGGGGCACGACACCGGCGACGATCGACAATTGCCTGTCGGTGGCCGACGACTACGACATCCAGGTGATGATCCACACCGACACGCTCAATGAGAGTGGCTTCGTCGAGGACACCATCGCCGCCTTCAAGGGGCGCACCATCCACGCCTTCCACACTGAGGGCGCCGGCGGTGGCCATGCCCCTGACATCATGAAGGTGGCCGGCCTGCCCAACGTGCTGCCGTCCTCCACCAACCCGACGCGGCCCTTCACCATCAACACGCTCGACGAGCATCTCGACATGCTGATGGTGTGTCACCACCTCGACCCGCTGATCGCCGAGGACCTCGCCTTCGCCGAAAGCCGCATCCGCAAGGAGACCATCGCGGCGGAGGACATCCTGCACGATCTCGGTGCGATCTCGATGATCTCCTCCGACAGCCAGGCCATGGGCCGGCTGGGCGAGGTGATCACCCGCACCTGGCAGACCGCGCACAAGATGAAGCTGCAGCGCGGCCTGCTGCCGGGCGACAGCGAGCGCAATGACAATGAACGCGCCAAGCGCTACATCGCCAAATACACGATCAACCCTGCCATCGCCCACGGCGTCTCGCGCCATATCGGCTCGGTTGAGACTGGCAAGCTGGCCGATCTCGTGGTGTGGACGCCGGCCTTCTTCGGCACCAAGCCGGACATGGTGATCAAGGGCGGCACCATCGTCGCGGCCGTCATGGGCGACCCCAACGCCTCCATCCCCACCCCGCAGCCGGTGCATTACCGGCCGATGTGGGGCGCTTATGGCAAGGCCCGCACCGCGACCTCGCTCACCTTTGTCTCGCAGGCGGCGATGGATTTGAACGTCGCGCATAAGCTTGGCCTGGAGAAGCGGACGGTGGCGGTAGAGAATGTGCGCGGCGGTATTTCCAAGGCGTCGATGATCCACAATTCCGCGACACCGCATCTGGAGATCGACCCGGAAACCTATGAGGTGCGGGCGGATGGCGAATTGCTGACCTGCGCGCCTGCCACCGAGCTGCCCATGGCGCAGCGCTATTTCCTGTTCTAAGGGTTGGGGAAGGACGCCGAGATTGCGCGTCGCCCCCACCGGAGTTGTCCCATGATCCGTGCCCGCACTGTGCTTCCCGCCGGCAGCTGGGATGCCGCCACCGCCGCTGACCGTGTGGTGCTGCCGCATGACGGGCGCTACCGCCGCCGTATCGCCATGCGCGGCGAGGGTGACGTGACCTTCCTGCTCGACCTTGTCGAGGCGACGCGGCTGAAAGACGGAGACGGCCTCTCGCTCGAAGACGGGCGCATCGTGGCGGTGGTCGCGGCCGAGGAGCCGGTGGCGGAGATCGTGGCGCAGGATGCGCATCATCTGGCGCGGCTTGCCTGGCATCTGGGCAACCGCCATGTGCCGGCGGAGCTTCTTGCCGATCGCATCCGCATCGCCCGCGACAGCGTGCTGGAGGAGATGGCGCGTGGCCTTGGCGCGACCGTCGCGGTGGTCGACGCGGCGTTCGAGCCGGAGGGCGGTGCCTATGAAGCCGCCGAGGCGCACGGGCACCACGCCCACGGCCATGACCACCATCACGACCACGCCCATGGCGAGGCCTGCGGCTGCGGCCATGACCATCACGATCATGATCATCACGCTCATGACCACCACGATCATGCGCACCATGATCACGGGCATGCGCATCATGACCACCATGGCCATGATCACCATGGTCATGAGCACGCCCATCACGCGCCCGCTCGAGAGCGCGATGTGCTGCACGTTCAGGACGGCAAGCCGGCCGCGCACGAGCACGGTCCCGATTGCGGTTGCGGCCACGACCATGCGCATGAGCACGGCCATGACCACAAGCATGGCCATGACCATGAACATCATGGCCATGCGCACGGCCACAAGCACGGGCACTAGGGCGCGGGCATGAGCGAGGCACCTGTGGCGCTCTCTGGCGCCTCGCCCGATCTCCTGGCCCTGTTCGTCTGGCTGTCGCCGGCCTATCCCGTGGGGGCATTCGCCTATTCGCACGGGCTCGAATGGGCGGTGGAGACGCAGGAAGTCTCCGATCTCGCCTCACTCACCGGCTGGGTGGACGATCTTCTGCGCCACGGCGGTCCGTTCGCCGATGCTGTTCTGCTGGCGCACGCCTTTGAAGCGGCGCGGGAGAGCAACGATGCGCGGCTGCGCGATGTCCTGGAACTCGCTGCCGCCTTCGCGCCCTCGCGCGAGCGGCAGATGGAAACGCTGAATCAGGGCGAGGCCTTCCTCGCCGCCACCCGCGCCGCGTGGCCGGCGCCGCTGCTGGAGCGGCTGCCGGACCTCTGGGACGGACGCGTCGCCTATCCCACGGCCGTGGGCATCGCTGCGGCAGCGCATGGCCTGCCGCTGGCGGCCACGGTTTCCGCCTTCCTCAGCGCCGTCGCGGCGAATCTCATCTCTGCCGCCGTTAGGCTCGTGCCGCTCGGCCAGACCGACGGCAACCGGGCGCTGGCTGCGACCCTGGCCATCGTCCGCGAGGTTGCCCCGCATGCGGCCGAGATGCCGCTGGATCGCCTCGGCGGGGCGGCGCTCAAATCCGATATCGCGTCGATGCGTCACGAGACGCAGTACACGCGGCTGTTCCGCAGCTGAAGGCGAGGAGACAATCATGGCGAGCGACACGAGCGGCCCGCTCCGGGTCGGCATTGGCGGGCCGGTCGGTTCGGGCAAGACGGCGCTGATGGAGGCGCTATGCCGGACTTTTCGCGAGCGCTACGACCTCGCTGCCATCACCAACGACATCTACACCAAGGAGGACGCGGAAATCCTCACCCGCGCCGGCGCGCTTCCGGCCGAGCGCATCATGGGCGTGGAGACGGGCGGCTGTCCGCACACGGCGATTCGAGAGGATGCTTCCGCCAACCTCGCCGCTATCGCCGAGATGCGCGCACGCTTCCCTCGGCTTGACCTGATCCTCATTGAGTCCGGTGGTGACAACCTCGCCGCAACCTTTTCGCCGGAGCTGGCGGACCTGACGATCTATGTCATCGATGTTTCCGCCGGTGAGAAGATCCCGCGCAAGGGCGGACCCGGCATCACCCGCTCCGATCTCCTCGTCATCAACAAAATGGATCTCGCCCCGCTGGTGGGCGCCTCGCTCGACGTGATGGACCGGGATTCGCGCCGCATGCGGGGGCGCCGCCCCTTCGTGTTCGCCAATGTGCGGGCAGGCGATGGTGTTGCCGAGGTGGCGCGCTTTATCGAGGAAGCGGGTGGGCTCACGGCGACGGCGGGTGCGGGCGGAGAGAAAGTGCCGGCCTGACCTGACCGCACGGTGGCGGACCGGCGGCACTCCCGGATGCGGGGTGGCCGGTCGGTCTGCTAAGGTTTCATCGAGCCGGGAGGGATTCCATTCGATGAAGTCATTTGCTTCGGGCCGCAAGGCACGTTCCGCCCCGCTTTATTCCGCGCGGGGCCCGCGCCTTCCGGATCGCATCGTCGCGTTGTTCGAGGCGTGCTGCCATACCGACCGCCGGGCCTGCCTGTTCCTCGTCGGCCTGTGTCTGGTGGCGCTGCTGCCCGGCCTCTTCTCGATTCCCCCCGTGGACAGGGACGGCGCGCGTTATGCCTTGATCAGCCGCCATATGGCGGAAACGGGTGCGCTGACGGAAACGAGGCTCGGCTGGGAGCCCAAGCGCACGCAGGCGCTTGGGCTGCACTGGATGCAGGCCGGGATGGTCAAGGCTGCGGAGGTTGTCGGCGTTCCCGATGCGCCGACCCGCGTTTGGCTTTATCGCCTGCCGTCTCTGGCGGGGGCCATCGCCGCCGTGCTGCTGACCTTCTGGGCGGCACTGGCCTTCACGCACCGCCGTGGTGCGCTACTGGCCGGCAGCCTGCTGGCCAGCAGCGTTGCCCTTGGTGTCGCCGGGCGGCTCGCTGTGCCGGAAGTGTTCCTGATCGCGGCGGTCGCGGCGATGCTCGGAGCGATGGGCCGGCTCTATCTGGCCGAGCGCCAGCGCGGAGCGGCAGGTGCCTGGCACCAGTCCGCTTATGAGTCGCGCGTCGCGCTGGTCTTCTGGACGGCTCTGGCATTCGGGCTGTTCACCAAGGGGCTGATGACCCCCCTCTACGTTGTGCTGCCGCTGGTGGCGCTGGTAGCGGTGGACCGCTCGGCACTCTTCCTGCGGCGTGCGCGCTCGTATGCCGGGCTGGCTCTCCTCCTGCTGGTCGTCATCGGCTGGGTCGTGTTGCGTCGCTATGGGCCGGCGGAGACACAGCCGGAATTGCTCGCGCGCACGCTGCTGGGGCCGGTGGCGCGGGAGTACCAGGGCTTTACCGGTCTCCCGGGCGTGTATCTGCTGTTGTTCTTCGCCCTGTTCTGGCCGGCGGCGCCGCTGGCTCCCCTCGCGATCCCCATTCTTTGGAAAGCCCGACGCATTGGCACCGTGCGCTTTTTGCTCGCCTGGGTCGTGCCGGTCTGGGTTCTTTTCGAAATCCTGCCGACCAAGGTCCCTGCCTATGTGGCGCCCACGCTGCCGGCTATTGCGATATTGATCGCTCTGGCGGTCGAGCGGGGAGCGCTCGCGATCGGCAATACGCGGCTCACGCGGGTGCTCTGGCTGTGGCCGCTGATCGGAGCGGTGATCGCGGTGGGAGCGCTGCTGGGCATGGCCGTGTTCGATCGCACGACCAGCGTGCTCGCGTGGCCGCTGCTGCTGATGGGCTTCTTCGCGTTGGTGATCGCGGCCGCTTCCGTCCGCGACTATGGCGTGGAGAAAGCCGCGCTGGTCGCCATTGCTGGCATGCTCGTGTCCGGCTTGGGCGTGATGCAGTTGGTGCTTCCGAACATTGAGAGCTTCTGGATGGCGCCGCGCGTGGTGGCCGCGACCGCGCGCGAATCCTGCGGGGCCGATGCAGGCCCGATCGAGGTGGCCATAGCCGGCTATAACGAGCCGAGCTTCGCGCTGCTCCTACCCAATGCGCCGCGCTTTCTTGACGGGGCGGCGGCCGCGGACTTCCTCAAGGCCGGCGGCACCTGCCGGGTCGCCTTCGTGGAAAAGCGGCAGGAGCCGCGCTTTGCCCGCCGGGCGGAGGCCATCGGTTTGCGCATCCAGCGTGGGGCGGATCTGCGCGGCTTCGACTATAACGGGCTGCGCGAGGTGCGGCTGGCGCCTTATCGTCCGGGCTGACGGCAAGTCGCCGCCCGCCCGGACGTGTCGGTGCGTTCAGAGCGCCGCCGCGAGGGCCGCGAAGCCGGAATCGAGGTCGGCGATGAGATCGGCGGGGTCTTCAAGGCCGATCTGCAGGCGGATCGCCGGGCCGCCCGGATTCCAGCGGGTCGCGCTACGATAGGCGCTGCAGTCGAACGGTATGGCGAGGCTCTCATAGCCGCCCCAGCTGTAGCCGAGGCCAAAAAGCGCCAGGCTGTCGAGGAAGGCGTCGACGGCCGGCTTCGGCACCGGTTCGAGGATGATGCTGAACAGACCCGACGCGCCCTTGAAGTCGCGCTTCCACAAGGCGTGGCCGGGGTGCTCAGGCAGACCCGGATGCAGAACCCGTCGCACTTCCGGCCGCGACGAGAGCCAGCGTGCCACCGCGAGCGCTGATTGCTGGTGGCGTTCGAGCCGTATCGCCATGGTGCGCAGGCCGCGCGACGCGAGGAAGGCATCCTCCGGCGCGACGGTGATGCCGAGGTCGCCATGGGTCGCGAGGATGCGGCGGAAGGTGCGCCCATTGGCCGAAATGGTGCCGATATTCAGGTCGGAATGGCCGCTGAGATATTTCGTGCCGGCCTGAATGGACACATCCACGCCGAAATCATGCGGGCGGAAAAACAGCGGCGTTGCCCACGTATTGTCCATCAGCGTCGTGATATCGCGCGCGGAGGCGGCAGCGACGATGGCGGGTATGTCCTGGATCTCGAAGGATTGTGAGCCGGGGGATTCGAGGAAGATGGCGCGGGTGTGGGGGCGGATAAGGCTGGCGATGTCGTCGGCGATCAGCGGGTCATAATAGGTGGTTTCCATCCCGTAGCGCGTCAGCACCTCATCGCAGATGCGGCGGGTCGGCTGATAGGCGCTGTCGACCATCAGCAGATGGTCCCCCGCCTTCAGGACTGACAGAAGGGCGATGCTGACGGCGGAAAGGCCGGACGGCGTCAGCACCACGCCGGCGCCGCCTTCGAGGCGAGTCAGGGCGGATTCCAGGCTCTCGACCGTGGGGTTACCGCGCCGGCCATAGGTATAGCGGCCAGTATGGCCCTCAAGGTCCGCGACGCTGGGCGAGAGAACGGTCGAGCCTCGGACGATGGGGGTGTTCACGAAGCCGTCATGGCGAAACGGATCGCGTCCGGCGAGGACGAGTTCGGTCTCCACGGAGAGATTGCCGGGGAGTGTGGTTTTTGCCTTGTTCGCCATGGTTGTAGCCTGCTGAAGCGAGAATATCGAAGGTCGCATAGGGAAGGGAGGGGTGGTGCGCCGTCAAGCGCTTGACCGGGCCTGATTGCGGCGCTCTGATGACGCTGCGTTCGCTGCAATGGTGCCCGAGGGGGTCTTCTGGGCACTATAAGACGAAGGACGCAGGCATGACACGTTGCCGGAAGTCCTCCGCGGCATGCGAATTGC